>NZ_MJAA01000002.1:0-687627 GCF_001743375.1 Enterobacter sp. IF2SW-B1 | reverse complement strand
GTCCGAGGACGTTAAGAATCCATGTCACTTTGAGTGCCCACACAGATTGTCTGATAAATTGTTAAAGAGCAGTGCCGCTTCGTTTTCGCTGCGGCGCGGGGTGTGCATATTACGCTTTCCCGCTTCAGAGTCAAGCGTTTATTTTCGCTGTTCTCTGCTGACCCGGCGGCGTGTGTGCCGTTGTTCCGTGTCAGTGGAGGCGCATTATAGGGAGTAATTCCGAAGCTGCAAGGATAAAGTGAAAATTATTTACCAACTGCTCACTTTCCAGGCAAAACGCATCCCAGACCTCAATTTTCGCCTGGTTTTTAAACAAAAACGAGCCGCAAGCGGCTCGTTTTTGCGTTTTGTGACTTACTGCACTGCCACAATACGATCGTCGTTGGCTTCCAGACGGATAACTTTGCCCGGAATCAGTTCTCCGGAGAGGATCTGCTGCGCCAGCGGGTTTTCGATCTGCTGCTGAATAGCACGTTTCAGTGGACGCGCACCATAAACCGGATCGTAACCATTCTCGCTCAGCAGCTTCAGCGCATCATCGGAGATGTGAATTTCATATCCACGCTCTTCCAGACGTTTGTACAGACGCTGCAGCTGGATCTGCGCAATCGACGCAATGTGTTTCTCACCCAGAGGATGGAATACCACCACTTCGTCAATACGGTTAATGAACTCCGGACGGAAGTTATGGCTCACCACACCGAGCACCAGATCCTTCATATGGCTGTAGTCAAGTTCACCGAAACGTTCCTGAATCAAATCGGAACCCAGGTTCGAGGTCATGATGACGACCGTATTACGGAAATCGACCGTTCTCCCCTGCCCGTCTGTCAGACGACCATCATCCAGCACCTGAAGCAGGATGTTGAACACATCCGGATGCGCTTTTTCCACCTCATCCAGCAGGATGACGGAATAAGGACGCCGGCGCACCGCTTCGGTCAGGTAGCCGCCCTCTTCATAACCAACATATCCCGGAGGCGCACCGACCAGACGCGAGACGGAGTGTTTCTCCATGAACTCGGACATGTCGATACGCACCATCGCATCGTCGCTGTCGAACATAAAGTTTGCCAGCGCTTTACACAGTTCGGTTTTACCGACACCGGTCGGCCCCAGGAACAGGAACGAACCGATCGGGCGATTTGGATCGGAAAGCCCAGCACGGCTACGGCGAATAGCGTTGGAGACCGCTTCAACCGCCTCGTCCTGACCAATCACCCGCTGATGCAGATCCTGCTCCATACGCAGCAGCTTATCGCGTTCGCTTTCCATCATGCGCGCCACCGGAATACCGGTCCAGCGAGCGAGCACTTCGGCAATTTCGGCATCCGTCACTTTATTACGTAACAGACGCATGGTTTTGCCTTCAGACTGCGTGGCGATCTCAAGCTGTTTCTCCAGCTCAGGGATTTTGCCGTACTGCAGTTCAGACATACGTGCCAGGTCACCCACACGGCGAGCCTGCTCAATGGCAATTTTGGCCTGTTCGAGTTCCGCTTTAATGGTCTGCGTGCCAGAGAGGGAGGCTTTCTCGGCTTTCCACTCTTCTTCCAGCTCAGAATACTGGCGCTCTTTATCGTCCAGCTCTTCATTGAGCATATCCAGGCGTTTCTTACTGGCTTCATCAGACTCTTTTTTCAGCGCCTGCTGTTCCAGCTTGAGCTGAATGATGCGGCGGTCGAGTCGGTCCAGTTCTTCCGGCTTCGAGTCAATCTGCATACGAATGCTCGATGCCGCTTCATCGATCAGATCGATTGCTTTATCAGGCAACTGACGATCGGCGATATACCGATGCGAAAGCGTCGCCGCCGCAACGATGGCCGGGTCAGTAATCTGCACATGGTGGTGCAGTTCATAACGCTCTTTCAGACCACGCAGGATCGCGATGGTATCTTCAACGCTTGGCTCAGCAACAAACACTTTCTGGAAGCGACGTTCCAGAGCGGCATCTTTCTCAATGTACTGACGATACTCATCAAGTGTAGTGGCACCGACACAGTGAAGTTCACCACGCGCCAGCGCAGGTTTCAGCATGTTCCCGGCATCCATCGCGCCGTCGGCCTTACCAGCCCCCACCATGGTGTGCAGTTCGTCGATAAACAGAATGACGTTGCCTTCCTGTTTCGCCAGGTCGTTAAGCACGCCTTTCAAACGCTCTTCAAACTCACCGCGGTATTTCGCACCGGCCACCAGCGCGCCCATATCCAGCGCCAGTACGCGGCGGCCTTTCAACCCTTCCGGCACTTCACCGTTTACGATACGCTGCGCAAGCCCTTCAACGATGGCGGTTTTACCGACCCCCGGCTCACCAATCAGTACCGGGTTGTTTTTGGTACGACGCTGCAGTACCTGAATCGTACGGCGGATCTCTTCGTCACGGCCGATAACCGGGTCAAGTTTGCCCTGCTCGGCACGTTCGGTCAGATCGACCGTAAATTTCTTCAAAGCCTGACGTTGGTCTTCGGCTCCCTGATCGTTCACGCTTTCACCTCCGCGCATTTTCTCAATCGCCTGAGTCACATTGGCGGTGGTCGCACCGGCAGATTTCAGCAGGTCGGTCAAGGTACCGCGTGATTCAAGCGCTGCCAGAACAAACAGCTCCGACGAAATAAAGTTGTCCCCACGTTTTTGCGCCAGCTTGTCGCAAAGGTTCAGCACGCGCACCAGATCCTGCGACGGTTGAACGTCGCCGCCGGTACCTTCTACCTGCGGTAAACGGCTCAGCGCCTGATCGATAGCGGTGCGTAACTGGCCAGCATTAATGCCAGCAGACGTTAATAAAGGACGTACCGATCCCCCTTCCTGATTCAGCAAGGCGCTCATTAAATGAAGAGGTTCGATGAATTGGTTGTCGTGCCCCAGTGCAAGGGACTGGGCATCGGCGAGAGCAAGCTGGAATTTATTAGTAAGACGATCCAGACGCATAACTCCTCCCATAACAGGTCAAATTTGCTACTGGAGATTAAATGAGGTCATCCCTCAATTATTCAAGGTTAATGACCTGAATTATGTGAAAAGAAAACGGCACGTGCCGGATCGTCTTGATTCTTTAGGTTATATCAGCCAAATGAAACTTGCCATACGACCCGTCGTCTTGTCGCGGCGATAGGAGAAAAAATCACCCTTTTCGGTGAACGTACAGCGATCGCCGCCGAAGATCTGCGTTACGCCAATATTATTCAGACGCTGGCGGGCAAGCTGGTAAATATCCGCCAGATATTTTTCCCCGGCAGGCAGGAAGGCCTCAATGGCTTGCGGATCTTTTTCCATGAATGCTTCGCGAACCTCCGGCCCCACTTCAAAAGCACGAGGGCCAATCGCCGGACCTAGCCAGGCCATGATATTGGCGGGATCATCATTGAAGCAGGCGACGGTCTCTTCCAGCACGCCCTCGCATAAGCCACGCCAGCCCGCGTGCGCTGCTGCTACCTCCGTACCGGCACGGTTACAAAACAGAACCGGCAGACAATCGGCGGTCATTACGGCACAAACCGTGCCCGGCGTATTACTGTAAGAAGCATCGGCGCGTTTGGAAGCGTAAGGTTCTCCCGTCAGCTTCAGTACCGCTTTGCCGTGAACCTGCTCCAGCCAAACCGGCTTTGACGGCAGATTTCCCGCAGCAAACAGACGCGTGCGGTTCTCTTCAACGTGTTCCAGGCTGTCGCCGCAGTGTGCGCCGAGGTTTAAAGACTCCCACGCGCCCTGGCTCACACCGCCAATACGGGTCGAACTACAGGCGGCCACGCCTGCAGGCAGCGGCCACTCCGGGACAATCAGTTTGGTCATAACCAGTCCACTTGATCCTTATGTTCTTCGAAATCGGCACGCATGGCATCAATGAGTTCCACCATATCCTGCGGGATAGGCGCATGCCATTCCATCTGGATACCACTGATCGGGTGATAAAGACGCAGCATGGTCGCGTGCAGCGCCTGACGATCGAATTTACGCAGTACGCTGATGAACTCATCCGACGCGCCTTTTGGCGGACGCGGACGACCACCGTACACCTGATCCCCCACCAGCGGATGGGTAATGTGCGCCATGTGTACGCGGATCTGGTGAGTACGACCGGTTTCCAGGCGCAGGCGCAGGCGGGTATGAATACGGAAGTGCTCCATAATGCGATAGTGCGTCACCGCCGGTTTACCCATCGGATGCACCGACATATGGGTACGTTTCGTCGGGTGACGGCTGATCGGCTCTTCTACCGTGCCGCCAGCGGTCATGTGTCCAATCGCCACCGCTTCATATTCGCGAGTAATCTCACGCAGCTGCAGCGACTCCACCAGACGGGTCTGAGCGGGAACGGTCTTCGCCACCACCATCAGACCGGTGGTGTCTTTATCCAGACGGTGAACGATGCCTGCACGTGGGACATCCGCAATCGGCGGATAATAATGAAGAAGTGCGTTAAGTACCGTACCGTCTGGATTCCCTGCGCCCGGATGAACAACCAGGTCGCGCGGCTTGTTGATCACCAGAATGTCATCATCTTCATAGACGATGTCCAATGGGATATCCTGCGGCTCGAAGCGGATTTCCTCTTCGATTTCAGCATTGATGGCAACAGCTTCCCCACCAAACACTTTCTCTTTTGGTTTGTCCCAGATCTTGCCGTTTACCAGCACGCGCTGGTCAAGGATCCATTCTTTTATGCGTGAACGCGAATAATCAGGGAACAATTCGGCCAAAGCCTGATCTAAGCGTTGACCGAGCTGATTTTCGGAGACTGTTGCGGTGAGTTCTACTCGTTGTGCCATAAACTGCTTCTTTGTTTAACGTTGGGTTTTACGGCTTTGCCGTTTAATATAGTGTGCTATTGTAGCTGGTCTTAATCGGGAGCAGGAACAGAGTTTCTCCCGGACAAACATTTGAGGAAAGTCAAAACGTCATGACGCGCATGAAATATCTGGTGGCAGCGGCCACGTTGAGCCTGGCTTTGGTGGGCTGCTCCGGTTCGAATGAACAGGTCCCTGACAATCCGCCGAATGAAATCTATGCGACTGCACAACAAAAGTTGCAGGACGGTAACTGGAAACAGGCGATAACGCAACTGGAAGCGTTGGATAATCGCTATCCATTTGGTCCGTATTCGCAGCAGGTACAGTTAGATCTTATCTACGCCTACTACAAAAATGCCGATCTGCCGCTGGCTCAGGCAACTATCGATCGTTTCATGCGTCTGAACCCGACTCATCCTAACATCGACTACGTCATGTACATGCGCGGCCTGACCAACATGGCGCTGGACGACAGCGCCCTGCAGGGCTTCTTCGGCGTAGATCGCTCCGACCGTGACCCGCAGCATGCGCGTGACGCCTTCAATGACTTCTCTAAACTGGTGCGCGGCTATCCAAACAGCCAGTACGTGACCGACGCAACCAAACGTCTGGTGTTCCTGAAAGATCGTCTGGCGAAATATGAGTACTCCGTTGCGGAATACTATACCCGCCGTGGCGCATGGGTTGCCGTGGTTAACCGCGTAGAAGGTATGCTGCGTGATTACCCGGATACTCAGGCAACGCGTGACGGCCTGAAGCTGATGGAAAATGCTTACCGTCAGATGCAGATGACCGCTCAGGCTGAAAAAGTGGCGAAAATAATCGCCGCGAACAGCAGCAACACGTGATAGCGTTTCAATGCAAAACGGCAGCCCGAAGGCTGCCGTTTTTTTATTCAATTCAGACATCCGCTGAAGCGCTTTAGCCTCAACACATCCCGTCAACTATGACCGTAATTCGTACCTTCCACAAGGTAAATCTCATCTCTTCCTGCCCTGCCTCACAAAAAAGATTCCCTGACAAAAACCGACAAAATAACGTGATCTAAATCACACATTTTGACATTAGGTCGGGTATGCTGGAATCACCAAGACGGAAAGACAAGAGGTAAAATTTATGACAATGAACATTACCAGTAAACAAATGGAAATTACTCCGGCAATTCGCCAGCACGTCGCAGACCGTCTCGCCAAACTGGATAAATGGCAAACACATTTGATTAATCCACATATCATCCTGTCCAAGGAGCCCCAGGGTTTCATCGCTGACGCAACTATCAATACTCCAAACGGCCATCTGGTCGCCAGCGCAAAACATGAGGATATGTACACCGCTATTAACGATTTGATCAACAAGCTGGAACGGCAGCTCAATAAAGTGCAACACAAAGGTGAAGCCCGTCGCGCCGCAACGTCGGTGAAAGACGCCAGCTTCGCGGAAGAAGTTGAAGAAGAGTAATCCTTTAAATTGAGTGTACCGCCAACGCGCCTTCGGGCGCGTTTTTTATTGACAGGGTGAAAACAGTACGGGTACTTTAACGGTATCAATCACAGGATGACTTTATGAAACTTACGCCGTTCTTCTTCGCATTCTTTTTTACCTTCCCCTGAACGGGAGGCGTTTCGTCGTGTGATAAAGAATGCGAAGACGAACAACAAGGCCTCCCACACCGGGGGGCCTTTTTTATTGATAACGATAAAATGAGACAGGCAACACTATGACACCGGAAAACCCGTTACTGGATCTGCGAGTAAAAATCAGCGCGCTGGATGAAAAATTACTGGCGCTGCTGGCCGAACGTCGCGCCCTCGCCGTTGAAGTGGGCAAAGCCAAGCTGGACTCCCATCGCCCGGTGCGTGATATCGACCGCGAGCGCGATCTGCTGGAGCGTCTCATCCAGCTCGGTAAAGCGCATCACCTCGATGCCCACTACATCACCCGGCTGTTCCAGCTCATCATCGAAGATTCCGTTCTGACCCAGCAAGCGCTACTCCAGCAGCATCTCAATAAAACCAACCCGCACTCGGCGCGCATCGCCTTCCTCGGGCCTAAAGGCTCCTACTCTCATCTGGCCGCACGCCAGTATGCCGCACGTCATTTTGAAGAGTTTATTGAGAGCGGCTGCGCAAAATTCGCCGATATTTTTAACCAGGTTGAGACCGGCCAGGCGGATTACGCCGTGGTGCCGATTGAAAACACCAGTTCCGGTGCCATCAACGACGTCTACGATCTGCTGCAGCATACCAGCCTGTCGCTGGTCGGCGAGCTGACGATCCCTATCGATCACTGCGTGCTGGTCTCCGGTTCAACGGACCTGAACACGATCGAAACGGTCTACAGCCATCCGCAGCCTTTCCAGCAGTGTAGCCAGTTCCTGAACCGCTATCCGAACTGGAAAATTGAGTACACCGAAAGCACCTCGGCGGCAATGGAAAAAGTAGCGCAGGCCAACTCCCCAACCGTTGCTGCGCTCGGCAGCGAAGCGGGCGGCGCACTGTATGGCTTACAGGTTCTGGAACGCAATCTTGCTAACCAGACGCAAAACATCACCCGCTTCGTGGTGCTGGCCCGCAAGGCAATCAACGTGTCAGACCAGGTGCCGGCGAAAACCACGCTGCTGATGGCGACCGGCCAGCAGGCGGGCGCGCTGGTAGAAGCCCTGCTGGTGCTGCGCAACCACAATTTGATCATGACCAGGCTGGAATCACGCCCAATCCACGGTAATCCATGGGAAGAGATGTTTTACCTCGATATCCAGGCCAACCTGGAATCTGCATCCATGCAGAAAGCCCTGCGCGAACTGGGTGAAATTACCCGTTCAATGAAAGTGCTGGGCTGCTATCCGAGCGAAAACGTCGTCCCGGTCGATCCAAGCTAGCATTCGATAAAACGGCTTTTCTTCATCCCTGCCACATTAACCGGCAGGGTGAAGACGGCTCCGGAAAGCGGATACTTCGCCACCTCCTCCGCATCCATATTTTCCCGCGTGGTGGTAATGAAAAGCGTTTTCATATCATCGCCGCCAAAGCAGACCATCGTCGGGCAACGCACCGGCATGCGGTATTCTTCCAGTTGCTCCCCTTGTGGAGAAAAACGCGCGATACGCCAGCCGTCAAACAGCGCGCTCCAGTAGCAGCCTTCCACATCCATCGCCGCACCGTCCGGTATCCCTTCTCCCGCGTTAAACTGACGAAATACCTCACGCCTGCCGGGTTCGCCCTGCTCGTTAAGCGGCGTGCGGTAAATTACGCCGTTTGGCGTGTCTGAGGTAAACATCCACTGTTTATCCGGGGTAAACGCTAAGCCATTGTGCCCGTGAATATCGCACTGGATCACTTTCGGCGTCAGGTCGTTGTCGATGCGCATCAGCAGGGCACCGTTGTAATCTCCCGGCCCCCAGAACGTGCCCGCATAGAACCGGCCCTTATGGTCGGTACCCCCATCATTAAAACGTGCGAGCTGCGGGTTTGAGGGGTTATCGCACACCTTGCGCTGCAGGAGCCCATGCTTATCGGCAAGCCAGATGCCGTTGCGCATAGCGACGATAAAACCGCCTCGCTCACGCAGGGCAAAGCAGCCCACCTCTTCATGGAAGGAAAGCACGGTATGTTCCGCCGTCGGCAGGTGATAGCGGTGGATCTCCCCTTCCAGAATATCAGCCCAGTAAAGCGCATTTTCTTCTGCGCTCCACGTCGGGCATTCGGGCAGATGCCCGGTGTAGTTCAACAGCAGCTGCGGTTCAGCCATGACAGTTCCCCAAAATGAAAAAAGCCAGCATTGCTGGCTTTCAGTATATACATCATTGGATTACTGGCGACTGTCATTTGCCTGGCGCAACAGCGTGCGGCTTTCACTCTGGAAACGCGTGGCGTAATCGCCGAACCAGTGCTCCACTTTGCGGAAGCTGTCGATAAACGCCTGCTTGTCTCCGTGCTCCAGCAGCGTAATGGCTTCGCCAAAGCGCTGATAGTAGCGCTTGATCAGCGCCAGGTTATTTTCAGACGACATGATGATGTCGGCGTAAAGCTGGGGATCCTGCGCAAACAGACGCCCGACCATCGCCAGCTCAAGACGATAGATCGGTGAAGAGAGCGCCAGCAGCTGTTCAAGCTGCACGTTCTCTTCCGCCAGATGCAGGCCGTAGGCAAAGGTCGCAAAGTGGCGCAGCGCCTGAATGAACGCCATGTTCTGATCGTGCTCAACCGCGCTGATGCGGTGCAGCCTCGCGCCCCAGACCTGAATCTGTTCCAGGAACCATTGATAGGCTTCAGGCTGACGGCCGTCGCAGTAAACCACCACCTGCTTCGCCAGGCTGCCACTGTCCGGGCCAAACATCGGGTGCAGCCCGAGCACCGGGCCCGTATGCGCAGCCAGCATCGCCTGCAGAGGACCGTTTTTAACGGAAGCCAGATCCACCAGAATGCAGTCTTTTGGTAAAGGAGGAAGCTTCCCGATGATCTGCTCCGTCACGTGGATCGGCACGCTGACGATAACCATTCCGGCATCTTTCATCAGTTCTGGTGCTTGTGCCCAGTCCTCTTTTTCCAGAATGCGCACCTGATAGCCAGAAAGCGTCAGCATTTTCTCGAACAGACGCCCCATCTGCCCTGCTCCGCCAACAATCACCACCGGACGCAGGGACGGACAGAGGGTTTTAAAGCCCTTGTCGTTTTCGCTGGAATAGGATTCCCGCATCACGCGACGCAGTACATCTTCAATCAAATCCGGCGAAACGCCCAGCGCCTGCGCCTCTTTACGACGGGAGGCCAGCATTGAGGCTTCGCGCTCCGGGACGTAAATCGGCAGGCCGTATTTGCTTTTCACCTCACCGACTTCGGCAACAAGCGCCATGCGGCGCGCCAGCAGGTCCAGCAGCGCCTTATCCACTTCATCAATTTGATCGCGCAGTGCGGTCAATTCAGCAACCATAACTACCCTCTTAAGCCAGACGCGTCGCCAGCTGGCCGCTTAAATCTTTATGGATCTCACGCAGCAGCGCATCGGTGGTTTCCCAGCTGATGCAGGCATCCGTCACGGAGACGCCGTGCTTCATCGCGCTGCGCGGCTGTTCTGATGACTGATTACCTTCATGAATGTTGCTCTCAATCATCAGGCCGATAATCGAACGGTTTCCGTCTTTGATCTGTGCGACCACGGATTCCGCAACCGCTGGCTGGCGACGGTAATCTTTATTCGAATTACCATGACTGCAATCTACCATCAGTGCCGGACGCAGTCCCGCCTGTTCCATCTCTTTTTCACACTGCGCCACGTCCGCCGGGCTGTAGTTTGGCGCTTTACCGCCGCGCAGGATCACATGACCGTCCGGGTTGCCCTGCGTTTGCAGCAGGCACACCTGGCCCGCCTGGTTGATCCCAACAAAGCGGTGCGGCATGGCGGCGGCGCGCATGGCGTTGATCGCCGTCGCCAGGCTGCCATCGGTACCGTTTTTAAAGCCAACCGGCATCGACAGGCCAGACGCCATCTCACGGTGGGTTTGCGATTCAGTCGTACGCGCACCAATTGCGGACCAGCTAAACAGATCGCCCAGGTATTGCGGGCTGTTTGGATCCAGCGCTTCGGTTGCCAGCGGCAGCCCCATGCTGACCAGTTCCACCAGCAGGCGACGCGCAATCTTCAGGCCTGCTTCCACATCAAACGAGCCATCCATGTGCGGATCGTTGATCAATCCTTTCCAGCCAACCGTCGTGCGTGGCTTTTCAAAATAGACGCGCATCACCAGATAGAGGCTATCGCTGACCTCCTCCGCTAATGCTTTAAATCGACGCGCATACTCAATGGCGGTTTCAGGATCGTGAATAGAGCAAGGACCACAAACCACCAGCAGGCGCGGATCGCGGCCAGCGATAATGTCAGAAATGGTCTGGCGAGAGTGCTCGATCTGAGCCTCCTGCGCGGCGCTCAGCGGAAACTCCGCTTTCAGTTGATCCGGGGTAATCAAAACCTGTTCGTCAGTGATATGTACGTTGTTCAGCGCGTCTTTTTGCATGATAGCGATCCTGTAAAGCTCGTTTGCGATAGTTGTTTTCCTCAGTGAGGTGAAACCACGATACCATAAAAAGTAAACATTTCAATCCAAAATACGTACACATTAGTTTACATTGGCACAATTAAGGCAAAAATAAGCCGCTAAAATCGTAAAGTTTAAATTACAGTCTAAATTTCTCCCTCCAGGCTATGCTGAAGAAAAAGGAGAAGGGTTATGCGATCGATTGCTTTCGTCCTGCTGTCGCTGTTTTTATCGGGCTGTAAGATTAATCCTTACACTTTCCAGCCCAACTGGACGAGCCCGGACTGGTTCAGCGCGGGTAAAGAAGACGCCATAAATGGCCTGCCGGTTAAAGATAACCAGACCCTGGCCGATAGTTTTAACGACCCCCACGTCGATCGTAATGAATATCTTCGCGGCTATGCTGATGGTCAGAAAAAAGTGTGTGAAGAAGGCTTTATTCATGCATGGGGATTAGCGGGCAAATCTTATCCAGCCAGTTGTGATACTGTTGAAAATGCAGCGAAACTGCATGCGTCATGGCAAAAAGGAATGGATGAAAGTATGCGTTCCAGCAGGCTTAATTAAGCCTGCTTTTATTCTTTGGAAAATAAACAACTGTAGGATTTAGCTTAGGTCAGCCATGAGCTATTTCTGACATAATGACGATTCTGATAAACAATGGTATTCTGCCCGCAACTCTTAAGGACATCTATTTCCGGAGCGGTACGGCGGATTCTGGTGAGAAATTTATACTTGAACTCTTTGTTCCGACTCACTCTGGTGCTAATGCTGTTCCTTATGGTGGGCCCGGCGATGGCAGGCGCGCTCTCGGAGACAGATAAATCGGTACGTTCTATTGTCTCAGGCATAGTGAGCTATACGCGATGGCCGTCGCTTTCCGGTCAGCCTAAACTCTGCATCTATGCCACTTCTCACTATACGCACGCGCTCAGCGAAAACCAGGGGCATAACGAGTTACCTTATACCCCCGTTATTGTACGTAACGATCGGGAAGCCCTGGCCGCGACATGCGATGCTGTTTATTTCGGGACTGAACCACCTGCGAAACAACTTGAATTAATAAGTCAATATCAGGGCAGAGCATTGCTATTAATCTCAGAGCAAAATCCGGAATGTGTTATTGGCAGCGCCTTTTGCCTGATAATCGATCGTGGCCAGGTGCGATTTTCCGTCAATCTGGATGCGTTGACACGCAGTGGCGTCAGGGTTAACCCGGATGTATTGATGCTTGCACGGAATAAGCAGCATGGATAAAGATTTCATCTCGACGCAGCGTCCGACCTTTAAAAGAACGCTGAGGCGAAACAGCATGATAAGCGTCATCATCACAATGACGTTAATATGGCTGTTGCTCTGTTTTGCCTCGGTCGTAACATTAAAACAATACGCGCAAAAAAATCTCGAATTAACCGGCGCCACAATGAGCCACAGCCTTGAAGCCTCTCTGGTTTTCAACGATTCACTGGCGGCCAACGAAACGCTCGCTGCGCTGGGTAAGCAGGGGCAGTTTGCCGTAGCAGAAGTCATCAACGGGCATAAAAAGCGCTTTGCCTACTGGTCCTGGAACCCGAAGGATAATAACGACACGCTGGGGGCGCTGGTCAGCCGCTGGCTTTTCCCCGTTCCGGTTGCGCAGCCCATCCTGCACAACGGCGCGAAGATAGGTGAAATACGTCTTACCGCGCGTGACAGCCTTATCAGCCATTTCATCTGGATGTCGTTTGCCGTCCTCACCGGCTGTATTCTTTTTGCAACCGTCGTCGCGCTCACCATTACCCAGTCTCTGCACCGCGGCATGGTCACGGCGCTGCAAAATATCACCGACGTTGTGCATGACGTCCGCACCAATCGCAACTTTTCCCGTCGGGTGAAAGATGGGCGCATTGAAGAATTCCATCAGTTTGGAGAAGACTTCAACAGCCTGCTGGACGAGATGGAGGAGTGGCAGCTTAAGCTACAGGCGAAAAACGCTCAGCTGCTTCGTACCGCCATGCACGACCCGCTCACCGGTCTTGCTAACCGCGCTGCGTTTCGTAACAGTATTGCGGCATTAATGAATGACCCCTCGGCAAAAACAAACTCGGCCCTGCTCTTCCTCGACGGTGATAATTTTAAGTTTATTAACGACACCTGGGGACACGCGGCAGGAGACTGCGTGCTGATTGAAGTCGCCAGCAGGATGGTGGAATTTGGCGATAAACGCCACCAGTCCTACCGCCTTGGCGGTGACGAATTTGCCATGGTGCTGTACGGGGTGCATTCTGAACCAGAGGTTCAACACATTTGTGCTGCGCTAGCGCAGCAGTTTATCCGTCCGTTTGATCTGCATAACGGACAAAAAGCATCGATGTCACTCAGCATTGGCTTTGCTCTGGCGTGGGAAAATGCTTCCGTGGAAGCATTACTGGAGAGGGCTGACCGCAACATGTACCAGGTTAAAAACCAGCGTACGAAAACAATAAGTTAGAAAGGATACACTATGTTAAAACGTTACTTCGCGCCGTTAGTTATGGCCTCACTGGTTCTGGCAGGCTGTCAGTCGCCGCCCCAGGGCAAATTTACTCCTGAGCAAATCGCGGCGATGAAGTCATACGGTTTTAACGAACTGAACGGCGACTGGTCGCTTGGTATGTCGGACACCATCCTCTTTGATAAGAATGACGCCAGACTGCGTCCGGAAAGTGAAACACAGATCCAGTCCATGGCCTCTCGTCTGGCGAAAACTGGCCTGAATCACGCGCGAATGGACGGTCATACGGATAATTACGGTGAAGCAAGCTACAACGAAGCCCTGTCGTTAAAACGCGCCAATGCCGTGGCCGACGCCTGGGCGAAAGGCGCGAATATCCCGCGCAGCAATCTCACCACCCGGGGATTAGGCCAAAAATATCCGATTGCGAGCAACAGCACTGCACAAGGGCGCGCTGAAAACCGCCGGGTGTCAGTGGTGATCAGCGCGCCATAGGATTATTTAGCGGATGATTCGGTGAGCGACACGCCTGTTGCCGCTCGCCAGCGCAGCCAGTCAATCAGAACAAACAGCGCCAGACTCACGCCCATCACCGGCAAAGCCAGCCCCAGCAGTGCGCTGATGACCACAGTAACACCTCTTCCCCACCCTGACAGCGCCAGCCAGCTCTGAGTAAGCGTCTGCACCGGACTCATTGCCGACTGTGCCGGACGACGCATCCACCACATCCGGTATCCCCAGATGATAAGCACGCACAGGGCAAGGCCGAAAGCAACGAGCAGCAGCTGATTCACCAGCCCGAATAAGATCCCCATATGGAAATCCACGCCCCAGCGGGTCAGTTTTGCCATGAGCGGGAAGTCCTCGAATCGGGTTCTGTCGAGGATCTGCATCGTACCGGGATCAACCGCAACGGCGTCCACCTGAGTCGGCCAGCTGCGGTCGATTTCCGTCACTGTCCATGCGCGATCCATTGTTTTCGCCGGGCGGATCTCCAGCCTGTTGGCATCAATCCCCGCTTTACGCGCCGCGCTTAACACACCGTCAAACCGAGTCAGATCCATCGCCATTTCCGGCATCACCATTCCGCCGTGATGGCCACGGTGTTCGGCGTGCTCATCCACGCTCTCCGGCACGCCGGATAGCGTCGTATTCACCTGCGGGGTTAGCCAGTTCAACTCAGCGCGCAGCTTATCAACATTCCCCCCCGCCCACTGGGACCAGGTCAGGCCGGTTGCAGAGAAGAGCAGCATGCCCCCCAGTAATATCCAGCCGAGCGTCACATGCACCCGACGGCGGTTCTGGAAGCGATTGTTAATCCGGCGTTTTGGTCGGGTATAAAACCACAGGGCAATCCCTCCCAGTGCGGCCACCCACATCCAGGAAGCGGCCAGTTCGCTATAGAGCCGCCCGATATCGCCCAGCATCAGAGAGGTATGCAGATAATCAATGGTCTGACGCAGCGGTAAAATCCCGCTGGTGCCGTACACCGTCATATCCCCCCGCACCGCCAGGCTTACCGGATCGATAAAGATCGCCCGGTTTTCCGAGGACCCCAGCGTCGGGTCAGCAAACATCACGCGGGTGGTTTCACCTTCAACCAGCCCCGGGCGAACGGCGTGCAAACGCAAATCTGAGCCAACGGCCTTTTCCGCCGTGGCGATTTGTTCCGCCAGCGACTTCGGTTCGCCCACGGAATTCGTGTGGAGCGCGTCCCGGTAGAGCGCATTCTCGAGCTGCGGGGTCGCCACGTACAGCGTACCGGTCAGCGCGGCGAAGAAGATAAACGGGCCGACAAATAGCCCGACGTAGAAATGGAGGCGACGCAGCAGGTTTCCCCATGCCGCGCGCGGAGTGCAGGTAGTCATACTTTTCCTTTTTAAGGCAAAAAGTTATCGATTGAGTTTTTAAAGGGAAAAAGCAGACTGCCGCGGCGGCGCGCGGGTATCAGGGTAAAGCCAGGGGAAAAAGTGCCAGTGGCTGACCGCCTGACGCGGCGGCTTAACGCGAAGCCTCTGCAGCACGATACTGAGCAGCACAATCAGCGCGAGCATCACGCCCGGCACGTGGGCTAACAGCACGCAGTAGCCACAGGCTTCCGCATGGTCAACCGGCATCGTGTGCGGCATATCGCCGTGATGCTCGTCCATCGACATCATGCTCATGTCATGATGCATGCCCGGCATGGCGCTCATGGGGTCTTTCTGCAACGAGACGGAGATAAGGGGTGCCACCACGATCAGCAGGATCGCAAACAGCGCGGTCAATGCCGCTGCGCGTTTCCGGTTAGGCTGATGCAGTACGTTATCCACGTCCCCTCCATTCAAGAGGCAAGCATTGTAAATGATTTATGACGAAAGGGTTAATGCGAGAGGTGCGATGGGATAAAAAAAGGGCCAGCCTTTCGGCCAGCCCTTTCTAACAGGATGTCGCTTAAGCGAATCTTAGTTCAGACGCTCTTTAATACGAGCAGACTTACCAGTACGCTCACGCAGGTAGTACAGTTTAGCTTTACGTACAGCACCACGACGTTTAACAGCAATGCTGTCAACTACCGGAGAGTGAGTCTGGAAGACACGCTCAACGCCTTCGCCGTTGGAAATTTTACGAACAGTGAATGCAGAGTGCAGACCGCGGTTACGAATAGCGATAACCACGCCCTCGAATGCCTGCAGACGTTTTTTGGAACCTTCAACAACCCATACTTTCACTTCCACGGTGTCACCTGGACGGAAGGAAGGTACGTCCTGCTTCATCTGCTCTTGTTCAAGTTGCTTAATAATGTTGCTCATAATTTAATCTCTTATCCTGGGTAAACTGATATTCGGGAGCGTATTACGCCTTCCCATCATGTTCATGCTGCTGGTGCGCGTGTTCAGTTTTGAACTCGGCCAGCAACTTTGCTTGCTCTTCAGTCAGAGCCAGGTTTTCCAGAAGTTCAGGTCTTCTAAGCCAGGTTCGGCCCAGCGACTGCTTCAAACGCCAGCGACGTATCTCGGCATGGTTTCCTGACAGTAACACTGCCGGTACTTCCATCCCTTCTAACACTTCAGGACGAGTATAGTGTGGACAGTCCAGCAACCCATCAGCAAAGGAATCTTCCGTTGCCGAAGCTTCATGGCCCAGAACCCCCGGAATAAACCGGGCGACGGAGTCAATCAGCGTCATTGCCGGTAACTCACCACCGCTGAGAACGTAATCGCCGATAGACCATTCTTCGTCAATCTCGGTTTGAATTACGCGCTCATCTATCCCTTCGTAGCGCCCACAGACCAGAATCAGCTTTTGATTCGTCGCCAGTTCGCTCACGCCCGCTTGATCAAGCTTGCGTCCCTGAGGTGACAGATAAATCACCTTTGCGCCTTCACCTGCCGCGGCTTTTGCTGTGTGAATGGCGTCCCGTAAGGGTTGCACCATCATTAACATCCCCGGTCCGCCGCCGTAAGGACGATCGTCCACGGTACGGTGCCGGTCATGAGTAAAGTCACGCGGACTCCAGCTCTGGATGCTCAGCAGGCCATTCTTTACTGCCCGGCCAGTTACCCCGTAATCGGTAATCGCGCGGAACATTTCAGGAAACAGGCTAATTATGCCAATCCACATAGCGCCGTCTTTTACCGTTTATCCGGAGAATTTAAAAACCAGGATCCCAATCTACTTCAATGGTTTGAGTAGCGAGATCGACTTTCTTGATAACCTGTCCATCGAGGAACGGGACCAGCCGCTCCTTGATGCCAAATGCATCTTTCAGGTTTGCCTTAATGACGAGAACGTCATTTGACCCGGTTTCCATCATATCGATGACTTTCCCCAGGCTGTAACCTTCAGTGGTGACTACCTGGCAGCCCATAAGGTCTTTCCAGTAGTAGTCGCCCTCTTCCAGCTGTGGCAACTGCGACGAATCCACGACAATTTCACAATTAGTCAGCGCATTCGCGGCATCACGATCGTCAATGCCTTTCAGCTTGATGATGATGTCCTGATTGTGGTGACGCCAGCTTTCCAGCTCGACCTCTTCCCACTTACCGGCTTTCTGGATGAACCAGGGCTGGTAATCAAAAATGCTATCAGCGTCTTCAGTGGAGGAAAACACTCTGAGCCAACCACGGATACCGTAGCAAGAACCCATTTTTCCCAATACGATCGGTTCAACAGGTGCTTTATTGCTCATCATGACCACCGTGACAGATTAAGCTGCTTTGTTTGCTGCTTTGATCAGCGTAGCAACGCGATCGGAAACAGTAGCGCCCTGGCCAACCCAGTGAGCGATACGATCCAGATCCAGACGGGTTTCTTCTTCTGCGCCAGAGGCCAGTGGGTTGAAGAAACCAACGCGCTCAATGAAGCGACCGTTGCGTGCATTACGGCTGTCAGTCACAACAACCTGGTAGAACGGACGCTTTTTAGCGCCGTGACGTGCTAAACGAATAGTTACCATAACATCCTCTTGTGTGAATAAAACAACCGGGCCCCATCGAGGAACGGAGCCCGGGTGACATATTAAAAGCCCGAAAATTTTACTCATTTTCGGGCAAAAAGCAATCTCAAAAGCGATTAACGCCCTGGAAAACCGGGAGGCATCATGCCTTTCATGCCGCGCATCATCTTCGCCATGCCGCCTTTCTTCATTTTCTTCATCATGCGCTGCATGTCGTCGAACTGTTTCAGAAGGCGGTTAACGTCCTGCACCTGCATGCCGCAACCGGCAGCGATACGGCGCTTACGGGAACCTTTGATGATTTCTGGCTTGGCTCGTTCCTTCAGCGTCATGGAGTTAATGATCGCCTCCATACGCACCAGCACTTTGTCATCCATCTGGGATTTAACGTTGTCAGGGATCTGGCCCATGCCCGGCAGTTTGCCCATCAGGCTTGCCATGCCGCCCATGTTTTTCATCTGACGCAGCTGCTCAAGGAAGTCGGTCAGATCGAAACCGTCACCTTTTTTCAGCTTGCTGGCGAGCTTTTCAGCCTGCGCGCGGTCGACCTTGCTCTCGATATCTTCGATCAACGACAGCACGTCGCCCATGCCGAGGATACGGGAGGCGATACGGTCCGGGTGGAACGGCTCCAGCGCTTCGGTTTTCTCGCCCACGCCGAGGAACTTGATCGGCTTACCGGTGATATGTCGAATGGAAAGCGCCGCACCGCCGCGGGCGTCGCCGTCGACTTTTGTCAGCACCACGCCGGTTAACGGCAGCGCTTCGTTAAACGCTTTCGCGGTGTTCGCCGCATCCTGACCGGTCATGGCGTCAACGACAAACAGGGTCTCTACCGGGTTGATAGAAGCGTGCACCTGCTTGATTTCGTCCATCATCGCTTCGTCAACGTGCAGACGACCGGCGGTATCCACCAGCAGCACGTCGTAGAATTTCAGCTTCGCTTCTTTCAGCGCGGCGTTAACGATGTCGACAGGCTTCTGGGCAACGTCGGACGGGAAGAAGTCCACGCCGACCTGCTCGGCCAGCGTTTCCAGCTGCTTGATCGCCGCCGGGCGATAGACGTCTGCAGAGACCACCAGCACTTTCTTCTTGTGCTTTTCGCGCAGGAATTTACCCAGCTTACCGACGCTGGTGGTTTTACCCGCACCCTGCAGGCCCGCCATCAGCACCACGGCCGGCGGCTGAGCCGCCAGGTTAAGCACCTGGTTCTCTTCGCCCATCGCCGAAACCAGTTCGTTACGAACGATTTTGACGAACTCCTGACCCGGGGTCAGGCTCTTGTTAACTTCATGACCAACCGCCTTCTCTTTTACGCGGTTGATAAAATCACGAACAACCGGCAACGCCACGTCTGCTTCCAGCAGCGCCATGCGCACTTCGCGCAGCGTTTCCTTGATGTTCTCTTCAGTAAGGCGTCCGCGGCCGCTGATGTTGCGCAGCGTGCGCGACAAACGATCGGTT
Source organism: Enterobacter sp. IF2SW-B1 (assembly GCF_001743375.1). Classification (NCBI taxonomy): domain Bacteria; kingdom Pseudomonadati; phylum Pseudomonadota; class Gammaproteobacteria; order Enterobacterales; family Enterobacteriaceae; genus Enterobacter; species Enterobacter sp. IF2SW-B1. The sequence goes on along the minus strand of NZ_MJAA01000002.1, from coordinate 668,434 downwards.
AAATTATCAAACATTGTCTCTCGCCTGAGTAGAAACGTTGGGCCGCATTGAGCGACACATACACAGAATTTTGCCGGAGTATAACATGAAGGCGCCTTTGTTGTTATGCAACGGTTGGAGCAGGCGTCACGTAACGTTATACTGCTTCTCTTTCTTATTAAGACAACTGTCGATGCCTATATGCCTGTTTTCGCACTGATCGCCCTTGTTGCCTACTCTGTCAGCCTCGCGCTGATTATTCCCGGACTGCTGCAAAAAAACAGCGGCTGGCGGCGCATGGCTATTCTTTCGGCGGTCATCGCACTGATAAGCCACGCGTTTGCGCTGGAATCACGCATTATTCCCGGCGACGGCAGCGTGCAAAACCTGAGCGTCCTCAACGTCGGCTCGCTGGTCAGCCTGATGATCTGTACGGTAATGACCATCGTCGCGTCTAAAAATCGCGGCTGGCTGCTGCTGCCGATTGTCTATACCTTCGCGCTGATCAATCTGGCTTTAGCCACCTTTATGCCTAATGAATTCATTACGCATCTGGAGGCGACGCCGGGGATGCTGGTGCACATCGGCCTGTCGCTGTTCGCCTATGCGACGCTGATCATCGCCGCGCTTTACGCCATGCAGCTCGCCTGGATTGATTACCAGTTGAAAAACAAAAAGCTGGCGTTCAACCATGAAATGCCGCCGCTTATGGTCATTGAGCGTAAGATGTTCCACATCACCCAGATAGGCGTGGTGCTGCTGACGCTCACGCTCTGCACCGGCCTGTTTTACATGAAGAACCTGTTCAGCGTGGAGAATATCGATAAAGCAGTGCTCTCCATCATCGCGTGGTTTGTCTATATTGTCCTGTTGTGGGGCCATTATCATGAAGGCTGGCGCGGTCGTCGCGTCGTCTGGTTCAACGTCGCGGGTGCGGGCATTCTCACCCTTGCCTATTTTGGCAGCCGCTTCATACAGCAATTTGCTGGCTAAGTTATAAAAGGAGTTCCCCCTGGAACACATCTCTACCACCACGCTGATCGTTATCCTGATCGTCATGGTGGTCATCTCCGCCTATTTCTCCGGCTCGGAAACCGGCATGATGACCTTAAACCGTTACCGGTTGCGTCATCGTGCTAAACAGGGTAACCGTGCCGCCCGCCGCGTTGAAAAACTGCTCCGCAAGCCGGATCGGCTGATAAGCCTGGTGCTTATCGGCAACAACCTTGTCAATATTCTGGCCTCAGCCCTCGGCACCATCGTTGGGATGCGCCTGTACGGCAACGCCGGGGTCGCGATTGCCACCGGCGTGCTGACGTTTGTGGTGCTGGTGTTTGCCGAAGTATTGCCAAAAACCATCGCCGCGCTTTACCCGGAAAAGGTGGCCTACCCGAGCAGCTTCCTGCTGGCGCCGCTGCAGATCCTGATGATGCCGCTGGTCTGGCTGCTGAACATGGTCACGCGCGTTTTGATGCGGATGGTGGGGATCAAAGCCGACGTCACTATCAGCAGCGCGCTCAGCAAAGAAGAGCTGCGCACCATCGTGAACGAATCCCGCTCGCAGATCTCCCGGCGCAATCAGGATATGCTCCTGTCGGTGCTGGATCTGGAAAAAGTGAGCGTGAACGACATCATGGTGCCGCGCAACGAAATCGTCGGTATCGACATCAACGACGACTGGAAAGCCATTGTCCGCCAGCTGACGCACTCTCCGCATGGGCGCATCGTGCTCTATCGCGACTCGCTGGATGACGCCATCAGCATGCTGCGCGTGCGCGAAGCCTACCGTCTGATGACCGAGAAAAAAGAGTTCACCAAAGAGGTGATGCTGCGCGCCGCGGACGAGATTTACTACGTGCCGGAAGGTACGCCGCTCAGCACGCAGCTGGTGAAATTCCAGCGCAACAAGAAAAAAGTCGGCCTGGTGGTCAACGAGTACGGCGATATTCAGGGCCTGGTGACGGTCGAAGATATTCTGGAAGAGATTGTCGGAGACTTTACCACATCGATGTCCCCTTCCCTCGCGGAGGAAGTGACTCCGCAGAACGACGGTTCGGTACTGATTGACGGTAGCGCGAACATCCGTGAACTCAACAAAGCCTTTAACTGGCATTTGCCGGAAGATGAAGCTCGTACCATGAACGGGATGATTCTGGAAGCGCTGGAAGAGATCCCGGCGGCGGGCACGCGGGTGCGCATTGAGCAGTACGATATTGATATCCTGGACGTGCAGGACAATATGATTAAGCAGGTGAAGGTGCTGCCCGTCACGCCACTTCGGGAAAGTATTGCCGAGTAAAGCGTAGGCCGGGTAAGGCGAATGCCGCCACCCGGCACTACAGGTAGCAAATTAGGCTTTCGCTTTCGCCACGGTCACCATCGCAGCGCGAATGGTACGGCCGTTCAGGGTGTAACCTTTCTGCATCACGCCCAGCACTTTACCGGCTTCAATCTCTTCAGATTCCACCATCGCAATGGCCTGGTGAACGTTTGGATCCAGCGGCACATCGGTATCCGCAATCACTTCCACGCCAAACTTACGCACGACGTCGAGCATGGATTTCAGCGTCAGTTCGATACCTTCGATCATCGCCGCGTTGTCCGGATTCGCTTTGTCAGCCACTTCCAGCGCGCGGTCGAGGCTATCGATCACCGGCAGCAGTTCGTTGACGAATTTCTCCAGCGCAAATTTATGCGCCTTCTCAACGTCCTGCTCGGTACGACGACGCAGGTTTTCCATTTCCGCCTTGATGCGCAGAACGGTGTCGCGTTCGCGATTCTGTGCTTCTACCAGTTGGGCTTCCAGATTCGCAATTTTTTCATCGCGCGGGTCCACCTGCTCAGCAGATGCGTCTGGCTCTACAGCCTCAACTTCATCGTGCTGTTCCGTGATAATTTCTTCAGGGGCTTGCCCCTCAGGCGTTTTCTGTTCTTTACTACTCATGAATTTCTCCGCGTTTTTCTGCATTCATCTCGCTAACTTCGCTTATTATGGGGATCAGTTTCCTGGATTCAAGGGAACAAGAGAGATTGTCATCATTCATCAGGCACAAGGACCTCCAGAAAATGAATAATCATTTCAGGTGTATTGGGATCGTCGGGCATCCGCGTCACCCTACCGCATTGACGACACATGAAATGTTGTATCGCTGGTTGTGTAGCAAAGGCTATGAAGTGATGGTCGAGCAGCAAATTGCGCAGGAACTGCAGTTGAAGAGTGTCAAAACCGGCACGCTGGCGGAAATTGGCCAACAGGCCGATCTCGCCGTGGTGGTGGGCGGCGATGGCAACATGCTCGGCGCGGCACGCACGCTGGCGCGTTATGACATCAAGGTCATCGGTATCAACCGCGGCAATCTCGGCTTTTTAACCGACCTCGACCCGGACAACGCGCAGCAACAGCTGGCCGACGTGCTGGAAGGTCATTATATCAGCGAAAAACGCTTTTTACTGGAAGCGCAGGTGTGCCAGCAGGACTGTCAGAAGCGCATCAGCACCGCGATTAACGAGGTGGTGCTTCATCCCGGCAAAGTGGCACACATGATTGAGTTCGAAGTTTATATCGACGAAATCTTTGCCTTCTCCCAGCGTTCTGACGGGTTGATTATCTCCACCCCGACCGGCTCAACCGCCTACTCGCTTTCTGCGGGCGGCCCGATCCTGACGCCCTCTCTGGATGCTATTACGCTAGTGCCGATGTTCCCGCACACGCTCTCCGCGCGCCCGCTGGTGATTAACGGCGACAGTACGATACGTCTGCGCTTCTCGCACCGCCGTAACGACCTGGAGATCAGCTGCGACAGCCAGATCGCGCTGCCAATCCAGGAAGGTGAAGATGTTCTTATTCGCCGGTGTGATTACCACCTGAACTTGATTCACCCGAAAGATTACAGCTATTTCAACACATTAAGCTCGAAGCTTGGCTGGTCAAAAAAATTGTTCTGATTTTGCATCCAGTACTTTACTGTATAAAAAACCAGTTTATACTGTATGAAAACACAGTTATGGTTTTTCATACAGGAAAACAATTATGCTGGCACAACTGACCATCAGCAACTTTGCCATTGTTCGTGAGCTTGAGATCGATTTCCACAGCGGCATGACGGCGATCACCGGCGAAACCGGTGCGGGTAAATCCATTGCCATTGATGCCCTCGGCTTGTGCCTTGGCGGCCGTGCAGAAGGCGACATGGTGCGCATGGGCGCAAACCGTGCCGATCTTTGCGCACGTTTCTCCCTGAAAGATACCCCTGCAGCCCTGCGCTGGCTGGAACAAAATCAGCTCGAAGATGGACGTGAGTGTTTACTTCGCCGCGTGATCAGCAGCGACGGGCGCTCCCGTGGCTTTATCAACGGCACGGCAGTCCCCCTCTCCCAGCTCCGCGAACTCGGCCAGCTGCTTATCCAGATCCACGGTCAGCACGCGCATCAGCAACTCGTCAAACCAGAACAGCAGAAAGCCCTGCTTGATGGCTATGCGGGTGAGTACGCGCTTACTCAACTTATGGCGGAGCACTACCGCCAGTGGCATCAGAGCTGCCGCGAGCTCGCCCAGCACCAGCAGCAAAGCCAGGAGCGCGCCGCGCGTGCGGAGCTGCTGGCGTACCAGCTTAAAGAGCTGAACGAATTCAACCCGCAGGCGGGTGAGTTTGAACAAATTGACGAAGAGTACAAGCGCCTCGCCAACAGCGGCCACCTGCTCTCAACCAGCCAGAATGCCCTCGACATGCTGGCAGATGGCGAAGACGTTAACCTGCAGAGCCAGCTGTACAATGTCCGTCAACTGGTCACCGAACTGGCCGGCATGGACAGTAAACTTTCTGGCGTACTGGATATGCTGGAAGAGGCCGCGATTCAATTCTCAGAAGCCAGTGACGAACTGCGTCATTATTGTGAACGGCTGGACCTCGACCCGAACCGCCTGTTTGAGCTGGAGCAGCGCCTTTCTCGTCAGATTTCACTGGCGCGCAAGCACCATGTCACGCCGGAAGAACTACCAGGCTATTATCAGTCTCTGCTCGAAGAACAGCAGCAGCTTGACGATCAGGCGGATTCGCAGGAAACCCTCTCTCTGGCAGTGAACCTGCATCATCAGCAGGCGCTGACCACGGCGAAAAAACTGCATGAGATCCGTCAACATTACGCTCAGGAGCTAAGCCAGCACATCACCGACAGCATGCACACGCTTGCGATGCCGCACGGTGTATTCACTATTGATGTCCGTTTTGAAGAGAACCACCTGACGGCAGAAGGGGCGGATCGCATCGAGTTCCGCGTCACCACCAACCCGGGGCAGCCGCTGCAGGCAATCTCCAAAGTGGCATCCGGTGGTGAACTGTCGCGTATTGCGCTGGCGATTCAGGTGATTACCGCACGTAAAATGGAAACCCCGGCGCTGATTTTCGATGAAGTGGATGTCGGCATCAGCGGCCCAACGGCGGCAGTGGTGGGTAAACTGCTGCGCCAGCTAGGTGAATCAACGCAGGTGATGTGTGTCACCCACCTGCCGCAGGTCGCGGGCTGTGGTCATCATCACTTTATTGTCAGTAAAGAAACCGACGGCGAAATGACCGAAACGCACATGAAGCCGCTGGATAAACGCGCGCGTCTGCAGGAGCTGGCACGACTGCTCGGCGGCAGTGAAGTCACGCGTAATACGCTCGCGAACGCGAAAGAACTGCTGGCGGCATAAACTTTTTCGGGATCTCAGGGTCATACAGAACAACAAAAACGCCGCCAGACCGGTTTCAAAGTGGGGCAAGGTCTATTATCATCGGCATATTACATATGAGCCGCGTTCTGCTCGGGCCCGAAAAGGAATCAAATCACTATGCGTTGTAAAATGCTGACCGCTGCCGCAGCGGTTCTTCTGATGTTGACCGCAGGCTGTTCCACTCTGGAGAAAGTGGTTTACCGTCCTGACATCAACCAGGGGAACTACCTTACCCCTAACGATGTGTCCAAAATCCGCGTGGGGATGACACAACAGCAGGTCGCTTATGCACTGGGAACCCCGATGATGACCGACCCGTTCGGCACTAACACCTGGTTCTATGTATTCCGTCAGCAGCCTGGCCACGAAAGCGTGACCCAGCAGACCCTGACGCTGACCTTTAGCAGCGCCGGCGTGTTGACCAACATCGACAACAAGCCTGCGCTGACCAAATAATCAGGCGTCAGAAAAGCAAAAAGGTGCTCATTGAGCACCTTTTTTGTTTTGTGTTGATCCCCTCGCCGCTTTAGGGGGAGGAACAGGGTGAGGGGGAAACACGCTACTTAGCCGACTTCTCCGCGCGCTGGCGACGCAGCTCTTTCGGGTCGGCAATCAGCGGACGATAAATCTCCACCCGATCGCCCTCTTTCAACACGTCGCCCAGCTTCACCGGACGGCTGTAAATCCCGACCTTGTTCTTCGCCAGGTCGATATCTCTGCGAAGCTCAAGGATGCCGGACGCGCGGATAGCCGCCTCTACGGTTGCCCCCTCTTCCAGCATTACACGCTGTAAGTACTGCTTCTCCGGCAGCGCGTAGACCACCTCTACAGCAATCTTATGCGACACTGTAAACCTCTTTGGCGCGGGTGGTAAACGCCTGAACCATATTTGACGCCAGCTCTTTAAAGATGCGGCCAAACGCCAGCTCAATTAGCTTATTGGTGAACTCAAAGTCCAGATGGAACTCAATGCGGCAGGCGTCAGCGCTCAGTGGCGTAAACTTCCAGCCACCCATCAGGGTTTTAAATGGACCATCCACCAGATGCATCAAAATACTCTGATTGTTAGTCAGCGTATTGCGGGTGGTGAACGTCTTGCTGATCCCCGCTTTGGAGACATCCACCGCCGCAGTCATCTGCGTCGGGCCAGACTCCAGAACGCGGCTCCCGGTACATCCCGGGATAAACTCTGGATAAGACTGAACATCGTTCACTAACTGATACATTTGTTCCGCGCTGTAAGGAACGAGCGCAGTACGGCTAATCTGAGGCATAGCATTTTCCATGGTCACACAACGGACAAATAATAACATTTATCACCTGTTAAAAAAACGCTAAGCCTCATCTCGTGCTAAGATAGCGCGTTAGACCTCACAGGACGCAATGAGGTGACTTTTTGAAATCAGATTACCGACGGCTTTACGACACTTATGACGAAGAAAAAAGCACATAAACCAGGCTCGGCGACCATTGCGCTCAACAAGCGTGCTCGCCACGAGTATTTCATTGAAGAAGAATTCGAAGCTGGCCTTGCGTTGCAGGGCTGGGAAGTAAAATCGCTGCGCGCCGGGAAAGCCAACATCGGCGACAGCTACGTGATCCTTAAAGATGGCGAAGCCTTCCTGTTCGGCGCGAACTTTACGCCGCTGACCGTCGCCTCGTCGCACTACGTATGTGACCCAACGCGCACCCGTAAGCTGCTGCTGAACAAGCGTGAGCTGGAATCCCTCTACGGACGCATCAACCGTGAAGGTTTCACCGTGGTCGCCCTGTCACTGTACTGGAAAAATGCCTGGTGCAAAGTGAAAATTGGCGTCGCGAAAGGTAAAAAACAGCACGACAAACGTACTGACCTGAAAGAACGCGAGTGGCAGTTGGATAAAGCGCGCATTATGAAAAACGCAGGACGTTGATTCTGCACACTTATTGTACTATTCAATAAGTTAGCGTTCCGGGCTGGTATCCAGGAAGTGAAATCTGGTATACTTAGTTCAACACTATTGGGGCTGATTCTGGATTCGACGGGATTTGCGAAACCCAAGGTGCATGCCGAGGGGCGGTTTGCCTCGTTAAAAGCCGCAAAAAAATAGTCGCAAACGACGAAAACTACGCTTTAGCAGCTTAATAACCTGCTCTGAGCCCTCTCTCCCTAGCTTCCGCTCTTAAGACGGGGATCAAAGAGAGGTCAAACCCAAAAGAGATCGCGTGGAAGCCCTGCCTGGGGTTGAAGCGTTAAAACTAATCAGGCTAGTTCGTTAGTGGCGTGTCTGTCCGCAGCTGGCGTGCGAATGTAAAGACAAACTAAGCATGTAGTACCGAGGATGTAGAAATTTCGGACGCGGGTTCAACTCCCGCCAGCTCCACCAAAATCCTCCATCGGTGATTACCAGAGTCATCCGATGAAGTCCTAAGAGCCCGCACGGCGCAAGCCCTGCGGGCTTTTTTGTGCCTGCATTTTATCCCGCGAAGTTCGTAAAATATTCCGGCAACAATGGAACATTACGCCATCAAACATTGTTTCGCTCATGCTCAATGAGCCATTCTTTGCGCGAAATACCACCGCCGTAACCCGTCATCTTTCCATCTTTGCCAATTATCCTGTGACAAGGGATCACAATCGCAATCCGGTTTGCACCATTAGCTGCAGCGACGGCGCGCACAGCATTAGGCTTATTCATCCCTAGCGAAATGGCTTGATAGTGCGAAGTCTGTCCATAGGGAACTGCACGCAACTCATGCCAGACGGATTGTTGAAAATCACTGCCCGGGGCATCCACAGAGAGCTCAAACTGTCGACGAGTTCCGGCAAAATACTCGCTGATTTCTTTTACTGTCTGCCGGGTATGGCTGTTTTCTCCGGTGACAATTCTGGCGTTAAATAAACGCTGGATATCGCGGAATTCCGTTTCTAACATCCGGCGATCGGTAAACTCCAGCAGACAGACTCCCCGCTCAGTTGCGCAGACAAACATAGGCCCAAGCGTAGTGGTAAACCGATGAATGACAATCACCTCGGTTGCCTGAGTCGGCGCTGCGCCAGTAAGCCGCTTGTAGATGTAACCAAACCCGCTCAGGGATTCATAGCCATTGTCCAGCGCAACGTCAGTAGCCGCTCGTCCGCTTTTTAGCTCCTGCAGGGCAACGTTCACCCGCTGCATTCGCTGGAAAGCCTGGAAAGTGATGCCGTGATGTTGCAGGAACCAGCGTCTTACCCGCTCCGGACTGATTCCGTGCTGGCGAAGCTGCGCGTCAGCCACACGGGATTTAATATCGCGCCTGACAAGCGCAAGCGCCTGTTCAACAAATAATGGCGCGCTGTGCGCATTTTCAGCGGGTCTGCAGACCTTACAGGGACGAAAGCCATCCGCCAGGGCAGATTTGGCATCTTTATAAAATTCAACATTTTCGCGCCTGGGCTTTCGCGCCCGGCATACCGAAATGCAGAATACGCCAGTAGTTTTGACGCCAACAAAAAATACGCCGGTATATTCTGAATCTCGTTCGAGTAATGCCTGATACCAGATATCACACAAATTCTTATCGGTTATTTTCATCGCTAAAAAGTCCTGCAAATGACTGACGAGTTCGAATCGCATGCATTACATCACTCAGCGTTGACTGCATGGCTGAATGAACAAAATTGCCCATTGAAATGCGGTTTACCCCGGCCAGCTTCAGCCTGTCGAACGACGGAAGATCGGGCATACACATGACGTTCAGAGGCAGACCCGTTGCCTCTGCAATGAGGCTGATGTCTTTCTCTGACGTAAGACAGGGAACAAAAAGGCCATCAGCACCTGCGGCTTTATAGCTCTGACCCCGTAATATCGTCTCCTGCAATGCGTCATCATGCCCGAGCAGGTAAGTGTCAGTCCGAATGTTCAGAAACAGGCTACAGTTTTCGCTTCTCAGCGCATTGCATACTGTTCTGAGATTACGGGAAAAATCAGAGATATCGTCAAGCTGACGCTTACCATTAATGACTCTGCTGTCTTCAAGGTTAACGCCTGCTACGCCTGTCTGAGCAAGGCGCCTGAGATTAGCGACTATCTCTTCGGCTGAATCACCATATCCTGCTTCCATGTCAACGCTCAATGGCAGGCTGCTGACAGCCCGGATACGGGTGACCACATAAAATAACGCATCAAACGGCATTCCCTGCCCGTCTTCATATCCCAGCATGGACGCTATTGCTGCACTGGACGTTCCCAGTGCCTGATAGCCTGCTTCTTGCGCTGCGACAGCACTGGCGGCGTCCCAAACGTTAGCGATTAGCAGGGGCTGATCCTGGTTGTGGAGTTCTGCAAAATTCATATTCATTTCCTCTCAATAGATTGAAAATGAATCTAAGCATTCAGTATGAACGTCACAACCGAAATTCAGACGACCATTTTTTAGCAAGCGTAGTCTGGATTCGGAGACCAGTCAGATCTGTTGTCAACCAGCTGCGCTAACCTGCATTTTGAGCTTATTAATGAACCAGCGGCCAGCCGGGCCCGGAGGATGTTCTTCTAAATGCACGGCCTGCATGGCAAAACCCGGTCCGACGTCAGGCTGCATCTGCAAATTCAACGTGACCAATTTACCCGTCGCAAGATCCTCCTCAACCACTGGCAGCGGCATATAACCCCAACCAAGCCCGGCACGCAGGAAAGCGTGCTTCGCGCCCATATCGGCCAAATGCCAGGTTTTTGACGACATCACGCCAAAGCTCCGGCCCACGGTAAGCGACGAACGATCGGCCAGCACCAGCTGAACGTGTTCCGCTAAAAGCGAACGAAGGATCGGCCCTGGCAGGTTAGCCAGCAGATGTTCAGGAGAGACAACGGCCACGGCTGGCACGTTGAGAAGGAATTCAGAGGTGCATCCAGCCGGAATATGCGGCAGCGAGCCGATAATCGCCACCCGACAGTGGCCGTCCAGCAGAGGCTGGAGAACCGCCCCTAATGCTTCCACATACAAACGCAGCGGCGTGTCGGGAAATACCTGATGAAATGCCTGCACCGCAGCGGTGAGCTGCGCAACAGGAAACATCACATCGACGGAGACGGCAAGTTCAGGCTCCAGCCCTTCGGCTAAGGTGCGCGCCTTAGCCCTGAAGGCGTCCATCCCGGCAGCGGCAAGGCGTGCCGCTTCCAGCATCGCGACGCCCGCCTCCGTCAGTTTCGGATATCGCCCCGAGCGATCGAATAATGGGAATCCGACCTGCGCCTCAAGATTGGCCAGCGTCGCGCTGACAACCGACTGCGCGCGCCGCAGTTTACGCCCGGCGGCCGAAAAACTTCCCTCATCAACGGCGGCAATAAACGTGCGCAGTTGATCAACAGACATACCGTCCAGCATGTATCGCTCCGGCAGATGGAATCCATCTAATTATATAGGCTATTCAGATAGGACGAAGATTACTACTCTCTACGCATGTTCACTACTCTTCCTGAAGGAAATTAAGCATGAAAACAACAACTGTAGGTATTATCGGCGCTGGTGCAATTGGGCAAGCCTTTGCGAAACAGCTGGTAAATGCGGGCATGAACGTTATTCTGAGCAACAGCCGCGGGCCGGAAAGCCTGTCTGATGTGGTTGAAGGACTGGGCCGCGGGGCTCGCGCAGGCACCGCACAACAGGCCGCTGAAGCTGACATCGTTTTTGTCAGCACTAACTGGGACAAAACCGAAGCCGCGTTAAGCGGAATTACCTGGAATGGACGCATCCTGATTGACGCCACGAACCCGGTACTTTTGCCCGGCTATAAACTGGCAGAACTGGGTGGAAAAAACTCAAGCCAGCTTGTGACCCAGTGGGCGCCAGGGGCACGCGTCGTCAAAGCTTTCAATACCCTTCTTGCAGGGGTGCTGGCTCAGGATCCGGCGCAAGCGGGTGGCCATCGTGTCGTCTTTATCTCCGGAGACGATGCAGATGCGAAGGCGGAAGTGAAAGCGTTAGCCGGGCAACTGGGCTTCGCAAGCATTGATTTAGGCAGTCTTGAGATCGGCGGGACGCTACAACAATTCCCTGGAGGGCCTCTTCCGGGGGTAAATCTGGTGCAACTGGCATAGCAAAAGGCAACGCTAACGATGACTCAGCGAACTTCCGCAGAGACGTTTGAAGAATACCTTCCCGGCAAGCTGCTCCGGGAGCATCGGGCGCAATCTTCCCGGGATGTATTCGTTCAAATTCTGGCCCGCAGACAAGTCCAGGAAAACGTCATTATTCCGGCGGTTCCGGAGCCCTTTATCGTCTGGATCCTTTCTGGTCAAGCCGTTGTTGAGGAGCGTTCCCCCGGCGAGGCGTGGTTAGCAAACCGCGTTACCGCAGGCGATTTCTTTCTCACGACGGCGGCCTCTCCCACTGAAATGCGGTGGCAAGCCGAGCCAGATATACCGTTCGTCGTCATGCATGTGTATATCGGCGTGGCCATGATGCAGGAGTGTGAACTGCGGGAAGTCTCCGGCGCGCGCGACGAAACGCTATCCGCGCTGCTGGAGCAGATACGCCAGGAACTGTATCTGCAAACTCCCCCAAGCGGCCCCTTTATCCAGGGGATTGCCCAAGCGCTGACGGTGCACCTGGTTCGCACCTACGGCACGCATACGAAACGACACCGGGGAGGTCTGCAGGCATTTAAACTGCACCGGGTTTTTACGGCAATGCGGGAAGGGTTGGCCCAGCCGTTTGACCTGGCACGGCTGGCTAAGCTGACCGATCTCAGCGAATACCATTTTAGCCGCGCCTTCAAACAGTCGACCGGGCTTTCGCCCTCCCACTATTTTATCCGGCTACGCATGGAGGAAGCGCGCCGCATGCTGTCGGAAACCAATGATTCCATAATCAATATTGCCCTGAACGTGGGATACACCAGCCCCAGCCATTTTGCTGCCGTCTTCCTCAGGCATAACGGCGTGACGCCCTCGCACTATCGCAGCGATATCGTTCGCAGCAAAAGTCCGACAGTTTGAGCAAAAGCCCGCGCGAAGCCACCGCCTGAAACATCCATTATTGACCCGTACTTCAGACGTTCTTTCTGAAGCGTTGAAATTAACTCTCACGAGGATCAGTTATGGAACTTAAAGATAAAGTCGCTCTCATCACCGGTGCTTCAAGCGGGATTGGTGCCTTCACGGCAAAAAAATTAGCGAAACAGGGCGTCAGGGTCGGTCTCGCCGCCCGCCGCCTGGATCGCCTGCAGGCGCTGGTCTCTGAAATTGAGGCTGCTGGCGGTGAAGCCATTGCGCTGGTTATGGACGTCACTGACCCGGCCTCGGTTAATGAAGGGGTCGCGACACTGCATAAACGCTATGGCCACATTGATATCGCCTTCAATAACGCCGGGCTGATGCCGATCTCTGATATTGCCAGCCTCAAAGTCGATGAATGGCACCAAATGGTAGACGTGAACGTAAAAGGCCTCTTTAACACCGTAGCGGCCGTACTACCGATTATGCAGTCGCAGCGGTCTGGTCACATCATCAATACCTCGTCGATCGCTGGGCGCAAAACGTTCCCCGGGCTTGGGGTGTACTGTGCAACGAAGCACGCCGTTGCCGCCTTCTCGGATATTTTGCGTATGGAAGTGGCGCCGCAGTTCAACATTCGCGTCACCTCACTCCAGCCGGGTGCCGTAGAAAGTGAATTATTCGAGCATATCAGTGACGAAAATTATCGTGCGCAGATGGAACAGCTGAAGGAGAAGATGACGTTCCTGAAAGCCGATGATATCGCCGACTCGATTGTTTACGTGCTGCAGGCACCGGAACATGTGGATGTGGCAGAGCTGTTTATTATGCCGACCGAGCAGCCGTGGTAAGAAAGTAAAGCGGGTCAGGCAATGGCCTGACCCGCTAATTTTCATCCGCAACGTTAGTTCGCAGATGCCGTCGGTCTGATCGTAATTTCTGTTGTATCGACACTCTCAGGCGCCTCGATGATGTGGCGCACAGCGCGGGCGATATCAGCAGGTTTGAGGGCAATAGCACGGTACGCGTCCATCGCCGCCATGGTTTCCGGGTGCGTAATGGTCGAGGCCAGTTCGCTTTCCACTACCCCAGGGTTAACGCAGGTCACGCGGATGTTCGAACTTTCCTGACGTAAACCATCCGAAATCGCCCGTACGGCGAATTTGGTGGCACAGTAGACGGCAGCCGTGGGCACCACGGACAAGGCACCAATAGAGCCGATATTAATGATTTGTCCCGCCCCCTGGGCTTCCATAATCGGCAGAACGGCGCCTATCCCCCACAGCACGCCCTTGATATTCACGTCAATGGTGCGCTCCCACTCATCCTGCTTGCCTGCCGAAAGCGGAGAAAGAGGCATGATGCCCGCGTTGTTAATCAGCACGTCAATGCGGCCCCACTTTTCACGCGCTGCCTGTACGAAGTCAGCCATCGACTGGCGGCTGGTAACGTCTAAGACTGCGGCCTCTGCTTCCCCCCCTGCACTGCGGATTTCAGCAGCCAGGGCGTTGATGCGATCCAGCCTGCGAGCGCCCAGGAAAACGTTCGCGCCTGCCTTGCCTAACTCTCTGGCAATACCTTCTCCGATACCGCTTGATGCACCGGTAATTAAGATAACTTTGTTCATGTTTTGCTCCTTACGTTGAGTTCAACGTGATAATAGATACTCACCATTGTTTCTTGTATCCTGCATTTACTGGACTCACTGGTTAGCAATGTTAAACAATGAAAATCGATCTCAATCTGTTACCTGTTTTTCTGGCGGTCGCCGAGGAGCGCAGCTTTAGCGCTGCCGCCGCGCGGCTGGGCATAACCCGCTCCGCTGTCAGCCAGGGGATTAGGCGTCTTGAAGATGGTTTTCAAACCCTGCTGGTGATGCGCACCACGCGCTCGGTAAGCCTCACTGAAGCAGGTGAACGGCTGCGTAAATCGTTGCAGGCCCCTATCGCCAATATTGAAGCGGCATTTGAAGACGTCGCGTCGGACAACACACCGCGCGGCCAGCTCAGAATCGCGGTCACCTCGATCGCGGAAGCGTTTCTCTCTGGGCCGCTGCTCGCTTCGTTTGCGGCTGCGCATCCTGCGGTATCGCTTGATATCTTCGTGTCGGACGAGGAGTTCGATATCGTGGCGGCGGGCTATGACGCCGGGGTAAGGCTGGGTGAAGTTATTGAAAAAGACATGATCGCCGTTCCCCTTACGGGTCAGCAGCGTGAGAGGGTGGTGGCTTCACCGTCCTATCTGGCGACTCACGGCGTACCTGAGCACCCCCGCGAGCTGATGGCTCACCGGTGTATCGGCTGGCGCCCAGCCCCGGACGTTGCCCCCTATCGCTGGGAATTTGAGGAGGCGGGCGTTCCTTTCGATGTGGCGATTGAACCGCAGATCACCACAAACGATCTGCGCCTTATGCTCAGCCTGGCACTGGCCGGCGGCGGCATAACCTTAGCCACGGAGGATACATTCACTCCGTATATCGAAACGGGGCAGCTTGTTGCCCTGCTGGATGCGTTTCTTCCGTCTTTTCCAGGCTTTTATCTCTATTTCCCCCAGCGTCACAATATGGCGCCCAAGCTAAGAGCCCTGATCGAGCACGTCCGCCAGTGGCGAGAGCCAGCGGCAACGTAAAGCGTTCAACGCTAACAAGGCCAGTAACTTTCATGCAGATTTTCCTTACCCTGCCGCTGCCCTTTGATAAACATCAACGACACCGCCCTCCTCCCATGGAAAAGTAAAAACGGACACAATTCACTCAGGGGATATGTCGTGCCGGGGATGGCTTAACGATGTATCTCGTACGCTGGACAAGACATCACACAAGGATGGAGCCTTAAAATGTACAGACCCATGGTCGTTATTTTCTTTATTCTGCTGACCCTTGCAGCCCTCATAGAAATAGGTTTTTTATCCTTCGGGTGATCCTCAAGCAAGGAGGCGCTTACCTGGGTACTTTGATCTCATTACAGTTTTTTCCTAAAGCCACCCCGCTTCGTCTGTGCCATGCTGAATCACGCTCATAACCGATAACGTTAAATGAGGATATTATGAAAAAAACAATTATCGCATTATCTGCCGTTCTGCTGGCTTCCCCAGTATTTGCTGCGACCACACATGCAACTGACGATACCGTCGCTGCGGCGAACGCAA
Organism: Enterobacter sp. IF2SW-B1; assembly: GCF_001743375.1. Taxonomy (NCBI): domain Bacteria; kingdom Pseudomonadati; phylum Pseudomonadota; class Gammaproteobacteria; order Enterobacterales; family Enterobacteriaceae; genus Enterobacter; species Enterobacter sp. IF2SW-B1. The sequence continues at coordinate 652,642 of NZ_MJAA01000002.1, read as the reverse complement.
ACGCCAACGAAGCGAAGCAAAAACTGCACGAAGAGCAGAACAAAGGCGAAGAGCTGAAGCTGAAACAGCAGCATGCTGCGGAAGGTAAAAGCGAAAGCTTTGGCAGCAAAGTCAGCGAAGATTCCCAGAAAGCCTGGCATAAAACCAAAGAAGGCACCGAGAAGGGGTGGGATGCCACTAAAGAAGGCGCAGAAAAAGGCTGGAACAAAACCAAAGAAGGTGCCAGCGAGCTGGAAAAGAAAGTCACTGAATAACCGACATACTCACCTCAGGGCCGCGTTAGCGGCCTTTTTTATTGCTTCGAATAAAAGCGATACGTCGTGTATATCTGCCCCTTTTTGTTCGCCGCCTTATGACGACAGATAGGATTGATGCAAATGTCCGGATGCCCATCCCTGCGGTCATTTTTTTTCGCCCTCAGTATCAGGTTAATGAATGACCGTATTGAAAATACAGCAGGTTATTATATTTCCTGCTCGCAGTAGCATAATTCCAACACCACATAAGAATATATTTTAAATCCCTATTAATATAATATATCCTACATCAAGAATGTTACCCTAACTTAAACCATGATTAAGCAGCTTTAAATAATAACATTTTTAATTGCATTCAAAAACGACACTACCAATTATTAAACCACATCTAAAACATAAATAAAAAAGTATACTGCAGTCATAAAAAATCCAACAAAAACAATATATTAATAAAACAAATACATAAACCCCATCAATAAATTAATGACCTCTTTACGACCTACCTCTTTATTTACGAAAGCTTAATTTGCACATTCACCGTTTTCTGGCTATATCATTTTTATATTCTCAAAACCAAATCCTCTATTAATTACAGGGTTTTATAAGGCACAAAATACGCATAACAAACATTCTGTCTCGTAAGTAATTACATTCGCTCTGATGTTGCCACTCTGAATCCTGGCGGGCATCGTTCGCTCTAAAAAAGACGGTGAGTGCTGTTTAAAAAACAGTAACTCCGCCGGGGGCGCCCTTTACCTTCTCCAGAGATGGCTCGTCTTGCTCGTCGTTCACGATAACTCTGCTGGAGTAATACCTAAATGAGCCAAATCTCTGTTATATCAAAACTCACTGGCGTGGAAACGACTACGGAAGGCACACAGGTTACGCTGAGCCATTCCTCTATCGTTGAGCTTCATGTAGAGCGAGCCGATGTCTCCCACTTCGCGCGAAGTGGTAACGATCTGGTGGTGACACTGCACTCAGGGGAAGTGATCACCCTTAAAAATTTCTATGTCACCGACGCGCAGGGCGTGAGCCAGCTGGTGCTCCAGGAGAGTGACGGTGCGTTATGGTGGATTGAAGATCCCACCGGGGCCGCCACGTACGAATCCATCGCGTCCACGGACGCCTTGCTGGCCGCATCCGGGAGTGATGCAGGTGGTGCCGCCATCTGGCCGTGGGCGCTGGGCGGCATTGTCGCGGCTGGCGCCATCGCGGCGGTGGCAAGCTCCAGCGGCGGCGGCGGGGATGACGATGATGGGAATAACAACAATCCTAACCCTAACCCCAGTACGCCAGTCGATCCCACCAACCCGGATACAACACCGCCGAATGCACCCTCCAGCCTTCAGTTCTCGTCGGACGGTAAAAGCGTCACCGGTACCGCCGAGCCCGGTAGTACCATCACGCTGAAAGACGCGAACGGCAACGTCCTTGGCACCGGAAAAACCGGCAGTGACGGCAACTTTACCGTGTCTCTCGGTACTCCGCTGACCAACGGCGAACAGGTGACCGCCACCGCAACGGATGCGGCCGGGAATACCAGCCAGGGCACAACGATTACGGCGCCGGATCTCACCGCACCCGATGCCCCAACGATCGGCAGCGTGACGGACGATATTGATCCTCAAACGGGGTCGGTCACAAACGGCGGCAGCACCAACGATCCACGCCCGCAGCTCAGCGGCACCGCGGAGGCGGGCTCCACCGTAACCATCTATGACGGCGGAGTCGCCATTGGCACGGCGCTCGTCGCCAGCAACGGCACCTGGACATTTACCCCGTCAACCGATCTGACTGAAAGCACCCACCAGATTACCGTGCGGGCAACCGACGCCGCCGGCAACCTCGGACCGGCCTCACCGATATTTACCCTCACCGTGGATCTTACCCCGCCGACCGCGCCAACCGCGATTGTGCTGACCGACGACACGGGTGCGATCAGAGGGACCATAACCGCAGGCACGCCTACCGATGCGTCAAAGCCGATCCTGGCAGGAACGGGCGAGCCCGGTGGCACAATCACTATCTACGATAACGGCGTCGCGGTTGGAACCACAACGGTGCTGCCGAACGGCACCTGGAGCGTCACGCCAGACGGCCCGCTCGCGGACGGAACGCACACGATAACCGTCGTTGAAACCGATGCAGCCGGAAACCAGAGTGCGGCCTCAGAGCCGATCATCTTCACCGTGGACACCACGCCGCCGCTGGCCCCCGGCGACCTCGTCGTATCGAATGATGGCGGCACCATCACCGGCACCGCGGAGCCTGGCAGCACGGTAACCATCCGTGAAGGCGACGCTATCCTTGGCACCCCGGTGGCCGACAGCGAGGGCAACTTTAGCCTGACGCTGACCCCGCCTAAGCTCAACGGCGAAATCCTGACCGCAGACGCCACCGACGCTGCGGGCAACACGGGGCCAGCAACCTCCGCAGCAGCGCCGGATATCACCCCACCGCAGGCCCCGGTTATCGTGTCGGTGATTGACGACGTGCTGAACACAACCGGTCCCGTGGACCAGAATGGGCTGACCAACGACCGGGCACCGACCCTGAACGGCACGGGCGAACCCGGTTCGACCATCACGATTTTCAACGGCAGCGATATCATCGGCACGGTGGTCGTCCCCTCATCCGGCCTGTGGAACTTTACGCCGCCCTCACCTCTGGCCGATGGTACGTACGTGCTGACGGCAACGGCAACGGATGCCGCCGGTAACCCGAGCGGACAATCGAACGCGTGGACCATTATCGTCGACGGGACGGCGCCAGCCGCCCCGGTGATTACGCAGGTCGTTGACGATGTGCCTGAACGTACCGGCTCGCTCGACCTCAATGAAACCACCAATGATTCAACCCCGACGCTCAGCGGTACCGCCGCGGCCAACGCCACGGTCACCATCCGCGTGGATGGGGTTGATATTGGAACCACCGTCGCCGATGGCCTCGGCGCGTGGAGCTTTACTCCGGACACCCCGATCGCTGAGGGTCAACATACCCTGACCGCCGTCGCAGCTGACGCGGCGGGCAACATTAGCGACGTTTCCAACAGCTGGGGCATCATCATTGACAGCGTTGCCCCGGATGCGCCGGTCATTACCCAGGTGGTGGATGACGTGCCAGAGCGCCTCGGCGCGCTCAACTCTGGCGACAGCACCAATGACCCCACGCCGACGCTCAACGGCACCGCGGAGCCGGGCTCAATCGTCACCATCCGCCAGGATGGCGTCGATCTCACTACCATTGTGATCGACAGCAGCGGCACGTGGACCTATACCCCAACCACACCGCTTGTTAACGGCACCTATACCTTTACCGCTGTCACCACCGATGGAGCGGGTAATACCAGCCAGCCGTCAGGCGGCTTTACCCTGACCGTCGATACCACGCCGCCAGCGGCGGCCACCATCGCCACCGTAACCGATGACGTGGGCGGCGTTAACGGGCCGCTTACCAGCGGCGACACCACCGACGACACCACGCCGACCCTGAGCGGCACCGCGCCGGCAGATGCGGTGATTACCGTCTATGACGGAACCACCCTGCTCGGCACCGCGACCCTCGACGGCAGCGGCGGCTGGAGCTTTACCCCCGTTATCCCGCTCACCGACGGCCCGCATACGCTGACGGTGCATGCCACGGATGCCGCGGGCAATACCACCATCTCAACGCCGTTTGAACTGACGGTAGATACCGTTCCGCCAGCCACGCCGGATATCCCGGCAATCACCGTCAATCCTGACGGTACAGAAACGCCGCTGAACCCGGGAGAAACCACCCGCGACACCACGCCGACCCTGAGCGGCACCGGCAATCCGGGCGATACCGTGACCATCTACAACGGTGGGGTCAAGCTTGATGATGTGCTCGTGGACGGCACCGGCAACTGGACCTGGACGCCAGCTACCCCGCTGCCTAACGGCACCTATGACATTACCCTGACCGTCACCAATATGGACGGCACGGGCAACGAAAGCGCCCCGTCCCAGCCGGTCACCATCACCATTGATACCGATGCGCCAACAGCACCAGCAGCACCGGTGATCACCGACAGCGTCAGCCAGATAACCGGCCCCGTTCCCGATGGCGGAACCACTAACGATCCGCGCCCGGTCCTGAGCGGCACCGGTACGGCGAATGACGTTATCAACATCACTGATACCGTTAACGGCACACCGACCATCGTGGGCACCGTGACGGTAGACAGTAACGGCAACTGGAGCTGGCGTCCTGACAGTAATATTGGGGAAGGCAGCCACGTCTATACCGCCACCGCCACCGATGAGGCGGGCAACGTCTCTGACCCGTCGCCAGCGATTACGATTACCGTGGATACCGTAGCACCGGATGTCCCGGTGTTTGACGCCGTCGGGGGCCAGCCGAATGGGGGCTTAATCACCGATGCGACGCCAACCGTCGGAGGTACCGGCACGACTGGCGACACGGTCATCGTTTACAACAACGGCGTTGAGGTAGGACGTGTCGATGTCGTTAACGGAGAATGGAGCTTTGTCCTGCCACCACAGCAGGACGGCCTGCTGAACATCACCGTTGCGGGAGTCGATGCCGCAGGTAACGTCAGCGCGCCGAGCCCGGTCGTTTCCGTCACGCTCGATACCCTTGCGCCGGAAATCCCCGTCATTAGCACCGTTGCTGATAGCCAGCTGTCCAACAACCAGCTGTATACGCAGGACGGCACGCCAACCCTTACCGGGACCGGTGAGCCGGGAACTACCGTGATCGTTTCCGTAAACGGCACGCCATCTGCCGTGACGGTAACGGTGCAGCCGGATGGCACCTGGAGCTGGACTGCCGACGCGACGCTGCCGGATGCTACATATACCTTCACCGTCTCTTCCAGCGATCCGGCGGGTAACCTCTCTGGCAGTTCAGCACCGCTGAGCGTGACGGTCGATACCGTCGCCCCGGCCGATCCGGGCAACATGCTCCTGGCTGATGAAGGGACACCGCTGACCGGTACCGGCGAAGAGGGAAGCACCATTACCGTGAAAGACAGCGGTGGCACGGTCATTGGTACCGGCGTTGTCGGCAGCGACGGCAGCTTCTCCATTGCGCTAAGCCCGGCGCAGCTGGATCCAACCACGCTGACCGTGACCGCCACGGACGCAGCAGGAAATGCCAGCGCTGACGTGCCTTTTATCGTCACCGACTCGCCGCTTGAGCTGCCGCAGGTTCCCATTATTACGGCCATCGTCGATGACGTGGACCCGGTCACCGGCGATGTGAAAGGCAAAACCACCAACGACACCACGCCAACGCTTACCGGTACGGCCGAAGCGGGCAGCGTGATAACTATCTATCAGGACGGTAGCACGACGCCATTAACAACGGTGACCGCCGACGGCAGCGGCAACTGGAGCTATACGCCGGCCGCGCTTGGCGAGGGGCTGCACACCTTTGAGGTGACTGCGACCCTCAACGGTGCCACCAGCGGCCGCTCTCCGGCGGCCAGCGTAACCGTCGATCTGACCGCGCCGGGCACGCCAACCATTGGCTCGGTCATTGACGACGTGGGTCCTGTCACCGGTCCGCTGACCAGCGGCCAGACCACCAACGACAGCCAGCCGACCCTCACCGGCACCGGCGCGGTGGGTGATACCATCTCCATCTACAACAACGGCGTGCTGCTGGACAGCGTGGTGGTTGGTAATACCGGCACCTGGAGCTACACCACGCCCGCCCTGCCAGAAGGCAGTAATGTTCTGACCATCCGCGAGACCGATCCGGCGGGAAATCAGAGCGGTCCTTCGGCGGACTTCACCATCGTGGTAGATTCCATTTCCACCACGCCGGTCATCACCAACGTAACGGATAATGTGGGCAATACCGCCACCCCGGTAGCGAGCGGCAGCGAAACGAACGACGCCACGCCAACCCTTTCGGGGACAGCGGACGCAAACAGCATCGTAACCATTTTCGATGGCGCAACCCAGATTGCCGTGGTTACGGCTGATGGCACCGGCGCGTGGAGCTTTACGCCAGAGACCGCGCTTGTCGAAGGGCCACACGCGTTCACGGTTCAGGCAACCGATCCGCAGGGTAACCTGAGCCTGGTCTCCGCCCCGTGGAGCGTGGTGGTTGACCTCACGGCGCCGACGGTTCCAACGCTGGATACGGTAAGTGATAACGTCCCTGGCGGCGTTACGGGCAACCTCACCAGCGGGCAGGCGACCAACGACAACACCCCAACGATTAGCGGCACCGGACAGGCAGGCAGCACCATCTACATCATGAATAACGGTACGCAGTTGGGTACGACGACCGTCGACGTAAACGGTAACTGGTCCTTCACCCCGACCACACCGCTGGACGACGGCAGCTACTCCCTGCGCGCGTACGCAACGGATGCCGCGGGCAACGCCTCGGCGAACTCGTCGGTCTTCGCCTTCACCGTCGATACCGCAGGCCCCGGCGTGCCGGTGGTGACCAGCGTGATTGACGATGTCGCACCGATCACGGGGACGCTCACGTCGGGTAACAGCACTAACGACGCGCGTCCGACCTTCAACGGTACGGGCGACGTGGGTTCTACGGTGCACGTGATTGTTGATGGCAACGAAATTGGCACCGCCGTGGTCAATGCCCAGGGCAGCTGGACCTTCACGCCGGGTACCGATCTGATCGACGGACCGCATGCCATTACCTTCAACGCCACCGACGCGGCGGGCAACGTGGGTACTGCAACGGCACCGTTTAACCTGACGGTGGATACGGGCGTGCCGTCTGCGCCGGTCATTTCAGCCGCGGCAGATAACGTGGGCAGTATTCAAACCCCGCTCACTTCCGGGCAAAGCACCGACGACACCACGCCAACGCTGAGCGGCACCGCGACGGCCAACGCCACGGTCACCATCTATGAAAACGGGCAGCCTGTCGGCACCGCGCTGGCTGACGGTACCGGTGCATGGAGCTTTACGCCGTCCACGCCACTGGCGGCTGGCAGCCACACCTGGACCGCCACGGTCACCGATGCCGCAGGGAACATCAGCCCCGCCTCGCCAGGCTTTACGCTGGTTGTCGATAGCACGGCACCCACCGCGCCGGTTATCAGCCAGGCGATTGACGATGTGGGGAGCATTACCGGGCCAATCACGTCCGGGCAGACGACCGACGACACCGTACCGCAGCTGGTCGGAACCAGCGAACCGTTTGCCACCGTGAATATCTATGAGGGAACCACGCTGGTCGGGACGGGTACCGCAGACGGCAGCGGCAGCTGGAGTATCTTACTCAATACCACGCTGACAGAGGGGGCGCACAGCTTCACCGCGCAGGCTACGGATGCCGCAGGCAACACCAGCGCGTCGTCCGCAAGCTTCAGTCTGACGATTGACACCGCACCGCCAGCGCTGCCGGTGCTCACCAGCATTCTGGATGACGTCGGCAATGCGGCAACGCCAGTCGCGAACGGAGGAATAACCAACGACGAGCAGCCAACCCTCAGCGGTACGGCGGAAGCGGGTTCTACGGTGAAAATCTTCGATAACGGCGTGCAGATCGGCAGCGTGATCGCCACCGGCGGGGCGTGGAGCTATACGCCTTCTCCGGCGCTGGGCAACGGCCCGCACACGTTGACCTTTACCGCCACCGATGCGACGGGCAATGCCAGCGCGCCAACCGCCGGGTACACGATTAACGTCGATACCCTTGCCCCGGCAGCGCCGGTCATCAGCTCGGTAATTGATGATGTCGGTAGCGTCATCGGTCCGGTAACCGGTACCAACCCGACCAACGACACGCGTCCGGCGCTGAGCGGGACCGCCGAAGCGAATGCAACGGTACGGATCTACGATGGCATCACGCTGGTGGGCACCGTCACCGCCGACGGCAATGGCAACTGGACGCTGCCGGAAACCACCACGCTGACGCAGGGCACCCACAACTTCACCGCCACGGCCACCGATGCCGCAGGCAACACCAGCCCGGCATCGGCCGTGACGACGATTATCGTCGATCTGACCGCGCCAACGGCCCCAACCGGAACCTTCAACGCCGACGGTAGCGTATTAACCGGGAATGCTGAAGCAGGCAGTACCGTCACCATCCGACTCACGGACGGCTCGACGGTCACGACCACAGCGGGCAGCAACGGCACGTACAGCTACACCTTCGTAAACAAACAGACTGAAGGCCAGACGCTGCAAATCACCGCCACCGACGCGGCGGGCAATATCTCGCAGCCCGGCTCGGCGCTTGCGCCAGTGGTGCCGCTCTCCGCCAGCAATAATGTCGAAGAGCTGGATCTCAGCACCACGGCCACCGTCACCAACAGCCAGTACAGCGACTACGGCTTCCTGCTGGTCGGTGCCGTGGGCAACGTCCTGACGCTGCTCGGTAATGACACCGCTCAGGTCAATTTCACCGTGGGCAGCGGCGGCAGCGCGGATATCGTCGTGAACGCCAACGCCACGGGCGCGGTGCTCTCTCTGCTCAACACCCTTGAGCTGGTGGTTCAGCGCTTTGACACCGTTAACAACACCTGGACTACCGTAGTCGATACCGGACAGCCGCAGTTTGCCGACCTGCTGACCCTCGGCGCAACCGGCGTGTCGTTGAACCTGACCGGGCTGGCGGACGGCAACTACCGCGTGCTGAGCTATAACACCAACCTGCTGGCAACCGGCTCCTACACCAGCCTCGACGTGGCGGTGAAAGAGACCGGGCCGGGCACCGTTACGGGCGACACCAGCCTCGGCGGTAACGTGATCACCGACGTTGACCCAACCGCAGGCAGCGACAACGCTCCGGCAGGGGCAACGGTCACGGCCGTCACTAACGCCCAGGGTGTCACCACCAGCGTCACTGCCGACGGCACGGTGATCCAGGGTCAGTACGGTACGCTGACCATTAACCGCGACGGCAGTTACACCTACGATCTGACCAACACCAGCGCATCGGTGATTGGCCGGACGGAGAGCTTCAGCTACACCATCACGCATAACGGCGTCAGCGCGTCGGCGAATCTGGTGCTGTCGCTGGGCACCGGTACCGCCACCAGCGGTATTGTCGCGGTTGACGATACGAACTCGCTGACCTTCGATACCACCGTCAACGCGATTGACAACGGTACGTCGTCCCAGGGCGGCTTTACCCTGGTGGGAATCAATCTCGGCAACACGCTGGGGCTGAACCTGCTGGACGATATGACCAATCCCATCATCTATAACGTGGAGGAAGGCACTACCCGCACCATGACCATCCAGGCCTCCGTGGGCGGCGTGGCGCTGGCGTCGGTGTTTGATCTGTACGTCTACAAGTTCAACAACGCGACCCAGACCTTCGAGCAGATGCGCGTTGAACCAGGCTGGCTGCGCGCGCCGCTGTTGGGCGGCACCTCGCCTCAGCTGACGCTGCAGCTGCCGGCCGGTGAGTACCTGTTCCTGCTGAATACGGCTGCGGGGATCACCGCCCTGACGGCCTACACGCTGGACGTGCTGCAGGATCATGTCTACAGCGTGGCGAGCGTCAGCGCGAGCACTACCGGGGACGTTCTGTCGGATGATATTGCGCCAGTCGGCACGCTGGTGACGGAGGTTAACGGCGTAGCGGTGAACAGCAGCGGTCTGACAAACATTACCGGCGAGTACGGTACGCTGAGCATCAACGCGGCCGGGGAGTACACCTACACCCTGAATAGCGGCGTCGGCGTTGACCACATCAGCACCCCGGATACCTTCGTCTACACCATTACCGCGCCGGACGGCACGAAGGACACGGCTTCGCTCAACATCACCCCAACCGCGCAGCCGATGGATGCGGTGAATGATGTCAGCACCGCGATGGACGTGACGTCGGTACACCACACCGCCGCGTACTCGGATACAACCGTCGGGTCGGCGAGCTGGAACGCCGCGCTGCTCACTTCAACCCAGGGCTCCGGCTCCGGCACCTTCGTGGTGGATGCCAATACCGCGCTGCACAACGTGGTGCTGTCGTTTAACGTCGCCTCGTTGCTGACGCTTACAGGGTTGACGGTTGACTGGACGCTGACCAACGGCGCCACCACCGTCAGAACCGGCTCGTTCAACGGCGGGCTGCTGCTGGGCGGCACGGCAACGGTCAACCTGACGGGTCTCGACCTGGAGGCGGGGACCTACACCCTGAGCTATACCGGCAGAATGGGGCCGCTGGGAGTAGGAAATATCACCATCACCCCAAACGTCACCGGCACAAGCTACTCGCTGTCGCAGTTCGACGCTACGGGCACCCACACCGTTGACGGCAACATTTTCGACGGCACCGGTTCCGCAGGGACGATGGATCAGCTGCACTCGGTGGATACCCGCGTGAGCATTACCGGCTACGACGGCGTTACCACTACGCTGGATCCCTACACCGGCAGCACGCAGTCGAGCATCACGGGTCACTACGGCACGCTGGCGATTGCCGCAGACGGCAGTTACACCTATACGCTCAACCCGGGGATATCGCTCTCTACCATTACCACGAAGGAGGTCTTTAACTACACCCTGACCGATGCCAACGGCACCACGGACACCGCGTCGCTGACCATCAACATGGCGCCGAAATTTATCAGTTCGGAGCATAACGATGTGATTAGCGGTACGGCCTACGGCGACACGCTGATTTATCAGGTGCTGAACAGCACGGCGGGCAACGCGACGGGGGGCAACATCACCAGCGCCGGCGGCGACCACTGGACGAACTTCTCCCTGGCGCAGGGAGACAAGATCGACATTGGCGATCTGCTGGTGGGCTGGGACGGTAATACCGCCTCGCTGGGGAATTATATCAATGTCACGCAAAGCGGTAGCAACACTGTGATCTCCATCGACCGTGACGGCGCAGGGAGCACCTACACTAATACTGCACTCGTTACGCTTGATAACGTGCAGACCACGTACGACGAGCTTGTGAACCAGCAACACATCATTACCTGATAACACCTGCAGGACATGACCCGGGCGCATAGCGCCCGGGCATAAATAATAAAGCTGTACTTTTTTATTAGGGACAAGACATGGGAATAAAGATGCCTTACTGGTGGCTCTCGTGCTGCCTGATATCTGTACCCGCCATCGCGGCAAACCCGGCGGCAACCATCAATACCGGACAGCTCCGCGAAACGCAGGAACTCCCCTCACTGAATGGCCGCGTCGCCCCGGTGGCAGGCAAAGCCGCTCCCGGTTCACTACAGCTTGGCGAGGCCGTTAATCGCGCCGTCACCTGGCACCCGGCGATCGCTGAAGCCGTGGGCAAACTCTACGAACAGAACGAAGAGGTCGACGTCGCCAAATCGAAATACTATCCGCAAATCAACGCCGGCATGGACAACGGGTATTCCCACGACGGCGACCAGAACGGCTTTACGCCGTCGCTGGTGCTCTCTCTTTCACAGATGCTCTACGACTTCGGCAAAGTGGCAAGCCAGGTGCGGGCCGAAAACGCCGGGGTCGCCCAGCAGCAGGCCAACGTGCTGGTCAGTATCGACACCATCGCCCACGATACCGCTATCGCCATGGTGCAGGTGCAAACCTGGCAGCAGATGGTCGACACCGCCAAAGAGCAGCTTGACGCCCTCTCATCAATAGGCACCCTGACCCGCCAGCGTAACGACGAAGGGGCCACTTCCCTGTCTGACGTGGTGCAGACCGACGCGCGCATTGAAGGGGCACGCGCCCAGCTGATGCAGTATCAGGCCAGCCTCGACAGCGCCCGCGCCACGCTGATGAGCTTTCTCGGCTGGAACAGCCTGAACGATATCAGCAATGACTTTCCGCAGAAGCTGGCCCGCAGTTGCGATATCGCCGAGCCGGACGATCGTCTGGTGCCTGCGGTCCTCGCCGCCTGGGCACAGGCGAACGTCGCTCAGGCTAACCTTGACTACGCCGACGCGCAGATGACGCCAACCGTCTCGCTGGAGCCGGAAGTCCGTCACTACCTGAACGATCGCTACGCGGGTAACGAAACGCGGGACCGCACCCAATATTCCGCCTGGGTGAAAGTCCAGATGCCGCTCTATCAGGGCGGCGGACTCACCGCCCGACGCAACGCCGCCGGTCACGCGGTGGAAGCGGCGCAGTCGACCATTCAGCGCACGCGCCTCGATGTCCGCCAGAAGCTGCTGGAGGCCCGCAGCCAGGTCATGAGCCTGCAAAGCACGCTGCAAATTCAGGGCCGCCAGGAGGCGCTCAGCGCCCGCACCCGCGAGCTCTACCAGCAGCAGTATCTCGATCTCGGCTCGCGCCCGCTGCTGGACGTGCTCAACGCCGAGCAGGAGGTCTATCAGGCGCGCTTTACCCAGCAGCAGACCCTCGGTCAGCTGCATCAGCTGCAGCTCAACTGCCTCTATAACACCGGGCAATTGCGTCATGCGTTCGATCTTGATAACCGCACCATCCAGACCGTGGAGATCCAGCCATGAAGCAACGCGACATCCCGCAGGGGGAAACGATGACGGATGAGGCGCTGGAGCAGTGGGCTCAGGCGTTTGGCTTTGTCGCCACGCGCTACCGCGTTGCCTGTTCGCCAGGCTCGCTCGTCGCGGGCGCGCCGTGGCTGAAAGGCAAACCGATGGTGCCCGCGCTGACTCAACTTGCCCGTGAAGCCGGGCTGACGTTCCAGCTGCTGACGGCCGATCAGCAGTCGATCAACAGCTGGCGTCTGCCGGTGGTGGTGGCGCTGAACGACGGAAAAATCGGCGTGATCGAGAATTTCGACGGAGAAGATACGCTCGAGGTCAGCTTTTTCGACGACAAGACATACACCAACCGCCTGTCGATGAGCGCAATGCTGCCCGCCATCCGCCACGTTATCGCCCTGCGTCCGCTGGCCGCGCTGAAAGACAGCCGCGTGGACGCCTACATCTCAAAGTACCGTCCGGACTGGCTCTACCGGCTGGTGATGCGCGACCTGCGCCCCTACAGCTGGGTGATGCTGGCGGCGCTGTTTATCAACGTGCTCTCCCTCTCCGGCATTGTCTTTTCCATGCAGGTGTATGACCGGGTGATCCCCGCCCAGTCCTACCCGACGCTCTACGTGCTGACCATCGGGGTGCTGATCGCCACCCTGTTTGGCTTTGTGCTGCGCGTTGCGCGCGGGCACATTATGGATCTGCTGGGCAAACGCTCGGATCTGCGCGTCTCTGATCGCGTGTTCGGCCACGCGCTGCGGCTGCGCCACAGCGCCATTCCGCGCTCCACCGGCAGCTTTATCTCCCAGTTGCGCGAGCTGGAGCAGATCCGCGAGATGGTCACCTCCTCCACCATCTCGACGATTGTCGATCTGCCCTTCTTCTTCCTGTTTGTGGTGGTGCTGGCGATCATCGCGCCGCAGCTGGCGTGGATCGCCCCGGTAGCGGCGGTAATCATGGTCCTGCCGGGCCTGCTGCTGCAAAAGAAGCTGGCCGAGCTGGCGAAGCAGTCGGCGCATGAATCCACCCTGCGCAACGCGGTGCTGGTGGAGAGCGTGCAGGGGCTGGAGGACATCAAGCTGATGCAGGCGGAGAACCGCTTTTTGCAGCAGTGGAACAGCTATATCCAGATCACCGCGGAATCCGGCCTGCGCACCCGCGAGCTGACCCAGAACCTGATCAGCTGGGGGATGACCGTCCAGAGCCTGGTTTACGCCGCCGTGATCGTGGTTGGCGCGCCGATGGTGATTGAAGGCACGCTAACCACCGGCTCGGTGGTAGCCGCCTCAATGCTGGCCTCGCGGATGATCGCCCCGATGGCGACGCTGTGCGGCGTGCTCGCCCGCTGGCAGCAGGTTAAGGCCGCCAAAGAGGGGCTGGACAGCATTATGCAGCTTCCTACTGAAAATCAGCGTGAAGAGACGCCGATCCGCCAGGACGTGCTGCGCGGACACTATCTTTTCGAGCAGGCGCAGTTCCGCTATCAGCCGGAAGATCCGCGCATGGCGCTGCGCATTAACCGTCTGGAGATCAGGCCGGGCGAGAAAGTGGCGATCCTCGGGCGTAACGGCGCGGGCAAATCCACTCTCCTGCAGGCGATGGCGGGCGGCATGGATCTGGCGGCCGGCGAGTTGCGGCTCGACAACCTCAGCCTGCCGCATCTGGACGTGGCCGACGTGCGGCGAAACGTCGGCTTTATGACCCAGAACGCGCGGCTGTTTTACGGCACCCTGCGCGAAAACATCACCCTCGGCATGCCGCGCGCCACCGACGAAGAGATTTTCGAGGTGCTGGAGATGTGCGGCGCAGCCAGCTTTGTGCAGAAGCTGCCGAAGGGGCTGGACTACCCGATTATGGAGAACGGCGTGGGATTGTCCGGCGGGCAGCGGCAGTCGATTCTGCTGGCGCGGATGTTGCTGCGCGATCCGAATATCGTGCTGATGGATGAGCCGACCGCTTCCCTTGACGAGCACACCGAGCGGGAATTTATCCAGCGCCTGGGGGCGTGGCTCGGCAACCGGACGCTGGTTGTCGCCACCCACCGCGTGCCGGTGCTGGAGCTGGTGGAGCGCGTGGTCGTGCTGAAAGATGGGATGCTGGTCATGGACGCGCCAAAAGCGCAGGCGCTGAACAACAGCCGCATGCAGCAACAGCAGCAGGCAGCAACCGGACGGGAGTGGAAAAATGAAAATCAGTCAGCGTGACGTGGCCGCGATGGACGATCTGGATAATGCGCTCGACTCCGAAAGCGGCTATACCGGCGCGCGGCGGATTGTGATCTTTTCGCTGCTGATGTTTGTGGCGCTGGGCGTCTGGGCGTGGTTTGGGATGCTGGATGAAGTCTCAACGGGAACCGGAAAAGTGATCCCCAGCTCGCGCGAGCAGGTGTTGCAGTCGCTGGATGGGGGGATCCTCACCGAGCTGAACGTACACGAAGGCGATCAGGTGCAGGCCGGACAGGTGCTGGCGCGGCTGGATCCTACCCGCTCGGAATCTAACGTCGGCGAAAGCGCAGCGCGCTACCGCGCGTCGCTTGCCTCCAGCGCCCGTCTGTACGCCGAGGTGAACGATCTGCCGCTGAAGTTCCCGCCTTCGCTGGAGAAATGGACCGAACTGACCGCCGCCGAAACGCGGCTCTACAATTCGCGCCGCGCGCAGCTGGAGGACACGCAGCGTGAACTGCGTTCAGCATTAGATCTCGCAAACAAAGAGCTGGCGATCACCCAGCGGCTGGTAAAAACCGGTGCCGCCAGCCACGTGGAAGTGCTCCGCCTGCAGCGACAGAAAAGCGACCTGGAGCTGAAGCTCACCGACGTGCGTTCCCAGTATTACGTTCAGGCGCGCGAGGCGTTATCCAAGGCCAACGCCGAGGTGGATATGGTCTCGGCGATCCTCAAAGGCCGCGAGGATTCCGTCACCCGCCTGACGGTAAAATCCCCGGTGCGCGGGATCGTGAAAAATATCAAAGTCACCACCATCGGCGGCGTGATCCCGCCCAACGGCGAACTGATGGAGATTGTGCCGGTGGACGATCATCTGCTGATTGAAACCCGCCTCTCGCCGCGCGATATCGCCTTTATCCACCCGAACCAGGAGGCGCTGGTGAAGATCACCGCCTACGATTACGCCATCTACGGCGGGCTGCACGGGGTGGTGGAGACCATATCCCCGGACACTATCCAGGACGAGGCCAAGCCGGAGGTGTTCTACTACCGCGTGTTTATCCGCACCAGCCAGGATTACCTGGTGAATAAGGCGGGCAGGCATTTCTCGATCGTGCCGGGGATGATTGCCACAGTGGACATCAAGACCGGAGAGAAAACGGTACTGGATTATCTGATCAAGCCGTTTAACCGGGCGAAGGAGGCGCTGAGGGAGCGATAGTCTTCGCTGGGCGGCGGCTACGATCTTCCCCCTCACCCTCTCCCCAAAAGGGCGAGGGGATGATTCGCTGCTCGCATTAATTTGGAGGGATTCTTCAGCCCTGTGGGAGAGGGCATCATGCCGCACCCACACCACAATCCCCCTTTTCTGGAATCCGCCTCGAAGAAACCGCTTTTAATGACGCCTTACGCTTTCCTTCAGCCTGCATCAGGGTAAAATAGCCGCCAATCGAAACGCACTTGCGCACTGTGCAAGAGTGCATTATTATCCACATAGCTTCATGGAGTGGAGCTCATAAGCGCTATGATTAATCATTTTCGTGATCAATGGCTTAAGGAATTTTTTCTGTACGGGAAATCCAGCAATGTGATCCCTTCAAGCCTTGAATCAGCCTTAGCGAGGAAGCTGGATATGATCAACGCTGCCACCTCGCACCGGGAGCTGAGATCCCCGCCAGGCAATATGTATGAATCGCTGAATCCCCCGCTTGCAGGGTACTCTGCGATTCGCGTTAACAGGCAATACAGGTTGGTATTCAGGTGGTCAGAGGGCAAAGCAGACGATCTCTACCTCTCTCCGCACAAGTACACGCCATACAAATGAGGCATTACCTATGACTCTTCAACAGGCTCTACGCAAACCCACCACGCCGGGCGATGTGTTGCAGTATGAATATCTTGAGCCGCTCAATCTGAAAATTAGCGATCTCGCGGAAATGCTTAACGTGCACCGTAACACCATCAGTGCTCTCGTTAATAATAAACGTAAACTGACGGCCGATATGGCAATCAGACTGGCCAAGGCATTCGATACCACCATTGAATTCTGGTTGAACCTGCAGCTAAACGTCGACGTCTGGGAAGCGCAAACCAATTCCCGGACTCAGGAGGAGTTGAGCCGTATAAAAACGATTGCAGAAATCATGGCAAAAAGGAAATCAGGCCAGCCGGATGTGGCCTGAATCAAACCGGCTCTACAGCGCCACCTTTAATCCCCCACTGCCCAGGCGTTTTACCGGTCCACATTCTGAAAACCTCAATAAATGCGCTGACGCTGCTGTAGCCGCAGGACAGCGCAATCCATCCCACCGGCTTCCCCGCCGCCAGCCACTCCATTGCCTGCATGACGCGCGCCAGCTGCCGCCAGTTGACGAAGTTCATTCCCGTCTGGGCGCTAAATCGACGGTTAAACGTACGCACGCTCATCCCGGCATGGCTGGCATGGCTCTTGACCGTTTGATTATCATCGACACACTGCAGCAAGTGGCTGACCACGTTCTTCAGACGCGGATCCGTTGGTACGGGCAGATAAAAGCGCACCTGAGGCGTCAGGGCAAGCTCATCCAGCAGCAGGGTGAGCTTTCGCGGATCGTACTCGTTTTCTGCAACGCTTAAGCGGGAAAACAGTGCATGAGTGAGATCGTCTGGCTCGAACAGCGCGGGGGCATCGGGGAGCATTGCACAGCACGCAGGGTCAAGATAGATAGCGCAGCCTTCTATCGCGCTTTCAGAAAAGGCGGCGTGCTGCTGGCCCGGCGGGATCCAGCCAATATGGTTTGCCGGTACAACCGAACGCCCCTGTTGGGTCTCAATCACCAGCAGCCCCGTTGCAATACGCCAGAGCTGTCCGGTGGGATGGCTGTGCCACGCGGTGCGGTAACCGCCGGGATGGCGGAGCGTCTCTGTACCGATCATCTTATCCTGGCCGAAAATCGTTATTCATCGACGTATTACAGAAACTGCGACGTCGACTGTCAAGGATAATGGTGGCTCAACTACACAAGGAGCCAACATGAGCATCATCACAACCCTGATAGCCCAGCCTGACAATATCCTACAGCGCGAAAAAATGGCGTGCCTGTTAAGCCGCTTGTTCAAAGGCGAATTAGATCCCGCAGAGGTGTTCACGCCCGATTACCAGCAGTACACGGATGGTCACGCGCTTGATTTTCGGGGTTTTGTGCAGCACCTGAACCACGTCCGCTCGCAGATCCGCGCGATCGCATTCAGGGTAGAAGAGCTGGCCTGTCACGAGAATCTTTTAGCAGACCGGCACTGGGCTACGGTGACGTATCCAGATGGTCGCCAGGCGGAATTAGAGGTGTATATGTTTGCCGCACTGCGCGAGGGGAAAATCTGTCGTATCCATGAAGTGACGCAGACGATCGGCGACGATGCTTCAGACCGCGCGCTCGCCCACGCCACACAATAAGCTCACCCTGTGCGCACAACGGCAACTGCCGTTATGCGCGCTCTGTTACAGGGAGATCTTCAGGCGTCGAACCGCTTCTTTAAGCTGCTCATCCGTTGGGGTGACGAATGACATGCGCAGCGTTGTCTGGTCCGGTTCGTTGCAGTAGAAGAACTCGCCCGGTACAAACACCACGCCGTTGCTTAAGGTTTTTTCCAGCCATTTCGTCGTATTCATGCCGTTGTTCATTTTTGCCCACAGGAACATCCCGCCCTTCGGCTTGTGGAACGACATCACATCGCCCAGCTCGGCTTCCAGTTCCGTTGCAAACGTCTGGTATTTCTGGCGATAGGCCTCGCGGATCATTTTAATCTGGTTCGCCAGACGCCCGGTTTTCAGGTACTCGTAGGTCATCAGCTGGGACAGCGTGCTGGTGTGCAGATCGGTGGTTTGCTTGAGGTTCACCACCGCGCGCTTCAGCCATTCCGGCACCAGCACCCAGCCCACGCGGGTGCCCGGCGCGAGGATTTTGGAGAAGGTTGAGGTGTACACCACGTTATCCTCATTGCCGATATCTTTCGCATGGGCAATCAGCGGGCGGAACACGTCGTCGGTGTAGTTAATTTCGCTGTATGGATCGTCTTCGATAATCACGAAATCATAGTGCTTTGATAATTCCACCAGCTGTTTACGGCGCGCTTCGGAAAGCGTTACGCCGCCAGGGTTACCAAAGGTTGGAACGATATAAACCGCCTTGATGGTTTTCTTCGCCACCAACGCCTCAAGTTCATCGACCTTCATGCCGTCGCCGTCGGTGCCGACGGATTCAAAATTCGCCTGTGCCAGGCCAAAGACCTGCAGCGCGGCGAGATAGGTAGGACGTTCAACGACAACCGTATCGCCCGGATTAATTAACGCACGCGCCAGCACGTCCAGAGATTGTTGAGAGCCGGAAGTAATGACCACGTCATCGGCCTTACAGGCGATGCCGCGCCCCTCGCAGATGCGTTTAATTTCTTCGCGCAGCCCCGGTACGCCTTCCGTCAGGCCATACTGGAACGCCTCGCCAAAATTCTGTGACAACACGGCATCGGCGGCAATTTTAAGCCCTTCGCGATCGAACAGGTCCGGATTGGGAATACCGCCGCCCAGCGAAATCACGCCCGCCATTTTGCTATGTTTTAATAATTCACGGATGGCAGATGATTGCAGGTCCTGCGCGCTGCTGGCGAGTTTGTTTGCAGACATTCTTTGATTACCTTCTTTTTTTATATTGTGCCCAATCTTAGCAGAATATGAGCAATAAATTCCGTTAGCTTAGGGAGGGGACGCAAATCCTGACGCCACAGTAAATGCACCGGCCTCGGCGCGGGCGTGAACGGCTCCAGCACACGCACCAGCCTGCCGCTTGCCAGCTCTTCCGCCACCAGCACTTCCGGTTGCAGCAGCAGCCCTGCCCCGGCTCGCGCCGCCATGCGTAAGCCGTAGCCGTCGTTGCATCTTAATATCGCATCCCGCTTCCAGCGCACCTCCCCTTCCGCACCCGGCAGCCGCCACTCGTTGCGCGCGGTCCACACCGTGTGCGACAGGCACAGATGATCCACCAGATCGGCGGGCGTCTGCGGCGTGCCGTGTCGCGCCAGATAATCCGGCGCGGCGCAGATCACCATGTTGTAGGGACACAGATATTTCGCCACCAGATCGTCATTGCGGATATCGCCAATGCGAATGGCCAGATCGACCCCCTCTTCCACCAGATCGACCATCCGGTTGGTGAGATCCAGTTCGATACGCACTTCCGGGTAGCGCTGCAAAAATGTGGCTGTCAGAGGGGCGATCGCGCAGCCGCCAAACGACGTGGGGGCGGTGACGCGCAGGGTGCCGGCGGGCGTCGCGCGCAGCCGTTCAACCGCGCTTTCGGCAATCGAGACCTGCTCCAGCACGCGCCTGGCCTCTTCGAAATAAACGCGTCCGGCGTCGGTCAGGCTCTGGCGACGGGTATTGCGCTCCAGCAGCCGCGTGCCGAGCTGAGATTCGAGCAGCGCAATATATTTCCCGACCATCACCGCCGACATCTCCAGCCGCGCCGCCGCGCCGGTGAAGCTGCCGCTCTCTACCACCGCGATAAACGTCTCCATGCCGCGAAGTTTATCCATATTCCAAACCCCTGGTTAGTAATCATCTAACTTTAGCCCAGTTTATCTGACTTTTTATTTATTAAAGAATGAGGGCTCACAACATGAGGAGTCGGATATGAAAATCGTCATTATTGGTGCCAGCGGTACGGTCGGTCGTGCCGTAACCGAAGAGTTAAGCCGTCGTCACGAGGTCATCCGCGTGGGCCGCACGCGGGGCGACTACCAGGTGGATATCACCTCGCAGGCGAGCGTGCAGGCGCTGTTTGAGAAAATCGGCCCGGTGGATGCGATTGTCTCCGCCAGCGGTGGTCTCTACTTTGGCCCGCTCGCGACCATGAAGGACAGTGACTTCAACCAGGGCCTGCAGGACAAGCTGCTCGGGCAGGTGCGTCTGGCGCTGACCGGCCAGCATTATCTGAACGAAGGCGGCTCGATTACGCTGATAAGCGGGATTGTGGCGCACGAGCCGATTGCGCAGGGCGTAAATGCCACCACGGTCAATGCGGCGCTGGAAGGGTTTGTCCGCGCCGCAGCTTGCGAACTGCCGCGCGGGATCCGCATTAACCTGATTAGCCCAACGGTACTGACGGAATCCGCCGAAGCGTATGACGGGTTCTTCCCTGGCTTTGAAAGCGTTCCCGCCGCGACCGTGGCCCAGGCCTACCGCCGCAGCGTGGAAGGGGTGCAGAGCGGGCGGGTATACAAGGTAGGTTACTGAGCCTTACGGGCGGAAATCAGCACCAGCATCGGGCGCTCCGCCTCTTCGGACAATGCAGGCCAGGCGTCAATCTGCGCCTGCGTTGGTCCCCACTCATTGACTTCACTTATCGTTAACCCGGCCTTTATCAGCGCGTTAAGCGTGGTGCCCAGCGTGCGGTGGTATTTAATCACTCCATCCGCCAGCCAGTTGCTGACGCGATGGCTTTCGTCCTGATAATGGTTCACGCCCCAGAACCGCTCGCCACTGTCGTCGGTCAGCCAGCCCTGACGGGTGGCGCAGGTGTAAATCGGGTGCTCCATCGAGAAGACCAGGCTGCCACCCGGTTTTAGCGCGCGCTGAACGTTGGCGAATAGCGTGTCCAGCTCCGGCAGGTAGTGTAGCGCCAGCGAGCTGTAGACCAGATCGAGACTGTTTTCGCGAAGCTGAAGAGATTCCAGATCGCTACGCTGATAGTGAATCTCCGCGTCATCCGTCAGTTCAGCCGCGCGGGCAAGCATTTTTTCTGAGATATCGACGCCCGTAACGTCAGACGCGCCCAGCGCGCGCGCCGCGCGGCAGAACCAGCCGTAACCGCAGCCGAGATCGATAACCGCTTTGCCGGTTAAATCAGGCAGCATTGCCTTGAGCGCAGGCCACTCAGGCGCACCGTCCAGCCCGTGCACCGAACGTGGAAGCTGAGCGTAGCCTTCAAAAAACGCCGGATTGTCGTAGATGTTTTGTGCCATGACGGACTCCTTTATCGCAACAGAGGCGAGGGTAAAGCACCCCTCGCCCGTTGGCAACGTATCCGTCTGATAAATCACAGCCTGCGCCGGATTTTCTCCACCATGGCTGTGGTTGAGATCCCGTAGCGGTCATGGAGGGTGGGCAACGCGCCCGCATCAAGGAACGCGTCCGGCAGCGCGACGGTATCGAAATCCACGTTCACGCGGTTGCGCATCAACAGCGACGCGACGGCTTCGCACAACCCGCCTACGCTGCTGTGGTTTTCCGCCACGATGACCAGCCGTCCCGGCTTCGCGGCCTGCGCCAGGATCGTCTCTTCGTCCAGCGGCTTAATGGTGGGCGAGTGCAGCACCGCCACGCTGACGTTATCCTTACGCAGCTGCTTCGCCGCCTCCAGCGCACGCATGGTCATCAGGCCTGAGGCGACGATCAGGACATCGCTCCCCTCTTCCAGCAGCGCAGCTTTGCCAATCTTAAACTGGTAGTTGTACTGGTCCAGCACCACCGGCACCTTGCCGCGCAGCAGGCGCATATAGACAGGGCCATCGTGCGCTGCCATCGCCGGCACCGCCTGTTCCGTGTCGATTGCGTCACAGGGATCGATAATCGTCATGCCCGGAATACCGCGCATAATCGCAATATCTTCCGTCGCCTGGTGGCTCGGCCCGTAACCGGTGGTTAGCCCCGGCAGCGCCGCACAGATCTTCACGTTCAGGTGCTCTTCAGCAATCACCTGATGGATAAAGTCGTAGGCGCGGCGGGTAGCGAAGACGGCATAGGTTGTGGCGAAAGGAATAAAGCCCTCTTTCGCCATGCCGCCCGCGGCCCCCATTAGCAGCTGTTCGGCCATGCCCATCTGGAAGAAGCGTTCCGGGTAGGCCTGGGCAAAAATGTGTAGATCGGTGTACTTCGACAGATCCGCCGTCATGCCGACGATCTCCGGTCGCTGTTCCGCCAGCTTCACCAGCGCGTGACCGAACGGTGCGGCGCGCGTCTCCTGGCCCTCTTCCGCGATAGAGGCAATCATCGCCGACGTGGTTAAACGCGGTTTTTTCTCCGTGGTCTGGCTCATTACAGCACTCCTTCAGGTTTGTTGGCATCCAGCACGGCGAGTGCCTTTTGCCACTCGTCAGCATCCACGCGAATAAAATGGTTCTTGTCACGCTTTTCGAGGAACGGCACGCCCTTGCCCATCAGCGTGTCGCACAAAATGACGCGCGGCTGGTTTTCCGGGTAGCGTTTGGCATTATCAAACGCCGTCACCAGCGCAGGAACATCGTTGCCGTTCACGCGCTGGACGTACCAGCCGAAGGAGGTCCATTTATCCTCCAGCGGCTCAAAGCCGAGGATCGCGTGCGAGTTGCCATCCGCCTGCTGGCGGTTAATGTCCACCAGCACGATCAGGTTCGACAGGCCGTGATGTGCCGCCGACATCGCCGCTTCCCAGGTTGACCCTTCGTCCAGCTCGCCGTCCGACATGGAGTTAACGACCCATGCCGCGCTCTGCTTGTGCTTCAGCCCCAGCGCCATGCCAACGCCAATGCTTAAGCCCTGCCCCAGCGAACCGCCAGAGATCTCCATACCTGGCGTGTAGGTTGCCATACCGGACATCGGCAGGCGGCTGTCGTCCGCACCGTAGGTCTCCAGCTCCTCTTCAGGAACGATCCCGGCTTCAATCAGGGCCGCATAACAGGCAATGGCGTAATGGCCGTGGGAGAGCAGAAAACGGTCACGCCCTTCCCACTCCGGCTCGCCCGGCTTAAGGTTCATTCCGTGGGTAAACGCGGTGGCCAGCACATCGGCATAGCCCAGCGCCTGCCCGATGTAGCCCTGCCCCTGCACTTCGCCCATGCGCAGCGCGTAGCGGCGAATGCGCCAGGCCGCGGCGGCAACCTGTTGAACTGTGGTATCCGTCATCGTCGTATCTCCTTAATGGATCAGCATCCCGCCGTTCACGTCGAGCGTGATACCGGTGGAGTAAGAAGAGAGGTCGCTGCCGAGGAACAGCGCGGCGCGGGCAATATCCTGCGCGTCTCCGAGGCGGTTAAGCGGAATGCCCGCCAGAATGGACGTTTTCATCTCATCGCTCAGCTTGCCTGCGGTGATGTCCGTCTGGATAAGACCCGGCGTGATGCAGTTTACCCGCACATTGTCGGGCCCCAGCTCACGCGCCATGGCTTTTGCCAGTCCCAGCACACCCGCTTTTGCAGCGCTGTAGTGTGGGCCGCCGAAGATGCCGCCGCCGCGCTGGGCCGATACCGATGAAATGCAGACGATGCTGCCCGACTTTTGCGCGCGCATAGTGGGAATAACCGCCTGGGACATTAGCAGCGTACCGCGCAGGCTGACGTCAAGCACCGCATCGTAATTTTCGCGTTTGATATCCATCAGCTTGATCGGCTGAGTAATGCCGGCGTTATTCACCAGAATATCGATGCGCCCGTATTTCCCCAGCACCTGCTCAATGGCGGCATTAACCTGTAATTCATTGCTGACGTTCGCCGCAAGGCCCAGATGTTCGTCGCCCAGGCTCGCGGCGGCAGCCCGGCTGGCTTCAGCGTTTAAATCGATAATCACCACTTTCGCACCCTGTTCGGCATATAATTTCGCCGTAGCGAAACCCAAACCGCGTACGGAAGCCGCGCCGGTAATAACGGCGACTTTATTTTTCAGTAGCATATATTTACTCCATTCGGACAAGAGAGATTTAATGATTTATTTCGGTTCTTCCAGCAGCATAATCATAATTAAGCCAATGGCTGCGCAAATACCGAAATAAATAAACACGGAATTAAAACTACCTGTTTTATCCAGCAGATAACCTGCCAGCATCGGGGAAACAAATCCGCCGAGATTACCGCCGCTATTGATGATGGACGCGGCAATGGGATAGGTTTTACTGTCCGCAACAGCCATGCCATAAGCTGTAAAAGCGGGCCAGCCAATATTCAGACAGAGACCGACAAAAAATAGTCCGACGCAAACCGCCACGGTGCTTTGCGGAATATTCAGCATAATGACCATCATTAAAACGGTGCTGATGGCGGTAAACATCATGGTCGGTTTACGTCGGCGGCCGAGCAGTTTGTCTGAGACGTAGCCGCCAAAAATCGCACCGATAAATCCACCGATGCACGGCATGCTGGCGACCAGCCCCATGCTCATAAACGTAAAGCCTTTCTCTTTCACCAGATAGAGCGGGATCCACGTCAACAGTCCATACAGCACGCTGACCATCATAAAATAGGCCAGGCAGTCGCCGAGAATATTTTTCGAGGTAAACAGCCCTTTCACCGTGCTTACCGGGGCTAACTCCCGCACGCGGATCAGCCGATCGAGGCGTGCAAAGCCCGGCGAAATCACGATGTTTTCACGTCTGGCGTCCGGCGTCTCCTGACCGGCGGTAATGGTCTCCAGCTCCGCTTTAGAGACGAATGCGCTCTCGGACGGCTTCGTGCGTACCAGCAGATACCACAGGACGGCAATGACCAATCCTGGGATCGCAAAGGAGAAGAAGACCCAGCGCCAGCCCCAGGTCATGGCGATCCACACGGCCAGCGGCGGCACGAGGATGGGCGCGAACATGGTGGCGGCGATGTAGACGCCCGTGGCCGTGGCCTTCTCCTTTGGCGGAAACCAGTTATTGATGGTGGAGGCCAGCCCGACCGGGCACGGCCCCTCTGTTAACCCCAGCCCCAGGCGGATACACTTCAGGCCCAGAACCGAGGTTGCGGTGCCCATCAGCCAGGTAAAGGCAGAGAAGCCGAATATCGACAGTGCCACCATGCCGCGGATTCCCTTTTTGGCAATAAAAAAGCCCGCAGGAATTTGGCTCAGGGCGTATCCCAAAAAAAACATGCTGGCGATGGCACCGGCTTCGAAATTATTGATATGAAATTCGTCAATGATAAACGGCAGTACCGCACCAATATTTGTTCGGTCAGCATAGTTAATGGCATAAACAATAAAAATTAATGCCAGCACAACGAAACGGTAATTGGTTTTTTTAGTCTTTATGTAGGGGACAGCTTGTTCTATACGAGACATAACTTACCTCATTATTCGAACACCGTGAGTCGTTTTATTATTGCGTTCAACGTCAATATATCGGCTCACCCATGAAACGCCATTCAATAAAGCTCATTTATTGCTGAGATAAATTTGATTCGCGATACAGCTCAAAAAAAATAACATCGAGATAAAATTGCCCGCTCGCAGTCTCAATGTTATGTTTTTTATCAATTATCGTGTAAGGAGTAGGCCATGTCCGCGCAGGATCGCCAGACGTTATCGCTGCCCTCGCTCAGAAATTTGCAGGCGTTTATCGCCGTTGCTAACGCCCTGAGCATCCATCAGGCGGCGGAACAGCTCAACGTCACGCCTTCGGCGGTAAGCCACCAGATCGCGTCGCTGGAATCGTGGCTGGGCAAGAAATTATTTATCCGCAGCGGCAAAGGGGTTCAACTCACCCCGACGGGAGAAAAATATCTGCGGGAGGTCTCGGCGGCGATGAGCGCCATTGGGCGCGCCACCGATCAGATCGTGAAAGAAAAAGACAATGCTGTGCTTCGCGTGCACTCTTCCCCCACCTTCGGACTGTCATGGCTGTTGCGCCGTCTGGGCAGATTCCGCGCCGAATATCCTGATATCACCATCAATCTCACCTGCTCCTATGAGAACCTGCAGTTCGCCAGAGATAATATCGACATTGATATCCGTCATGGTATTCCGGACTGGGATGCTTACCGGGTGATGACCATTAAAAACGACACGCTGGTAGTATTGGCCTCGCCGGGCTATGCAGAAGAGCATCCCATCAGCACGCCCGCCGATCTGCTGCAACAGTCGCTTATCTCCTCCACCAGCACTCTGGTGAACTGGGAAAAATGGTTCGCCTGGCACAATATCGACAGGCCCTGGCTCAATTTCAGCCTCAGCTTCGACCGTTCCTATATGAGCTTTGAAGCGGCGCGCATGGGGCTGGGGTTTATTCTGGAGAGCAAAATGATGGCTACCGATCACCTGAAGGATGGCTCGCTGGTACAGGTGCTGCCGGATGAGATGGGAATCGCCATTAACGCGCATCATCTGGTGATGCCGCACATGAACGAACGCGCGTGGAAGATCCAGCAGTTCGTCGAGTGGATTGATCGGGAGTTGCGATTGTCGGGGTATCACCTGTAGCGATACCCCATCGTGGCGTCAGGCGACCGTGCCCCAGACGAGATTCCCCTTGTGGAACGTCGCGGTGCGCGGAGAAATGCGCGCCACGGCCTCGGCGGAACAGGAGGCGTCCACCAGCACAAAGCTGGCGTCGTCCTGCGCTTTCGGCCATACGCGTTCACCTTTATCGTTCAGCGGCAGCACGTCGCCGGTGGCGATGCCGAGCGCGCGGGAGAGCGTCTGCTCGTTCGGGCGAATATAGAGCTGGGCGTACAGATTGGCTTTCTCCAGCATGTCCCCCAGACCGTACGGCGACCAGTGGTCGATCACGCTGTCGGTGCCGGTCATAACAAACACGCCCTTCTCCCGCAGCTGCTTCAGCGGCATGTGCAGGGTGCCAATCGGCACGGTGGAGGCGATGGTCACCTGCTGCGCCGCCATGCGGGTGGCAATCTCATCCACCTGCTGCTCGTTGAGCGTCGCCAGCGCGAAGGCGTGGCTGATGGTCAGCTTGCCCTTCAGCTCCGGCGTTTTCTCCACGGTTTCCACCATGTAGTTCACCGCCGCCACGCCCGCCGGGCTGGTTTCATGGAGGTGAATATCCACCCCTTTGTCGTAATCCAGCGCAATCTGGAACATAGTATCGAGCGATTTCTCCATCGCGCCGTCAACGCTGGTTGGGTCCAGCCCGCCTACGTAGTGCGCCCCCGCCTGCATCGCCTCGCGCATCAGCTTTTCAGCGTTGGAGAGCAGCAGGCCGTGCTGCGGGAAGGCAACGATTTCGCAGTCAAAACCTGCGCTGCGGCGCGCCAGCACCGCCTGCAAATTTTCCAGGTTTTTCAGGCCGGAAACCGGCTCAATATTGCAGTGGCTGCGGGCGATGGTGGACCCTTTCGACTGGATCAGGTCGATCAGCTTTTCGGCGCGTTCTTGCGTGTAGGGCTGTAACTCCGGCAGCAGCTTCTGCTCCAGGCGGATCATGTCCTGAATGGTGGTGCCCGCCGGACGGTTCAGGGAGCGCCACGGGCCGCCGTAGAAGGTTTTATCCAGGTGAATGTGCATGTCGCGCATCGCCGGAAGCATCAGCTTTTTACCCGCGTCGTAGTGCGGCAGGGTCGCGTCGGCGTGGCTGCCGTTGTCGCGTAGGGCGACAATTTTCCCGTCTTTAATCTCCAGCGTTTTCAGCTCGGTGCGGGTGCTCGTCGCCACTCTGCCCTCGAAGTTGAACCCGGCCTCCAGCAGCACGTTGTCCAGATAGTAATGTTTTGCAGTGATGTTCATCGGTTTCCCCGTCTCGCAGGTTGCCTTTGCAGAGTCGGCAGCATACGCGACGGAGCCGGTGGCGCCAAACAGCGCGCAGGCGGTGACCATTTTGCCGCTCTGGCTGATAAACTCGCGGCGGCTTTTGTTTTCACTCATCTTATCTTCCTTCATTAACAATGTGGGTACCCGTTTCACCGCGCAGCGCCGCGGGCAGGCAGTCCGGCGAGGTGATGATCACGCGCCTGCCGCCGTGGCGTAAAAATGCCAGCGAGGCGACGATTTTGGGCAGCATGCTGCCCGCCGGAAAGTGTCCTTCATCCATGTAGCGCGTCATCAGCGCCACGCTGACGGTGTCCAGCGCCTGCTGGTCTGGCTTGCCGAAGTTAACGCAGACTTTCTCCACGCCGGTGGTTATCACCAGCACGTCGGCGAAAATCTCACGGGCCAGCAGCGCGGTTGAGAGATCTTTATCGATAACCGCATCCACGCTCTGATAATCCCCCTGCTCGCTGCGCACCACGGGAATGCCTCCGCCGCCCGCGCCGATGACCACAAAACCTTTCTGCGTTAGCGCCTTAATCGCATCCGCCTCGACGATGCGCAGCGGCTGGGGCGAGGCCACCACGCGGCGATAGCCCCGGCCTGAATCCTCGACAAAATGCCAGTCCGGGTGCGCGAGCTGTAGCTCGTCGCGCTGCGCCTCGCTGAAGAACGCGCCGATCGGTTTTGTCGGGTGCGTAAAGCCGGGATCGTTTTTATCCACCTCCACCTGGGTGACGACCGTGACCGCCTTTTGCTCGCCACGCGCCGCCAGGCGGTTGTTGAGCGCCTGCTGGATCAGGTAGCCGATGCCGCCCTGGGTATCCGCCACGCAGTTTGCCAGCGGGGTCAGCGGCAGCCCTTCCCGCTCGTGGGCGATCTCGGCGCGGCGCAGATCCAGCCCCACCTGCGGGCCGTTGCCGTGGGTGAGGACGATGTCATAGTCGGAGGCCAGCATTTCGAGCACCGACTCGGCCACCGCTTTGACCGCCTGCGCCTGATGTTCAACCGACTGGCTGGCGTTGTCTTTGATGATGCTGTTGCCGCCGATGGCGACGACCATAAGCTCTTTCATACGTTTTCCTTCGCAACAGTAACTTCAGCGCTCGCAACTTCTCGGCTGTCGAGGAAATGCTTCACCACAAACATGCCGCCCATCATCAGGTAGGCCGTGACGAACATCAGGGAACTGCCCTCGGCAAAGCCCACCACTGGCGCGTGGATCACGCCAAACAGCGCCAGCAGTGCGCCTCCTGCGGCGGCGACGGCCCCGCGCAGCGGTTTGTTAATGATGGCGAAGATAGCGATACAGCCCCAGAGCATGCTGGCGAGCGGCGCACCGTTGCCGAGGTGCATCAGCCCCTCGTAGTAGATTCCTTTGCTGTGCAGCACGTCGGTGCCAATTTTCGCCGCGCTGGTTCCCGCCGCGCTCATCACGCTGTTCATCATGGTCAGCGCCCAGTTAGCAATCCACGGGAACAGACAGATAAAGATGACGGGCACCTCCACTTTGGGCGTTTCCCGCACCACCTGGTTGGCGGTTACAACACCGATAAACACCAGAATCGGCACGATAGCGGTCATCGGTATGATGGCGAGCATAAAGGCCCCCAGCCCGAACAGTGGCACGATGAACATGGTCACGCCGGACGCCAGCGTGTAACCGATGCTCGCCCCCATCGCCTTCCAGCCGGGATGGCCCACGTAGACCGTGACCGGGAACGGGTTGCCCATCAGGCAGCCGAGCATGGAAGCCAGGCCGTTTGCCAGCATTACCTTGCGGGTCGGGTACTCATCCCCCGCCGCGTGGGCGCTTTCGATGTTCTCCAGGTCAAAGATGTAGTTCGCCAGACCCAGCGGTACGGCGGACGCCAGATAAGGCAGCGCGTGCGGCAGGCCCTGCATAAAGCTGTCCACGTGTACTTCCGGCGGGTTAAAGCCGAAGGATGACATGGACGCCTTGATGGCATCCGGGCTTTGCAGTCCGGAAATCCACGCCAGCGCTGTTCCGGCAATCAGCAGCAGCAGGCCGGTCGGGATTTTGGCGAAAATCGGCTTTTTACCGAACCAGTTAATAAAGATCAGCAGCAGAACGATGAACGACACGGTGGGCGCTTCAAACGCCTGCAACATCGGGTTCATCGCCAGCAGCAGCAGGCCAAGACCGGACAGGCACGACAGCAGCACGGTACGCGGGATCATCTTGCGGATGGTCTCACCCAGGAACGAGCCGCCCGCGAGGTTCATCGCTTCCACGAAGCACCACACCAGGCCAATCTGGATCGCGAAATCCGCATCCCCGGTTTGCTGGTAGACGGGCATCAGGACCAGGAAGGTCACGGTAAAAATCGAGGGTGCGCTCGGGCCGGACGGCAGCGCGGTGACGTCCGTACGTCCGGTGGCGCGCGCCATTTGCAGACCAAACCATGTGTAGCATAAGCTCGCTACCAGCACCGCCAGCCCGAAGGCCGGCGCGATGCGTCCATAAACAATCTCCTTCGGGATGCCGACGACAAAAATGAGCAGCCCCATCATGGTCAGCAAATTAGTCAGGTTGTTGGTCATCAACCCGAAATAGGCCGCCCAGTCACCTCTTTTCCACTCCAGTTTCATGTTTTTCATGGATGCATACCTTATAGAACGTAGCGATCGCGGAAGGTCAACAGCGCCTTTTCAAAACAGCTAAACGGCGGGTGAACGATGCCCGCCCCAATCATGCCGATGCCCGCGTCTTTGTGGGCAATGGCGGTGTTGATCACCGGCAGAATGCCGCTGCCCGCCACTCTGGTGATGTCGATGGCGGTTGGAATGCCCATAAACGACAGCAGCGGAATGGTGACGTTCGGGTTCTCGCCGAGGGTGATTTCGCGCATCTGGCGCGAGAAGTCGATGGCTTCCTCCACCGTGCCACCCACCAGCGCAACGATGGCCGGTGCCGTCGCCATCGCAAAACCGCCGATGCCGTAGGTTTCGGTGATGGCGCTGTCGCCAATATCCAGTCCGGAGTCTTCCGGCTTGTAGCCCGCGAACATCGGACCAATCACCTGCTGCGCCGGACCGGTAAACCACTGCCCCGGCAGGCCGGAAACGCGCAGGCCGAACTCGTAGCCGTTGCGCGCCATGGTGGTCACGACGGTGCTGTATTCAATGCCGTGAGCGGCATCCAGCGCGGCTTTACACATCGCCATCCACGTCGGGCCGGAGAAGTAGTCGCTGCTGGCGACAAACTCAAACACCTCGCGCTGCTGCTCCACCGGGTAGCCCGCCTGAATCAGCCCCGGCGTCAGCGCCTGGATCAGCAGCGTGGTGCCGGCGTTGTTGCGGTTGTGGCACTCGTCGCCCATGTGCAGCGCCTGGGCCAGCATCAGGCGCAGGTCGATTTCGCCGATGATATTCATCGCGTCGCGCAGCATCGGGCCGAGCACGTCGCGCATCCAGTTCAGGCGGTCGATCACGCTCTGGTCGTTAGCGCCCATACGCAGGATCTTCGCCATCTGCTCGCTGAGGTTGGTGAAGGCGCGGTTGCCGTAGGTTTTGTTCTCAACAATGTGCATAAACATTGACGCGGAGGTGACGCCCGCCATGGAGCCCACGCAGTCGTGCTCGTGGCACGGCGAGAAGGTGATCTCCCCGGAAGCCGCCAGCCTTGCGGCATCCTCCAGATCCGTTGCCAGCCCTTCAAATACCAGCGCACCGGTAACCGCGCCCTTCATCGCCCCGCACATGTTTTCCCAGGAGACAGGCGGACCGGCGTGCAGAATGGTGGTGCGGGTCATGCCCGGCACTACGTTAATTGCCTGGTCATAGCCCACCAGCACCGGGTGAGACTGGATGATGCGCTCAAGGGCGATTTTGTTCGCGGCAGCGATCTTCTCCGCCAGCGGTTTCTCTGCCAGCTGGTCGAGCGCTTCAACAACCTGCATATTGCCTTGCCCCGGCGGCGTCCAGTCGAGCTGGGTCACGGGAACGTGCTGCTTTTTGAGGTCGTCGCTGAACATCGCAATGCCGACGTTAATGACGTTAAGCGGCTGGTTAAATAAAGTGGTCATTATGCGTTCTCCCCTTTGCAAACAAATTCGCGTGCCAGTAATCCGGTGTTGGTGCTGCTGCTGGCCCAGATGACGCCTGCGTCGGTCAGCCGCTGGCACTGCTGCGCCAGCGACTGCGGATCCTGGTCGGTGCCAAGCACGTAGCCGAGGATCTCCAGCGGACGGTTATCGGCCTTCGCGATCGCCTGCGCCTCTTTGATCGCGTCGATCATCACCCCCACCGGATCCTCGTGTGCGCCAAAGCCGAGCACGAAGTCCATCACGATGACGCCCACCTGCGGATCGCGCGCCTCCTGTAGCAGGCGGCTGATGCGGTTGGTCGGGTCGATCATTGGGTGCGGTTTGCCGTTGGTGAAGTCGTCGTCACCGAAGTCAAGGAAGGTGTGGGCCTGGCTGACGCTGATGTCCTTCAGGCGCTTAGCCGGATCGGGCTGGATGTTGCTCCAGACATCGTCAAACTTCTCCAGCGCGGCAAACATCGCTTCGTCGCACAGGGTGCCGCCGCAGAACAGGCCGCGAATGTACTTCTGCTGGGGGGTCAGGCGGGCGCGCACCTCTTCAATCAGCGGCCAGTTGAGCGGATGCAGATCCAGGGACTCTTTTTTAATGCCGGTAAGCAGCACCGCCTTCAGCGCCGCTTCTTTGGTGCCACGCGCAAACTTCAGGCCGTCTTCATCGGCGGGCGGTTCGCTGCGGCCGAGGAAGCAAACAACCACCGGCTTGCGGCAGGCTCTGGCGCGGGCCAGCACCTTTTCAGCCACCGCTGGCGCAGGCGGCTTGGAGATGAGCGCAATCACCTGAGTGCCCTCATCCGCCTCAAGCATGTCGATGGCGTCGAGCATCATCAGGCCGCCGATTTTTTCGCTGAGATCGCGCCCGCCGGTGCCGATCAGCTGCGACACGCCGCCGCCGAATTCGTGAATGCGCACGCTCAGCTCCTGGCTGCCGGTGCCGGAGGCGCCAACAATCCCAATCGGCCCGCGACGCACCGCGTTGGCGAAGCACAGCCCCGCACCGTTGATGATGGCGGTTCCGCAGTCAGGCCCCATCATCAGCAGCCCTTTCTCATGCGCCAGCTGCTTCAGCGCCAGCTCGTCGTCGAGCGACACGTTATCGGAAAAGAGCATGACGTTAAGATCGTTTTCCAGCGCCTGACGCGCTTCGCGGGCGGCAAAGGTGCCGTTGACGGAAATGACCGCCAGGTTGCTGTCCGGGCGATGAGTTTTGGCGCTGGCAATCGTCGCGTAGCGTGCTTCATGGGTGCCGCCGCTCGCTTTATGGGTAAATAAAGCTTCTATTTCCGCCAGCGTTTCATCGTTCGCCGCGTCGCCTTTAATCACGATCATCAGGTCGCCATTTTTGGCTTCCGCTAATTCCGGCGTGAGCAGCCCGAGATTTTTCAGAACGCCTTTATTCATTTCCGTCGCCATTGCCACAAACGCCTGTTCGACACCCGGCAATTTATTGGCTTTGGTGGAAACCGACATTAAGGAAACCGAATCGAAATACGTGTTCTTTTTTATGACGATTTTGGTTGGCATTGTTTTCTCCTGAATACGGATAAAAGGGGGCCGCCGTCGCGCAGAATGCACGTCGGTAAAAATACTGTTTGAATTAACGGCCAGCCGGACGTGGCTGGCCGAATGCGTTATGCGCCCGCCGCCAGCAGCAGGTCGGCTATTGCATCGAAGCCTTTTTCCCGCGCCAGTTCGAGCGGGGTTTTGCCGTATTTATCGGTCATATGCGGATTCGCGCCGTGATCCAGCAGCAGCTTCACAATTTCCTGCTGCTTTGCGCCGCCGTCATTCAGCACGATGGCTTCCAGCAGCGGCGTCCAGCCGACAAAGTTAGTGTGGTTGACGTTAATATCGGTTTTTTCCAGCAGCTCGCGCACGATTTCAACGTGGCCTTTTTCACTGGCAGGGGTAATGCCCACGCCGCCGAAGCGCGTCAGACGGTCGAGATCCGGATTCGCCGGAAGAACGATGCGCAGCAGGGTTAAATCATTAGTCAGGCAGCTTATCAGGAAGGGGTTAAAACAGGTCTGGTCCTGTTTATCAATATCCGCGCCGGCGGCAATTAAAAATTCTACGCAGGCATAATGCTTTTTCAGGCTGGCAATAATAATGGCGGTTCTTTTCTGGCGGTTGGTGGCGTTAATATCCACGCCGTTATCCAGGCAGGCTTTTAGCGCGTCGATATTGCCCTCTTCTGCCGCCAGCAGAAATTCCGTAACGAGTGCGTTTGCAGACATATTCAGTCTCCCAATGTTTCACTTCTGATGACCTGAGAATAGCAACAGCCTGGTCACAAAAGAATCCGCTTAAAAATGATTCATCGACACGCAATTTATTGTTGAGTTAAATTCAACAGTCAGGCTAAAACGTGCGTCTGTGCAACCTTTCTCTTATGGTTTACCGCTTTTTAGCGCCTCAGACAGCATTATCCTTATGGTTGTAAAAGCCTTGCAGGACGCGGCTCCGCGTAAATAGTCAGAACTGTGACACACTTCAAATATGATGTAACGGCGCTGTTAAAATATGTTCAAAACTGATGACTGAGGATGCTGTGATATGAATTCCATCTTTACCGAAGAGAACCTGCTGGCCTTCACCACCGCGGCACGCTTCGGCAGCTTCAGCAAAGCCGCCGCCGAGCTGGGTGTGACGACCTCCGCCATTAGCTACACCATTAAACGCATGGAGACCGGGCTGGACGTGGTGCTGTTTGTGCGCAACACGCGCAGCATCGAGCTGACGGAGTCCGGGTTTTATTTTTACCGTAAGGCCACCGACCTGCTGAATGACTTCCACGCCATCAAGCGCGGGATTGATACCATTTCGCAGGGCATCGAGGCGCGAGTGCGCATCTGCATTAATCAGCTCTTGTATACGCCGCGCCATACCGCGCGTTTGCTGCAGGTGCTGAAAAAGCAGTTTCCCACCTGCCAGATCACGGTGACGACCGAGGTGTATAACGGCGTCTGGGATTCGATCATCAACAATCAGGCCAACATCGCGATTGGCGCGCCGGATACGCTGCTGGACGGCGGCGGGATTGATTACACCGAAATTGGCGCCATTCGCTGGGTGTTTGCCATCGCGCCGGAACATCCCCTCGCCTTTGTTCCCGAACCGATAGCGGAGAGCCAGTTGCGCCTGTACCCCAACATCATGGTGGAAGATACAGCGCATACCATCAACAAGAAGGTCGGCTGGCTGCTGCACGGGCAGGAGGCGATTCTGGTGCCGGATTTCAACACCAAGTGCCAGTGCCAGATTCTGGGGGAAGGGATTGGCTTTTTGCCGGAATACATGGCAAGAGAAGCGATGGAAGACGGTCTGCTCATCACGCGGCGTATTAACAATCCGCGTCAGGACTCGCGCATGCTGCTCGCCACGCAGCATGCGGCGACCGGCCAGGTGACGCGCTGGATCAAACAGCAGTTTGGCCCGGAAGGCGTATTAACCGGTATATACAGTGATTTACTGTGGCGTGCTTAGTTTTTCGTCTGCACCCAAAACGCGTGGATAAGGCCCGGGAAGTAACCCAGGATGGTCAGAAGGATGTTCAGAATAAACGCCCAGCCCAGTCCCTTGCCAAGCAGCACGCCCAGCGGCGGGAGAATAATCGTAAAAACAACGCGCCAAAAACCCATAATCACTCCGTGCAAGCTAACCAATTGAAAATTAAAAAGAGACATTTCTCTAAGCATAGCCAGTTTACGGGTTACTGCCATTCGTCTCTCGCGCTTTTACCTGCCTTTACCCTCTTTACACTGGCTTAAGCCCTTCCTTAAATGTTCTACTACTCATAAATTGACCGTAAGGAAACACCATGTCTCTTTCTCTTATTTCGCCACAGCAGGCGAACGCGCTTATTAAAGAAGGCGCAAAACTGATTGATATTCGCGATCCCGACGAGTATGCCCGCGAGCATATTCCGGCAGCACGCTCAATACCGCTGGATTCTTTACCCGGCGGGCTCAACGCTGCCCCTGGTGAAACGGTGATTTTCCACTGTCAGTCCGGGACACGGACATCAAACAATGCTGCGCGACTTGCGCAGGCAGCGTTGCCGGCTCAGACCTTCGTGGTTGAGGGGGGCATTCAGGGCTGGAAGCAGGCCGGGCTGCTGACCGTTGAAGATAAATCCCAGCCGCTCCCGCTGATGCGGCAGGTACAAATTGCCGCCGGGCTGCTGATCCTCTGCGGCGTGGTGCTGGGTTATAGCGTCTCCAGCGGCTTTTTCCTGCTGAGCGGTTTCGTCGGTGCCGGGCTGCTGTTCGCCGGTGTGACAGGTTTTTGCGGTATGGCACGGTTGCTGAAAGTGATGCCGTGGAACCGTCATACCTCATAAGCAGTAATCAATGAATTACGCTGTACCCGACATCAGACGTCGGCTAAGGTGAAGATCGCTAAAACGATGAGGAGGTTATATGTTTTCTGTCGGTGATTATGTGCAACCGCTAAAAGGCGGCCCAAAGCTGAAAGTGCTCGAAGTGAACGGTGAAAACGTGGTGGCGGTACAGGCCAGCAATGAACAAGGCGAGAAATATACGCTGAAAGCGGCCGATTTGGCGCCGTATACCGAAGAAGGTGATTTCGGCGTCTGCTGAACAGACAACCGGGCGGCTTGTTCCGCCCGGTCCACGTATTAGATCAGAAAATCATCCAGTGATTTACCCTCTGCCAGTGCGCTGGCAATAGGCTTCGGCGTGCGGCCCTGGCCGGTCCACGTTTTTTCTTCACCGTTCTGGTCAATAAAGCGATATTTCGCTTCACGCGGTTTACGCTTTTTAGTCGGTTTACCCGCCTGCGCCAGTTCTGAACCCAGCAGGTCAGTCGGAGAAATACCATCGGCTTTCATCAGTTCCAGCAGGGTATTAATTTTTTCCTGCTGTTCAGCGCGCTGCTGCTCTAATTCCGCCAGCTCATTGCGTTTTTCTTCAGTAACGACCCTGACCTTTTCCAGCATTTCCTCAAGAACGTCCAGGGTTAATTCTCGCGCCATCGCGCGCAGGGTTCGGATATTATTAAGATTCTGTAACGTCAAAGACATATTATTGAAAACCTTTTCTTTGGGGTAAATAGATAAATCGCCCCAAGAATAATTCATTTCAGTTGAAATATCTACCCAAAGGTCCAAACGGGCATAAATGTAAATATATTTAAATATCGCCGTTAATAATAGCGCATAGCATTGGCGGGAAACACGTAGATCTAATCACCAAATCAATATAAATGGTCAACTTTAATCCAAATCACAGCATACTGCGCTCTCATCAGGGGAGTGGATTTCTGCGTCAAAAGCAAAACATCTAAGACATTGATTTAGATAAGTAAAACATTTGATGAGACAGATTATAACGAACCGGATAAAAAACAACCGATTTTAGAGAATTTTGTGGACAAAAGGCGATTAAATAAAAATTAATCACTAGTTGTTAGTTCAAACATAGAGATATACGCTATACACCTCAAACAAACCAACCTAAAGCACTAGCCGCTGAAGGAAAACCGATTCCACTGCGTTCTTCTCAAGGAGTTCAGACATGTTCTCGCCGCAATCTCGCCTGCGCCACGCGGTGGCGGATACTTTCGCGATGGTTGTCTACTGTTCCGTTGTGAACATGCTGATTGAAATATTCCTCTCCGGAATGACCTTCGAGCAGTCACTTTCTTCTCGTCTGGTGGCGATCCCGGTCAATATTATTATCGCATGGCCTTACGGGCTATACCGCGATGCCGTTATGCGTTTCGCGCGCCGCATCAGTCCGGCGGGCTGGATGAAAAATCTTGCCGACGTGCTGGCGTACGTCACGTTCCAGTCGCCGGTCTACGTAGCTATTCTCCTGACAGTGGGCGCGGACTGGCACCAGATCGCCGCAGCGGTCAGTTCGAATATCGTGGTATCAATGCTGATGGGTGCGGTATACGGCTATTTCCTCGACTACTGCCGCCGCCTGTTTAAGGTCAGCCAGTACGGCCAGGTAAAAGCGTAATGTGAAGCGACTGGCGAAAGCCAGTCGCAGATTTACTGTACGT
This sequence comes from Enterobacter sp. IF2SW-B1, assembly GCF_001743375.1. Classification (NCBI taxonomy): domain Bacteria; kingdom Pseudomonadati; phylum Pseudomonadota; class Gammaproteobacteria; order Enterobacterales; family Enterobacteriaceae; genus Enterobacter; species Enterobacter sp. IF2SW-B1. The sequence goes on along the minus strand of NZ_MJAA01000002.1, from coordinate 614,268 downwards.
CGCCAAACAGTCCCTTCAGAAACCGCTCCAGCGCCATACGCGAACTGAAACCGTGCGGAATACCATAATGCTCATGCCGTTCACCGCCTAAATAGAGCGGAAATTGCTGATAGTGATCGCAGGTTTTAATATCCGAGGCAGGCTCAGCAAATGACAGACTTCTGTCTTTCAGCGTCGGGTGAATAATGAGAGCGGTACGTCCCATCCTGGCTTCACGATTAACATAAACATAATTCTCGCCGCGGCGATATCCATACGCTTTTGGCGTCACCTCATCCATGGTGAATCCCTCTTTTTCAAGAACGCGTGCCACCTCGTCAGGTCGTAAATACATATCTTTTCCTCGTTATCTTTTCCTGCCCGGCAACCTTACAGTAATCAGCATTAGCAGGGCTTTCAGAATAGTCCATAAACTGGCGGATAACGCGTGACGCGCTTCAGATATTAAATTTCTGAACTAAACTAAACGGGAACACAAAATTACGGAGGATCGTATGTTTAACAGACCGAACCGAAACGATATTAACGACGACGCGCAGGATATTCGTAATGATGTCAGCCAATTAGCGGACACGCTTGAGGAAGTGCTGAAATCCTGGGGATCGGATGCGAAGGATGAAGCAGATGCTGCGACACGTAAGGCTCAGTCTCTGCTCCGTGAAACCCGTGCCCGTATGAACGGACGTTCACGCGCTACGCAGGCGGCCTGCGACATGGCAAGCTGTGCTACGACCTTCGTACGTGAAAAACCACTGTGTACGCTGGGAACCGTCGCGGCGGTCGGCATTTTTGTCGGAGCCCTGCTCAGCCTGCGTAAGTAAGCCCGCATTCTCAACCCCGGTAGCCTCAGGCGCCGGGGCTTTTTTATGCCTGTAAGCCTGAAAAACCCGTACAGCCCGCCCTGCCCCGCTGTGCTCATCATCAGGGCAATATTAATCTGAATTTCCCATATCTTGTATGGTTGAATCTTTTATCAACTACATCTAGTATTCTCTTTAGAAAGACACACACTCTATGACGCGTTAACTCGCGCCGTTTTCTCATTCTAAATGGAAATACGAATCATGAGCATTATTATTTACACTCGTAACGATTGTGTTCAGTGCCACGCCACCAAACGGGCGATGGAGAGCCGCGGCGTGGCGTTTGAGATGGTAAATATCGACCTGGTGCCCGATGCCGCGGATACCCTGCGCGAACAGGGATTTCGTCAGCTTCCGGTAGTGGTTGCCGGTGATACCAGCTGGTCTGGCTTTCGCCCGGACATGATTAACCGCCTGAGCGCTCAGGCCACGCGTGCATGAGTGTGCTGGTCTTCTTCTCCAGCAGCTCAGAAAACACGCTGCGCTTTATTGAGCGCCTCGGGCTGCCAGCGGTGCGTATTCCGCTCAATGAGCGGGAGCGCATTCAGGTAGACGAACCTTACATTCTGGTGGTGCCCAGCTATGGCGGCGGCGGTACGGCAGGAGCAGTACCTCGCCAGGTGATCCGCTTTCTGAACGATCCTCACAACCGGGTACTGATTCGGGGCGTGATCGCGGCGGGCAATCGTAATTTTGGCGATGCCTTTGGCCGCGCCGGGGATGTCATCTCTCAAAAATGCGGCGTGCCGTATCTCTATCGTTTTGAACTGATGGGGACACAGCAGGACGTAGAAAACGTGCGTAAAGGAGTGAACGAATTTTGGCAACGACAACCGCAGAACGGGTAATTCAGGCGACGCCGGACTACCACGCATTAAACGCGATGCTTAACCTCTATGACCGGGAGGGGCGCATTCAGTTTGGCAAAGATCGCGAGGCGGTAGAGGCTTTTTTCGCCGCCCACGTGCGGCCCAACAGCGTGACGTTTTCAAGCCAGAATGAACGTCTCGACTATCTGGTTAACGAGGGCTACTACGAGGAGCGCGTCCTGGCCCGCTACGATCGTCCCTTCGTGGTAAGACTGTTTGAACGTGCGCACGCCAGCGGTTTTCGCTTCCAGACGTTTCTTGGCGCATGGAAGTATTACACCAGCTACACCCTGAAAACCTTCGACGGCAAACGCTACCTGGAAAGCTTTGAAGATCGCACCGTGATGGTGGCCCTGACGCTGGCCCAGGGCGATGAAGCGCTGGCTGAACGGCTGACGGAGGAGATCCTCTCCGGCCGCTTCCAGCCCGCCACGCCGACGTTTCTCAACTGTGGTAAAGCCCAGCGCGGCGAGCTGGTCTCCTGCTTCCTGCTGCGCATCGAAGACAATATGGAGTCGATTGGCCGTGCGGTGAACTCGGCGCTGCAGCTTTCCAAACGCGGCGGCGGCGTGGCGTTTCTGCTCTCGAACCTGCGGGAAGCGGGCGCGCCGATCAAGCGCATCGAAAACCAGTCCTCGGGCGTGATCCCGGTGATGAAGATGCTGGAAGATGCCTTCTCCTACGCCAACCAGCTTGGCGCACGCCAGGGGGCGGGGGCGGTTTACCTGCACGCGCACCACCCGGACATCCTGCGTTTTCTCGATACCAAGCGCGAAAACGCCGACGAAAAAATCCGCATCAAAACCCTGTCGCTCGGCGTGACGATCCCGGATATCACGTTTAAGCTGGCCAAAGAGAATGCCGACATGGCGCTCTTCTCGCCGTATGACGTGGAGCGTATCTACGGCAAAGCGTTTGGCGACGTGGCGATAAGCGAGCTTTATGACGAGCTGGTTGCAGACGATCGCATCCGCAAGAAATACATCAACGCCCGCGATTTCTTCCAGACGCTTGCGGAAATTCAGTTTGAATCCGGCTATCCGTACATCATGTACGAGGATACGGTAAACCGCGCCAATCCGATTGCCGGGCGCATTAACATGAGCAACCTGTGCTCGGAAATTTTGCAGGTCAACAGCGCCTCCGCTTACGACGAAAACCTGGACTACGCGGAGATCGGCAAAGATATCTCCTGCAACCTCGGGTCGCTGAATATTGCCCACACCATGGATTCGCCGGATTTTGGCCGCACGGTGGAGACTGCCGTTCGCGGGCTGACGGCGGTATCGGACATGAGCCATATCCGCAGCGTGCCGTCCATTGAGGCGGGCAACGCCGCGTCGCACGCCATCGGCCTGGGGCAGATGAACCTGCACGGCTATCTGGCACGGGAAGGCATCGCCTACGGCAGCCCGGAAGGGCTGGATTTCACGAATCTCTATTTCTACACCGTCACCTGGCATGCGCTTCATACCTCAATGATGCTGGCGCGCGAGCGCAACCAGCGGTTCGCAGGCTTTGAGCAGTCGCGCTACGCCAGCGGGGCTTATTTCAGCCAGTATCTGGAAGGCGACTGGCAGCCGAAAACCGAAAAAGTGCGCGCGCTGTTTGACCGCGCCGGCATTACCCTGCCGACGCGCGAGATGTGGCAGCAGTTGCGCGACGACGTGATGCGCTACGGGATCTATAACCAGAACCTTCAGGCGGTGCCGCCAACCGGTTCGATTTCCTACATCAACCACGCCACGTCGAGCATTCACCCGATCGTGTCGAAGATTGAGATCCGTAAGGAAGGCAAAACCGGACGCGTCTACTACCCTGCCCCGTTTATGACCAATGAGAACCTGGCGCTGTACCAGGACGCGTACGAGATCGGCCCGGAAAAAATCATTGATACCTACGCCGAGGCGACAAAACACGTGGATCAGGGGCTGTCGCTGACGCTCTTCTTCCCGGACACCGCCACCACGCGGGATATCAACAAAGCGCAGATTTACGCCTGGAAGAAAGGCATCAAAACGCTGTACTACATTCGCCTGCGCCAGCTTGCGCTGGAAGGCACCGAAATCGAAGGCTGCGTGTCCTGCGCGCTGTAAGGAGAAAGGATGAAACTGTCACGCGTGAGTGCCGTTAACTGGAACAAGATTCAGGACGATAAAGACCTGGAGGTGTGGAACCGCCTGACCAGCAACTTCTGGCTGCCGGAAAAGGTGCCGCTCTCCAATGATATTCCAGCCTGGCAGACGCTGAGCCACGCCGAACAGCAGCTGACGATCCGCGTCTTTACCGGTCTGACGCTGCTGGACACTATTCAGAATACCGTCGGTGCGCCCGCGCTGATGAGCGACGCGCTGACGCCGCACGAAGAGGCGGTGATGTCGAACATCAGCTTTATGGAGGCGGTACATGCCCGCTCCTACAGCTCGATTTTCTCGACGCTGTGCCAGACCAAAGACGTGGACGCGGCCTACGCCTGGAGCGAAGAGAGCGCGTCATTACAGCGCAAGGCGGAGCTGGTGCTGGAGTATTACCGCGCCGACGAGCCGCTGAAGAAGAAGATCGCCAGCGTGTTCCTGGAATCCTTCCTCTTCTATTCCGGCTTCTGGCTGCCCATGTACTGGTCGAGCCGGGGCAAGCTCACCAACACCGCCGATTTGATTCGCCTCATCATCAGGGATGAAGCGGTACACGGGTATTACATCGGCTATAAGTATCAGAAAGGGCTGGAGAAAGTCAGCCCGGAAAAACGCGAGGAACTCAAAGGTTTCGCCCTCGATTTGCTGATGGATCTGTATGACAACGAGTTGAGCTATACCGAAGAGCTGTACGCCGGAACGGGCTGGGAAGAGGACGTGAAGGCGTTTCTCTGCTACAACGCGAACAAAGCGCTGATGAACCTGGGCTACGACGCGCTTTTCCCGCCGGAGATGGCGGAGGTAAACCCGGCAATCATCGCGGCGCTGTCGCCCAATGCGGACGAAAACCACGATTTCTTCTCCGGGTCCGGATCGTCGTACGTGATGGGTAAAGCGGTGGAGACAGAAGATGAGGATTGGGATTTTTAATGTATGAATTAACGTTCATTAATTAAATATAAATCTCATTATTTCCACACCACTATTTCTCTAGGTACTACACTGTAATTTCCCTGTCATATTTGCCTGAATCACACCGATTCAGGCGAATTTCCCGATGCAGCAGCAAAAAATTGAGAAAAATTCAAACCGCCCTCAGCCCTTTATTCATGGGAAATTCAGCCGTTTCGCTTGCAGCAAAATTCCGGCATCAGGCCAACTCAGGGTTGTCTCAGATTCTCAGTATGTTAGGGTTATGCCCGTTAACAATTTACCATGGTAATCATATCGACATAAACAAATAACAGGACACTCTCTATTGCATGGCAATTAAATTAGAAGTGAAAAATCTTTATAAAATATTTGGCGAGCACCCGCAGCGCGCATTCAAATATATTGAGAAAGGCCTTTCGAAAGAGCAAATTCTGGAAAAAACCGGGCTGTCGCTTGGCGTTAAAGACGCCAGTCTGGCCATTGAAGAAGGCGAGATTTTTGTCATCATGGGGTTATCCGGTTCGGGTAAATCCACTATGGTTCGCCTTCTCAATCGCCTGATTGAACCCACCCGCGGACAGGTGCTGATTGACGGCGTGGATATCGCCAGAATCTCAGACGCAGAACTCCGCGAGGTGCGCAGAAAGAAGATCGCAATGGTGTTTCAGTCATTCGCGCTCATGCCGCATATGACGGTGCTCGATAATACCGCCTTCGGTATGGAATTAGCCGGCACGCCCGCTCAGGAACGTCAGGAAAAAGCCCTGGATGCTTTGCGTCAGGTAGGGCTGGAAAATTACGCTCATGCCTACCCGGACGAGCTTTCGGGCGGGATGCGTCAGCGCGTCGGATTAGCCCGCGCGTTAGCCATTAATCCAGACATATTATTAATGGATGAAGCCTTTTCAGCCCTCGATCCTTTAATTCGCACCGAGATGCAGGATGAGCTGGTAAAATTACAGGCCAAACACCAGCGCACCATTGTCTTTATTTCTCACGATCTCGATGAAGCCATGCGTATTGGCGACCGCATTGCCATTATGCAAAATGGCGAAGTGGTGCAGGTCGGCACGCCGGATGAAATTCTGAATAATCCGGCGAATGATTACGTGCGCACCTTCTTCCGCGGCGTGGATATTAGCCAGGTATTTAGCGCGAAAGATATTGCCCGCCGAACGCCAAACGGCATTATTCGAAAAACGCCAGGCTTCGGCCCGCGCTCCGCGCTGAAGCTGTTGCAGGATGAAGACCGTGAATACGGTTATCTGGTTGAACGCGGCAATAAATTTGTCGGCGTTGTCTCCATCGACTCTCTGAAAACCGCCCTGAGCGAAAACCAGGGAATCGATGCGGCGTTGATTGACGCTCCGCTTGCCGTGGATGCCGAAACGCCGCTTAGCGAGTTGCTCTCTCACGTGGGTCAGGCGCCTTGCGCCGTGCCGGTTGTCGGTGAAGAACAACAGTACGTTGGCATCATCTCAAAACGGATGCTGCTACAGGCTTTAGATCGCGAGGGGGCAAACAATGGCTGATCAATCAAACCCATGGGGTACCACTGAAGCTGCGGACAGCGCGGCGCAATCTGCCGATGCGTGGGGTTCCACGCCCGCACCTGCCGAAGGAGGCGGCGCGGCGGACTGGCTCAACAGCGCACCCGCGCCTGCGCCAGAGCATTTCAATATTTTGGATCCGTTCCACAAGACGCTGATCCCGCTGGACAGCTGGGTGACAGAGGGGATCGACTGGGTCGTTACCCATTTCCGCCCGGTGTTCCAGGGGATCCGCATCCCGGTGGATTACATCCTGAACGGCTTCCAGCAGCTGATGCTGGGCATGCCTGCGCCCGTGGCGATAATCCTGTTCTCGCTGATCGCATGGCAGTTCGGTAGCGCGGGTATGGGCGTCGCCACGCTGATCTCCCTGATTGCCATCGGCGCGATTGGCGCGTGGTCTCAGGCGATGATTACCCTGGCGCTGGTGCTGACTGCCCTGCTCTTCTGCATTGTCATCGGCCTGCCTATGGGGATCTGGCTGGCGCGCAGCCCGCGGGCGGCGAAGATTATTCGTCCCCTGCTGGATGCGATGCAGACCACCCCGGCGTTCGTCTATCTGGTGCCTATCGTGATGCTGTTCGGCATCGGTAACGTGCCGGGCGTGGTGGTGACCATTATCTTCGCCCTGCCGCCGATTATTCGCCTGACCATTCTGGGGATTAACCAGGTGCCGGCGGATCTGATTGAGGCCTCGCGCTCGTTCGGCGCCAGCCCGCGTCAGATGCTGTTTAAGGTGCAGCTTCCGCTGGCGATGCCGACCATTATGGCGGGCGTTAACCAGACGCTGATGCTGGCGCTGTCTATGGTGGTGATCGCCTCGATGATCGCCGTTGGCGGTCTCGGCCAGATGGTGCTGCGCGGCATTGGCCGTCTCGACATGGGGCTGGCGACCGTCGGCGGCGTCGGGATTGTGATCCTCGCCATTATCCTTGACCGCCTGACCCAGGCTGTCGGTCGTGATTCACGCAGTCGCGGCAACCGTCGCTGGTACACCACCGGCCCTGTCGGGTTACTGACCCGCCCATTTACAAAATAAGGAACAACGATGCGACATAACGTACTTTTTGCCACAGCGTTTGCCACCCTTGTCTCCACCAGCGCGTTTGCCGCTGACCTGCCGGGCAAAGGCATTACCGTGCAGCCGGTGCAGAGCACCATTTCGGAAGAGAGCTTCCAGACCCTGATCGTCAGCCGCGCGCTGGAGAAGCTGGGCTATACGGTCAACACGCCGAGCGAAGTGGATTACAACGTGGGCTACACCTCGATTGCCTCCGGTGATGCCACCTTTACCGCCGTGAACTGGCAGCCGCTGCACGACGACATGTATGCCGCCGCAGGTGGCGATAAGAAATTCTATCGCGAAGGTACCTTCGTGACCGGCGCGGCGCAGGGTTATCTGATCGACAAGAAAACCGCTGATAAGTACCACATCACCAATATTGAGCAGCTGAAAGATCCGAAGATCGCCAGACTGTTCGACACCAACGGTGACGGCAAGGCCGACATGATGGGCTGCTCGCCGGGCTGGGGCTGCGAAGCGGTGATTAACCACCAGAACAAAGCGTTCGATCTGGCGAAAACCGTCGACGTGAGCCACGGCAACTACTCCGCGATGATGGCCGACACCATTGCCCGCTTTAAAGAAGGCAAGCCGGTGATCTACTACACCTGGACGCCTTACTGGGTGAGCGACGTGCTGAAGCCGGGCAAAGACGTGGTGTGGTTACAGGTGCCCTTCTCCTCCCTGCCCGGCGAGCAGAAAGATATCGACACCAAACTGCCGAACGGCATGAACTATGGCTTCCCGGTGAACACCATGCACATCGTGGCGAACAAAGCCTGGGCGGAGAAAAACCCGGCTGCGGCGAAGCTGTTCTCGGTGATGAAGCTGCCGCTGGCGGACATCAACGCCCAGAATGCGATGATGCATGCGGGCAAATCCTCTGAGGCGGATGTCAAAGGCCACGTGGACGGCTGGATCAAAGCCCACCAGCAGCAGTTTGATGGCTGGGTGAAAGAGGCGCTTGCGGCGCAGAAGTAAAAACACAACACAACCTTACCCCTCCCCCCAGCCCGTCCCCCCCTCTGGGGAGAGGGTTAGGGTGAGGGGATTAACCGCACAAACACACACATAACAATCCCCCAACATTCTCAATCATTAGCTATTATGGTTTCCGGAAAAATAATCACTTAACTCACGATTCCTGAAACTAATGACAAAAACATCTCAGGGGCTTAGCCCCGCACTCATCCTTTTAATGTCCGTGGCAACGGGTCTGGCAGTCGCCAGCAACTATTACGCACAACCTCTGCTTGATACTATCGCGCGCGCCTTCGATCTTTCAGCCAGCTCCGCCGGCTTTATCGTCACCGCTGCGCAGCTCGGCTATGCGGCAGGGCTGCTGTTCCTGGTGCCATTGGGCGATATGTTTGAGCGCCGGATGCTTATCGTCTCTATGACGCTTCTGGCGGCAGGCGGCATGCTGATCACCGCCAGCAGCCAGTCGCTGACGATGATGATCGTCGGTACCGCGCTAACGGGGCTTTTCTCCGTCGTCGCGCAAATCCTGGTGCCTCTCGCCGCAACGCTCGCCTCGCCGGAAAAACGCGGCAAGGTGGTCGGCACTATCATGAGCGGCCTGCTGCTGGGCATTCTGCTGGCGCGAACCGTTGCCGGGCTGCTGGCAAGCCTCGGTGGCTGGCGCACCGTCTACTGGGTGGCGAGCGTATTGATGGTGGTGATGGCGCTGGCGCTGTGGCGCGGGCTGCCGAAGGTGAAGCAGGAGAACCACCTGAATTACCCGCAGCTTCTGGCCTCCGTGTTTAGCCTGTTCACGCAGGATAAACTGCTGCGCACCCGCGCTCTGCTGGGGTGTTTAACCTTCGCCAACTTCAGCATTCTCTGGACGTCGATGGCATTTCTGCTGGCAGCACCGCCGTTCAATTATTCCGAAGGGGTGATTGGTCTGTTCGGTCTGGCCGGTGCAGCAGGTGCACTGGGCGCTCGCCCGGCAGGCGGGCTGGCTGATAAAGGCAAATCGCACATGACCACGACAGCCGGACTGATTTTGCTCCTGCTCTCCTGGGCGGCCATCTGGTATGGGCACGTCTCGGTGCTGGCGCTGATCGTCGGTATTCTGGTGCTCGATCTCACCGTACAGGGTGTTCACATCACCAACCAGACCGTGATTTACCGCGTGAAGCCCGAGGCGCGTAACCGCCTCACGGCCGGATACATGACCAGCTACTTCATTGGTGGTGCGGCGGGTTCGTTAATATCAGCGTCGGCGTGGCAGCATGCCGGCTGGTCAGGTGTGTGCGGGATAGGGGCACTCGTCGCCGCGCTTAACCTGGTTGTATGGTGGCGCGGCTATCATCGTCAGGAAGCAATTCATTAAGTTTTACATTGCTTTGGGCCTCTTAGGGTGTAAAGGGGCCCGGCAGTCTGTTAATGTAAACGTAATCATTTATCCCAGAAATTTTAATGTGGGTGACATATCTACAATTGGCATGAATAGTTCAGACCCCCGTCCCCACATCCTCTCTTCAGCGGGTTTATACCCTACGCTTTCTGTGCTCACCGGGTCACGGACTTACCCGGCGCTCTTTGATGGTGGCATTCGTTTGGCGGATATAACCGCACAAATAATTCATTTACATTATTTGTCACCATCGTTACTATATCGGCTGTAATTAATGAGGTTATGCCCAAAATGGATAGTTCGTTTACGCCCATTGAACAAATGCTTAAATTCCGCGCCAGTCGTCATGAGGACTTCCCGTATCAGGAAATCCTGCTGACCCGCCTGTGCATGCACATGCAGGGTAAGCTGCTGGAAAATCGTAATAAAATGCTGAAAGCTCAAGGGATTAACGAGACGTTGTTTATGGCGTTGATTACGCTGGAGTCTCAGGAAAACCATAGCATTCAGCCTTCTGAGCTGAGCTGCGCGCTGGGATCGTCCCGTACCAATGCGACCCGTATTGCCGATGAGCTGGAAAAGCGCGGCTGGATTGAGCGCCGTGAAAGCGATAACGATCGCCGCTGCCTGCATCTGCAATTGACCGATAAAGGTCACCAGTTCCTGCGTGAGGTGCTGCCACCTCAGCACAATTGCCTGCACAAACTCTGGTCTGCCCTCAGTACTTCCGAGCGCGACCAGCTTGAGCATATCACTCGCAAGCTGCTCACCCGTCTGGACCAGATGGATGAAGAAGGCGCTGTTCTTGAGGCGCTGCGCTAACGCGACGACACGCTCAACAATCCAGATTTATATAAGAAAACCGACAGGCCAGCACGTCACACTGCTGGCCTTTCTGACAACAGGTCGGCTCAGCCGATGTGAAAATAAGAAGATCGTGGAGAACAACAATGAGCGCAAATGCGGAGAGCACTACCCCGCAGCAACCGGCCAATAAGAAAGGCAAACGTAAAAGTGCCCTTCTTCTGTTGACCTTGCTCTTTATTATTATTGCCGTGGCATATGGGATCTATTGGTTTTTAGTATTGCGTCATGCAGAAGAGACTGACGACGCATACGTGGCAGGGAACCAGGTACAGATTATGGCGCAGGTGTCGGGCAGCGTGACGAAAGTCTGGGCTGACAATACCGACTTTGTGCAAAAAGGCGATGTGTTGGTGACCCTCGATCCAACCGACGCCCAACAGGCCTTTGAGAAAGCCCAGACCGCGCTGGCCTCCAGCGTCCGTCAGACCCGCCAGCTGATGATCAACAGTAAACAGCTGCAGGCCAACATCGACGTGCAGAAAACCGCACTTGCGCAGGCGCAGAGCGACCTGAACCGCCGTGTACCGCTCGGCACCGCTAACCTGATTGGCCGTGAAGAGCTGCAGCACGCGCGCGACGCGGTTGCCAGTGCCCAGGCACAGCTGGACGTGGCGATTCAACAGTACAACGCCAACCAGGCGATGGTGCTCGGCACCAGCCTCGAAAACCAGCCCGCCGTACAACAGGCGGCGACTGAAGTACGCAACGCATGGCTTGCCCTGCAGCGTACCAAAATCGTCAGTCCGATGACCGGCTACGTCTCCCGCCGTTCCGTCCAGCCAGGGGCGCAGATTAGCCCGACCACGCCGCTGATGGCGGTCGTGCCGGCAGACAACCTGTGGGTAGACGCCAACTTTAAAGAGACGCAGCTCGCCCATATGCGTATCGGCCAGACCGCGACGGTCGTCAGCGACATCTACGGCGATGACGTGAAGTACACCGGGAAAGTGGTGGGTCTGGATATGGGGACCGGCAGCGCCTTCTCCCTGTTGCCTGCGCAAAACGCCACCGGTAACTGGATTAAAGTGGTTCAGCGTCTGCCCGTGCGTATCGAGCTGGATGCCAAACAGCTGGCGGATCACCCGCTGCGTATCGGCCTCTCCACGCTTGTGACGGTCGATACCGCCAACCGCGACGGTCAGATCCTGGCAAGCCAGGTGCGTAGCAGCCCGGTTTATGAAAGTAACGCCCGTGAAATTAGCCTCGATCCGGTCAACAAACTGATCGATGACATCGTGAAGGCAAACGCCGGTTAATCCGAAGGTGAGCGTTATGCAACAGCAAAAGCCGCAAAAACCGCTGGAAGGCGCGCAGCTGGTCATTATGACCATTGCGCTGTCGCTGGCGACATTCATGCAGGTGCTGGACTCCACCATCGCAAACGTGGCGATCCCAACCATCGCCGGCAACCTTGGCTCGTCGCTCAGCCAGGGGACCTGGGTCATTACTTCGTTTGGGGTGGCAAACGCCATCTCCATCCCTATCACCGGCTGGCTGGCGAAGCGCGTCGGTGAGGTGAAGCTGTTCCTCTGGTCCACGGTAGCGTTTGTTCTTGCCTCCTGGGCGTGCGGCATGTCCAGCAGCCTGACGATGCTGATTTTCTTCCGCGTCATTCAGGGGATTGTCGCCGGGCCGCTGATCCCGCTGTCGCAGAGTTTGCTGCTGAGCAACTACCCCCCAGCAAAACGTTCGGTCGCGCTGGCGCTGTGGTCAATGACCGTTATCGTCGCGCCTATCTGCGGACCGATTCTGGGCGGGTACATCAGCGATAACTACCACTGGGGCTGGATCTTCTTTATCAACGTACCGATTGGCGCCGTCGTGGTATTGATGACGCTGCAGTCGCTGCGGGGACGAGAGACGCGCACCGAACAGCGCCGTATCGACAGCATCGGGCTGGCGCTGCTGATCCTGGGTATCGGCAGTCTGCAGATCATGCTCGACCGCGGTAAAGAGCTCGACTGGTTCAACTCGCAGGAGATCATCATCCTGACCATTGTCGCGGTGGTGTCGATAAGCTTCCTGATTGTCTGGGAGCTGACGGACGACAACCCGATTGTCGATCTCTCGCTCTTCAAATCGCGAAACTTCACCATCGGCTGCCTGTGTATCAGCCTCGCCTATATGCTCTACTTCGGCGCGATTGTTCTGCTGCCGCAGCTGTTGCAGGAAGTGTATGGCTATACCGCGACCTGGGCGGGTCTGGCCTCAGCGCCCGTTGGGGTGATCCCGGTTCTGCTGTCGCCGATTATTGGCCGCTTCGCCCACAAGCTCGACATGCGTCGGCTGGTGACGTTCAGCTTCATTATGTACGCCGTGTGCTTCTACTGGCGCGCGTATACCTTTGAGCCGGGAATGGACTTTGGCGCCTCGGCGTGGCCGCAGTTTATTCAGGGCTTTGCGGTGGCGTGCTTCTTTATGCCGCTGACCACCATTACGCTCTCTGGCCTGCCGCCTGAGCGTCTGGCGGCGGCATCAAGCCTGTCGAACTTCACCCGTACGCTAGCGGGTTCCATCGGGACGTCGATCACCACCACCCTGTGGACCAACCGTGAATCGATGCACCATGCCCAACTGACCGAAGCGGTGAACCCGTACAATCCGAATGCCCAGCAGATGTACAGTCAGCTTCAGGGCATGGGGATGACGGAGCAGCAGGCGTCCGGCTGGATTGCCCAGCAGATCACCAACCAGGGACTGATTATCTCGGCCAACGAGATTTTCTGGATATCGGCGGGGATCTTCATCGTCCTGCTGGGGCTGGTGTGGTTTGCCAGACCGCCGTTTGGCGCCGGTGGCGGCGGCGGAGGGGCGCACTGATTCGCGTTGTCCAGAACGCGACAGCGATTGTCAGTTTCGATAAAGCAGCGCTCCTGAAATCACTTCACGATAGTGAAAAGACAACAGGAGCGCATCATGCTGAACACACCCGCCGACAAATACCAGCCTTATCCCACCGTTTCATTGCCCGACCGCCGCTGGCCGGAGCAGACCATCACCCGCGCGCCGCGCTGGCTCTCGACAGACTTACGCGACGGCAACCAGGCGCTTGCCGAGCCGATGGACAGCGCGCGCAAGCTGCAGTTCTGGGATTTGCTGCTGGGCTGCGGATTTAAAGAGATTGAGGTCGCCTTCCCGTCCGCCTCGCAGACCGACTTCAACTTTGTCCGCCAGCTCATCGAAGAGAACCGCATTCCGGATGACGTCACGATTCAGGTGTTAACACAGGCGCGGGAAGATCTTATCCATCGTACTTTTGAATCCCTGCGCGGCGCGAAGCAGGCCACCGTCCACCTGTATAACGCCACCGCCCCGCTGTTCCGCCGCCTGGTGTTCGGCATGGAGAAAGCGCAGATCGTCGAGCTGGCAACCCGCGCCACGCGGCTTATCCGCCAGCTTTGTGAAGAGAACCCTGAAACCCGCTGGCAGTACGAGTACTCCCCGGAAACCTTCTGCTTTACCGAGCCGGAGTTTGCACTGGAGATTTGTGAAGCCGTGGCGGAGATCTGGCAGCCGTGCGATGAACGGCCAATGGTGATCAACTTACCCGCTACCGTCGAGGTCAGTACGCCGAACGTCTATGCCGATCAGATAGAGTATTTCTGCCGCCACTTCAGCCGTCGCCGCGACGTTTGCATCAGCGTGCATCCGCATAACGACCGCGGAACGGGCGTCGCCAGCGCGGAGCTGGCGGTGATGGCCGGGGCCGACCGCGTAGAGGGCTGCCTTTTTGGCAACGGCGAACGCACGGGCAACGTTTGCCTGGTAACGCTGGCGATGAACCTCTACAGCCAGGGCATTAGTCCCAATCTGGACTTTAGCGATATGAATCGGGTGGTCGAAACGGTAGAGACCTGCAACCAGTTGCCTGTCCATCCGCGCCATCCGTGGGCAGGACGGCTGGCCTATACCGCCTTCTCCGGCTCGCATCAGGACGCCATCAAGAAAGGCTTTGATGCCCGCAGGCCTGGCGATCGCTGGGAGATGCCCTATCTGCCCGTCGATCCGCAGGACATCGGCTGCACCTACGAAGCGGTGATCCGCGTGAACAGCCAGTCAGGAAAAAGCGGCAGCGCCTGGCTTATTGAGCAAAACCACGGCCTGAAGCTGCCCCGCGCCCTGCAGCAGGATTTTAGCCAGCACGTGCAGCAGGAAACGGATCGCCACGGGAAAGAAATGACGCAGAACGCGCTGTGGCAGCTATTCCGCACCCGCTACGGGCTGGTAACGACGCCGCAGCTGGCGCTGCAATCCTACCGCAGCGACGGCCAGCAGGACGGCCAGCTGCGGCTGACGGCAAGCGTCGTCACGCAGGGGGGAACGCGCCAGCTGGAGGGTCAGGGCAATGGTCTGCTCTCCGCTGCCGCGCAGGGCCTGAGCCGCTGGGTCAACGCGCCGTTTATGATTAAGGATTATCACGAACATACGCTGGGCGAACGCAGCGACAGCCGATCGGTGGCCTATATCCGCTGCCTGTTCCAGGACGGCACCAGCAGCTGGGGCGTGGGCATTGACAGCGACGTGGCGCGCGCGTCGCTTCAGGCGCTGTTTAACGCGGTCAGTCGTTCTTAAAGTAATCGCTGGGTGAGATACCCATCGTCCGGCGGAACATCGCCGTAAAGGCGCTGTGGCTGCCGTATCCCAGATCCAGCGCCACGCGCAGCACCGGCTGGCCCTGGGCCAGCCGCACTAAGGCTTCCAGCAGGCGCGCCCTTCTCACCCACTCGCCGTAGCTTAACCCGGTCTGCTGCTGAAAATGGCGGTTCAGCGTACGCTCGCTCATGCCGAGCAAGCTCGCGCTCTGTTGACCGCTCCAGCTTTCACCTGGTAACTGACGGACCTGCCGACACAGCTGGCGTAACGCTTCACTTTCCGGTTCCGGCAGGTGAAACGGCAGCACCGGCATGATGCGAATTTCATCCAGAATGAGCTCATACACGCGCTCGTCACGGCTTCCCGGCGAGTACGACTCCGGTAGCGTCAGGGAGGTGAGGATCAGCTCGCGCAGCAGCGGGGAGATCTGCACGATCTGACAGGTCGCCGGGAGATCGGCTCGCGCCAGCGGATCGATAAACAGCGTGCGGGCTGCAACGTTGCCGGTGATGCGAAGCGAGTGCTGTGTTCCCGCCGGTAGCCAGACGCCGCGCCCGGGCGGCACTACCCAGCAGCCG
Source organism: Enterobacter sp. IF2SW-B1 (assembly GCF_001743375.1). Taxonomy (NCBI): domain Bacteria; kingdom Pseudomonadati; phylum Pseudomonadota; class Gammaproteobacteria; order Enterobacterales; family Enterobacteriaceae; genus Enterobacter; species Enterobacter sp. IF2SW-B1. The sequence continues at coordinate 598,455 of NZ_MJAA01000002.1, read as the reverse complement.
GATGCGGTATCGACCCGCACGACGCCCGTCAGGCTGTGCAGCAGCTGCGCGCAGTCGTGCTCATGCCACGGCTCGCTATCGCCATGAGCATAATCATGCGAAAACGGCACAAGTGGGCGATGGGTAAAGGAGAAGGTGGTGGTTGTCGTCATGAGGATTGTAGGCCCGGCCAGCGAAGCGCCACCGGGCATCCACAGGCACAATACTAGATGTGCAGTTCCTGCAGTTTTTCTTTTGGCAGGGCCAGCTCTTCATTGCTGTTCACGCGAACGTCACGCTCGATGATGTGACGGGCAATTTCCTGGGCTTCTTCCAGAGAGTGCATCTGGTAAGTGCCGCACTGGTAAACGTTCAGCTCAGGGATCTGGTTCTGCTCTTTCACTTTCAGCACGTCTTCCATCGCCGCTTTCCACGCATCGGCGACGCGTTTCTCTTCAGGCTGACCAATCAGGCTCATGTAGAAGCCGGTACGGCAGCCCATCGGAGAGATGTCGATGATCTCAACGCCGTTACCGTTCAGGTGGTCACGCATGAAACCGGCGAACAGGTGTTCGAGGGTGTGAATGCCTTTCTCCGGCATCACTTCTTTATTCGGCACGCAGAAGCGCAGATCGAAGACGGTGATCGTGTCGCCGTGCGGGGTGTGCATGGTCTTCGCCACGCGGACTGCAGGTGCTTCCATACGGGTATGGTCGACAGTAAAGCTATCTAATAACGGCATACGTCACCTCCGATAGTGATTTTTTTTAAAATAAACTGAACTCTTCTACAGAATGCACGTCTGAGTATATGAAAGACGCGCATTTGTTATCATCATCCCTGAATTCAGAGATGTATATTTTGGCCACAGCGATGTGGCCTTTTTCTTTTCTGCTTAAGCCTGCTTCGCCAGAAACGCCTCAAACGACTCCGTATCCGCCGCTTCAACCTCTTTCTGACGCACCAGGGACGCGTCGCGCTCCGCGACAAAATCCGCTTCGCTCAGGATCTCTAACGGCTCCTGCATCAGCATCTCACGGTACTCCGCTGAGAGTGAACGCCCCGTGCCGCCAATCCCCTGCTCGATCATGGTGCGCAAAATGCGTGCAGAGAACGTCAGTTCCGGGTTATCAAAGCATTCCACCAGCTGGTCGCAAATCTGTTGATACGCGTCGCCGCCGTCGATGCTGTCTAGGGTGCGGGCAACACGCTTCAGGTCACGGAACAGATCCTTACCTACCTTAGCCAGCGGGAACTGCGCTGTTTCGCAGCCAATACCCAGCGTCAGACCCGGTTTACGGCCTTCCAGAATCACGCGGTTCCAGTTCGTGCGCGTACAAAGCAGTTCGTCTGAACTCATTTCCGGCGCATCCGCCAGCGCGCACCAGACCATAAACAGATCCAGGAAGCGAACCTGCTGCTCGTCAACGCCAATCGGTGAGAACGGGTTGATGTCCAGCGAGCGCACTTCAATGTATTCAATGCCGCCGCGCTGCAGCGCATCCGACGGCGTTTCACCGCTGCGCGTCACGCGCTTCGGACGAATTGGCGCATACAGTTCGTTTTCAATCTGCAATACGTTGCTGTTGATTTGCAGGCGCTTTCCGTCTTTTTCGAGGCCGATTTTCGCGTACTCTTCCGACGGAGTTTTAATCGCCCGCTTCAATCCTGCCACATATTCGTGCAATTCGTTAAACGTAATACCGAGATTGCTTTGCGATTTATTGGTATAGCCCAGATCGCTCATGCGCAGAGAAGTCGCGTACGGGAGATAGTACATGCCGCACTCGGTTATTTCGAACGGCAGCGTGGTCGGTTTCCCCTGCAGGAACGATGAACAAATGGCAGGCGACGCGCCAAACAGATACGGAATCACCCAGCCAAAACGGTAATAGTTGCGGATCAGACGGAAATAACCGGCGGAGATCGCTTCTTTATCCGTTTCTCCCCCCTTCGCCTGCCAGAACGCCATCGGCAAAGAGAAATTGTAGTGCACGCCAGAGATCGTCTGCATCAGCGCGCCGTAGCGATTTTTAAGACCTTCGCGATAGAGCGTTTTCAGCCGACCAATGTTTGACGTGCCGTACTGCGCCAGCTCAATCTCCTGGCCCTGCTCGATATAGCACGGCATGCTGAGCGGCCACATACGCTCATCGCCGAGATTGCGCGCGGTGTAGCGATGGATGTCGCGCAGGATCGTCAGCATATGATCAATATCGCCGTCCACCGGCGTAATGAACTCCAGCAGCGCTTCAGCGAAATCGGTTGTGATCCATTTATGTGTCAGCGCCGAGCCTAACGCCTTCGGGTGACCCGTCGTCGCTAAGCTACCGTCCGCGTTAACGCGCAGCGTTTCACGCTCAAGACCACGCTGAATACCCTTCAGAGCCTGAGGGTGGTTTTCCAGCCAGGCCAGCGCCTGAGATACGTCCGGGATCAAATTGACCTCCCGCCTGTCAAAGTAATGTTACTCAGCATAATTGTAATGGTTGACGATTGAAGGTCGCGTATTCATTCCACCAATTAGTGCCACCACGTCATACCCTGTAGTGTTGCCCACGCCACGAGAACATAGCGCAACGCCTTGCCAAGGCACAAAAAAAAGAGCACCGGTCCCCAGGAGATGCGCATCCATCCCGCCAGCAAACACAGTAAATCGCCTATTACAGGCATCCAGCTTAATAACAGCGTGGCAGCGCCATAGCGTTTTAGCCAGCCGACTGCCTTTTCCTGCCAGCGCGATTTTTCGCGCAGCGGAAAGAAACGCCCAAGAATAACGTTAGTCAGCCCTCCAAGGCTATTACCCATTGTTGCTATTAATACAAGCAGCCAGGGCTGACTCACGCCGGACAACAGCATCGCCACCAGTACCACTTCCGAATTTCCCGGTAACAGCGTGGCGCTTAGAAAACTGCTGGCGAATAATGAGGCAAGTGACAGCGCGTCACTCACAGTAAGCGCACATCCACCGCCGCCATTCCGGCATCACGCGCGGCCCGAATACCGAAGTCGGCATCTTCAAACACGACGCATTTTGCCGCCGGTACGCCCATTAATTCTGCGCAAAGCAGGAAGGTGTCCGGCGCGGGCTTGTGATTTTTAACATGATCGGCGGCCACCACGGCAGAAAAATAGTGGCGCAGGCCAAGATGGTTGAGCAACGCTTCTGCTATCGCGCTCTCGCTGCCCGTCCCGACAGACATCGGGCGACGCCCGTGCCACTCTTTTACCACATCAATCAGTGGCAGAGGGCGTACGGTATCTAAAAGCATGGCTTTTACCGCATCGGTTTTTTCACGCGCGAGAAGGTGTGGGTCGAGATCGGCCTGATTCAGTTCAATCACGGCCTGCGCAATACGCCAGGTTGGGGATCCGTTGAGGGCAATCATCGCCTGAAGGTCGAAACGCATGCCGTAGCGGCCAAGGACCTCGGTCCAGGCTTGACGATGCGTGGGTTCAGTATCCAGGATGGTGCCATCCATGTCGAAGATCAAACCGTCATACTGTGCGTACATCGTGCTCTCGCTAAACGATTAACAAAGCATTACTTTATCGTAAAAGGGGGTTTTTGTCGCTGATTGAGAAGTGATAACTACGAGAGTGATTAAGAACTAAACATCGAAGGTAATAACAGAAGGGATGGTGCATCCGGGAGGATTCGAACCTCCGACCGCTCGGTTCGTAGCCGAGTACTCTATCCAGCTGAGCTACGGATGCATCGGGGAAATGCTTTTAGAAACAGTAAATGGTGCATCCGGGAGGATTACTCGGCTGCGCCTCGCCCTTCGGGCCGTTGCTAAAGCAACGTTATCCTCCCTGGTGCTTGCGATTAACTCGCAGACCTTGAAAAAACAGCATCGCTGTTATCTCGGAGAATATGGTGCATCCGGGAGGATTCGAACCTCCGACCGCTCGGTTCGTAGCCGAGTACTCTATCCAGCTGAGCTACGGATGCATCAGGGAACTGCTTTCAGAAATAGTAAATGGTGCATCCGGGAGGATTCGAACCTCCGACCGCTCGGTTCGTAGCCGAGTACTCTATCCAGCTGAGCTACGGATGCATCGGGATTTACTACTGTACTGCTCGATATTCATATCACTTCGAAAGCAATATGAAGTAATAGATGGTGCATCCGGGAGGATTCGAACCTCCGACCGCTCGGTTCGTAGCCGAGTACTCTATCCAGCTGAGCTACGGATGCAAAATGGCGGTGAGGCGGGGATTCGAACCCCGGATGCAGCTTTTGACCGCATACTCCCTTAGCAGGGGAGCGCCTTCAGCCTCTCGGCCACCTCACCACACAACGCCTCTTTCGAGTGCTTCGAGTGACTCGTTAAGAGCTTCTCGTCGCTGCGTGGCGCATATATTACTTTCTGGGACTTATAAGTCAAACAATTTTCCAAAAGCTTTTATCGTTTGCACAAATCACACGCAATTCGCATGTAAAAGCCGCAAAGAGGGTGTTTTATAAGCGGATTTTGCAGGCAACGCCACAGAAAACATCTGCCGAAATGGCGGTATTGAGACGAGTTAAGGGTAACGGAGTGGTTAAAAAGAGAGCGATTGAAATTAAACGGTAACTTTGAGCAGGAAAAATAGCGGGAGGGTTGCGTCTCGCCCGACAGCGAGACGCGACAATATCAGTAACTGGACTGCTGGGATTTTTCAGCCTGGATACGCTGGTAGATCTCTTCACGGTGGACAGATACTTCTTTAGGAGCGTTAACACCAATACGTACCTGGTTACCCTTTACCCCTAAAACTGTCACGGTGACCTCATCCCCAATCATGAGGGTCTCACCAACTCGACGAGTCAGAATCAGCATTCTTTGCTCCTTGAAAGATTAAAAGAGTCGGGTCTCTTGTATCCCGGCATTATCCATCATATAACGCCAAAAAGTAAGCGATGACAAACACGTAAAGTGTAAGCAGTCACGGCATCACATTCTGTTAAACGTAAGTTTAGCCGATATACACAAACTCAACCTGACTTTATCGTTATCGATAGCACAGTGAACAAGACGCCATAACGTTGCCGCTATGGCGTCTGCTTGTGCTTTGTAGTTATTACAGTTTCGCGCTTACCCAGCTTTCAACGCTGGCTAATGCCGCAGGAAGTGCCGCCGCATCCGTACCACCGGCTTGCGCCATGTCCGGACGACCGCCACCCTTGCCGCCCACCTGCTGAGCGACCATACCAATCAGTTCCCCTGCTTTAACGCGGTCGGTCACATCCTTAGAGACGCCCGCAATCAGAGAAACCTTACCTTCTGCCACTGTCGCCAGCACGATAACGGTAGAACCAAGCTGGTTCTTGAGATCGTCGACCATAGTACGCAGCATCTTAGGCTCAACGCCCGCCAGATCGCTGACCAGCAGTTTGACGCCCTTAATGTCTACAGCCTTGCTGGAGAGGTTTGCACTCTCCTGCGCCGCAGCCTGCTCTTTCAGCTGCTGCAGCTCTTTTTCCAGCTGACGCGTGCGATCCAGCGCAACGCGCACTTTCTCGCCCAGATTCTGGCTATCGCCTTTCAGCAGCTGCGCGATGTCGTGCAGCTGATCGCTCTGCGCATGCAGGCTGGCGATTGCGCCTTCACCGGTCACCGCTTCAATACGACGCACACCTGCAGCCGTACCGGATTCGGAAACAATGCGGAACAGGCCGATGTCACCGGTGCGCGAGGCGTGAGTACCGCCGCACAGTTCGGTAGAGAAGTCGCCCATGCTCAGCACGCGAACGCGCTCGTCATATTTCTCGCCAAACAGCGCCATCGCACCTTTTTTCTTCGCGTCCTCAAGATCCATGATGTGGGTCTCAATTGGCAGGTTACGACGGATCTGCGCGTTCACCAGGTCTTCCACCGCGCGAATTTCAGACGGCTTCATCGCTTCAAAATGCGAGAAGTCGAAGCGCAGCACTTTATCGTTTACCAGAGAACCTTTCTGTGCAACGTGGGTACCCAGCACGTCGCGCAGGGCTGCGTGCATCAGGTGGGTTGCCGAGTGGTTCAGACGAATGCGCGCGCGGCGAGCTTCATCAACGTTAGCCTGGACGCCCTCGCCCACTTTCAGAGAACCGGAAACCAGTTTGCCCTGGTGACCAATCGCCTGACCGTATTTCTGGGTGTCGCTGACGCTGAAGCTGAAACCATTGCCCTTCAGTTCGCCTTTATCGCCAACCTGGCCGCCGGATTCGGCGTAGAACGGCGTTTTGTCCAGAATGACAACCGCATCCTGGCCCGCGCTGATGCTGTCTACGGCTTTACCGTCAACAAACAGAGCGGTCACTTTACCGGTCAGTTCCAGCGCCTCATAACCTTTGAATTCAGACGCGCTATCAACGCGGATCATCGCGTTGTAGTCTGCACCGAAACCGCTGGACTCACGCGCACGACGACGCTGCTCTTCCATCGCGGCTTCAAAGCCTGCTTCATCAACTTTGATGTTGCGCTCGCGGCAAACGTCCGCCGTCAGGTCAACCGGGAAGCCGTAGGTGTCGTACAGGCGGAAAGCGGTTTCGCCATCCAGCGTGTCGCCCTTAAGCTTCGCCAGTTCTTCGTCCAGCAGCGCCAGACCGCGCTCCAGCGTACGAGCGAACTGCTCTTCTTCGGTTTTCAGAACCTGCTCAACCTGCGCCTGCTGGCGTTTCAGCTCGTCGCCGGCTGACCCCATCACGCCAATCAGTGGCCCAACGAGTTTATAGAAGAAGGTGTCCTTCGCGCCCAGCATGTTGCCGTGACGGATCGCACGGCGAATGATGCGACGCAGCACGTAGCCACGGTTTTCATTCGACGGAATAACGCCGTCGGCAATCAGGAACGCACAGGAACGAATATGGTCTGCGATAACGCGCAGCGATTTGTTGTTCAGATCGGTCGCGCCGGTAACGTTCGCAACGGCTTTGATCAGAGTGCTGAACAGGTCAATCTCGTAGTTGGAGTTAACGTGCTGCAGAACCGCGGCGATACGCTCCAGGCCCATACCGGTATCAACGGACGGCTTCGGCAGCGGCTCCATGGTGCCGTCAGCCTGGCGGTTGAACTGCATGAAGACGATGTTCCAGATCTCAATATAGCGATCGCCGTCTTCTTCCGGGCTGCCTGGAGGGCCGCCCCAGATATGGTCGCCGTGATCGTAGAAGATCTCGGTGCACGGACCGCAAGGACCGGTGTCGCCCATCTGCCAGAAGTTATCAGACGCATATGGCGCGCCTTTGTTATCACCGATGCGAATAATACGCTCGCGCGGGATACCCACTTCTTTTTCCCAGATTTCGAACGCTTCGTCATCGGTTTCGTAGACGGTCACCCACAGACGCTCTTTCGGCAGGTTGAACCAGTTTTCACCGGTCAGCAGCTCCCATGCGTATTGAATGGCATCATGTTTGAAGTAGTCGCCGAAGCTGAAGTTACCCAGCATTTCGAAGAAGGTGTGGTGGCGCGCGGTGTAACCGACGTTTTCCAGGTCGTTGTGTTTACCGCCCGCACGCACGCAACGCTGTGAGGTTGTGGCGCGGGAATAATTACGCTTGTCGAGACCAAGGAACACATCCTTGAACTGGTTCATCCCGGCGTTGGTAAACAGCAGAGTCGGATCGTTGTTCGGTACCAGGGAGCTGCTGGCAACAACCTGGTGTCCCTTACTATGGAAAAAATCGAGAAACGCCTGACGGATCTCAGCGGTGCTCTTGCTCATAATTATCCTGAAATCAAGCTAACGAAATGTCGTAGCCAGCCTGTATCGGTAAACCGTTGGACGGACCAGCTACTGGAAAAAGTGGGAATAAGATAAGTTTTCTTTAGTGGGAAGTAAAATCCCGCATGCGTTCAATCGGCAAAATTACGCCAGATATCCTGAATATCTTCCATCAGAAAGCCGCGGTAGAGCAAAAAGCGCTGGATTTTGACTTTTTCTGAAAATTCACGCGGCAGCGGTTCGCCGTACTTACGAATCGCCTGCTCTTTTGCCAGTTCGCACCAGTCCGTGTCGCTTTCGCGCATCGCTTTTTCGATGGACTCCCTGGCCACCCCTTTCTGGTTAAGCTCCTGGCGGATGCGCGCGGGCCCATACCCTTTGCGACCACGGCTGGCGAGAAAACGCGAGGCAAACCGGTCATCGTCCAGGTAATGATGCTCATAGCACCAGGCCACCACGCGGTCGTAGTCTTCCGCAGTGGCATCAATCTCTTCCGGCCCGTTTTTGCTCATGACGGGCGCTGACAGCTTCCGCCGCAGCTCCTGTTCACTGTGGTCGCGCACGGCGAGAATGCGTACCGCACGATCCAGCAAGCGCGCGTAGGCGGGTCGGCGTGATGTCGGTTCACTCATAAAAAACCTGCAGAATCAGAAATGCAAAAAGGGCCGCGTCAGCAGCCCTTCATCTTTACACGAGAGACTTAAAAGTCTTCGTTGGTTTCTTCAGCATCCGCGGCATCCACCACGAAATCAGGTTTGGAGTCCTGGTTGTTCAGCAGAAGCTCACGCACCTTCTTCTCAATCTCTTTCGCCGCAGCCGGGTTCTCTTTCAGCCAGGAGATAGCATTCGCTTTACCCTGACCAATCTTGTCACCGTTGTAGCTGTACCAGGCGCCCGCTTTTTCAATCAGCTTCTCTTTCACGCCCAGGTCAACCAGCTCGCCGAGGAAGTTGATACCTTCGCCGTAGAGGATCTGGAATTCAGCCTGTTTGAACGGTGCTGCGATTTTGTTCTTCACAACCTTCACGCGGGTTTCGCTACCCACCACGTTCTCGCCCTCTTTCACCGCGCCGATACGGCGGATATCCAGACGGACAGAGGCGTAGAATTTCAGGGCGTTACCACCGGTGGTGGTTTCCGGGTTACCGAACATCACACCAATTTTCATACGGATCTGGTTGATGAAGATCAGCAGCGTATTGGACTGCTTCAGGTTACCGGCCAGCTTACGCATCGCCTGGCTCATCATACGTGCCGCGAGGCCCATGTGAGAGTCACCGATTTCACCTTCGATTTCCGCTTTTGGCGTCAGCGCCGCAACGGAGTCGACGATGATCACGTCAACCGCACCGGAGCGTGCCAGCGCGTCACAAATTTCCAGCGCCTGCTCGCCGGTGTCCGGCTGGGAACACAGCAGGTTGTCGATATCAACGCCCAGCTTACGGGCATAGACCGGGTCCAGCGCGTGCTCGGCATCGATAAACGCACAGGTTTTACCTTCGCGCTGCGCCGCTGCAACAACCTGCAGGGTCAGCGTCGTTTTACCTGAGGATTCCGGACCGTAGATTTCTACGATACGCCCCATCGGCAAACCGCCCGCGCCCAGTGCGATATCCAGAGAAAGCGAACCGGTGGAGATAGTTTCCACATCCATGGAACGGTCTTCACCCAGGCGCATGATGGAGCCTTTACCGAATTGCTTTTCGATCTGGCCCAGTGCTGCCGCCAACGCTTTCTGTTTGTTTTCGTCGATAGCCATTATTACTCCTGTCATGCCGGGAGAAGCAACTGCGCTTCACCATGGACTTCTGTTCTGTTGGTGCAATTATACTGTATAGTCATACAGTATCAAGTATTTTGTAGAAATTGTTGCCAGAGCGTTTTTAACGCATAAACGGTAGCCTGACGACGCACGCTTTCGCGATCGCCGCTGAAGCACTCCCGGCGAGTGATCCCTTCCCCTTTGGACGTGGCAAACCCGAACCAGACGGTGCCGACAGGCTTCACGTCGCTGCCGCCGTCCGGCCCCGCGATGCCGCTGATGGAAATGGCGTAATCTGCCCGCGCCTCTTTCAGCGCGCCAATGGCCATTTCAATGACAACCGGTTCGCTGACCGCGCCATGCTGTTCCAGCGTGGCTTCGCGCACGCCAATCATCTGCGCCTTAGCTTCGTTACTGTAGGTCACAAAGCCACGTTCAAACCAGGCGGAACTGCCGGCGATATCGGTAATCGCTTTCGCCACCCATCCGCCGGTGCAGGATTCCGCGGTGGTAATAGTCGCGCCACGCTGCTTCAGGGCAAGGCCAACGATCTCGCTAAGCTGCATCAATTCATGGTCAGTCATTCTTGCTCCAGGCTTGAGAAAAACGTGCAGCACAAGATAGCACTTTCTCGTCAGATATGGGGATGCGCTTCAGGTTTTACGAGGGGGCTTCAGAAAAAAGCCGGTGCGGGCGCACCGGCTGTAAAAATATTATTTCATGCTGTTCGCAAGCGTATCGACATTATGGCGAAACGCCTTAACGTAGGTGTCTGCTGCCCCACCTTTTGCCGACAGGGCTTCCGGGTAAAGTTCGCCGCCCGGCTGTGCGCCCGTCGCCGACGCAATCTGCTTCACCAGACGCGGATCGAGCTGGTTTTCCATAAACCACGTTTTCACGCCGTCGGCTTTAATCTGCTTGATAATCTCCGCCACCTGCGACGCGCTGGCCTCGCTCTCTGAAGAGAGTCCTTGAGGTGCCATGAAGGTTACGCCATAAGCGCGACCAAAATAACCAAACGCGTCATGGCTGGTCAGCACTTTGCGCTTTTCCTGCGGGATCTGGCTAAAGCGCGTTTTGGCCCAGCTGTCCAGTTGGGTCAGTTGCGCAATGTATGGTTTTCCTGAAGCCTCCAGCGCCGCTTTGTCTTCCGGATCGGCTTTCACCAGCCCGTTCAGAATATTTTGCGCATACAGCGCACCGTTCGCCGCGCTGTTCCAGGCGTGCGGATCGGTCACGGTCTTTCCATCTTCCTTAAGCGTGTGGGTTTTCACCCCGTTTGAGGCAACGACCAGTTGGCCTTTGAACCCGGAGGCTTTCACCAGGCGGTCGAGCCAGCCTTCCAGCCCCAAACCGTTGACCACGACCACGTCAGCCTTGCTCAGCGCCGCGCTGTCCTTAGGCGACGGTTCGAAGGTATGGGGATCGCCGTCCGGCCCCACCAACGTCGTCACGTTTACACGATCGCCCCCCACCTCCTGCGCGATATCCCCCAGTATCGAAAAGCTGGTGACCACATTCAGCGTTTTCGCCATCACGCTATGCGACATCATCCCCAGCGCTAGCGCCATGATTAATCCTGTACTTTTCATCGTTTCCCCTTGCGTTAATAAAGCGCCCGCAGGCTGCCAGCCAGCCTGCTGCGCGTGCCAAATAAAACGGAAATAAAGAACAGCGCGCTGGCGGTCAGCACAATAGATGGCCCCGCGGGTAAACTTGCCGCCCAGGAGAGGCTTAGCCCCAGCCACGCGCAGAAAATACCGCTGATACCGGCCATCAGGAGTAATCCGGGTAAGGTGCGTACCCAACAGCGCGCCGCCACCGCCGGAAGCATCATCAGCCCGACGGTCATCAGCGTGCCGAGCACCTGAAAACCGGCCACCAGGTTCAAGACCAGCAGCGCCAGAAACAGGCCGTGCAATACGCCGGGTAGCCAGCGGGCATTCACCTCCAGCCAGGCGGTGTCAAACGCCTCCGTCACCAGCCCGCGGTAAAAAAGGGCCAGCATGATAAGGGTGAAGATGCACACGCCGGTCACAAACAGCGCGGCGTCGTTGTCCACCGCGAGGATTGAGCCAAACAGCAGATGCAGCAGATCGACATTCGAGCCGCGCAGAGATACCAGCGTGACGCCCAGCGCCAGTGACCCCAGGTAAAAACCGGCAAAGCTGGCATCCTCTTTCAGCGGCGTGCGGCGGCTGACCAGCCCGGCCACCAGCGCAACGGCAATCCCGGCGATAAACCCGCCGACGGTCATAGCCAACAGCGACATCCCGCTGAGCAAATACCCCACGGCGACGCCGGGCAAAATGGCGTGAGAAAGCGCATCGCCCATCAGGCTCATCCGGCGCAGCTGAAGAAACACGCCGAGCGCGGTGGTGCTGACGGAGAGCGCCAGGCAAACCACCAACGCGCGGCGCATAAAGCCGAATTCGATAAACGGCTGGAAGAATGTGTGCCAGATCATGCCACCCTCACCCGTTCGGTTTTCCACTGGGGGGCGTCAGTATCCAGCCGCAGCGTCTGCGGGAAGTGGCGCGCCACGCGCTCGCTGTCGTGCAGTACCGCGAGCAGCGTTTGCCCCTGCATATACATCTCCAGCATCAGGTCCATCAGCACGTTGCAGGTCGCTTCATCAACGCCGGTGAAGGGCTCGTCGAGCATCACCAGCGGCGCCTGCTGTGCTAACACGCGGGCAAAAAGCATGCGCTGAAACTGGCCGCCGGAGAGTTCATCAATGGTGGAGAGCGCCATCGACTCCAGCCCCACGCGCTCAAGTGCACCACTAATGCGCAGACGCGCTTCGCGACGAAAACCGGCGAAAAGCGAAATTCCGGGCCAGCAGCCCATGCTCACCACGTCCTGGACGGTCAGCGGAAATTGCGCTTCCAGCGCGTGACGCTGCGCCAGCCATCCGATTACCGGTCGTCTACCCTGCCAGTGAAATCTGCCGCTGACGGGCGGAATAAATCCGGCGAGGGTTTTCAGCAGCGTGGATTTGCCGCAGCCGTTGGCGCCGATAATGGCGGTCATGCTGCCGCGTTCAATCACGCCCGAAAGCGGACGCGTGACGGGCTGGCGGTCGTAGCCCGCAACCAGTGCGTTCATCACGATCATGGCAGCGCCACCGCCCAGCGCACGGCCAGCCCGAGAAAAAGAATGAGTACCATCGCCAGCAGCAGCCGAACCGGGGATGAGAGAGAAAACAGGGACATGGATATTTCAACTCAAAAATAATGTTATAACATAACAATAATGAAAGGCGATGAAGATGTAAACGGCGGGAGTGAAATGGGAGTGTGGCGAAATGTTTCTGCGGGAAAGAGGTGCGCGCGGGTGCCCTCTCCCACAGGGAGAGGGCGGAATAAGGCGAGTTACTGACTAAACGGCGACGCCGCCGGGACGCGAGCCTGCGATACCGCCAGCCCCAGTTGCCACACCGCCATCGCATAGTGGGTGCTATGGTTGTAGCGGGTGATGGTGTAGAAGTTCGGCATGCCGTACCAGTACTGGTAGCCGGTTCCCACGTCCAGACGCAGCAGGCTCACCTGGTCAACATTGCCCAGCGGCTGGGTTGGCGTTAAGCCTGCCGCCGTCAGCTGTGCAACGCTGTATTTGGTTTTAAAGCCGTTTTCCAGACCAAACGCTTCGCCGTTCGCCTGCACGGCAACCTGGCCGCCCGGCGTCCAGCCGTGCGCTTTGAAGTAGTTCGCCACGCTGCCGATGGCATCCACCGGATCCCACAGGTTAATGTGACCATCCCCGTTAAAGTCGACGGCATACTGCTTATAGGAGGACGGCATAAACTGGCCGTAGCCCATCGCGCCGGCAAATGACCCTTTCAGATCGAGCGGATCGTCCTGCTCGTTGCGCGCCATCAGCAGGAAGGTTTCCAGCTCGGAAGAGAAATACTCCGCGCGGCGCGGGTAGTTAAAGGAGAGCGTCGCCAGTGCGTCGAGGATGCGGGTTTTGCCCATCACGCGCCCCCAGCGGGTCTCTACGCCGATAATCCCGACGATGATTTCCGGCGGCACGCCGTAAACCTGCCACGCGCGGTTGAGCGCATCTTCATACTGGTTCCAGAACGCCACGCCGTTTTGCACGTTGTCCGGGGTAATAAACTGTTTGCGGTAGCGCAGCCACGCGCCGTTCGGCCCGCTCGGCACCTGGGCGGATGGTGCCTGCCTGTCCATCAGGCGCAGAACGTAGTCCAGACGCTTCGCCTGAGACAAAATTTCATGCAGCTGCTGGCGGTCGAAACCGTGTTTGCTCACCATTTTATCGATGAACTGCTCGGCCGCCGGGTTATTCGCGAAGTCGCCTCCCATCTGCATCATATTGTGCTGCGGCTCCAGCAGGAATCCCCCGGAAGGCGCGCCCGCCGTTTGCTGAACGGCTTCGGTCTTAGGTTTGCTGCTACAGGCAGACAGCAGGATAAGCGCAGGCAACAGCGCTGCATAACGACGCTTGAACATGAGACATCCATTTAACGGGTTCGATAAGAACCCAGTATGGTAAAGCATCCGCAACACCTCAAGGAAGCGGTACGCGCCTCCACAACGCAAATCCGCGCTTTTTTCCACCGAAAATCATTCACCTCATCAATTAACTTTCAAAATAATACATTTTTCTTTCATTGTGAGATCTAACTAACACTTTAAAACCTTTCAAAGTGATTATTATTAGCCGCAGTTATACAAAAACAAAAAAGCCTCACAGGAGAGAAGAATGATAGAGACCATCACCCACGGCGCCGAGTGGTTCATCGGGCTGTTTCAGAAAGGCGGAGAAGTGTTCACCGGCATGGTGACCGGGATCCTGCCACTGCTGATCAGCCTGCTGGTGATCATGAACGCGCTGATCAACTTTATCGGCCAGCAGCGCATCGAACGCTTTGCCCAGCGCTGCGCCGGTAACCCGCTGTCCCGCTACCTGATATTGCCATTCATCGGCACCTTTGTTTTCTGTAATCCGATGACCTTAAGCCTCGGCCGCTTTATGCCGGAAAAGTACAAGCCGAGCTACTACGCCGCCGCCTCCTACAGCTGCCACTCGATGAACGGCCTGTTCCCGCACATCAACCCCGGAGAGCTGTTTGTCTACCTCGGGATCGCCAGCGGCCTTACCACGCTTGGCCTGCCGCTCGGCCCGCTGGCGGTGAGCTACCTGCTGGTTGGACTGGTGACCAACTTCTTCCGCGGCTGGGTGACTGACCTCACCACCGCTATTTTCGAGAAAAAAATGGGCATCCAGCTTGAACAGAAGGTCCATCTTTCAGGAGCGACAGCATGAACCGGATCCGCATTGAGAAAGGCACGGGCGGCTGGGGCGGCCCGCTGGAGTTCGACGCCACCGAAGGCAAAAAGATCGTCTACATCACCGCGGGCACGCGCCCGGCGATTGTCGACAAGCTGCGCGAGCTGACCGGCTGGGAAGCGGTTGACGGCTTTAAAGAGGGCGAGCCGCCGGAAGCGGACATCGGCGTGGCGGTGATTGACTGCGGCGGCACGCTGCGCTGCGGCATCTATCCGAAGCGCCGCATTCCGACGGTGAATATTCACTCCACCGGGAAATCCGGCCCGCTGGCGCAGTACATCCTTGAGGACATTTATGTCTCGGGCGTGAAGGAGGACAACATCACTCTGGTGAATGGCACTGCCGCGCCGCAAAAAGCAGCCCCGCGCGAGTACGACACCAGCAAGAAAATCACCGAGCAGAGCGACGGCCTGCTGGCAAAGGTCGGGATGGGGATGGGCTCCGCCGTGGCGGTGCTGTTCCAGTCCGGGCGCGACACTATCGATACGGTGCTGAAAACGATTCTGCCGTTTATGGCGTTCGTCTCGGCGCTGATCGGCATCATCATGGCGTCCGGCCTGGGCGACTGGATTGCCCACGGCCTCGCCCCGCTCGCCAGCCACCCGCTCGGGCTGGTGACGCTGGCGCTGATCTGCTCCTTCCCGCTGCTGTCGCCGTTCCTCGGCCCGGGCGCGGTGATTGCCCAGGTCATCGGCGTGCTGATAGGGGTGCAGATTGGTCTGGGCAACATTCCCCCGCACCTCGCCCTGCCCGCCCTGTTTGCCATTAACGCCCAGGCGGCGTGCGACTTCATCCCCGTGGGTCTGTCGCTGGCCGAAGCGCGCCAGGACACCGTGCGCGTGGGCGTACCGTCCGTGCTGGTGAGCCGCTTCCTGACGGGCGCGCCGACGGTGCTGATTGCCTGGTTTGTCTCCGGCTTTATCTATCAATAAGAGGTTCCTGCAATGAACGTCATTTACCAGACCACCATTACCCGCATCGGCCAGAGCGCAGCGGACGCGCTGAGCGACCAGATGCTGATCACCTTCCGCGAAGGCGCTCCGGCGGATATCGAAGAGTTTTGCTTTATCCACTGCCACGGCGAACTGAACGGCGAGCTGAAGGCCGGGAGCCAGCTGGAGCTGGGCGAGGCGCGCTATGCCGTGACCGCCGTCGGCGACGTGGCCGAGCAAAACCTGCGCGAGCTCGGCCACATCACCCTGCGCTTCGACGGCCAACCGCAGGCGGAATACCCCGGTACGGTTCACGTGGATGGCCCGGTTCCGCAGGCTGTCACCCCAGGCTGCACGTTAAAATTTGTTGCGTAATTAAGGAGAATCACATGAGTCAGGTTGCCGTTGTCATTGGTGGGGGACAAACCTTAGGCGAGTTCCTCTGCCGTGGGCTTGCCGCAGAGGGCTACCGCGTGGCGGTAGTGGACATTCAGAGTGAAAAAGCCGCCCGCGTGGCGGACACCATCAATACCGAGTTTGGCGAAGGGATGGCGTACGGGTTTGGTGCCGACGCCACCAGCGAGCAGAGCGTGATGGCGCTGGCCCGCGGCGTGGACGAGATTTTTGGGCGCACCGACCTGCTGGTCTACAGCGCGGGGATTGCGAAAGCGGCGTTTATCAGCGATTTCGAGCTGGGGGATTTTGACCGTTCGCTGCAGGTGAATCTGGTGGGCTATTTCCTTTGCGCCCGCGAGTTTTCCCGCCTGATGATCCGCGACGGGATTCAGGGGCGCATCATTCAGATCAACTCAAAATCCGGGAAAGTGGGAAGCAAGCACAACTCCGGGTACAGCGCGGCGAAGTTTGGCGGCGTGGGGCTGACGCAGTCCCTGGCGTTGGATCTGGCCGAATACGGGATTACCGTGCACTCGCTGATGCTGGGCAACCTGCTGAAATCGCCGATGTTCCAGTCCCTGCTGCCGCAGTACGCCACCAAGCTCGGCATCAAAGCGGAGGAAGTGGAGCAGTACTACATCGATAAAGTGCCGCTGAAGCGCGGGTGTGACTATCAGGACGTGCTGAACATGCTGCTGTTTTACGCCAGTCCGAAAGCGTCGTACTGCACCGGGCAGTCGATTAACGTGACCGGTGGGCAGGTGATGTTCTGATCGAGCGGCCTGATGCCCTCACCCTAACCCCTCCCTCTCCCACCGGGAGAGGGAACAAAACAAGGAGTCGATATGGTAACCGCACTCATCACCGTCGCCGCCCTCGCCTGGCTGTGCCAGATGGCGTTTGGCGGCTGGCAGATCCACCAGTTTAACCGCGCGTTTGATGCGCTGTGTCAGAAGGGCCGCGTCGGCGTCGGGCGTTCCGGCGGACGCTTTAAACCGCGCGTGGTCGTCGCCGTAGCGCTTGACGAGCACGACCGGGTGTGCGATTCCCTCCTCATGCGTGGCGTGACGGTATTTGCCCGTCCGGCCAAAATCCAGGCAATCAACGGCCTCTTGTTACAGGAATTGCAGCCTGATGTGATCTTTCCCCATGATCCACTCTGTCGGAATGCACTATCATTAGCGCTCAATCTGAAACATGGATAATTTCGTTGTGAAAGTTATAGACTTGCGAAATTATCATTTCGCAACCTAAGGAACGAAGCGCCTATGAAACCACGTCAGCGGCAGGCGGCCATTCTCGAGCATCTGCAAAAGCAGGGAAAATGCTCGGTAGAGGATCTGGCCCACTACTTTGACACAACCGGCACGACAATACGCAAGGACCTGGTATTGCTCGAAAACTCTGGCGCCGTTATTCGCACCTATGGCGGCGTGGTGCTCAACAAGGACGAAGCGGACCCGCCAATCGATCACAAAACGCTGATCAATACCCACCAGAAAGCGCTGATTGCCGAAGCCGCCGTCAAATTTATCCAGGACGGCGATTCCATCATCCTCGACGCAGGCAGTACCGTCCTGCAGATGATCCCCCTGCTCAGCCGCTTTAACAACATTACGGTGATGACCAACAGCCTGCACATCGTCAACGCGCTGTCGGAGTTCGACAGCGAGCAGACCATCCTGATGCCCGGCGGCACCTTCCGCAAAAAATCGGCGTCCTTTCACGGCCAGCTGGCGGAGAACGCTTTCGACCACTTCAGCTTCGATAAACTGTTTATGGGCACCGACGGCATCGACCTGAACGCAGGCGTCACGACGTTTAACGAGGTGTTCAGCGTCAGCAAAGCCATGTGTAACGCCGCGCGGGAAGTGATTTTAATGGCCGACTCGTCGAAGTTTGGCCGCAAAAGCCCCAATATTGTCTGTAGCCTCGAAAGCGTTGATAAGCTGATTACCGACGCGGGTATCGATCCGGCGTTCAAAAAAGCGCTGGAAGAAAAAGGCATCGACGTGATCGTAACCGGAGAAAGAGATGAGTGATTTTCTGTTAGAAACGGGCCGCCAGACGCTGATGCTGGAGCTGCAGGAAGCCAGCCGCCTGCCGGAACGTCTGGGCGAGGATTTTGTCCGCGCCGCCAACACCATTATCCACTGCGAAGGCAAAGTGATTGTGGCGGGCATCGGTAAATCTGGCCATATCGGCAAGAAGATTGCCGCGACGCTCGCCAGCACCGGTACCCCGGCGTTCTTCGTGCATCCGGCAGAGGCGCTGCATGGCGATCTCGGGATGATCGAAAGCCGCGACGTGATGCTGTTTATCTCTTACTCCGGTTCGGCCAAAGAGCTGGATCTGATTATTCCGCGCCTGCAGGAAAAATCTGTCGCCCTGCTGGCGATGACCGGGAAACCCCGCTCGCCGCTGGCGCTGGCCGCCAAAGCGACGCTGGATATTTCCGTTGAGCGTGAAGCCTGCCCGATGCACCTCGCCCCGACCTCCAGCACCGTTAACACCCTGATGATGGGCGACGCGCTGGCGATGGCGGTAATGCAGGCGCGCGGATTCAATGAGGAAGATTTTGCCCGTTCGCATCCGGCAGGTGCGCTCGGCGCGCGACTGCTCAACAAGGTTCACCATCTGATGCGCACCGACGATGCCATTCCGCAGGTCAAACTCGATACCAGCGTGATGGACGCGATGCTGGAGCTGAGCCGCACCGGTCTGGGGCTGGTGGCGGTATGCGATGACGGCGGAAACGTGAAGGGCGTCTTCACCGACGGCGACCTGCGCCGCTGGCTGGTGGGCGGCGGCAGGCTGGAAACAAACGTGTCTGACGCCATGACCAAAGGCGGGCTGACGCTCAACGCCGACAGCCGCGCCATTGAAGCCAAAGAGGTGCTGATGAAGCGCAAAATCACCGCCGCACCGGTGGTGGACGAGCACGGCAGGCTGTGCGGCGCTATAAACCTGCAGGACTTCTACCAGGCCGGGATTATTTAACCCTTTAGCCCAAGACGCTTCGCCAGCCGGTGCAGGTTGGCGACGTCCATCTCCAGCGCCCGCGCGCACGCCGCCCAGCTGCGGTTATTCTGCTCCAGCGCGCGGGTAATCATCTGACGCTGAAACTCTTCCGTCGCTTCGCGCAGGTTTTCGATTGCGCTCTCAGGCACAGCAGGCTTCACGGTCGGGGCATTTTCCTCATGCAGCGCAAAATGGCGCGCATGAATCACCACTTCATCCCCCGAGCGCGTCGCCCTCGCCAGCACCACCGCGCGGTGAATCGCATGCTCCAGCTCGCGCACGTTGCCCGGCCAGCCGTAGCTGAGCAGATGCGCTCTCGCCCCCGGGCTAAGCACCACGCGGGACAGCCCCATTTTGAGACGGCACTGTTCGCAGAAATAACCCGCCAGCAGCACCACGTCGTCTCCGCGCTCGCGCAGCGGCGGCACGGACAGCGGGAACACGCTCAGGCGATGGAACAGGTCGGCGCGGAACTGCCCGGCCAGCACCGCTTCGCGCAGATCCCGGTTGGTCGCAGCAAGGACCCGCACGTCCACCCGCAGGCTGCGGTCATCCCCCACGCGCTGGATGTCGCCGTACTGCAATACGCGCAGCAGCTTGGCCTGAAGTGAAAGGGAAAGCTCGCCAATCTCATCAAGAAACAGCGTGCCGTTATCGGCCATTTCAAACTTGCCGCTGCGGTTGCTGATGGCCCCGGTAAACGCCCCTTTGACGTGACCGAACAGCTCGCTCTCCGCCACGCTTTCCGGCAGCGCGGCGCAGTTGAGGTACACCAGCGGGTTGACCGCGCGCGGCGAAGCTTCATGGATGGACTTCGCCACCAGCTCCTTACCGGTACCAGTCTCTCCGAAGATCAGCACGTTCAGATCGGACGCGGCGACAATCTCAATCTCTTTTTTGAGCTGCGCCATGCCCGGTGAAAGGCCGATCATCTCGGTGTGCGCCACCGGCTCAAACGCCGTCGGGCTACCGGGAAGAAAATTCTGGCTCTCCAGCTGCTCTATCAGCAGCGCATTATTCAGCGCCCCGGCGGCCAGCGCCGCAATCAGGCGCAGCTCTTCGTCGCTGAAGGTGTCGAACTGATCCGGCGACATGCCGTCGAGGGTTAATGCGCCAATCAGATTCTGCCCGGCGAACAGCGGCAGGCCAATACAGGCGTGCACCTTCAGGCTCTCCTGCCCCGGAATCAGGCCGTCGTACGGATCGGGCAGATCGCTGTCTGCCGGGAAACGCACCACGTCGCCCGCGCGGGCGATGGTTTCCAGACGCGGGTGGCCCTCCAGCGTAAAGCGCCGCCCGAGTACGTCCTTCGCCAGGCCGTCGATAGCCAGCGGAATAAACTGCCGCCCTTCGTAACGCAGCAGCGCCGACGCATCGCAATCCAGCACGTGGCGCAGCGTGGAGATCAGGCGCTGAAAGCGGTCCTGATGGCCGATACCGGTTTGCAGTTCTATGGCGATCTTCGCCAGCACGTCTACGGAAAAACTCATGCCTGCCTCACTGTCATTTTGACAATGCATAATGTCATATTGACTCTTTTTAGGATAGTCATAATGACTACTCATTATGGGGCATTAAATCACAACTTATTGAATATTAATAATTTAAAAAGTTGGCACGCAACTTGATATAAGCAAACCATCTTATTTAAAAACGCTGTATTAAGTTGAGGTTGCTATGTCTATTCTGGTTAAAAATAACATTCATTGGGTGGGTCAACGTGACTGGGAAGTGCGCGATTTCCACGGGACGGAATACAAAACGCTGCGCGGCAGCAGCTACAACAGCTATCTCATCCGCGAAGGTAAAAACGTCCTGATCGATACCGTCGATCACAAATTCAGCCGTGAGTTCGTGCAGAACCTGCGCGGTGAAATCGACCTGAATGACATCGACTACATCATCATCAACCATGCGGAAGAGGACCACGCCGGGGCGCTGACCGAGCTGATGTCCCACATTCCGGATACCCCAATCTACTGCACCACCAACGCCATTGATTCAATTAACGGCCACCACCACCATCCGGAGTGGAACTTCCACACCGTAAAAACCGGCGACACGCTGGATATCGGCAACGGCAAGCAGCTGATCTTCGTCGAAACCCCGATGCTGCACTGGCCGGACAGCATGATGACCTACATGACCGGCGACGCGGTGCTGTTCAGCAACGACGCCTTCGGCCAGCACTACTGTGACGAACGCCTGTTCAATGACGAAGTGGATCAGACCGAGCTGTTCGAACAGTGCCAGCGCTACTACGCCAATATCCTGACCCCGTTCAGCCGTCTGGTGACGCCTAAAATTACCGAGATCCTCGGCTTCAACCTGCCGGTGGAGATGATTGCCACCTCCCACGGCGTGGTGTGGCGTGAAAACCCCACCCAGATCGTCGAGCTGTACCTGAAATGGGCCGCGGATTACCAGGAAGACCGCATCACTATCTTCTACGACACCATGTCCAACAACACCCGCATGATGGCGGACGCGATTGCCCAGGGTATCAATGAAGTTGACCCGAACGTGGCGGTGAAAATCTTCAACGTGGCGCGCAGCGATAAGAACGAGGTATTGACCAACGTCTTCCGCTCCAAGGGCGTGCTGGTGGGTACCTCCACCATGAATAACGTGATGATGCCGAAGATTGCCGGCCTGGTGGAAGAGATGACCGGCCTGCGCTTTCGTAACAAACGCGCCAGCGCCTTTGGTTCACACGGCTGGAGCGGCGGCGCGGTAGACCGTCTTTCCACCCGTTTACAGGATGCGGGTTTTGAGATGTCCATGAGCCTGAAGGCGAAATGGCGTCCGGATATCGACGCGCTGGAAATCTGCCGCCAGCATGGCCGCGACATCGCCCGTCAGTGGGCGCTCGCCCCGCTTCCTGAAGTCACCGCAAAACCTGCGGAACAGCCACAAACCTGTTCTGCGGCAGCCAGCGCCGATCTTGGTCCGCGCATGCAGTGCAGCGTCTGCCAGTGGATCTACGATCCTGAGCTGGGCGAACCGCTGCAGGATGTTGCCCCGGGCACGCCGTGGAGCGAGGTGCCGGACAACTTCCTCTGCCCGGAATGCTCCCTCGGCAAAGACGTCTTTGATGAACTGGCAACGGAGGCAAAATGAGCAACGGCATCGTTATCATCGGCTCGGGCTTTGCTGCCCGCCAGCTGGTGAAAAATATCCGCAAACAGGATGCAAACGTGCCGTTGACGCTGATCGCCGCCGACAGCATGGACGAGTACAACAAGCCTGATTTAAGCCACGTCATTAGCCAGAATCAGCGCGCCGAAGATCTCACCCGCCAGACGGCGGGGGAGTTCGCAGAGCAGTTTAACCTGCGTCTGTTTCCGTACACCTGGGTCACCGATATCGATGCCGACGCCCACATGGTAAAAGCGAAAGCGAAAACCTGGCAGTACGACAGGCTGGTGCTGGCGACCGGGGCATCTGCGTTTGTGCCGCCGGTTGAAGGCCGCGAGCTGATGATTACCCTCAACAGCCAGCAGGAGTATCAGGCCAGCGAAACCCGGCTACGCGATGCCGCCAGAGTGATGATTGTCGGCGGCGGGCTGATCGGCACCGAGCTGGCGATGGACTTCTGTCGGGCGGGAAAATCCGTGACCCTGGTTGACCACGCAGCGAGCATTCTGTCGGCGCTGATGCCGGCAGAAGTAAGCAGTCGCTTACAGCATCGTCTGACTGATATGGGCGTGCATCTGATGTTGAAATCGCAGCTACAAAGCCTGAGCAAAACTGAAGGCGGTATCCGTGCCACGCTCGACCGAAGCCGCAGCGTAGAAGTGGATGCGGTGGTTGCCGCGACGGGCCTGCGCCCGGAAACCGCGCTGGCGCATCGCGCAGGGGCTGAAATAAACCGCGGCGTGAAGGTAAATAGCTACCTGCAAACCACGCGGCCGGATATTTATGCCCTGGGCGACTGTGCGGAAATTAACGGCCAGGTGCTGCCCTTCCTGCAGCCGATACAATTAAGCGCCATGTATCTGGCAAAAAACCTGCTCGGCGGCAGCGCACCGCTGAAGTTACCCGCCATGCTGGTGAAAGTAAAAACGCCGGAATTGCCGCTGCATCTTGCAGGTGAAACGCCGCGTCAGGATCTGGACTGGCAGATTGCCCTTTCGCCGCAGGGCATGGTGGCGCGCGGCACCGATGCTGACGGTCTGATGCGCGCCTTTGTCGTCAGCGAAGTCCGGATGAAGGAGGCCTTCGCCCTGCTGAAATCGCTGCCTGCTTAACCCTCGTATTGCCGGGTAGCGCTCCGCTTACCCGGCCTACATGCAGACCCGCGCAAGCGTAGCGCCGCCGGGTAAAACAGGGTGGGGAGTTCAGGAACGCACCACCAGCGCGTCGTAGCCGCGCCAGCGATAGTTGGCCATGGAGATGAGCCAGCAGGCAACGAACAGCCCGACAACCACAAACCCGGCGTTGCCCAGGTTGTCATTTACCGCGCCGATCAGATCCCAGATGCCGCCGCTGAGGGCAAATTTATCCATCAGCAGGCCCAGCGCTTCCAGCCCGCCGATAAACAGCGCCACCACCACGGAGGTGCCGGTGATGGTCATGTTGTAGTAGAGCTTGCGCTGCGGTTTATCAAACGCCCAGCCGTAGGCACCGACCATCAGCAGGTTATCGAGCGTATCCACCAGCGCCATGCCGCTGGCGAAGAGCGCCGGGAAGATCATGATTGACCACACGGACATCCCGCTGGAGGCGCTGGCGGCGGAGATCCCCAGCACGCCAATTTCGGTGGCCGTGTCGAAGCCGAGGCCAAACAGGAAACCCACCAGATACATCTGCCAGCTTTTATTGACGAGGCGGAAGGTTTTACCGAACAGCCAGTTCATAACGCCCCCCTGGGCAGGCAGCGTGACGTCACCCTGCACCGTCTGGCCCTTTTTCAGCGCCTGGAAACTGCGCCAGACGCCGCGCAGGATCACCATATTCACCAGCGCCATCGCCAGCAGGAAGGTGGCGGATACCGCAGTGCCAATCAGGCTGCCGGTTTCGTGGAACCATTCCATGTTTTTCTGAAACGCCGTGGCGGTGGCGGCGATGGCAATGGAGGCCAGCACCACGATGGTGGAGTGCCCCAGCGAGAACCACGCCCCCACCCCGCACGGGCGTTTGCCCTGCTGCATCATCTTACGCGTCACGGTATCAATGGCCGCGATGTGGTCGGCATCCACCGCATGGCGCAGCCCGTAGCACCACGCCAGCAGGCTGGCGGCCATCAGCGCCGTACTGCCGCTAAAAGAGTGCCATGCCCATCCCCAGGCCAGCAGGTTTGCCATTACCAGAGCCAGCAGCAGAAGCGCGGCGCGAGGTTCGTTGCGTAACAGTCGTAACATTTTAAATCCTTTTTGAACATGACCGGGCAGCGGCAACCACCGCCTGCCCGAAGGAGATCGCTCCGTCACCTGCGGGCAGGCGCGAAGGAAAAAGAAGCGTAAAGTCAGTGAGATGATGACGCAGGCGCGCGCGCAGAAGGCGGTTGTGCAACACGCCGCCGCTGAAGCAGATTGTCGAAATCGATAAGCGTCGGGCATGACGCGCGGCGAGCTGAGCCAGCCCTTTTGCCAGCGCGTCGTGAAACGCCCACGCGCGCTCGCAGGGCTCCGCCTGCCAGTTCAGCCACTGCTGCCAGAACAGCGCAAGGTTATTCGCTTCCAGAATCACCGGATGGTCAACGCCCGCGCACTGAGATGCCAGCGCCTCCAGCCTGCACGCTGCCTCGCCTTCATAGCGCTGCGCGTCGATGCCCAGCGCGCAGGCGACCGCGTCAAACAAACGACCGCAGGACGACGCCTGCGGCGCGTTGATGCCACGCTGGATCGCCGTTGCCAGCAGCGGCCAGCTGTGGCGCTGAACCGCTCGCGTTTCCGGGTAGCGTTGCCAGTCCGGGACAAACGCCAGGCAGTGGGCGAGCAGATTACGCCACGGCTGCTTTGCCGCCAGATCGCCGCCCGGCAGCGCCACGGCAGGCAGGCCGCCGAGCCGTTCGCAGTCGAGATAGTTCACCCGCAGGCACTCTCCTCCCCACAGCGCGCCGTTCTCGCCCATGCCGATCCCGTCCAGCGTCAGAGCGATAGCGTCTCCGCCGCCGAGCGGCCAGCCGTTCTCCGCCAGGCACGCCGCCGCGTGAGCGTGATGATGTAGCACGGTTTCGACGGGCAGATCCTGCTCCTGCGCCCACCGGCGCGCGCGATACCCCGGATGGGCATCGCACACCAGCTTATCAGGCTGGAAAGCGTAGATGTCCTGCATCGTCGAGAGCGCGCTGCGCCACTGCGCCTCTACGCCCTCGTCGCTCAGATCGCCAAAGTGCTGGCTCACCACCGCCTGGTTGCCTCGCACCAGGCAGAAGGTGTTTTTCATCTCTGCACCGGTGCACAGCATGGCGGGGATATTCTCAAAACCCGCGGGCAACGTGACGGCATCGGGCACAAAACCCCGGGCGCGACGCAGGATAGCGCCATCCCGATCCATCACCGAATCATCCATCCGTTGCAGGATGTCGCGGTTGTGCAGCAGGAAGCCGTCCGCGATGCCGCCGAGCTCCTCCAGCGCCTGCGCGTTGGTGACGGCAGGCGGCCTGCCACTGAGGTTGCCGGAGGTCATCACCAGCGGGCGCCGGCAGTCCATCAGCAAAAGATGCTGGAGCGGGTTCGCGGGCAGCATCACGCCAACGCAGTCGAGCCCAGGGGCAATTTCCTCGGGAAACGCGGGAAGCGAAGCTTTCGGCGTCAGCACGATCGGTGCCGCGGGCGAGCGTAACAGCGTCTGTATCGTCTCCGGCAGATCGTCCGCATCCGGTAGCATCACCGCCAGCGGCTTCGTCGGGCGCTGCTTGCGCATTCGCAGTTTCTGTATCGCCTGCGGATCCAGCGCGTCGCAAACGAGGTGGAAACCGCCCAGCCCTTTCACCGCGACAATGCCGCCGCCTTTCAGCATCGCCACCGCCGCGCGTAAAGCCGACTCGCGTATGGCAACAGCATCTCCGGCTCGCCATTCCAGCTGCGGCCCGCAGTCCGGGCAGGCCACCGGCTGGGCGTGGAAGCGGCGGTCGGCCGGGTTGCGGTACTCGGTTTCGCACGGCGCGCAGAGCGGGAATGCGGCCATCGACGTGGCCGGACGGTCGTACGGCATGGCGCGTATAATGGTAAACCGCGGCCCGCAGTGGGTGCAGTTGATAAACGGGTAACGATAGCGGCGCTCGAGGGGATCGCGCATTTCAGCCAGACACGCCGGGCAGGTGGCGGCATCCGGCACGATTTGCGTATCCATCGCCCCGCGATCGCTGTGGCGGATGGTAAAGTCCTCAGGCATGTCCGCCCAGGTGAACGGCTGCGTTTCAACGCGATCGATGCGCGCCAGCGGTGGGCAGTCCTGATGCAGCCTCGCGGTAAAGTCCCCCCCATTACCCGCGAGACGCACCAGGACACCCTCTCCGTCGTTGCAGACATCACCCACAAGCTTCAGCCGGTGCGCCAGCTGCCAGACGAAGGGCCGAAACCCCACGCCCTGCACTTTGCCGCGCACCCGAAGCAGTACGCCGTTAACGCTCATCGCAGCTTAAAACAGCAGCGATGACGAGGTGTCGAACGCCGCGCGACGGCGTTTTTCTGCGCTCATCTGCTCAAGCTTGTCACGATCCACGCAGACCAGCGCGTGCGTCGGGCAGGCCTCCATACAGGCCGGGCCGGCTTCGCGGTGATAGCAAAGATCGCATTTATTGGCTTCGGCTTTCTCCGCCCGCACGCTCAGCCCCATGCCGCTGTTGCGCACCACCGGGCGGACAACCACCTCCATCGCGCCATACGGACACGCCACCACGCAGGTTTTGCAGCCGATGCAGCGCTCCTGCATCACGTGCACAAAGCCCTTCTCGCGCTTAATCGCCCCGTTCGGGCAGACGTTCGCGCACGGCGCATCTTCGCACTGGCGACAGATGGCGGCGGTGGAAATATTCACACCTTTAATGACGTGAATGCGCGGCAGGAAGGTATCGGGAGTGAGAGAGGCGCAATCCTGCTCCGCCTGGTGGGAAACCACGCACGCCACTTCACAGGTACGGCAACCAATGCACTTGCTGGCATCGGCCATAATAAAACGGTTCATCTGCTTCTCCGGCATAACTGTTATGCGCGAAGCTATTCACAAACCGTGCCAATATTTAACCAACTGATTTTTAACAATAATAAAAACGCAGCGTTTCTGTCATCGTCATTAGTGACGATGACAGATGTCGACGTCAGCGGTGCGGACCATCGGTAACGGAGTCGCGCAGGACAAGCTCGCCAGAAAAGGTTTGCTGATATTTGAACTCTCCGCCGTCGAGCATGAAAATCAGGCGACTGACGATCTCCTGGATCATCGCCGTCACCGGAATACGCACGCTGGAGAGCGACGGCACGATGTAGGGCGCAATCGCCACGTCGTCAAAGCCGATGACGGACACCGCGTCCGGCGTGGCGACGCCGCTGTCGTGCAGCTGCTTGATGGCGCCGATCGCCATATCGTCGTTGCTCGCCACCAGCGCGGTAAACGGTTCGCCGCGGGAGAGGAGCTGAGTGACCGCCGCCGCGCCGCTGGCCGGGTTCCACTTCCCTTCGGCGATAAGCGCGTCACGCGCTGCAATACCGTGCTGCGCCAGCGCATCCCTGTAACCGGAAAGACGCTCAACCCCGGTGGGGGAATCCAGCGAACCGGTGATAAAGGCAATCTCCCGGTGCCCTTTCGCAATCAGCTGCGACACCGCGTCCTGACACGAGGCTTTATGATCGGACCAGACGCTGTGGCTGCTGTTTTTCCGCAGGCGGCGGTTAAGCACCATAATCGGCTGCTCGCATTTCTCGACGAGCTCGTCCAGCTCTTCCACGCTCAGAAAACGCGGGTAGATAATTACCGCATCGCAGCGCATATCCAGCAGATACTGGATCGCCTCGCGCTCTTCTTCGGCGCTGTGCTTGCCGTCGGCGAGGATCAGCTGCCGCCCTTTTTCTTCCGTCATCCGCGCGGCGTTAAACAGCAGCTCGCTAAAGTAGACGCCGTGATACAGGGTGTTGGTCACTACCAGCCCAAGCGTCTGGGTGCGTTTGGTCGCCAGGTTTCGCGCCAGCAAGTTCGGGCGATAACCGCTCTCTTCGATGGCCTGAAATACCCGGTCTTTGGTCTCCTGGCTAACGTAGCCGTTGCCCGACAACACCCGGGAGACCGTCGCTTTCGATACGCCTGCCCGCTTCGCCACTTCCAGCATCGTGGTCATATTGTTCTTCCATCCGAAACTCATGCGGGCAGTGTACTGCACCGCGAAAAAATTGTCGCAGCGACGACGTCACGCTTTCTACACCCCACTGCGATCTTCATCACGAAAAGAAAAAATGTCCAAAAAGCGGTCTTGTTTCAACAAAAGAAACTCATGATGATTATGTGGAACCGGTTTCCTACATTTCACACAACGATAACAGGAACAGATCCGATGGCCAAAAACTACGCTGCGCTGGCAAACGACGTTATCAGCGCGCTGGGCGGCAAAGAGAACATCGTCGCCGTCACCCACTGCATGACGCGCCTGCGTTTCGTTCTGAAAGACGAAAATCTTACCGACGTTGCGCGCCTGAAAAGCATCAGCGGCGTGCTTGGCGTGGTGCGTAACGACAACCAGTGCCAGGTGATTATTGGCAACACGGTTTCACAGGCGTACCGCGAAGTAGTGAGCCTGCTGCCCGTTGACCTGCAGCCCGTGGTACCGGAAGGCCCGCAGAAGCTGACGTTACGCCGCATTGGCGCCGGGATCCTCGACGCGCTGATCGGCACCATGTCGCCGCTGATCCCGGCGATCATCGGAGGCTCGATGGTCAAGCTGCTGGCGATGATCCTCGAAATGACTGGCGTGCTGGAAAAAGGCGCGCCGACGCTCACCATTTTGACGGTCATTGGCGACGGGGCGTTCTTCTTCCTGCCGCTGATGGTGGCGGCCTCGGCGGCGGTGAAGTTTAAAACCAACATGTCGCTGGCGATTGCCATCGCGGGCGTGCTGGTGCACCCGAGCTTTATCGAACTGATGGCGAAAGCCGCGCAGGGCGAGCACGTTGAGTTCGCCTTTATTCCGGTGACGGCGGTGAAATACACCTATACCGTCATCCCGGCGCTGGTCATGACCTGGTGCCTGTCGTATATCGAACGCTGGGTGGATCGCATCACCCCGGCGGTGACCAAAAACTTCCTCAAGCCGATGCTGATCGTGCTGATTGCCGCCCCGCTCGCCATCGTGCTGATTGGCCCGCTGGGGATCTGGATCGGTAGCGCCATCTCCGCGCTGGTTTACACCATTCACGGCTACCTGGGCTGGCTCTCCGTCGCCATCATGGGCGCACTGTGGCCACTGCTGGTGATGACCGGGATGCATCGCGTGTTTACGCCGACAATCATTCAGACCATTGCCGAAACGGGCAAAGAAGGAATGGTGATGCCGTCAGAAATCGGCGCCAACCTGTCGCTCGGCGGCTCGTCGCTGGCGGTGGCATGGAAAACGAAAAACCCGGAACTGCGCCAGACGGCACTGGCCGCGGCGGCCTCCGCCATCATGGCGGGGATCTCTGAACCGGCCCTGTACGGCGTAGCGGTACGCCTGAAGCGTCCGCTGATTGCGAGCCTGATCAGCGGCTTTATCTGCGGCGCGGTGGCGGGTATGGCAGGCCTTGCCAGCCACTCGATGGCGGCGCCGGGGCTGTTTACCAGCGTGCAGTTCTTCGACCCGGCCAACCCGATGACCATCGTCTGGGTGTTTGGCGTAATGGGTCTGGCGGTGGTGCTGTCATTTGTTCTGACCCTGCTGTTAGGGTTTGAGGATATCCCGGTCGAAGACGAGGCTGAAAAAGCGCGCGCCCTGCAGACCGCACCGGTACAGAACAACGCAGCAAAAGCATAAATTGAAAGCGAGGTAAGAATGTCTGTTTTTCCACAAGGATTTTTATGGGGCGGCGCGCTTGCCGCCAACCAGAGTGAAGGTGCTTACCGTGAAGGCGGCAAAGGACTGACGACGGTCGATATGATCCCCCACGGCGCGCATCGCCTGGCGGTGAAGGTCGGTCAGGAAAAGCGTTTTTCGCTGCGTGACGATGAGTTTTACCCGAGCCACGAGGCGATTGATTTTTACCATCGCTATAAAGAAGACATCGCTCTGATGGCGGAGATGGGCTTTACGGTGTTCCGCACCTCGATTGCCTGGAGCCGCCTCTATCCGAACGGCGACGAGCCGCTGCCAAATAAAGAGGGCATTGCCTTCTACCGGGCGGTGTTTGAAGAGTGCAAAAAGTACAACATTGAGCCGCTGGTAACGCTTTGCCACTTCGACGTGCCGATGCACCTGGTGACGGAGTACGGCTCATGGCGCAACCGTAAGATGGTCGATTTCTTCGCCCGCTACGCCCGCACCTGCTTCGAGGAATTTAACGGGCTGGTGAAATACTGGCTGACCTTCAACGAAATCAACATCATGCTGCACAGCCCGTTCTCCGGCGCGGGGCTGGTGTTTGAGGAGGGTGAAAACGAGGATCAGGTGAAATACCAGGCCGCGCACCACGAGCTGGTGGCGAGCGCGCTGGCGACAAAAATCGCCCACGAGGTGAACCCGGAAAACCAGGTCGGCTGCATGCTGGCGGGCGGTAACTTCTACCCGTACTCCTGCAAGCCGGAAGACGTGTGGATGGCGCTGGAAAAAGACCGCGAGAACCTGTTCTTTATCGACGTGCAGGCACGCGGCAGCTATCCGGCCTACTCCGCCCGCGTGTTCCGCGAGAAAGGCGTCGTGATTGTTAAAGACCCAGGCGATGACGAACTGCTGAAAAACACCGTCGACTTTGTCTCGTTCAGCTATTACGCCTCGCGCTGCGCCTCGGCGGACATGAACGCGGGCAACACCAGCGCGGCAAACATCGTGAAGTCCCTGCGTAACCCGCATATTCAGGTAAGCGAGTGGGGCTGGGGCATCGATCCGCTCGGCCTGCGTATCACCATGAACATGATGTACGACCGCTACCAGAAGCCGCTGTTCCTGGTGGAAAACGGCCTTGGCGCGAAGGACGTCATAGATGAAAATGGCGAGATCAACGACGACTACCGCATCAGCTACCTGCGCGAGCATATCCGCGCGATGGGCGATGCGATTGAGGACGGCGTGCCGCTGATGGGCTACACCACCTGGGGCTGCATCGACCTGGTGTCGGCTTCAACAGGCGAGATGAGCAAGCGCTACGGGTTTGTGTACGTTGACCGCGACGACGCCGGGAACGGCACGCTGGACCGCAAGCGCAAGAAGTCGTTCTGGTGGTATAAGAAGGTGATTGCGAGTAACGGGGCGGATCTGGCGTAGCCTGTTGCCCGGTGGCGCTGCGCTTACCAGGCCTACGGTTTTGTAGGCCGGGTAAGGCGTAGCCGCCACCCGGCACTGCTCAGAGCGGAGAAAACCCTCCATCCCCAACCCACTCCGCCAGCCGCGAATACACCTCTTCCACCGCCGCCTTCACCGGCGGCGTCATCGGGTAATAAAACCCGACAATGTCCGGCTGGATACCCAAAAACAGCACCTCGCCCACCTCGTCTTTAATCTGATCGACAAGATAGTTCAGCGGCATATTGTGGGTAGTCATCATAAACATCTCGGCGATGTCGTCCGGGTCAATCAGGCGGATCTCGCCCGGGTTCAGCCCCATATCGGTGGCATCGACAATCAACAGCCTTTCCGGACGCAGCTCGCGAATGGCGACCACATCGTTTTCCGGCGCGCTGCCGCCGTCAATCACCACCCAATCGCCCTGCGGGTTCGCGGCGCACATCTCCGCCAGCAGCGGGCCCGCGCCGTCGTCGCCCATCATGCTGTTGCCGACACACAGTAAAACGTCAGTCACGTAATCTCCTCACCATCAGGTAGATGGCGCTCTCCTGATGAATATCGTGCAGCATGCCGAGCAGCGTTTTGCTCCACGCCTGCTGCGCCGGGGTTTGCCTGCCGAGCGCCGCGTCAAAGGCGTTAGCGAGCATCGTAATATGGTTGGCGTCGATGACGATCTCGCCATACTTCGGCACGCCCTCCATCTTGCGCCGCGCGGTGCTGCCCTCCTCCAGCGTGGCGATCCACGCCAGGTATTCCGGCCACGGGCAGCTGAGCGCCGCCTCCAGACAGTCGATCACCCCGAGGTGGTGCCCAATCGCCAGGCTGTAATAGACCACCTGCTGCGCCGCATCCGGCGTGGCATCGTTCTCATCAATAAACTTACGGCTCAGCTGGCTGAACACCACCGTTTCACTCATCGGATACGCGCCTCATCCACAATGCTGTTCAGGTTCGCCACGATCTCATTGAGACGCGGATCGTTTTCCGCCTCCAGCCAGCGCGCCACCTGATGGTCGCCCTGGCTCAGCAGGCGCAGGTAATCGTCGGCAATCTGACGCCCGTAGCGATAGCCCGCCAGCCTGCGCGCCGTGCGGTCCACCTTCACGCGCAGCGGCTGCACCATGTCCGGATGCAGAATGGCCGCGGGCTGGTTGTCGATCTCGCCAGGTGCGCGGGCGTGGATCTTCTGCTCCAGCAGGCCGAGCGCCATCGCAAAGCCGTACAGCGTGGCGGCGGGCGTCGGCGGGCAGCCCGGAATATAGACATCCACCGGCACGATTTTGTCGGTGCCGCCCCAGACGCAGTAAAGATCGTGGAAGATGCCGCCGCTGTTGCCGCAGGCGCCGTAGGAGATGCAGATTTTCGGATCCGGCGCGGACTGCCAGGCGCGCAGCGCGGGCGATCGCATGGCGCGGGTCACCGCCCCGGTAAACAGCAGAATGTCCGCATGACGCGGGGACGGTACCACTTTGATGCCGAAGCGCTCGGCGTCAAATAGCGGCGACAGGGTGGCGAAGATCTCGATCTCACAGCCGTTGCAGCCGCCGCAGTCCACGCGGTAAACGTAGGCCGAGCGTTTGATTTTTTTTAGTAGTGACGCTTTCATGCTGGCGATGGACTCCTCCACCGTCAGCGGCACCGGAATGCCGTTATCGTCGCGCGGGCCGAGTAAGTTTTCCATCAGCTGGCCTCTCTCATATGGCGGGTAATATCAATGCGGTCGGACGGCAGCAGGCACTTCTGACGCTTGCACTCCGGGCAGGTTTCGAAGCTTTCGCGGTGATGCTCCGCGCGGGCGTCGCCGTTGTGCTGCAGCAGCGCGATGGCGTAGTCGATCTCTTTTTGCACGGCGAACGGACGCTTGCAGACGCGGCAATTGCACAGCGCGAAGCGCGACTGCTGGAGAAAATCCTCTTTTTTCCACACCGCCAGCTCGTACTCCTGGGAAAGTCGAATGGCGACCGTCGGGCAAACCTCCTCGCAGCGGCCGCAGAAGATGCAGCGCCCGATGTTAAACTGCCAGGCCAGCTCGCCGGTTTTAAGATCCGTTTCCACCGTTAAGGCGTTCGACGGGCAGGCGTTGACGCAGGCCGCGCAGCCGATGCACTGCTGCGGGTTGTGCTCCGGCTTGCCGCGAAAGTTTTTATCCACCGGGATCGGCTCCAGCGGATAGCTGCTAGTCTGCGCGCCGGTTTTGATTACTTTTTTGATAAAGGTAAACATGGCGTGTCCTTATTTCAGCGGCGAGTTCTTGCGCTCGATGCCGTAGCGCTCAAGCTCTTTGTACGGCACTACC
The DNA here is from genome assembly GCF_001743375.1 of Enterobacter sp. IF2SW-B1. Taxonomy (NCBI): domain Bacteria; kingdom Pseudomonadati; phylum Pseudomonadota; class Gammaproteobacteria; order Enterobacterales; family Enterobacteriaceae; genus Enterobacter; species Enterobacter sp. IF2SW-B1. Next base: position 564,648 of record NZ_MJAA01000002.1, on the reverse strand, counting down.
TGGCTTTTCTTCTTGCGCACGTCCACCACCGTCATGCGGTCGGTGCAGGAGTAGCATGGATCGAGGCTGCCGATGATCAGCGGCGCGTCAGAGACCGTGTTACCGCGCAGCATATAGCGCAGGGTAGGCCAGTTGGCGTAGGTCGCCGCGCGACAGCGCCAGCGGTAGAGCTTCTGATTGTCGCCGGTCATGCTCCAGTGGATATCATCCCCTCGCGGCGCTTCGGCAAAGCCGAGGGCAAAGCGGTTTGGAATGTAGGTGAAGCCCTCCACCATCAGCGGACCGCCCGGCAGGTTGTCCAGGCCGAAGTCAATCATGTTCAGGGCGGTGTAGACCTCGTTGATACGCACCTTGAGGCGAGAAATAACGTCGCAGCCCTGTTCGCTGTGCACGGTCATCGGCAGCAGGCCGTAGCCGACGAACGGGTGATCGGCGCGGGTGTCGCGGGCGTGGCCGCTGGCGCGCACCATCGGCCCGACATTGCTGAAGTCGCGGGCAATTTCCGGATCGAGGCGACCAATCCCGACGGTGCGCTGCTCGATGTTTGGCGTGCTGAGCAGCATGTCCACCAGCTCCTGCACGTCGCGACGCATCTGCTGCGCCAGCTGGCGGGTCTTGATCATGTCGTCTTTCAGCAGGTCGCGGCGGATCCCGCCGATCAGGTTCAGGCCGTAGGTTTTACGCGCCCCGGTGAGGATCTCCGCCATCTTCATCGACGCTTCGCGCACGCGGAAAAACTGCATAAACCCGGAGTCAAAGCCGACGAAGTGGCAGGCAAGGCCGAGGTTCAGCAGGTGCGAGTGCAGGCGCTCCACCTCCAGCAGAATGGCGCGGATCATCTGCGCGCGCTCCGGCACCACGATCCCCATGCCGTTCTCCACCGAGGTGGTGTAGGCGGTGCTGTGGGCGAAGCCGCAGATGCCGCACACGCGGTCAGAGAGGAACGTGACCTCGTTGTAGCCCATGCGGGTTTCCGCCAGCTTCTCCATGCCGCGGTGAACGTAGAACAGGCGGTAGTCGGCGTCGATGATATTTTCGCCGTCGACGAACAGGCGGAAGTGGCCCGGTTCGTCGGAGGTGACGTGCAGCGGGCCGATCGGCACCACGTTGTTCTTCTTGCTGCCCAACTCGTTGATGAACTCGTAGGTTTCGCTGTCGGTGGTCGGGGCCGGACGCTGGCGGTAATCCATGCTGTCCTTACGCAGCGGATAGAGTTCATCCGGCCAGTCGTCCGGCAGCACCAGACGACGCTCGTCCGGCAGGCCGACCGGCACCAGGCCGTACATGTCGCGCACCTCGCGCTCACCCCAGACGGCGGCAGGAACGCGCGGCGTCACGGACGGGTATTCCGGCTTATTCGGGTCGACTTCGACGCGCACGGTGAGCCAGCACTTCTCGCCCTGCTCCATCGACATCACGTAGTACACCGCGTAGTTACCGCACAGCTGACGCTCATCGTTACCGAACAGCACCGACAGCCAGCCGCCCTGCTGGTAATAGAGAAACTCCACCACTTCCGGCAGGTAGTTCACCTTCACGGTAATGGTGATCTGATCTTTGGTTTGCCAGGACTCCTCCAGCACCACGCCGGGGAAAGCCTGATGCAACGCGGCGAGATACTGCTGACCTTTCTTTTCTTCAGACATAAACACTCTCTTTAATCACGCCACCAGCAAGGAGACGAACGCTAAAAATGCAAAACCAAAACCGGCCCAGGTGATGCGCGAGGTTGCCGCAAAACGCAGGCGCGCCATGCTGTTTTCAAACAGGGCGATGACCAGCACGCCGACCAGCAGCTTGAGGGCGGCAACCACCACGGCCAGCAGCAGGCCGCCTGCAGAGAAGTGCGTCATCTGCCCCCACGGGAAGAAAACGCCAACAAACATCTGCAACACCACCAATTGCTTAAGGCTGATGCCCCACTTCAGCACCGCGAAGCCGTAGCCGCTGTACTCGGTGAGCGGCCCTTCCTGCAGCTCCTGCTCCGCTTCCGCGAGATCGAACGGCAGCTTGCCCATCTCAATAAACGTGGCGAACGCGCAGGCGCAGAGTGCCAGCACGAGCGGGATGGAGCGGGCCACCGGCCAGTGGTAAACGGTGTCGGTGATAAAGCTGATGTGGGTCGAACCTGCAACCTGCGCGGCCACCCACAGCCCCAGCAGCAGGATTGGCTCAACCAGTACCCCGAGCATCGCCTCGCGGCTGGCGCCGATGCCGGTAAACGGGCTGCCGGTGTCCAGGCCCGCAATCGCAAAGAAGAAGCGCGCGATAGCGAAGAGGTAGATGAGCGTGATCAGATCGCCGAGCACCGGCAGCGGCGAGCCTACCGTGACCACCGGCAGCGCGGTGGCGATGGTGAGCATCACGCCGACCATCACGAACGGCGTCAGGCGGAACACCCAGCCCGCGGCATCCGGCGCGACGCTCTGGCGAGAGAGCAGCTTGAAGAGATCGCGGTACTCCTGGAGCACGCCAGGCCCGCGACGGTTGTGCATTCGGGCGCGCGCCACGCGCGTGATGCCCGACAGCAGCGGCGCGGCGGCGAACAGCACCAGCGCCTGAAGAATTGCCAGTAACAGACTCATGTCAGGCTCCTCGTGAAATCACAATCACCACCAGCACCGCCAGCTCGATCAGCGCCAGTCGGCGGAACAGCACGGGCACGGCAGCACTCTGCCAGCCCGGCACCCAGCCCTGCGGGTTAAGCCACTGGCGCAGCTTCAGCACGGCGGCGAAGTTCTCCTTCACCGGCATGGCAAAACCGTGGGCGGTAATGACCATCGACGGCTCGTGTTGGTAGCCGCAGGCCCACGCCGCGCCGCGCGAGCGGGAGGCGAGACGGTCGCGTCTGAAGAACAGCATCAGCACGAACGGCAGGAGCGGCCCGGCGATCAGCAGCAGCGCCATCATCGGCTGGGAGACAACGGTATGCGCCGTCGCCAGCGGCAGCGGAACGGCGTGGCCCAGCAGCGGCAGCAGCCACGGCGCGGCAATTCCGCCCGCAATGCAGCACAGCGCCAGCGCGACCACGCTGGTGGCCATCAGTACCGGGGCGCAGCAGGCATTCTCCGCTTCACGGGTGCGCGGCGCGCCGAGGAAGGTGACGCCGTAGACTTTCGCCATGCACATCACCGCCAGCGCCCCGGTAATCGCCAGGCCCACCGCCAGCAGCGGGCCGAGCAGCCGCGCGATAAACGCGTCGCTCTGGCCGAGCGCGAAGAAGGACTGATAGATTACCCACTCCCCGGCAAAGCCGTTCAGCGGCGGCAGCGCGGCCATCGCCATCAGCCCCACCAGCATGGCGAGTGAAATCATCGGCATCTTTTTGCCAATCCCACCGAGCTTTTCGATATCGCGATGGCCGGTGCGGAACCAGACGCTGCCCGCGCCGAGGAACAGAGTGGTTTTAAACAGGCTATGGTTGACGAGGTGATACAGACCGCCGACAAACCCGGCAGCAATCAGCGCCGGCTGGTTGAGCGCCAGCCCGGTGACGCCCGCGCCCATGCCGAGCAGGATAATCCCGATGTTTTCCAGGGTGTGGTACGCCAGCAGACGCTGGATGTTGTGCTCCATCAGGGCGTACAGCCCGCCGACAAAGGCGGTGATCATTCCCGCAATCAGCAGCGCTACCCCCCACCACAGCGGCGGCTGACCGCCCGTCAGGGTAATCGTCAAAATGCCGAACAGACCGACCTTCATTACCACCGTCGAAAACAGCGCGGCGGCGGGCGCAGAGGCATTCGCGTGCGCCTGCGGGACCCAACCGTGCAGCGGGATAATCCCGGCCAGCAGGCCAAAGCCGACTGTGCCCAGCAGCCAGACGTCGTTCCCCAGCGGCTGGCCGTTAAGCGCGGCAAAATCCAGGGTGCCGAAACGCTGCCACACCAGCCAGCAGGCCAGCGCCAGCAGCAGCGTGCCGAGGCGTCCGAGTGCAAACCACAGCTTACCGGAGGCGCTGCAGCCGGTCAGGAACACGCCACACAGCGCCATGATCTCCGCCATCACCACCAACGCGCCAAGATTGCTGGCGATAACCGTGCAGACCGCGGCGGCCATCAGCAGATTGACCAGCAGGCCGTTGGCTTTGGTCTGCTGATGGCGGTGCCAGTCGATGTTGAACAGACTGATAAACAGCCCGCACAGGCCAAAGGTCACCAGCCAGATGGCGTTCAGCGGCGTAATCGCCACGGTGTGGCGAATCAGCGGCATGAGTGTTTCCACGGATTGTCCGCCGAGCAGGACAACACCGCCCGCCGCCAGCGTCATCAGGCTGCCGACCGCCCCGCCGATACCGGCTATCCAGCCGCTCAGGGTTTTATGGAAAGAGAACACCAGCGCCAGCGCGGCGGCAGCGGCAAAGTACGCTACGGCGCTGTTAATCATAAATATCGCGTTCATTTCGCCCCCTCGTTAAGCGCCTGCAGAAGCGAAAGATCGCCGACGTCGGTATTAATGGTCAGCTCGCGCTTGCGCCTGCTGGTGCGGGCGATATCGCGGATGTTAACCAGGATCAGCGCTTTGGTCGGGCAGGTCCGCACGCAGGCCGGGCCCTGTTCGTCAAAGCTGCACAGGTCGCACTTCACCGCAATAGCGCGGATGCCGGGCACCCAGTCCAGCAGCGTGCTCACGCGTGCCGGAGCCGGTGGCGCAGGCGGCGCTTTCGGGGTATTGGCGTTCGCCGGGATATGCAGCGGGCGGCTGCCGGAGAATTCAATGGCACCGAACGGGCAGGCGATGCCGCACAGCTTGCAGCTCACGCACAGGCTTTCGTTCAGCTGGACCGCGCCATCGACGCGGGTGATGGCATTGACGGGACAGACGCCCGCGCAAGGGGCATCTTCACAGTGGTGGCAGAGCTGCGGGGCAGACTCTTTCTCATTACGCATGACGCGCAGGCGCGGCATGGACTGCAGCCCGTGCAGGCGGTGCGTTTCCGAACACGCCGCCTCACAGGTCCGACAGCCAATACAGACCGTCGAGTCAGCAATTACAAAACGGTTCACCGGGCAATCCTCTGGTGATGGTCATTTTTGACGACGAAAAACTGTCTCATCGACACTTTTCGACATTCGGTTATCAGGCAAGATTTGCGGGGGCCTTTCCCACGACGAGCTGTTTGAGGTCGACCGGCAAGTCGTGCTCAACCGCGGCGTAGAGACCGTTGTAAACCGGCGCGATTTTCTCCAGATAGTGCTCAAGCACCTGCTGGCGATCGCGGTTGCTGACGTAGCCGTCGACCATGCCATCGGCCATCAGCTGCGCCTGCGCAATACGTTGTTTTTCACCCTCTTTATTCTCAACGTAGTACTCGATGGTGTGGCTGTTAAAGCTGTCTGCCAGGGTCACAAAGACCGTGAAATGACCGAACAGGACAAAGCGCATATCCCCCTGCGCCGCACAGCTCATTGCATGATGCAGTCGGGCTTTTGACAGGGTGATCCCCTGAACCAGAGAGTTACAGTAGAGGTGCCACTGATCCTGAAGCTGCTGGTGGCGCTGCGCGATGTAATCCGCTTTTTCGCTAATTTCCCAAATAGTCATAGAAGGTATCCGGTTAATGGAGATAGCGGCTGTTAAGCAGATTCCGTGCCAGTTTTTAATTTGTTGATTTTAATTATTTTTTTCAAAAAAGACACTGTCAACGCCGCCGTGTCGACGTGTCATTTCGACAGCGCTGACATCGTCACGCCGTAACGCAAATCAAGCTGGCACCGTTATTGCATTTACTGGCGCAAATCATTGAGGAGGCGTCATGCACGAAATCACCCTCTGCCAGCGGGCTCTGGAACTTATCGAACAGCAGGCAGTGCAAAACCACGCGAAGCGCGTCACCGGCGTCTGGCTGAAGGTCGGGGCGTTTTCCTGCGTCGAGACCAGCGCCCTGAACTTTTGTTTTGAACTGGTGTGCCGCGGCACGCTGGCGGAAGGCTGCGCGCTGCATATCGACGAGCAGCAGGCGGAGTGCTGGTGCGAGCAGTGCCAGCAGTACGTCACCCTGCTCTCATCAAAGGTTCAGCGCTGCCCGCAGTGTCAGAGCACGGGTCTTCGCATCGTGGCGGATGACGGTATGCAGATCCAACGCCTCGAAATCGAGAAGGAGTAATGTATGTGTAGCACCTGCGGTTGCGCCGAAGGCAACCTGTATATAGAAGGGGATGAACACCGTCCCCACTCCGCGTTTCGCTCCGCGCCCTTTTCCCCTGCCCCGCGTCCTGCGGCGGCCCTGACCGGCATCACCTTTGCGCCGCAGCGTTCCGACGCGGGCGATCTGCATTACGGCCACGGCGAAGCGGGCACCCACGCGCCGGGCATAAGCCAGCGCCAGATGCTGGAGGTGGAGATCGACGTGCTGGACAAAAATAACCAGATCGCCGCCCGCAACCGCGCCCGCTTTGCCGCGCGTCAACTGCTGGTGCTGAACCTGGTCTCCAGCCCCGGCTCCGGCAAAACCACGCTGCTGACCGAAACGCTCAAGCGCCTGAACGAACGCGTCTCCTGCGCGGTTATCGAAGGCGATCAGCAAACCGTTAACGACGCGGCGCGCATCCGCGAAACCGGTACGCCCGCCATTCAGGTTAACACCGGCAAGGGCTGCCACCTGGATGCGCAGATGATTGCCGACGCCGCCCCTCGCCTGCCGCTGGCGGATAACGGCATCCTGTTTATCGAAAACGTCGGCAACCTGGTATGCCCGGCAAGCTTCGACCTCGGCGAACGGCATAAAGTGGCGGTGCTCTCCGTGACCGAAGGGGAGGACAAGCCGCTGAAGTACCCGCACATGTTCGCCGCCGCCTCCCTCATGCTGCTGAACAAAGTCGATCTGCTGCCGTACCTGAACTTCGACGTGGATAAGTGCCTTGCCTGTGCCCGCGAGGTGAACCCGGACATTCACATCCTGCTGGTTTCCGCCACGCGCGGCGACGGCATGGACGCCTGGCTGGACTGGCTGGAGAGCGAACGATGTGCATAGGCGTACCGGGACAAATCCATTCCCTCGACGGCAATCAGGCCAAAGTGGAGGTTTGCGGCATCCTGCGCGACGTCGACCTGACGCTGGTGGGCAGCACCGATGAGGCGGGCGCGTCGCGCCTCGGCCAGTGGGTGCTGGTCCACGTGGGGTTTGCGATGAGCGTGATTAACGAAGCGGAAGCCCGCGACACGCTGGACGCGCTGCAAAACATGTTTGACGTGGAGCCGGACGTGGGCGCGCTCCTGTACGGCGAGGAGCGCTAGCCTATGCGTTACGTTGATGAATACCGCGCACCAGAACAGGTGATGCAGCTTCTCGGACATCTGAAAACGCGCGCGGCGCTGCTGGACTACACGAACGAAAGGCCGCTGCGGATCATGGAGGTGTGCGGCGGGCACACGCACGCCATCTTCAAGTTTGGCCTCGACCAGCTGCTGCCGGCGAACATCGAGTTTATCCACGGCCCCGGCTGCCCGGTCTGCGTGCTGCCGATGGGACGTATCGACAGCTGCATCGAAATTGCCGGCCAGCCCGACGTCATTTTCTGCACCTTTGGCGACGCGATGCGCGTGCCGGGGAAAAACGGCTCGCTGCTGCAGGCGAAGGCGCGCGGCGCGGACGTGCGGATCGTTTACTCACCGATGGATGCCCTGACGCTGGCAGAGGCTAACCCTGAGCGCAAGGTCGTCTTTTTCGGGCTGGGTTTTGAAACCACCATGCCCGCTACGGCCATCACGCTGCAGCAGGCGAAAGCGCGCAACGTCACTAACTTTTTCTTTTTCTGCCAGCATATTACGCTCATTCCCACGCTGCGCAGCCTGCTCGAAGAGCCAGACAACGGCATCGACGCGTTTCTGGCGCCGGGCCACGTCAGCATGGTGATTGGCACAGACGCCTACGGTTTTATCGCTGATCAGTACAATCGTCCGTTAGTGGTGGCTGGTTTCGAACCGCTTGATCTACTGCAAGGCGTAACCATGCTGGTTGAGCAGAAAATAGCGTCCCTGAGCGCGGTTGAAAACCAGTACCGCCGCGTGGTGCCCGATGCGGGAAATGAACGGGCGCAGCAGGCGATAGCCGACGTGTTTAGCGTTGAGGGCGACAGCGAGTGGCGCGGGCTGGGGCTGATTGCGGAATCCGGCGTGCGTCTGACGCCTGCCTATCGCGAATTTGATGCCGAAGCGCACTTCCGCCCGCAGCCGCAGCAGGTGTGCGACGATCCCCGGGCCCGCTGCGGCGAGGTGCTTACCGGCAAATGCAAACCTCATCACTGCCCGCTATTTGGCAACACCTGTAACCCGCAAACCGCGTTTGGCGCGCTGATGGTCTCCTCTGAAGGGGCATGCGCCGCGTGGTATCAGTATCGCAACCAGGAGTGTGAAGCATGAACACGGTGGAAATGGCGCACGGAAGCGGTGGACAGGCGATGCAGCAGCTGATTAACCGGCTGTTCATGGAGGCCTTTAATAACCCCTGGCTCGCCGAGCAGGAGGATCAGGCGCGCATCGCGCTCTCAACCCTCACCGCACACGGCGACCGGCTGGCGTTCTCCACCGACAGCTACGTGATTGACCCGCTATGCTTCCCGGGCGGCGATATTGGCAAGCTCGCCGTCTGCGGTACGGCCAACGACGTGGCCGTCAGCGGCGCCATTCCGCGCTACCTCTCCTGCGGATTTATCCTCGAAGAAGGATTACCGATGGAGACACTTGCGGCAGTGGTCAACAGCATGGCGCACACCGCCCGCGAGGCGGGGATCGCTATCGTCACCGGGGATACCAAAGTGGTCCAGCGCGGCGCGGCGGATAAGCTCTTCATCAACACCGCCGGAATGGGGGCGATCCCCGCCGACGTTCACTGGGGCGCGCAGCAGCTTTCGGTGGGCGACGTGCTGATTGTCAGCGGAACGCTGGGCTGCCACGGGGCAACCATCCTGAACCTGCGCGAAGGCCTGGGGCTGGACGGCGAGCTTCGCAGCGACTGCACGGTGCTCACCCCGCTTATCCAGACGCTGCGCGACATACCGGGCGTCAAAGCCCTGCGCGACGCCACCCGGGGCGGGGTGAATGCCGTTGTCCACGAGTTCGCCGCAAGCAGCGGGTGCGGGATTGAACTGAGCGAGCGCGCCCTGCCCGTTAAGCCTGCCGTCCGGGGGCTGTGTGAGCTTTTAGGGCTTGACCCGCTAAACTTTGCCAACGAGGGCAAGCTGGCGATCGGCGTGGAACGTTCGGCGGCGGAAGCCGTACTTGAACAGCTGAGAGCGCATCCTTTAGGGAAAGACGCGGCCATCATTGGCGACGTGGTTGAGCGCAAAGGGGTGCGCCTGACCGGACTTTATGGCGTGAAGCGCACGCTGGATCTACCGCACGCTGAGCCGTTACCCCGAATTTGCTAGAACCGCGCCATAAGCGGTCAGCAGTGAAGTCTCTTTTTTGCCAGTTTCTATTGGAAAGCAATAATGCCGTATACACCGATGAGCGATCTTGGACAGCAGGGCCTGTTTGACATCACGCGCACACTTTTACAACAGCCCGATCTCGGCGCGCTGAGCGATGCCCTGACGCGGCTGGTCAGGCAATCAGCGCTGGCGGACAGCGCGGCGATTGTGCTCTGGCATAGCGGAACGCACCGCGCGAGCTACTATTCCACGCGCGAGAATGGCAAAACGTTTGAATACGAAGACGAAACGTACCTCGCGCACGGCCCGGTGCGCCGCATTCTCTCCCGGCCTGAAGTGCTGCACTGCAATTTTGAAGAGTTTCGGATGGCATGGCCGCGGCTGGCAGAGAGCAATCTCTATCAGCCTTTCGGTCATTACGGCATGCTGCCGCTGGCGGCGGAGGGCCATATTTTTGGCGGCTGCGAGTTTATCCGCACTACCGACCAGCCCTGGAGCGAGGCGGAGTACGAGCGGCTGCACACCTTTGCCCAGATTGTGGCCGTCGTCGCGGAGCAGATCCAAAGCCGCGTCACCAATAACGTGGATTACGACCTGCTGAGCCGCGAGCGCGATAACTTCCGCATTCTGGTCGCCATCACCAACGCCGTACTCTCAAGACTCGACATGGACGAGCTGGTCAGCGAAGTCGCCAAGGAGATCCACCACTATTTCAGGATCGACGCCATCAGCATCGCGCTACGCGGGAACCGCAAAGGCAAGCTGAACATCTACTCCACCCACTATCTTGATGAGGCCAACCCAGCGCACGAGCAGAGCGAGGTGGACGAAGCGGGCACCCTTTCTGAGCGGGTATTTAAAAGCAAAGAGATCCTGCTGCTGAATCTCAGCGAGCAGGACCCGGTGGCGCCGTACGAGCGGATGCTGTTTAACACCTGGGGCAACAAAATTCAGACCCTGTGCCTGCTGCCGCTGATGTCCGGCAGCACCATGCTTGGGGTGCTCAAACTGGCGCAGTGCGATGAAGCCGTGTTTACCACCGCCAACCTGAAGCTGCTGCGCCAGATCGCCGAGCGTATTTCCATCGCGCTGGATAACGCCCTCGCCTATCAGGAGATCCACCGCCTGAAAGAGCGGCTGGTGGACGAAAACCTGGCCCTGACCGAACAGCTCAACAACGTGGACAGCGAGTTTGGTGAAATCATCGGGCGCAGCGATGCCATGTACAGCGTCCTCAAGCAGGTGGAAATGGTGGCCCAGAGCGACAGCACGGTGCTGATCCTCGGTGAAACCGGCACCGGTAAAGAACTGATAGCCCGCGCCATTCATAACCTGAGCAACCGCAACAGCCGGCGGATGGTGAAAATGAACTGCGCGGCGATGCCCGCGGGTCTGCTGGAAAGTGACCTCTTCGGCCACGAGCGCGGCGCGTTTACCGGGGCCAGCAGCCAGCGGCTGGGCCGTTTCGAACTGGCGGATAAAAGTTCGCTGTTCCTCGACGAAGTGGGCGATATGCCGCTGGAGCTGCAGCCCAAGCTGCTGCGCGTTTTGCAGGAGCAGGAGTTTGAGCGCCTCGGCAGCAACAAGCTTATCCAGACCGACGTGCGGCTGATTGCCGCCACCAACCGCGACCTGAAAAAAATGGTCGCCGACCGCGAGTTTCGCAGCGATCTCTACTATCGCCTGAACGTCTTTCCGATCTGCCTGCCGCCACTGCGCGAGCGCCCGGAAGATATTCCGCTGCTGGTGAAGGCCTTTACCGCGAAGATAGCCCGCCGGATGGGGAGGAATATCGATAGTATTCCTGCCGAAACGCTACGTACTCTTTCGGCGATGGAGTGGCCCGGCAACGTGCGCGAGCTGGAAAACGTCATTGAACGCGCGGTACTGCTGACGCGCGGGAACGTCCTTCAGCTCTCTTTGCCTGAAGTCTCCCTTCAGGAAGCCCCCACGCTGTCGGCAGAAGTCGCGCAGGAAGGCGAAGATGAATATCAGCTCATTATGCGCGTACTGAAAGAGACCAACGGCGTGGTAGCCGGACCGAAGGGCGCAGCTCAGCGGCTGGGGCTGAAACGCACTACCCTACTCTCTCGCATGAAGCGTCTGGGAATCGATAAAGAGAGCCTGCTTTAACCCGTCATTCCGGCGCCGCTTATGGCGCCGCTTTTCGTCACCCTGCGCAATTGTCCCTCATTGACACAATATATTTTCCTCTGTATAAAATTCCGCCTTAATAATGCGTTTCATTTGCATCAAAAATAATATTAATGAAGGGTAGCGTTTCATGAAGAAGGTCATCTGCGCGTTAGGCCTGGCGATTGCGTCGGTCAGTTCTGCTCTGGCAACCACATATCCTCTGACGATTGAAAACTGTGGCTATAAAGAGACGTTCACTAAAGCGCCGGAACGCGTCGTGGCCCTCGGTCAGAACACCGTGGAAATTTTGCTCCTGCTGGGGCTGGAAGATAAGGTCAAAGCCAGTGCCTTCTGGCCGACCAAAGTGCTGCCGCAGCTGGCTGAACAGAACGCAAAAATCAAAACCCTGACCGTCGAAATTCCGACTCTTGAATCCATCCTTGCGCAAAACCCCGATTTTGTTCCTGCACAGCTGCCCCTGCTGCTTGGGCCGGAAAGTAAGGTCGCAAAACGTGAAGATCTGGCTACCGTCGGCGTGAACAGCTATTTATCTCCAGGCATGTGCGCCACCAAAAAAGCGGCAGGCGATATGTACGGCAGCCGCCAGACGCTGTGGGATATGACGTACCTTTATAAAGAGATTGAAGATTTCGCGAAGATTTTCAACGTTGAAGCGCGCGGCCAGGCCGTTATCGCTGATTTCAAAAAACGTGAGGCCGACCTGCGTCAGGAATTTGGTAAAAACAAAAAAGATCTCTCGTTTGTTTTCTGGTTCTCAAGCGCCTCGCCTTCGGCAGATGCCTATGTCGGCGGGAAAAACAGCGCCTCCGGTTTTATTGCTAACGTGCTGGGTGGCCATAACGCCATTACTGCTGAGACCGAATGGCCGACCGTCGGCTGGGAAAGTATTATTGCCGCGAACCCTGATGTGATTGTCGTCTCCAGTCTGGACCGCAACCGCTGGGCGCTGGATAACGCGGATGAGAAAATCAAATTCCTGAAAAGCGATCCTGCCGTGAGCCAGCTTGATGCCGTCAAAAAAGGCCATATCGTGGTGATGGACGGTCAGGCGATGAACCCAACGATTCGGACGATTTACGGTGCTGAACAGGTGGGTGAACAGCTCAGAAAACTGGGGCTGAAATGATGACGGCAGCCGTACTTCAGGCCCGCCAGGGCCTGATCCTGACCACTTCCGCTCTGCTTGCCGTTGTCCTGCTGTTTTTAGTGATTGCTCTTGGCGTCAGCGTCGGCGAGCTGTCGATTCCGCTGTCCAACGTCTTTAACGCTATTGGTAATAAGCTGGGGCTGACCGACGTTCCGCTCAACCGCATCTATGAGAGCGTGATCTGGGACTTTCGTCTGAGTCGCGCGCTGGTGGCGGCCTGCTGCGGGGCCGGTTTAGCCATCTGCGGTGCCGTGCTGCAAAGCCTGCTGAAGAACGCGCTGGCGGAACCCTACGTGCTCGGCGTGTCGGCGGGTGCCTCAACCGGGGCGGTGTCGGTCGTCGTCCTGGGCATCGGCACCGGCGCGGTGTCGCTCTCTGCGGGCGCGTTTGCCGGGGCGTTCGCCGCCTTTGCGTTTGTCGCCTTTCTGACGAACGGCGCGCGCGGCGGCAATGAACGCACCATTCTGGCAGGCGTTGCTGCATCTCAGCTTTTCAACGCCATTACCGCCTACACCATCAGCACCTCCGCCAGCGCGCAGCAGGCGCGCGACGTGATGTTCTGGCTGCTGGGCAGCTTTAGCGGCGTGCGTTGGCCGGAATTCCAGCTGGCGCTGGTTGTCGTGCTGGCGGGCCTTGCCGTCTGCCTCTACTATTCCCGGGCGCTGGACGCCTTTACCTTTGGTGATGACGCGGCTGCCTCCTTAGGCATTGCCGTGCCCTGGGTGCGTCTTGCCCTGTTTACCACCACGGCCCTGATCACCGCGACCATCGTCAGCATGGCGGGCTCAATCGGCTTTGTAGGGCTGGTGGTGCCGCACGTCATGCGCTTCCTGTTCGGGCCGCTGCACCGCACGCTGCTGATTGCCAGCGCGCTGGCGGGGGCGATCCTGATGGTGCTGGCCGATATCGCCTCGCGGATGCTGATTGCCCCGCAGAGCCTGCCCGTCGGCGTGGTCACCGCGCTGGTGGGCGTACCTTTCTTTGCCGTGATTATCTACCGCTCAAGGAATAAGTGATGAGTATCTGCGCTGAAAATATTACCTGGAAGGTAGGCAAAAAAGTTATCGTCAATGGTGTCTCGCTGAAGGTTTCACGCGGCGAAACGGTGGGTTTGCTTGGTCCTAACGGCTGCGGCAAATCGTCCCTTTTGCGTATCCTGGCAGGCCTGCGTCGCCCGGATTCGGGCAGCGTGACCCTGGACGGGCAGGACATTTCCCGCATCGCCAAAAAGCAGCTTGCCCGCCGGGTGGCGTTCGTTGAGCAGCACGGGATGACCGACGCCAATATGCGCGTGCGCGACGTGGTCAAACTTGGACGTATTCCGCACCACTCCCCTTTTTCTAACTGGAGCGCGCAGGATGACGACACCGTCACCGCGGCTCTGCAGCGTGTCGATATGCTGGACCGCAGCGAGCAGGGCTGGCTGAGCCTGTCCGGCGGCGAGCGTCAGCGGGTGCATATTGCCCGCGCGCTGGCGCAAACGCCAACCGAAATCCTGCTGGATGAACCGACCAACCACCTGGATATCCATCATCAGATGCAGCTGATGCAGTTGATCAGCCAATTACCCGTTACCAGTATCGTCGCCATCCACGATCTCAACCACGCTTCAATGTTCTGCGACTCGCTGATTGTGATGCAGAAAGGGCAAATTGTGGCGACCGGAACGCCGCAGGACATCTTATCCGAGTCGTTGCTCTGGGATGTCTTCCGGGTCAAAACCAAAATTGAGATCTCGCCGTTTCATGGCAAAAAGCACATTCACTTTATCGTTTAGGGACGAGTGATCGACAATGTCCCTTCGCCCCGCCACCACGCTCTGGCCGCCCGTTTTACTGGGTAGCCAGTTTGTTTTTAACATTGGTTTTTACGCCGTCGTTCCCTTCCTGGCGGTATTTCTGCGTGACGACATGCTGCTCTCCGGCGGGCTCATCGGGCTGATCCTGGGCCTGCGCACGTTCTCGCAGCAGGGGATGTTTATCGTTGGCGGTGCGCTCTCGGACCGGTTTGGCGCGAAGGTCATCATCCTCAGCGGCTGTATAGTTCGTGTTTCAGGCTATCTGCTGCTGGCCTTCGGGGGATCGCTGTGGCCGATTATTCTGGGCGCGTGTCTGACGGGCGTCGGCGGCGCGTTATTTTCTCCCTCAATTGAGGCTCTGCTGGCGAAAGCGGGTACCCACAGCGAGGCGAAAGGGAAACGAAGCCGGGCGGAGTGGTTTGCGCTCTTTGCCGTATGCGGAGAGCTCGGCGCGGTACTGGGCCCGGTTGCTGGCGCTCTGCTAACGGGGCTTGGCTTCCGCCAGGTGGCGCTGGCGGGGGCAGGCGTCTTTATCATTGCGCTAGTGGTGCTTTACTTCTGTCTGCCTGCTGCCGGGCAACGTTCACAGAAGATAAAAATAGTGCCCTGGTGGACGACGTTCCGCCAGCCGCGCTTTGTCGCCTTTATCATTGCCTACAGCTCCTGGCTGTTAAGCTATAACCAGCTCTATCTGGCGCTGCCGGTGGAGATCCAGCGCTCCGGCGGTAACGAGAAAGATCTCGGCCCGCTTTTTATGCTGGCCTCCGTTCTGATCATTACCTTACAGCTGCCGCTGGCGCGTTTCGCCCGACGCGTGGGCGCGGTGAACATTCTTCCGGTGGGCTTTTTGCTGCTTTCCGCCGCCTTTGCGAGCGTGGCAATGTTTGCGGCAACAGAACCGCCTGAAGGCTGGCTGCGGCTTCTGCCCTCGGTCTCGTTTGTCACGCTGCTGACGCTGGGGCAGATGCTGCTGGTGCCGTCGGCAAAAGATCTCATTCCGCGGTTCGCCGATGAATCCACGCTGGGCGCGCACTATGGCGCACTCTCCACCGCCGGAGGCATTGCGGTACTGGCTGGAAACTTGTTATTTGGCAGCCTGCTGGATCGCGCGCTGGTGCCTTCAACGCAGGCGATTTACCCGTGGCTGCTGCTGGCGCTCTTTCCACTCTGCAGCGCGCTGGCCCTGAACGTGATTTGCCGCCCGCTACGAAGCTGATCGGTTCACTTTTTCGGGCGATACTTCTCCGGCAGTTCTGGCACCGGACGACGGTCATCCATCAGATGGCGGACGGTCAGAATGGGGTGACGCCATAACATACGCGGGCCTGCCCAGCGCATAATCTGCTTCATCTCTTCACGTCTGGCAGGCTGGTAGCAGTGCACCGGGCATTGTTTACAGGCGGGCTTTTCTTCACCAAAAACGCACTTATCCAGGCGCTTATCAGCATACGCGTTGAGCGCCTGATAATGCCCCGCTTCCTGAGAAGCCTGTGGACACTGCTTTGCGTACAACGCGATCATTTTCGCGATGGTCTCTTTTTCACGTGATATGCGTTTACCGGTCATTGCGACTTACCAAATAATAAGATGCATCAATAATACACTTTAAAACTGTGGATTTCAGGTGTTGCATTCCGTTTTCTGAAGCCTGATTCCACTATTAACCCTGCACCTCCTGGAAATCACTGGTATTTTATACAGGCATCAGGAATGACCGTTGTCCGTATAGTCTGGAGACCCTATGAAAGAGATCGCGATCGGCAAACCCTACCGCCATTTAAAAGTGGGATATTTCAGAAAACGTCACGAGGATCGAAAAACGAAGATACCAAAGCGATACAGCGTGCATGCGGCGCTGAGCTTAAAAGGAGACTGGCTTGAAAAGGCGGGCTTTACCACCAACGCCCAGGTCAGGGTGGGCGTTGAGCATGGAAAAATCGTCATTGAGTTAATGTCTGAAGGCGCCTCGTAAAGCCGCCACATTTTTCTGCGCCGTACCTTTTTTTCATGCGACAATAGAACGAACAAACGGCCACTGAGCCGCTCAAAACGGTTTATTTTCAAAGAAATGGACATCATAACTCCATGAGCACAATCGACAATTTCGACGCACATACGCCGATGATGCAGCAGTACCTGAAGCTGAAGGCACAGCATCCGGAAATCCTGCTGTTTTACCGCATGGGCGATTTTTACGAGCTGTTTTATGACGATGCTAAACGTGCGTCGCAGTTGCTCGACATCTCGCTAACCAAACGTGGCGCATCCGCAGGCGAGCCCATCCCGATGGCCGGTATCCCGCACCACGCGGTTGAAAACTATCTGGCCAAGCTGGTGAATCAGGGTGAGTCCGTTGCCATCTGCGAACAAATCGGCGATCCGGCAACCTCGAAAGGCCCGGTTGAGCGCAAAGTCGTGCGCATCGTCACGCCAGGCACCATCAGTGATGAAGCCCTGCTTCAGGAGCGCCAGGATAACCTGCTGGCGGCGCTGTGGCAGGACGGCAAAGGGTTTGGCTACGCCACGCTGGACATCAGCTCCGGGCGTTTTCGCCTGAGTGAGCCGGCTGACCGCGAAACGATGGCTGCCGAACTGCAGCGCACCAACCCGGCAGAATTGCTCTACGCCGAAGACTTCGCCGAAATGGCGCTGATTGAAGGCCGTCGCGGATTGCGCCGTCGCCCGCTGTGGGAATTCGAAATTGATACCGCGCGCCAGCAGCTGAACCTGCAGTTCGGTACCCGCGATCTGATTGGCTTTGGCGTGGAAAATGCTCCGCGCGGGCTGTGTGCCGCTGGTTGCCTGCTGCAGTACGTGAAAGACACCCAGCGCACCGCCCTGCCGCATATCCGCTCTATCACCATGGAGCGCCAGCAGGACAGCATCATTATGGATGCCGCCACGCGCCGTAACCTGGAGATCACCCAGAACCTGGCAGGTGGCGTTGAAAACACGCTCGCGTCGGTGCTCGACAGCACGGTGACGCCGATGGGCAGTCGCATGCTGAAGCGCTGGCTGCATATGCCGATTCGCGATACCGATACGCTGGTTTGCCGCCAGCAGACGATTGCTGCGTTGCAGGATCGCTATACCGAGCTGCAGCCGGTCCTGCGTCAGGTGGGCGATCTGGAGCGTATTCTTGCCCGTCTGGCATTGCGCACCGCGCGCCCGCGCGACCTTGCGCGGATGCGACATGCTTTCCAGCAACTGCCGGAACTGCGTGCGCAGCTGAGTGACGTTGACAGCGCGCCGGTACAGAAACTCCGTGAAACCATGGGTGAATTCACCGAGCTTCGCGAGCTGCTGGAGCGCGCCATTATCGATGCGCCTCCGGTTCTGGTGCGCGACGGCGGCGTGATTGCCCCAGGCTACAACGAAGAGCTGGACGAATGGCGCGCGCTGGCTGACGGTGCGACGGACTACCTGGATAAGCTGGAAATCCGCGAGCGCGAGCGTCTTGGGCTCGATACGCTGAAAGTGGGGTATAACGCGGTACACGGTTACTACATTCAGATCAGCCGCGGGCAAAGCCATCTGGCGCCGATTCACTACGTACGTCGTCAGACCTTGAAAAACGCCGAGCGTTACATCATTCCCGAGCTGAAAGAGTACGAGGACAAAGTACTCACCTCGAAAGGTAAAGCCCTGGCGCTGGAAAAACAGCTGTATGACGAGCTGTTCGACATGCTGATGCCGCACCTTGCTGACCTGCAGCTCAGCGCCAGCGCGCTGGCGGAGCTGGACGTGCTGGTGAACCTGGCTGAACGGGCTGAAACGCTGAACTATACCTGCCCGACTTTTACCGACAAGCCCGGCATTCGCATTACGGAAGGCCGTCACCCGGTCGTTGAGCAGGTGCTGAACGAACCGTTCATCGCCAACCCGCTGAGCCTGTCGCCGCAGAGAAGAATGCTGATCATTACCGGCCCGAACATGGGCGGTAAGAGTACCTACATGCGCCAGACGGCGCTGATTGCTTTGCTCGCGTATATCGGCAGCTACGTCCCGGCGCAAAAAGTGGAGATTGGCCCCATCGATCGTATCTTCACCCGCGTTGGGGCAGCGGACGATCTGGCGAGCGGTCGCTCAACCTTCATGGTCGAGATGACCGAAACGGCTAACATTCTGCATAACGCGACGGAGCACAGCCTGGTGCTGATGGACGAAGTGGGACGCGGAACCTCAACCTATGACGGCCTGTCATTGGCCTGGGCCTGTGCTGAAAGCCTCGCGAATAAAATCAAGGCCATGACGCTGTTCGCCACCCACTACTTCGAGCTGACGCAGCTGCCGGAGAAAATGGAAGGCGTGGCTAACGTTCATCTTGATGCGCTGGAGCACGGCGACACCATCGCCTTTATGCACACGGTGCAGGATGGCGCGGCGAGCAAGAGCTATGGCCTGGCCGTTGCGGCGCTGGCAGGTGTACCAAAAGAGGTGATCAAGCGCGCTCGCCAGAAGCTGCGTGAGCTGGAAAGCCTCTCGCCGAATGCGGCGGCGACGCAGATTGATGGCACCCAGATGTCGCTGTTGGCACCAGCTGAAGAAACGTCGCCTGCGGTGGAAGCGCTGGAGAACCTAGACCCGGATTCACTGACGCCGCGTCAGGCGCTGGAGTGGATTTACCGGTTGAAGAGTCTGGTTTAGTTTTCTGCGGTCTGTTTTGTCGGGTGGCGGCTTCGCCTTACCCGACCTACAAAACCCGTAGGCCCGGTAAGCGCAGCGCTACCGGGCTTATTTTTACAACAGCGGCGGGATCGTCGGCACCTGCGGTGCTTCATCAATATCCTTCTGCGTCATGCGGAACGCTTCCGGGTAATGCTCGCGGCTGGTACGACGCAGCGGTTCGGTATCGCGCCAGGTATAAAGACAATGCTGGCACTGGTAAACGGTCCAGACCCCTTTCACCGGTGACGTCGCCATCACTTCAATATGCTCATCGGCACAACGTGGACAAATCATCTTTTCCTCCTTATTGGCGTGCTGCCAGCATCGCGGTCAGTTTTTCAGCCCAGGCTTTAGTTTCAGGCAGATCCTGTACCGGCTGGCTGTAGTGGCCACGGGTGTCCGGTGCAACAGGCGTGGTGGCATCAATAATCAGTTTGTCGGTAATGCCCGCCGGGCTGGAGCCAGGGTCGAGTTCAAGCACTGACATGTTCGGCAGCTGCACCAGATCCCCTGCCGGATTGACCTTCGATGAGAGCGCCCACATCACCTGCGGGAGGTTGAACGGATCGACATCCTCATCCACCATAATCACCATCTTCACGTAGCCCAGACCGTGCGGCGTGGTCATGGCGCGTAAACCGACCGCGCGGGCAAAACCACCGTAGCGTTTTTTGGTGGAGATAATTGCCAGCAGACCGTGGGTGTACATGGCATTCACCGCCTGCACTTCCGGGAATTCCGCCTTCAGCTGCTGGTAAAGCGGCACGCAGGTGGCTGGTCCCATCAGATAGTCAATCTCGGTCCACGGCATGCCGAGGTAAAGGGATTCGAAGATCGGTTTGGTGCGGTAAGAAACTTTGTCGATACGGACCACTGTCATATTACGGCCACCGGAATAGTGTCCGGTAAACTCGCCGAACGGCCCTTCGATTTCACGTTTGCGGCCTTCAATCACCCCTTCCAGGATCACTTCAGACCCCCACGGCACGTCGAAGCCGGTCAGCGGCGCGGTGGCAATCGGGTACGGGCTTTCGCGCAGCGCGCCGGCCATTTCATACTCAGACTGATCGTATTTCAGCGGCGTGGCGCCCATCAGGGTGATGATCGGGTCGTTGCCGAGAGTAATCGCGATCGGCAGATCTTGTCCGCGCTCTTCCGCTTTGTGCAGATGGAGGGCGATATCGTGCATCGGTACCGGCTGCAGGCCGAGCTTGCGCTTGCCCTTGACCTCCATGCGGTAGATCCCGACGTTCTGCTTGCCGAAATGGTCCGGGTCGAGCGGATCGCGCGAGACAACGCACGCTTTATCGAGATAAAAACCGCCGTCACCGTCGTTCAGGCGAAACAGCGGCAGGATATCGAACAGGTTAATGTCTTCACCGTCGACCGTATTTTGCGCCCAGGCCGGGTTAGCGCGGCGCTCCGGCGTAACGGGGAATTTATCCCAGCGGCGAATAAACTCGTCGATCTGTTTTTTTACCGGGGTATTCGCTGGCAGCCCCATCGATATGGCGTGGTTTTGCCACGAGCCGATGGTGTTCATCACCACGCGGGCATCGGTAAAGCCACGAATATTGTCGAACCACAGCGCGGGCGCGCCGTCGCCAATACGGCCTGTGGCGTTGGCTGCCGCCGCCAGATCCGGCTCCGCATTCACCTCTTCCTCAATTTTCAGCAGTTGCCCTTGCTCATCGAGCGCCTGCAGGAAGCTTCTCAAATCATCAAATGCCATCTTTGTTCTCCTGTGAAAAATGTTTCGCCTCCCGCAACCCGTTCCATCGGCGCGCCTTTTTGTGCTCCAGACCAAACTGGTCGAGCACACGGGTCACGATATGCTGGGTGATGTCATCGGCGGTTTGCGGGTGGTTGTAATACGCAGGCATGGGCGGCACCATCGCCACGCCCATGCGGGAAAGCGCCAGCATGTTCTCCAGATGAATGGTGCTGAGCGGCGTTTCGCGGGGAACGAGCACCAGCTTGCGGCCCTCTTTCAGCACCACATCTGCCGCACGGCCCACCAGCCCTTCGGCGTAGCCCGCGCGGATCCCCGCCAGCGTTTTCATGCTGCAGGGAATGACGATCATGCCGTCGGTGCGAAACGAGCCGGAGGAGATGGTGGCGGCCTGGTCAGCCGGGCTGTGAACAACGTCAGCCAGCGCAGCAACGTCCTGCACGCTGTAAGGCGTTTCCAGCTCAATGGTTGTTTTTGCCCACTTCGACATGACCAGATGGGTCTCTACCTCCGGCATTTCCCTCAGCGCCAGCAGCAGCGCCACGCCCAGCGGAGCCCCCGTTGCTCCTGTCATTCCCACGATCAATCTCATTCATCACCTCAATCAATTTGTTCGCGTACGAACATTTATAGATAAACTACTCCCGGCTCGCTCTACTGACAAGATCGTTCGTACACGATCACATTAATTACTAAAAAATCCCGCGTTATCATCCCGGGCTTTAGCGGCTATCATAGGGGGTGATTTTTTCTGTCGGAGTGTTCATGGAACTTAGACAAGAGGCGTTCCACCTGTTACGTCAGCTTTTTCAACAGCATACCGCTAAGTGGCAACATTCCCTGCCGGAACTGACCAAGCCGCAGTATGCGGTTATGCGCTCCATTGCCGAGCACCCGGGCATTGAGCAGGTGGCATTGACCGAAGTGGCGGTCAGCACGAAGGCGACGCTGGCGGAGATGCTCAGCCGAATGGAGGCGCGCGGGCTGGTCAAACGCGAGCACGATCCCGCAGATAAGCGCCGCCGGTTTGTCTTCCTGACGCCGGAAGGCGAAGCCCTGCTTGCAGACTGCCAGCCGGTCGGCAACGAGGTGGATCAGGCGTTTTTAGGGCGTCTTAATAAGGCCGAACGGGAGCAGTTCTCTGCGCTCATCAAAAAGATGATGCACGATTAATTCACGCTGGCGCGCATAAAATCAATAAAGGTGCGCACTTTCGCAGGCACGTGCCGGGCATCCGGATAAACCGCGTGGATGCCCTGCCGCGCGAAGGCATATTCCGGTAAAACCGGGACCAGTTTTCCCGCATCAAGCGCATCGCGCACCAGCCATTCCGGCAGTAAAGCCACGCCACTTCCCGCAAGCGCAAAAGCCATAAGCGCCTGCGCGCTGTCGGCAAACAGGCGCGGCGCTTTTTTTATCTCAAGCATTTCAGACGCACCGCTGGCATCTTTTACCTGCCAGCGCAGCGGCGAAGCTAAGCGCTCGTGAATAATCCAGTCGGCTTGCGCCAGCTGCGCAAGCGATTCAACCGGATGATTCATCCGCCATTCCGGCGTCGCGACGGGCAGGATGGAAAAATGTGAAATCAATGCGGCGTGGTAGCGCGAGTCGGTAAGCGTTCCCAACCGAATAGCCACGTCAAAGCGCTCTGAGATCAGGTCGGCATGGAGTGAAGACGAAACATGACGCACGCGAAGCTCCGGGTGCAGCTGGCTAAACCTTGCCAGCAACGGTACCACGACCCGCGAACCATACTCAGGCGTGGTGGTGATCCGCAATTCCCCCGTGAGTCCTGCATGATTCGCGCGAACATCATCCTGCAGCCGTTCTGCGTCCTTCAGAAGCGCCACGCTGCGCTGATGAAAAAGCGCTCCCGCCTCGGTTAACGTCAGTCGGCGGGTGGAGCGCAGCAGCAGCGTCACCCCCAGCTCGGCTTCGAGCTGGCGAATATTGAAGCTGACCACGGCTTTTGTCAGGCCCAGCGCATCGGCTGCGGCAGTGAAGCTGCCGGTATCGGCCACCGCAACAAACATCTGCGTCCGCTGTAGGTTAATCATCATTACGCCTTTTACCGTCAAAATTTTTTTGACATTATATCGCGCTTTGTCAGGTTTATCCGTGCTTCCGGGGTCGATACGATACGCCACCTCACGGGAGGATCCACCATGACGTATCGCAGCAAAGTCGCCGCTGTCTATCTGCTGGGCTTTTTTCTTGATTTGATCAACATGTTTATTGCCAGCGTCGCTTTTCCGGCGATGGCGCAAGCTCTTAACGCCACGCCTTCAGCGCTTGCCTGGGTCAGTAACGGGTATATTGCCGGCCTGACGCTGGCGATCCCGTTTAGCAGCATGCTCACGCGCCGCTTCGGACCAAAGCGGGTCATCCTGATCTCGCTTTTTCTGTTCAGCGCGGCTTCTGCTGCGGCAGGCTTGTCTGCAACGCTGGAAAGTCTGATCGCCTGGCGCGTGCTGCAGGGCGTGGGCGGTGGCTTACTGATCCCCGTCGGACAGGCGCTGACCTGGCAACTGTTTCAGCCTCACGAGCGAGCCAGACTCTCCTCGGCGGTCATGCTGGTCGCGCTGCTTGCTCCCGCCTGCTCCCCCGCTATCGGGGGCCTGCTGGTGCAGATGCTAAGCTGGCGGTGGATATTTTTCGCGACGCTTCCGGTGGCCATCCTGACCTTTGTGTTGGCCTGCCTGTGGCTTAAACATGAAATACCCGCGATGAAAGCGGCCAGGCTGCTCAACCTGCGGTTGCTCGCGGACCCGCTTTTGCGTTTTGCCATGCTTGTCTATGTATGCGTTCCTGGCGTATTTATCGGGGTGAACGTTACGGGCATGTTTTATCTTCAGCACGAGGCGAACATGAGTCCAGCCGCAACGGGTATGCTCATGCTGCCGTGGTCCGTGGCATCGTTTATCGCCATCACGGCGACGGGACGCTATTTTAACCGTTTCGGCCCACAGCCGCTGATTGTTATCGGCTGCCTGCTGCAGGCGACGGGCATTCTGCTTTTGCTTAACGTCAGTTCGGCTACGCTGCTTCCTGTCGTTGCGTTTACCCTGATGGGCGCGGGGGGAAGCCTGTGCAGCAGTACCGCTCAGAGCAGCGCTTTTCTGACAACGCGCCGGGAAGAGATGCCGGATGCCAGCGCGCTGTGGAATCTCAATCGTCAGTTGAGCTTTTTTGCCGGTGCCCTGCTGCTGGCAGAGGTGCTGAGTCTGGCGCAGAGTTATCTGGCGCCGCTCGCCGCCTGGCACGGAATGTTTCTTTTTGCCGCAGGCATGACCCTATTGCCTGTACTGTACGTTTTCCGACTTAACAATACGCAGGTGCTCGCCCAGCTGCGACAGGAGAATTCATGACGCCTTTTGAACACGACATTATCGACCTCCACATTGCGCTTGAAAACTGGTTAGGCAAAGGCGAAGGCGACTCCGACGCCCTGCTCGCCCGTTTCCGGCCAGATTTTCTGATGATCCCACCGGGAGGCGTTCATATCGACTATCACGGCCTTGTGGACTTTCTGCACAGTCAGCGAGGAAGCCGCCCCGGACTGAAGATCGTCATTGACGAATTATCCACGATCGAGCGCTGGGATCGTGGCGCGGTACTGCACTACCGGGAGACGCAAACCCGGCCGGACCAGCCCGTCAACGTGCGCTGGTCAACCGCAGTGCTTAATCAGGAAGGCGACGGGATTACATGGCGTCTGCTACACGAAACGGCCCAGCCGTAGCACAAAAGAAAAAGGCCCGTCTCACGACGGGCCTTTTTTGACGAAAGGATGCTTATTCGCGGAACAGCGCTTCGATATTCAGACCTTGCCCCTGCAGGATTTCACGCAGGCGGCGCAGACCTTCTACCTGAATCTGACGAACACGTTCACGGGTCAGGCCAATTTCGCGGCCGACGTCTTCCAGTGTCGCAGCTTCATACCCCAGTAAACCGAAACGACGTGCCAGCACTTCACGCTGTTTGGCGTTCAGTTCGAACAGCCATTTGACGATGCTCTGCTTCATGTCATCGTCCTGCGTGGTGTCTTCCGGGCCGTTGTCTTTTTCATCGGCCAGGATGTCCAGCAGCGCTTTTTCGGAGTCGCCACCCAGCGGGGTGTCAACCGAGGTAATGCGCTCGTTGAGACGCAGCATACGGCTTACGTCATCAACCGGTTTGTCGAGTTGTTCGGCAATTTCTTCTGCGCTTGGCTCGTGGTCCAGTTTATGGGACAACTCGCGCGCGGTACGCAGATAGACGTTCAACTCTTTGACGATGTGGATCGGCAGTCGGATCGTACGGGTCTGGTTCATAATAGCCCGTTCGATGGTCTGACGAATCCACCAGGTCGCGTAGGTTGAGAAACGGAACCCGCGTTCCGGGTCAAACTTCTCAACTGCGCGGATGAGACCTAAGTTGCCCTCTTCAATCAGATCCAGCAGAGCCAGACCACGATTGCCGTAACGGCGGGCAATTTTCACGACCAGTCGCAGGTTACTTTCGATCATGCGACGACGCGAGGCAACATCACCACGCAAAGCACGACGTGCGAAATAGACTTCTTCTTCGGCCGTTAGCAGTGGGGAGTAACCAATCTCCCCAAGGTAAAGCTGAGTCGCGTCCAGTACACGCTGTGTGGCGCCCTGCGATAACAGCTCTTCTTCAGCCAAATCGTTATCACTGGGTTCCTCTTCTACTAAGGCTTTTTCGTCAAAAGCCTCTGCTCCGTTCTCATCAAATTCCGCGTCTTCATTTAAATCATGAACTTTCAGCGTATTCTGACTCATAAGGTGGCTCCTACCCGTGATCCCTGAACGAGACACCCTGGCTGGCATGCCCCGTCAATTTATCGCTGCGGCAAGTACTGCAGCGGGTTTACGGATTTCCCCTTGTAACGAATTTCAAAATGCAAGCGTGTAGAACTGGTTCCGGTGCTACCCATGGTAGCGATTTTTTGCCCCGCCTTAACTTCTTGTTGTTCCCGGACCAGCATTGTGTCGTTATGGGCGTAGGCACTCAGGTAATCATCGTTATGTTTGATGATAATCAGATTACCGTAACCGCGCAGCGCGTTACCGGCATACACAACGCGTCCGTCTGCGGTCGCGATGATAGCCTGTCCTTTACTGCCTGCGATATCGATCCCTTTGTTCCCACCCTCAGAGGTTGCGAAGTTCTCGATAATCTTGCCGTCGGTTGGCCAGCGCCATGCGGTGATGGACGAACTGGCATTCTGACTGCTTGCAGTCGGTTCAGTAGAGCTAACCACAGGTGCCGTGGTCGGTGCTGTGACAACAGTCGCAGTCCCTTTATTATTCGGCAACATTTTGTTAGCAGTCTGATCACCTGAATCCTCAGAATACGTAATTACAGGTTGTGAAGCAACCACCGTGGTGGATTTTTGTGCAGGCTTAACGCTGTTATTTTGAGCCGTCACATCGGCCGCTGAAACCGTATTGCCAGGCGTCAGTGGCGTACCCGTTGCGTTGCCCACCTGGAGCGTTTGGCCAACTTCCAGAGCATACGGGGCCTGGACGTTATTGCGCTGCGCGAGGTCACGGAAATCGTTCCCGGTGATCCAGGCAATGTAGAACAGCGTATCGCCGCGCTTCACGGTATAGGTGCTGCCGCCGGTATAGCTGCCTTTCGGAATGTTCCCATACTGGCGGTTATAGACTATGCGGCCATTTTGGGTCTGAACAGGCTGTTCAACTGGCTGAATCTGCGTTGGCTGTGTAACAGGATGTTGCACAGGCTGAATTTGTGGTGTTTGCTGCGGCGCAGCAGTACCCATTTTAGGCGGAGGCGTGATTAACATTCCGCTGGACGTGTTACCGGAGCCGCTGTTTCCCCCGACGGAACTGACGGGCGCAGGCGCGTTGTTGGAACTTGTACAGCCTGCCAGCCAGAGCGAAACCAGTGATAATGCCGCAACACGGCTGATGGTGAATTTAGGGCTTCCCGCGCTCATTTATCCCCCAGGAATGTGTTAACTACCAGTGACTTAAAATTTACCGTGAAGACACGAATCTTTCGCGCCACACCATACGCTGAATTTGCCTTAATAACCCTGGATAAATCCGAGTCTCAGGCCAACTCCCCCTTTACCAGAGGCACAAAGCGCACGGCTTCCACGGTGTCGATAATATACTCGCCGCCGCGCCGACGAACGCGCTTTAATAGCTGCTGCTCGTCCCCGACGGGCAGAACAAGAATGCCCCCCTCATCCAGCTGCGACAAGAGCGCTGCGGGAATTTCAGGCGGAGCCGCCGTCACGATGATAGCGTCAAACGGGGCGCGAGCCTGCCAACCCTGCCATCCATCACCGTGTCGTGTCGAAACATTATGTAAATCAAGTTGTTTCAGGCGACGACGCGCCTGCCATTGCAAACCTTTGATCCGCTCTACGGAACAGACATGGTGTACCAGATGCGCCAGGATGGCGGTCTGATACCCCGACCCGGTGCCAATCTCCAGCACGCGTGAGTCGGGCGTGAGCTCCAGCAGCTCCGTCATCCGCGCCACCATATAAGGCTGCGAAATCGTCTGGCCTTGCCCGATGGGCAGCGCTACGTTTTCCCACGCTTTGTGTTCAAACGCCTCGTCTACAAATTTCTCACGCGGGACCTGAGCGAGCGCTTCAAGCACGTGCTCGTCGCGGATCCCCTGTGCGCGAAGTTGTTCCAGAAGAGTTTGTACACGTTTGCTTACCATTGCGCGTTCACTCCTGCGCGATCCAGCCAGCCCGACACCACATCATGCGCGCTATACGCGGTTAAATCTACGTGCAGCGGAGTGACCGAGACATAGCCTTCATCCACGGCGGCAAAGTCGGTGTCCGGACCCGCATCGCACTTATCGCCAGGAGGCCCGATCCAGTAAAGCGTGTTGCCGCGAGGATCCTGCTGCGGGATCACCTGATCGGCCGGATGCCGGCTTCCGCAGCGCGTAACGCGAATGCCCTTAATTTCATTGAGAGGAAGATCCGGCACGTTGATGTTGAGAATGCGCCCGGTACGCAGCGGCTCGCGGCCTAGCGCCCGCAGGATCGAGCAGGTCACCGCGGCGGCGGTATCGTAGTGCGTGTGGCCGTTTAACGAGACCGCCAGCGCCGGGAACCCCAGATGGCGCCCTTCCATTGCCGCCGCTACCGTTCCGGAGTAAATCACGTCATCGCCGAGGTTCGGCCCGGCGTTAATGCCAGAGACGACGATATCCGGACGCGGGCGCATCAGCGCGTTCACGCCCAGAAACACGCAGTCCGTCGGCGTGCCCATCTGCACGGCAATATCGCCATTTTCAAAGGTAAAGGTGCGAAGCGACGACTCCAGCGTCAGTGAGTTAGACGCTCCACTGCGGTTACGATCGGGGGCCACAACCTGCACATCCGCAAATTCACGGAGGTGCTTCGCCAGGGTCTGAATGCCTGGCGCGTGGATCCCGTCATCGTTACTCAGCAATATTCGCATAATCACCCGAGGTGTTGATTAGTTCCCTGACAACACTGGTGGCAAAGCTACCTGCCGGCAGCCAGAAGCGTAACTCGACGGTCACGTCATCCCACCAGTTCCAGCTTAACTGCTGCGGATAGAGCAGCATCGCGCGGCGCGCTGCTTCGACTTTTTCCCGCACCAGCAAGGATTGTAATTCCGGCGCATCCGCCACGGCGGACTGCTCAGCGCTCAACGCGTCGCCCTGGGTGCCCCAGTCGCCTGAGCCCGGCAAAGCTGCGGTAATCATCAGCGCTTTGGCGTCCACGCGCGACTGCACATCGGCCATTTCTTCGGCCGTTGCCACAAACCAGCTTCCGCGTCCCGCTAATTGTAGCGCATCGCCAACAACAACTTGATTCGCGTCCGGTTTTTTCAGCCTTTCGCTCACAATCTGATTAAACAACGCGCTGCGGGCCGCCGACAACCAAAAACTGCGTTTATTCCTGTCGCGCACCGGCGCATCGCTTTGCGCCCAGCGCAGCGCGCCCTGTAGGTTGCTGCCGCCAATGCCAAAGCGCTGCGCGCCAAAGTAGTTCGGAACGCCGCGTTCATTGATGGCATTCAGGCGCTTTTCAACGTCTTCACGGTTAGTCACTTCGCGCAGCACCAGCGTAAACGCGTTGCCTTTCAACGCCCCCAGGCGCAGCTTGCGCTTGTGGCGGGCGTACTCCAGCACCTTACAGCCTTCAAGCTCAAATTTGCTTAAATCAGGCATCGCATTGCCGGGTACGCGGGCGCAGAGCCACTGCTCGGTGACGGCGTGTTTATCTTTCTGCCCGGCAAAGCTCACTTCCCGGGCGTGAATTTTGAGGAATTTTGCCAGCGCGTCGGCCACAAAGCGGGTGTTGCAGCCGTTTTTCAGAATACGCACCAGGATATGTTCGCCTTCGCCATCGGGCTCAAAGCCCAGATCCTCCACCACGAGGAAATCTTCCGGGCTGGCTTTCAGCACCCCGTTCCCCTGCGGCTTGCCGTGCAGGTATGTCAGATTATCGAAGTCCGTCATTTTGCCGCCTTCACCAGCAGCGCCACGGCTTCACAGGCAATCCCTTCGCCACGACCGGTAAAGCCCAGCTTCTCCGTGGTGGTGGCTTTGACGTTGACGTCGTCCATATGGCAGCCCAGATCTTCAGCGATAAATACGCGCATCTGCGGAATGTGCGGCAGCATTTTCGGGGCCTGGGCAATAATCGTCACGTCGACGTTGCCGAGGGTGTAACCTTTCGCCTGAATACGGCGCCACGCTTCGCGCAGCAATTCGCGGCTGTCCGCCCCTTTAAAGGCCGGGTCGGTGTCCGGGAACAGCTTGCCAATATCACCCAGCGCGGCAGCGCCGAGCAGCGCGTCGGTCAGCGCATGCAGCGCCACGTCGCCATCAGAATGCGCCAGCAGCCCTTTTTCGTAAGGAATACGTACGCCGCCAATGATAATTGGGCCTTCTCCGCCAAAGGCGTGTACATCAAAACCGTGTCCAATTCGCATTATGCCTTCTCCTGATGGGTCGAACGGGTAAGATAAAATTCCGCGAGCTGTAAATCTTCCGGGCGCGTCACTTTTATATTATCAGCGCGCCCTTCAACAAGCGTGGGGTGAAAACCGCAATACTCCAGCGCGGAGGCTTCGTCCGTGATGGTCGCGCCTTCATTAAGGGCACGCGTTAAGCAGTCGTGGAGCAGTTCGCGGGGGAAAAATTGCGGCGTCAGCGCGTGCCATAAGTCGACGCGCTCAACGGTGTGGGCGATGGCACGCTTGCCCGGCTCGGCACGCTTCATGGTATCGCGCACCGGCGCGGCCAGAATGCCGCCCACTTTACTGGTTTCGCTCAGCGCCAGCAGGCGTGCCAGGTCGTCCTGATGCAGGCACGGACGTGCCGCGTCATGGACCAGCACCCACTGGGCGCTTCCGGCAGCCTGAATGCCCGCCAGCACGGAATCGGCGCGCTCGGCGCCGCCATCAACGACGGTAATCTGTGGGTGGTTTGCCAGCGGCAGCTGCGCAAAGCGGGCATCGCCGGGACTGATGGCGATGACCACGTGCGTCACCCGCGGGTGCGCCAGCAGCGCCGCCACGGCGTGCTCAAGGATCGTTTTATCGCCAATTGAGAGGTACTGCTTGGGACATTCTGTCTGCATGCGCCGGCCAAAACCTGCGGCCGGCACCACGGCACATACGTCCGAAAAAGTTGCTGCCATGTCGTAATCCTGGGCCTGATTATCGATTGTTTTGTGCTGAGCCCTGATTGCGTTTAGACGCATCCGGAACCAGACGATAAAAGGTTTCGCCCGGCTTAGTCATACTGAGTTCATTGCGTGCGCGCTCCTCAATCGCCTCCTGGCCGCCATTGAGGTCATCAATTTCAGCAAAAAGTTGATCGTTACGCGCCTTAAGTTTGGCATTTGTTGCCTGCTGAGCCGCGACGTCATCGCTCACCCGGCTGTAGTCGTGCAGCCCGTTCTTACCGAACCACAACGAATATTGCAGCCAGACCAGCAAAGCCAGCAACAGCAGCGTTAGTTTACCCATCCTGCCCCCTGAAAAAACGGCATCATCATCCCATAACTTTCCGTTCGACTCTACTGCGGGGTTTTAATTATGTCGCAAGTTAGCCCATCAGCCATAAAAACAGCAGGCCAAAGATGACGACAACGGTGGCAATCGTGATAACCGTACTGTACAGGAGCTTGCCGTTGAAAAGGGAATGCAGCGCAACCCCGACAACGACCGCAACGGGCATCAGCGCCAGGAAGAAGGGCCAGGTGTAGAGAAAGAAGAAAAGGGTGTTACCACCGTAGATCAAAAACGGGATACCCAGCGCCAGTAACCACGACGCAAAGCCGACTATCGCCCCAGGGAAGGACCAGGTCGTCTCATTGTCGGTGGTTAACGGTTCCGACCCGGTGGTGATAATGTAGTTTTCACTGTTGCGCATAGCTAATCCTGTGACCGTGACTCATCGTTCGGGAAGACAGCTCCCGAACGATACCGCCTCAGGATCTGATAATATCGTCCCGTCTGAGCAGGTCTAATAATTGGCTTACTAAATTTGTTACCAATTGTTGACCTTCCAGGTGAATCTCAGGCGATTCAGGCGCTTCGTAAACCGAGTCAATTCCGGTGAAGTTTCGCAGCTCGCCGGCACGCGCTTTTTTGTACAGCCCTTTCGGATCGCGCGCTTCGCAGATCTCCAGCGGCGTATCGACAAACACTTCGATAAAGCGATCCTGACCCACGCGCTCGCGCACCATCTGGCGCTCTGCGCGGTGTGGCGAGATAAACGCCGTCAGCACCACCAGCCCGGCGTCTGCCATCAGGCTGGCGACTTCACCTACCCGGCGAATGTTCTCTTTGCGGTCGTCGTCGCTGAACCCCAAATCGCTGCACAGGCCGTGACGCACGTTGTCGCCATCCAGCAGGTAGGTACTTACTCCCTGCTGATGCAGCGCCTCTTCCAGCGCGCCCGCCACCGTGGATTTACCGGAGCCAGACAGCCCGGTAAACCACAGCACCACCCCACGGTGGCCGTGGAGCTGTTCGCGCTGGGCGACGGTGACCGGATGAGGATGCCAGACGACGTTCTCATCATGGGCGGCCATTACTTGCCTCCCAGCAGATCGCGGGCGCCCCAGTGCGGGAAGTGCTTACGCACCAGCGCGTTCAGCTCCAGCTCGAAGGCGCTGAACTCAGAGGTCACGCTCACCTGCGCGTTAGGCTCGCGCACCATGCCAGCACCGACGGTAACGTTGGTCAGGCGGTCAATAAAGATCAGCCCGCCCGTCACCGGGTTCTGCTGATACGGATCCAGCACCAGCGGCTCGTCGAAGGTCAGATCCACCAGGCCAATACCATTCAGTGGCAGCTCGCTCACGTCACGGTGGGTCAGGTTGTTGATGTCCACCTGGAACTGAATGCCGTCCACGCGGGCGCGGGTTTTCTTGCCCGCAATTTTGATGTCGTAGCTCTGGCCTGCGGTCAGCGGCTGTTCGGCCATCCACACCACGTCCACGGACGCGCCCTGCACCGCCGTCAGCGTCTCCTGCGCGTCGACCAGCAGGTCACCGCGGCTGATATCAATTTCGTCTTTCAGCACCAGCGTGACCGCTTCCCCTGCCCCGGCTTCCTGCAGGTCGCCGTCGAACGTCACGATGCGAGCTATTGCTGACTCCACGCCGGATGGCAGCACCTTCACGCGCTGCCCCACCTTCACGGAACCGGAAGCAATAGTGCCGGAGAAGCCGCGGAAATCGAGGTTTGGACGGTTCACGTACTGCACCGGGAAGCGCATTGGCTGAGTGTCGACCACGCGATGAATTTCAACGGTTTCGAGCACTTCCAGCAGCGTCGGGCCGCTGTACCACGGCATGTTTACGCTCTGGGAGGCGACGTTATCCCCTTCCAGCGCCGAGAGCGGCACAAAGCGAATATCCAGGTTGCCCGGCAGCTGTTCGGCAAAGGTCAGGTAGCTCTGGCGGATCTCCTCGAATTTTTCTTCGCTGAAGTTCACCAGATCCATCTTGTTGACCGCCACCACCAGGTGCTTGATCCCCAGCAAAGTGGAGATAAAGCTGTGGCGACGGGTTTGATCCAGCACGCCTTTACGGGCGTCCATCAGCAGGATCGCCAGATCGCAGGTGGATGCGCCGGTCGCCATATTGCGGGTGTACTGCTCGTGCCCCGGGGTGTCGGCGATAATAAACTTGCGCTTCTCGGTGGAGAAATAGCGATAGGCCACGTCAATAGTGATGCCCTGCTCGCGCTCCGCCTGCAGGCCGTCCACCAGCAGCGCCAGGTCAAGTTTTTCGCCCTGGGTGCCGTGACGCTTGCTGTCGTTATGCAGGGAAGAGAGCTGATCTTCATAAATCTGGCGCGTGTCGTGCAGCAGGCGGCCAATAAGGGTACTTTTCCCGTCATCCACGCTGCCGCAGGTCAGAAAGCGCAGCAGGCTTTTATGTTGTTGGGCGTGCAGATACGCTTCCACGCCGCCTTCGTTGACAATTTGTTGAGCAATAGTGGTGTTCATGGCGGCTCCTTAGAAATAACCCTGACGTTTCTTCAGCTCCATGGAGCCTGCCTGGTCGCGGTCAATCACGCGCCCCTGTCGCTCGCTGGTGGTGGACACCAGCATCTCTTCGATGATCTCCGGCAGCGTCTGCGCGTTCGATTCCACCGCGCCGGTCAGCGGCCAGCAGCCGAGGGTACGGAAACGGACCATTTGTTTTTTGATCACTTCACCCGGCTGCAGGTCGATACGATCGTCGTCAATCATCATCAGCATGCCGTCGCGCTCCAGCACCGGGCGCTCGGCGGCCAGGTACAGCGGAACAATCTCGATGTTTTCCAGATAGATGTACTGCCAGATATCCAGCTCGGTCCAGTTAGAGAGCGGGAAGACGCGAATGCTTTCGCCCTTGTTGATCTGGCCGTTGTAGTTATGCCACAGCTCCGGGCGCTGGTTTTTCGGATCCCAGCGATGGAAGCGGTCGCGGAAGGAGTAGATACGCTCTTTGGCGCGGGATTTTTCTTCGTCACGCCGCGCGCCGCCGAAGGCCGCGTCAAAACCGTACTTGTTCAGCGCCTGCTTCAGCCCTTCGGTTTTCATGATGTCGGTATGCTTGGCGCTGCCGTGGACGAACGGGTTAATGCCCATCGCCACCCCTTCCGGATTTTTATGCACCAGCAGCTCGCAGCCGTAGGCTTTGGCGGTACGGTCGCGGAATTCGTACATTTCGCGGAATTTCCAGCCGGTATCCACGTGCAGCAGCGGGAACGGCAGCGTGCCCGGATAAAACGCTTTACGCGCCAGATGCAGCATGACGCTGGAATCTTTACCGATGGAGTACATCATCACCGGGTTAGAGAACTCGGCGGCCACTTCGCGGATAATATGGATACTTTCCGCTTCGAGCTGCCGCAGGTGAGTAAGTCGTTTTTGGTCCATAACCGTTCCTTAAGCCAAATTTACAACAGAAGAACCAAAGCCTTCTGTATCGGTTGTGTGTTGGAACCAGGCGAGGGTGCTGTGCAGCTGCACCACCTCTCCCACCACGATCAGGG
Source organism: Enterobacter sp. IF2SW-B1 (assembly GCF_001743375.1). Taxonomy (NCBI): domain Bacteria; kingdom Pseudomonadati; phylum Pseudomonadota; class Gammaproteobacteria; order Enterobacterales; family Enterobacteriaceae; genus Enterobacter; species Enterobacter sp. IF2SW-B1. Next base: position 530,231 of record NZ_MJAA01000002.1, on the reverse strand, counting down.
CAGGCATCGGGGCGTCTTTCGCCAGGGTTGCAAGGTCTTGTAATGTGCCGATAGCAACATGCTGATCGACGCGCGTACCGCGAGAAATGACGGCAACGGGCGTCGTCGCCTCGCGACCGTGCTGAATAAGCTGTTCGCTGATGTCCGCCGCCTTCATCGTGCCCATGTATATCGCCAGCGTTTGTCGGCTCTGGGCGAGGTGCGACCAGTCGAACGGCGTGCTGTCGGCTTTATAGTGCCCGGTCACAAAGGTGACGCTCTGGGCGTAATCGCGATGGGTCAGCGGAATGCCGGCGTAGGCCGTGACGGCTGACGCCGCCGTGATGCCGGGCACCACCTGGAACGGCACGCCAGCTTCGGCTGCCGCCTGCAGTTCTTCACCGCCGCGACCGAAAATGAACGGGTCGCCCCCTTTCAGGCGCACCACGGTTTTGCCCGCTTTCGCGGCGTCAATCAGCATCTGGTTGGTATCGTGCTGCGGCACGGAGTGTTCCCCCGCCCGTTTGCCAACGCAGATTTGCTCCGCATCGCGACGGATCAGCTCGCGCACGCCATCGGTGACCAGGTGGTCGTAGAACACTACGTCCGCATCCTGCAGAACCTGCAGGCCGCGCAGCGTCAGCAAACCGGCATCCCCCGGCCCGGCTCCCACCAGAATAATTTCCCCGCCCGTACTGCCGGGGTTATCCAGTTCGTCTTCGAGAATTTTCTGCGCCGCCGTCTCATTGCCCGCCTGCATCAGGCTGGCAAAGCGGCCGCGAAATACGCGCTCCCAGAAGCGACGGCGTTCCGTCACGCTGGTCAGGCGGTTTTTTAAATGGTTGCGCCAGTAGCTGGCTTTCTCCGCCATGCGCCCGAGGCTGGTCGGCAGCAGCGCTTCGATCTTTTCCCGCAGCACGCGCGCCAACACCGGCGCGGTGCCGCCGGAGGAGATCGCCACCAGCAGCGGCGAGCGGTCAACGATCGACGGGAAGATAAACGAGCATAAAGGCTGGTCGTCCACCACGTTCACCAGACGGTAACGGGCCTGGGCCGCGTCGGAGACCCGCCGGTTAAGTTCCCGATTTTCAGTCGCCGCAATCACCAGCACCACGCTGTCGATCTGTGACTCGTCGAAATCCGCCTCTTCAACAACCCGCACCTGTGCCCCTGCGCGCTGCAAAAACGCGATTTTGCGATCGGCAATTTCTCCCGTGCCGACAACCAGTACCGGTCGGTCTTTTAAGGCGGCAAAAAGGGGCAGATAGTCCACAGGCAACAACTCACTAACAACGAGGAATAGAGGGACTATAGGGGGCGGCTTAGATCGAATGAAATTACGAATTGGAATGAGTAGTTACTCAATGGAATAACGCCGTGAAAAAGCAAATACCAAAAAATGCTTAACACGCGAAATTTCGGGCATTTAAGAGCAATTCAAATTGTGTATGGACGATCACAGTTTCATACTATGCACGTTATTATTTTGCTCTGTTTTTAAGGACTCACTATGTTTTCCGCAACGCGCCACCGTATTGCTGCCCTGGCGCTCGGCGTTTGCTTTATCCTTCCGGCTCAGGCAAAAAATCAACCCTATGGTGAAATCGCCACTATGCAGGCGCGACATATTGCGACGGTTTTCCCTGGCCGCATGACCGGTTCACCCGCGGAGATGCTCTCCGCCGACTATATTCGCCAGCAGTTTGCACAGATGGGCTACCAGAGTGACATACGCTCGTTTCACAGCCGCTACATCTATACCTCACGCAATAAAACGCAAAACTGGCATAACGTGACCGGCAGCACGGTGATTGCGGCGCATGAGGGGAAAGCGGCTGAGCAGATTATTATCATGGCGCACCTGGATACCTATGCGCCAATGAGCGACGCCGATATTGATAATAACCTCGGGGGACTGACGCTGCAGGGCATGGACGATAACGCAGCGGGTCTCGGCGTGATGCTTGAACTGGCTGAACGCCTTAAAAATATTCCGACGAAATACGGTATTCGCTTTGTGGCGACCAGCGGCGAAGAAGAAGGAAAACTCGGCGCTGAGAATCTCCTTAAACGGATGAGCGCTGAGGAGAAGAAAAATACGCTGCTGGTGATTAACCTCGATAACCTGATCGTGGGCGATAAGCTCTATTTTAATAGTGGACAGAGCACGCCGAGCAGCGTGCGTAAACTCACCCGCGACCGCGCGCTGGCGCTTGCCCGTACGCATGGCGTCTATGCTGCAACAAACCCAGGCGGTAACCCGGATTATCCAAAAGGCACTGGCTGTTGTAACGACGGGGAAGTGTTTGATAAGGCAGGCATTCCGGTGCTGTACGTCGAGGCGACGAACTGGGCGCTGGGCAAAAAGGATGGCTATCAGCAGCGCGCTAAATCGAAAGCGTTCCCGGACGGGACCAGCTGGCATGACGTGCGGCTGGATAATCAGCAGCACATTGATAAAACGCTGCCGCAGCGGATTGAGCACCGCAGCCGGGACGTGGTGAAAGTGATGCTGCCGCTGGTGAAGGAGCTGGCGAAAGCGGGCAAAGCCTGAGGTTTTTAAGTATAGCGGGGCCTGATGCCCTCACCCCAACCCTCTCCCACAGGGAGAGGGAGGATAAAGGATCACCCTTCGTGCAGCCCGCACTCGCGCTTGAGCCCGAAGAATCGCGTCTCTTCTTCCGCCATTCCCGGCTCCCATTTGCGCGTGGTGTGGGTGTCGCCCACGGACAGGTAGCCCTGGTCCCACAGCGGATGGTACTTGAGCCCGTGTTTTTGCAGGTACTGATACACCGTGCGGTTATCCCAGTCGATAATCGGCAGCACTTTGAACACGCCGCGCTGTACCGCCAGTACCGGTAAGGTTGCGCGGCTCCCGGACTGCTCGCGGCGCAGGCCGGCAAACCACGTTTGGGCGTTCAGCTCTTTCAGCGCCCGGTTCATCGGCTCAACTTTGTTGATCTCATTGTATTTCTCAATGCCCTCAACGCCCTGCTCCCACAGCTTGCCGTAGCGCGCCTCCTGCCAGGCCGCGCTTTCCGTTGCGCGGTAGACTTTGAGGTTCAGCCTGAGCTTGTCCGTCAGCTCGTCGATAAACTGGTAGGTTTCCGGGAACAGGTAGCCGGTATCGGTGAGGATCACCGGTATGTCCGGACGGATCTGATTCACCAGATGCAGGCTCACAGCCGCCTGAATACCAAAGCTCGACGAGAGCACATACTCTCCCGGCAGGTTTTCCAGCGCCCACGCCACGCGCCCTTCGGCGTCCAGCTTTTCAAGGTGAGCGTTAGTTTCTGCCAGGGCCAGAATGCGTTCGACTTTTGGCAGGTCATTAAGGGCGTTTAGATCGAGTACGGACATAATTACCTCTCGTGGTTACTCCCAGAAATCCCTGGCGGGATCGAGCACCGGGCGAATGATGCCCGCACGCACCGTAAAGTCGCCGAAGCCTTCACCCGCTTCGCGCTCTTTCGCCCAGCGCCCGACAAGCTCGTCGATGGAATCAAGAATTTCCGGCTCGGTGATGTTCTCGCGGAACATACGTGGAATACGCGTGCCGATACGGTTACCGCCCAGGTGCAGGTTATAACGACCCGGCGCTTTCCCCACCAGCCCCAGCTCGGCCAGCATCGCACGACCGCAGCCGTTCGGGCAGCCCGTCACGCGCATAACAATATGCTCGTCCGGAATACCGTGTTTTTCCAGAATCGCTTCCACTTTGTCAGTAAATGACGGCAGGAAACGCTCGGCTTCGGCCATCGCCAGCGGACAGGTCGGGAACGACACGCAGGCCATGGAGTTTTCACGCTGTGGCTTCACCGCATTCATCAACCCGTGCTCGCGCGCCAGCTCCTCAATTTTCGCCTTTTCGCTTTCCGGCACGCTGGCGACGATCAGGTTCTGGTTAGCGGTGATACGGAACTCGCCTTTGTGGATCTTCGCGATTTCCAGCAGACCGGTTTTCAGCGGGCGGCCCGGATAATCCAGAATACGGCCATTTTCAATGAACAGCGTCAGGTGCCAGTTATTGTCGATGCCTTTCACCCAGCCGATGCGATCGCCGCGACCGGTGAATTCGTAAGGGCGGATCGGCTCAAATTTGATCCCCGCACGACGCTCCACTTCCTCTTTGAACGTTTCAACGCCCACGCGCTCCAGAGTGTACTTGGTTTTTGCGTTTTTACGGTCGGTACGGTTGCCCCAGTCGCGCTGGGTGGTCACTACTGCTTCCGCCACAGCCAGCGTGTGCTCCAGCGGCAGGAAGCCGAACTCGCTCGCGGTGCGGGCGTAGGTTTTCTTGTTACCGTGCTCAATAGACAGGCCGCCGCCCACCAGCAGGTTAAAGCCAATCAGCTTGCCGTTTTCGGCAATCGCCACGAAGTTCATGTCGTTGGCGTGCAGATCGATGTCGTTCTGCGGCGGGATCACCACCGTGGTTTTGAACTTACGCGGCAGGTAGGTCTGACCGAGGATCGGTTCTTCGTCAGTGGTCGCGACTTTCTCCTGATCGAGCCAGATCTCCGCATAGGCGCGGGTACGCGGCAGCAGGTGCTCGGAAATTTTCTTCGCCCACTCATACGCTTCGGCGTGCAGCTCGGACTCGTACGGGTTCGAGGTGCAGAGCACGTTACGGTTCATGTCGTTGGCGGTCGCCAGCGCGTCCAGTCCCACGGAGTGCAGCATCTGGTGCACCGGCTTCACGTTCTTCTTCAGAATCCCGTGGAACTGGAAGGTCTGACGGTTGGTCAGGCGGATGCTGCCATAAATCGTGTTTTCACCCGCAAATTTGTCGATCGCCTGCCACTGTTTGGTGGTGATCACTCCACCCGGCAGGCGGCAGCGCAGCAGCATCGCGTGGCGCGGCTCCAGCTTCTGTTCTGCGCGCTCGGCGCGGATATCGCGGTCGTCCTGCTGATACATGCCGTGGAAACGGATCAGCAGGAAGTTGTCGCCTTTGAAACCGCCGGTCAGGCCGTCATTCAGATCTTCAGCAATGGTGCCGCGCAGATAGTTGCTTTCCAGCTTCATGCGCTCGGCGTCTGTCAATTTACCTTCGACCATCAGTGGCCCTGGATGTTTTTCGCTCATTAGTAGACATCTCGCTGATAACGGCGCTCAACGCGCAGCTCACTTAAAAATTCATCCGCCGCTTCGGCATCCATACCGCCGAATTCGGCAATCACTTCCAGCAGTGCCTGCTCAACGTCTTTCGCCATGCGATTGGCGTCGCCGCAGACATAAATGTGGGCACCGTCATTGATCCAGCGCCACAGCTCTGCGCCCTGTTCGCGCAGTTTGTCTTGTACGTATACTTTTTCTTTCTGATCGCGGGACCAGGCCAGATCGATGCGGGTCAGTACGCCCTCTTTGACGTAGCGCTGCCACTCAACCTGGTAGAGGAAATCTTCAGTAAAGTGCGGGTTGCCGAAGAACAGCCAGTTTTTACCCGGCGCTTCATCCGCGGCACGCTGCTGCATAAAGGCGCGGAACGGCGCGATGCCGGTGCCCGGGCCAATCATGATCACCGGAGTTTCCGGGTTCGCCGGCAGGCGGAAGTTGTCGTTGTGCTCGATAAAGACGCGCACCTCGCCCTCTTCTTCCACGCGGTCCGCCAGGAAGCTTGATGCCCCACCCGCGCGGGCGCGGCCTTCGATGTCGTAGCGCACCACGCCGACGGTAACGTGAACTTCGCTTTCCACTTCCGCCTGGGAAGAGGCGATAGAGTACAGGCGTGGGGTCAGCGGACGCAGCAGACCGATCAGCGCATCGGCATCCAGCTGTGCCGGAGAGAAACGCACCATATCGACAATCGGCGTCGTCGCGGCGTAATGCTGCAGCTTCGCTTTGTCGCCCACCAGCGGCAGCAGGGATTCGCTGCGCGTTAGGGTGGCATAATTCTCGACGATATTCGGAGTGTTCACCGTCAGCTCGAAATGCCACTGCAGCGCCTCTGAAAGTGGCTGGGTTTTGCCGTCAACGGTGACGGGCTCGTCACCCTTCAGCCACAGCAGTTCCACCAGCTCTTTCACCAGCGCCGGATCGTTCTGATACCAGACGCCCAGCGCATCGCCAGGCTGATAGCGCAGGCCGGAGTCGCCAAGATCGATTTCAATATGGCGCACGTCTTTTTCCGAGTCGCGGCCCGTAATTTTCTGGTTCACCGACAGGCTCGCCGTTAGCGGCGACTCTTTGGTGTACGGGCTGGTGTGGATCTCATTGACGGTGCCCGCAGCGGTCACCGCGGCCTGCGCTGGCGTCTCTTTCGGGACGCGGGCTTTCAATACCTCAACGATGCGCGCACGCCATTCAGCGGCGGCAGTCTGGTATTCCACATCCGCGTCCACGCGGTCCAGCAGGCGCTCCGCGCCCAGCTCCGCCAGCTTGCTGTCGAAGTCTTTACCGGACTGGCAGAAGAATTCATAGGAGGTATCGCCCAGGCCAAAGACGGCAAACGCCGTGCCATTCAGCTTAGGGGCTTTTTTTGAGAACAGGAACTTGTGCAGCGCCACCGCTTCTTCAGCGGGTTCACCTTCCCCCTGGGTCGAGGCGACCATCACCAGCAGTTTTTCTGACGCGATTTGTTTGAATTTATAATCCCCGGCGTTGACCAGGTTCACGTTCAGTTTGGCGGCCAGCAGATCATCACGCAGCGCTTCGGCCACGCGGCGGGCGTTGCCCGTCTGCGAGGCGCTAATCAGCGTAATGGCAGGAATTTCCACGGCCGTTGCCGGTGCGCCAGCCACCGCGCCAGGCTGCTGGTTGAGCATTCCCCAGAAATAACCGGAGACCCAGGCAAGCTGAGTGGGAGAAAAATCAGAGGTGGCAGCCTGAAGGCGCGCCAGTTGCTCCGGGTTAAGGGGAAGCAAATTTGAAGGTGAGGCCTGTGTTGTCATGCGTCGTTATGTTCCAGTAGCCAAGCGGACTTTAAGCGAATAAATCCAAACTGAAGATAAGGTTAACGGCGTGGATAATAACAATTAAAGAAGGGATGGAAATAATAAATAACCAAATGGACTAACCTGTTTTAGTTATCGTTCTTAGCGATAAAAACGATTGAATAACCATTTGAAATAAAAGAATAAAAACCAATAATCACCCTGAATACCGGGCGTTCACCGTTCAGAGCCGTTTTAGTTAATGCTAAAAATTGTGCTTTCCGGTACTATGCGGCGGTTTTTTCCGCATTACTGAGAGCGATCATGTCCACCACACTGTTTAAAGATTTCACCTTCGAAGCCGCCCACCACCTTCCGCACGTTCCTGCAGGACATAAATGCGGCCGCCTGCACGGGCATTCGTTTATGGTGCGTCTTGAGATCACCGGTGAAGTTGATCCGCATACCGGTTGGATCATGGACTTTGCCGAGCTGAAGGCCGCGTTTAAGCCGACCTACGATCGTCTGGATCACTACTATCTCAACGATATTCCGGGTCTGGAAAACCCGACCAGCGAAGTGCTGGCAAAATGGATCTGGGATCAGATGAAGCCGCTGGTACCGCTGCTGAGCGCGGTGATGATCAAAGAAACCTGCACGGCAGGCTGCGTGTATCGCGGAGAGTAAAAAAAGCCCGGCAAAACCGGGATTTTTTCTAGGCAATATTCAGATACTTGTGCGTCTGCATCGACAGGCGCCAGTTGCGCGCAATGCAGGTTTCAATGCACAGGCGCGTCGCATCCTCTTTCTGGCTGATCGGCTGCAGGGCGATTACCCGCTGCTTCTCGTCCGTCAGCGTCGCCAGCAGTTCATCCAGCGCTTCGATATCACGTACGCGTCCTACCGGATGCTTAATTTCATCCGCGCGCTCCAGCGCCTGAGACAGCACGTCATACCCGCCACGCATATTCACTTTTGGCGATACCGTCACCCAGGTGGTGTGTGAACAGCGCACTTCATGGGTGCCGCTGGTCTCAATCTGGCAGCTGTAGCCGTTCTTTTCGAGCAGCTCGGTCAGCGGCGTCAGATCGTGAATGCAGGGTTCGCCGCCGGTGATGACGACGTGGCGAGCCGTCCAGCCCTGGCGACCAATAATGGCCAGCAGGTCTTCTGCACTGCCCGCGCCCCACTTATCGCTCTCTTTGGTTTTCGCCAGAATGCTAAACAGCGACACTTCCCGATCTGCGAGCTTATCCCACGTATGTTTGGTATCACACCAGGCACAGCCAACCGGGCATCCCTGTAAACGAATAAAGATAGCGGGAACGCCGGTAAAGTAACCCTCGCCTTGCAGGGTCTGGAACATCTCGTTAATCGGGTACTGCATAGTCATCTCAGTAAAGGGGATAAACGATAAGTATCGCAGATCCCCGTCGGATGGTCATGCTCCATCGGTGCTTTGCGCGCTTATCGCCGCCATAAAGCGCGCGGTAATTTGCTGTGGGCGGGTGATCGCCCCGCCGACAACGACCGTATGCGCGCCCAGCGCCAGACACCGGGCCGCGCGCTCGGGCGTATCCACGTTGCCTTCGGCAACCACGGGGACCGTCACGGCCGCCAGCACCGCTTTCAGGAACGCACAGTCATTCTCCGGAAGCGTATGGCCTGCCGTTTCCGCCGTATAGCCGTACAGCGTGGTGCCAACGCAGTCAAAGCCAAGCGTCTGCGCCGTCACGGCTTCGTCTACGGTGGAAATATCTGCCATCAGCAGTACCGAGGGGTAACGTGAGCGGATGGCCGTGACCAGTGTTTCCAGGGATTCACCGTCAGGACGTTCCCGCGCCGTCGCATCAAGGGCAATGATTTCCGGAGAGACGGCCATGAGCTCATCCACCTCTTTCATCGTAGCGGTGATAAATACTTCGCTCCCTGGATAGTCCCGTTTGATGATGCCGATAACCGGTAAAGACACCTGCTGTTTAATGGCCTCGATATCCACCACGCTGTTGGCGCGAATGGCGAAGGCTCCACCCTGTGCCGCCGCCAGCGCCATTCGCGACATGATAAACGGGCTGTGCAGCGGTTCGTTTTCCAGCGCCTGACAGGAGACGACCAGTTTTCCCTTCAGGTTATCCAGTACATTTTTCATTACGATAAGATCTCTTCCACTTCGTTTTTGATAATTGTGACGTGCGGGCCATAAATGACCTGTACACCGTTACCGCGCACGATAACGCCTCGCGCGCCGGTGGCTTTCAGCGCCGCGTCATTCACTTTGCTGCCGTCTTTGACCGTCACGCGAAGGCGCGTGGCGCAGCAGTCCACCTCTTCCAGATTGTCTTTTCCGCCCAACCCGGCGATCACCGCCGCAGCGCGCTCGCTTTGCGGCAGGCTGACGTCATCAACCATCGCCTCCTTTTCACGGCCCGGCGTGGCGAAATCAAAGCGGTTAATCAGGTAGCGGAAAGTGAAGTAGTAGAGGAAGAACCACGGCACGCCGACCAGCGGAACGAACATCCAGTTGGTTTTGGCCTCCCCCTGCAAAATGCCAAACAGCACGAAGTCAATAAAACCGCCGGAGAAGGTCTGCCCGATGGTGATGTGCAGCATGTGCGCGAGCATAAACGCCAGCCCGTCAAACAGCGCGTGAATGACGTAGAGCACCGGGGCAATGAACAGGAAGGAGAACTCGATGGGCTCGGTAATTCCCGTCAGGAATGAGGTTAACGCCGCGGAGAGCAGCAGCCCGGCAACGCGCTTTTTGTTCTCCGGTTTCGCCGTATGATACATCGCCAGGCAGGCACCGAGCAGGCCAAACATCATCGTGATAAAGCGCCCGGACATGAAGCGTGACGTGCCTTCATAGAAATGCTGCGTGTTCGGGTCGGCGAGCTGAGCGAAGAAGATCCGCTGCGTGCCCTCAACCAGGTGGCCGTTGACGATCTCGCTGCCGCCGAGCGCGGTGGTCCAGAACGGCAGATAGAAGATGTGATGCAGACCAAACGGGCCAAGCATGCGCAAAATAAAGCCGTACAGCAGCGTGCCAAGATAACCGGTGGCATCCACCAGCCCGCCCAGACCAAAAATAAGCTTCTGGAAATGCGGCCAGACCACGGTCATGATCGCGCCAACGAGTATCGCCGCCAGCGAGCTGATAATCGGGACAAAGCGCGAGCCGCCAAAAAAGCCCAGGAACTGCGGAAGCGCGATCTTGTTAAACCGATGATGCAGCGCGCAGGTCACGAGACCAATCACCACGCCGCCAAACACCCCGGTTTCCAGCGTCTGAATACCCAGCGTCATGCCCTGCCCTACAGCGCCCGGGTTCTCGTGCGCCAGTTTGCCGGTGAGGATCAGCAGCGCGTTGATGGTGGCGTTCATCACCAGAAACGCGAGTAGCGCTGCCAGCCCCGCCGTGCCCTTATCGTTTTTTGCCAGCCCGACGGCCACCCCAACCGCAAACAGCACCGAGAGGTTCGCAAACACAATCGAACCCGCACTGCTCATGATGGTGAAAATGGCTTGCAGCCAGCCCACATCTAAAAACGGATAGGCCGCCAGCGTATTAGGGTTCGATAACGCCCCGCCGATACCGAGCAGCAGACCCGCCGCGGGCAATACGGCGATAGGCAACATAAAGGATTTGCCAAAGCGCTGCGCTTTTTCAAACCATCCACCCGACGAAGCGCCACTGAATATTTGCATCATTTTTTCATCCCCCCATTAAAAGATGAAAATTTTTACCATATAAATATTTTATAGTGAAAATTATCATCACAAACCAGGAGGCCGATCATACTTTTTTAAAATGACTGGCATCTTTCCCCCGCTTTCCGCCACACTAGTCGCAGTGAAACACATTAAGGACGTGGCATGTCGGACCATGAAAACCTGCTGCTGAAGCTCCGCCAGGAGGCTTCCGGGTACAGCCCAACGCAACAAAAACTCGGTGAGTTTGTCCTCAGCGACCCTGCCCGGGTGCTCTACCTGACCATCACCGAACTGGCGCGAGAGAGCCACACCAGCGAGGCCAGCGTGACGCGTCTTTGCCGGACGCTGGGGTGCAAGGGGTATAACGAATTCAAAATGGCGCTGGCGCTGGATATTCAGCAGGGTCAGCCCGCGCGTCAGGCGGGGGATGAGATTGACAGCGTGGTGGATGAATCGGTGCAGGCTCTGCAGGATACCGCGAGACTCCTCGACCGCGCGCTGCTTGAAAAAGCCGCACTGGCGCTGCATCAGGCGCAGTCCGTGCAGATTTATGGCGTCGCGGCCAGCGCAATCCTCGGGGAGTATCTGCATTACAAGTTATTAAGGCTGGGTAAATCCGCACAGCTGTTTAGCGATATGCACCGCGCAGCCATGAATGCGACCACGCTTTCGGCAGAGACGCTGGTGGTGGCGATCTCCAGCTCCGGTTCAACGCGAGATTTACTTCACGTGGTGAAACTTGCCCGCAAGCGCGGGGTGAAGGTTCTGGCGCTCAGCAACACGCCCCGCAGCCCGCTGGCGTCTCTTAGCGATATGCTGCTGGTGGCCGCCAAGCCAGAAGGCCCTCTTAGCGCGGGCGCGCTCAATGCCAAAGTTGGGGTGATGCTGCTGGTCGAATTACTTACGACATCCATGATTGCGCTGGATGGTCATTACGCTGACGTCAGCCAGCAAACGGCCAGCGCCACGCTTCCTCTTCTGCTCTGAAAACCCTTCGCAGGCTAAATAAAATAGCCTGCGTTTTATTTTGCTCAATTTTACTTAAGCAGGGCTCAATTCATTTATATGATAAATGTTTGGTGTAACAAATTATTTTGTTTATTACAGTTTGAATTATTTCCATCGCGCTACCCAAGAGACAAAAACAGATTAAAATCATTAAGTTAAAATAAAAACATGAATAAATTGAATTTTTCCGCCTTCTGCAATGTCCAATATTTTCACCTGATTTCCTTTCCTTAAAATAAGCTTAAGACGCTGTCGGTCCCGGCGTTTTATTATTTAAACGCCGTTTACTTTTGCGCGCCTACAATCCGCCTCATCAATCATAATGAGACGGTAATAATGAATATGTTATTAATTACAGGCGTGACCGGGTTTCTGGGCGGTGCAGTACTTGAAAAAATCCTGACCAGCGATCAATCTGTAAAACTCCTTTTGCTTGCCCGTGCCGGCGATCCGCAAAGCGGGCTGGCGCGCGTGCAGGAGAACATGCGTAAGTTCAAAATTTCAGAGGAGAAACTGGCCTCCCTGAGCGTGGATAATATCCTCATCGGCGACCTCAGCCAGCCGGAAGCCTTTCTGAACGATCCCCGTCTGGACCAGGTTACGCATGTCGTTAACTGCGCGGCAGTTGCGTCTTTTGGCAATAACCCGCTGATCTGGAAGGTGAACGTAGAGGGTACGCTAGCGCTGGCGCGCCGCATGGAGCAGGTCGCAGGGCTGCAGCGTTTCCTGCATGTAGGCACCGCAATGTCATGCACGCCGGAGCAGGATTCGCTGGTCGCCGAAAGTGCGGAATTCAGAGAAAACGCTGAGCACCTGGTGGAATATACGTATTCGAAGTCAACCATCGAAAAGCTGATGCGCCAGGAATGTCCTAACCTGCCGCTGCTCATCGCCCGTCCGTCCATCGTCGTCGGCCATACCCGCCACGGCTGCACGCCGTCGAGCAGTATCTTTTGGGTCTTCAGCATGGGCCTGATGCTGCAGAAGTTCATGTGCTCGATGGAAGACCGGATCGACGTTGTCCCGGTAGATTATTGCGCCGACGCAATGTTAATGCTGCTGAGCAGCAACGCGCGTCCGGGGGAAGTGGTACACATTTCTGCCGGGGAAGAGAACAGCGTTCGCTTTGCGGATATCGATCGGGCAATGGCGCAGGCGCTGGAGAAAGCGCCCGTTGGCGATAAGTACGCGCAGGTCAGCTACGAAACGCTGGTCAAAATGCGCCGTGAACTGAAAACCATTTTTGGTCCGTGCAACGAACGTCTGATGCTGAGAGCGATGCGCTTATACGGTGCCTTTGCCACGCTGAACGTGCGCTTCAGCAACGATAAGCTGCTCAGCATGGGGATGCCGAAGCCACCTCGTTTTACGGATTATATCGCCCGCTGCGTGCAAACCACCCGGGGACTAACCATTCCCGAGCAGATGGCGGTCGATTTTAAATAACCAAAAAAAATGCCAGTCATTCGACTGGCATTTTCATGTTAAGGCTTAAGCAATTATGCCTGGCCTTTGATCTCTTTACGACCGTTGTAAGGTGCTTTTTCACCCAGCGCTTCTTCGATACGAATCAGCTGGTTGTATTTAGCAACACGGTCAGAACGGCTCATAGAACCGGTTTTGATCTGGCCAGCAGCGGTACCAACAGCCAGGTCAGCAATGGTCGCGTCTTCAGTTTCGCCAGAACGGTGAGAGATAACAGCGGTGTAGCCAGCGTCTTTCGCCATTTTGATCGCAGCCAGCGTTTCGGTCAGAGAACCGATCTGGTTGAATTTGATCAGGATGGAGTTAACGATGCCTTTCTCGATGCCTTCTTTCAGGATCTTGGTGTTGGTTACGAACAGATCGTCACCAACCAGCTGGATTTTGTCGCCCAGTACTTTGGTCTGGTATGCAAAACCATCCCAGTCAGACTCGTCCAGACCGTCTTCGATAGAAACGATTGGGTACTGTTTGGTCAGGTCTTCCAGGAAGTGAGTGAACTCTTCGGAGGTGAACGCTTTGTTGCCTTCGCCAGCCAGAACGTATTTACCGTCTTTGTAGAATTCAGATGCTGCACAGTCCATCGCCAGGGTGATGTCTTTGCCCAGCTCGTAGCCTGCTGCTTTAACCGCTTCAGCGATAACAGCCAGTGCTTCTGCGTTAGAACCCAGGTTTGGCGCGTAGCCACCTTCGTCACCAACAGCAGTGTTCATACCTTTAGCTTTCAGAACTTTAGCCAGGTTGTGGAACACTTCAGAACCCATACGAACCGCTTCTTTCAGGGTTTTCGCGCCAACTGGCTGAATCATGAATTCCTGAATATCAACGTTGTTGTCTGCGTGCTCACCACCGTTGATGATGTTCATCATTGGTACAGGCATAGAGTATTTGCCTGGGGTGCCGTTCAGTTCAGCGATGTGCTCGAACAGTGGCATACCTTTAGCAGCGGCTGCTGCTTTGGCGTTCGCCAGGGAAACGGCCAGGATTGCGTTCGCACCGAAGTTAGATTTGTTTTCAGTACCGTCCAGATCGATCATGATCTTGTCGATGCCAGCCTGATCTTTGGCATCTTTGCCAACGATAGCCTGAGCAATAGGACCGTTAACAGCGCCAACCGCTTTCAGTACGCCTTTGCCCATGAAACGGGATTTGTCGCCATCACGCAGTTCCAGCGCTTCACGGGAACCCGTAGAAGCACCTGATGGAGCAGCTGCCATACCGACGAAACCACCTTCCAGATGAACTTCGGCTTCAACGGTCGGGTTACCACGGGAGTCGATGATTTCACGACCGATGACTTTAACGATTTTGGACATTAGATTTTCCTCAGTACAAGTTAAACTAAAACTCCAGACAAACAACGCGTACCGTTGGTACGCGTTGCCGTTCTAACTTTTTTACTTCGCCTGACGCTTCTGGTACTCGCTGGCGGCTTTCACGAAGCCTGCAAACAGCGGATGTCCATCACGCGGCGTTGAAGTAAATTCCGGGTGGAACTGGCAGGCAACAAACCACGGATGGTTTGGCACCTCGATGATCTCGACTAACTGATCGTCCCCGGAGCGACCCGCAACACGCAGGCCCGCGGCTTCAATTTGTTTCAACAACATATTGTTGACTTCATAGCGGTGACGATGGCGCTCGGTGATGACCGGCTCGCCGTACAGCTTGCGAACCACGCTATCGTCGGACAGCTGGCAGGCCTGCGCGCCAAGACGCATAGTGCCACCCAGATCGCTCTTCTCGGTACGGACTTCGACGTTACCGTCTTCGTCGCGCCATTCCGTAATCAGCGCCACGACAGGGTACTTACAGTCTGGCACAAATTCCGTAGAGTTCGCGTTTTCCATTCCCGCTACGTTGCGCGCAAATTCGATCAGCGCAACCTGCATACCCAGGCAGATGCCGAGGTATGGAATATTGTTTTCACGCGCATAGCGTGCAGTGGCGATCTTGCCTTCAACACCACGGTAGCCGAAGCCGCCAGGGATGAGGATAGCATCCAGATCTTTCAGAATTTCAACGCCACGTGTTTCAACATCCTGCGAATCAATCAGCTTGATGTTCACGGAGACGCGGTTCTTCAGACCACCGTGCTTCAGCGCTTCGATAACGGACTTATAGGCGTCCGGCAGTTCGATGTACTTGCCGACCATACCGATAGTCACTTCGCCTGCCGGGTTCGCTTCTTCATAAATAACCTGTTCCCATTCAGACAGGTTAGCTTCCGGACAGTTCAAGCTGAATCGTTTACAAATATAATCGTCCAGACCCTGTGATTTCAACAGGCCCGGGATTTTATAAATGGAATCGACATCTTTCATTGAAATAACGGCTTTTTCAGGCACGTTACAGAACAATGCAATTTTCGCACGTTCGTTCGCTGGAATGGCACGATCGGAACGGCAAACCAGGATGTCAGGCTGAATACCGATGGAGAGCAGTTCTTTAACGGAGTGCTGAGTCGGTTTGGTTTTCACTTCACCTGCCGCCGCCATGTAAGGCACCAGCGTCAGGTGCATGAACAGCGCGTGTTCACGACCAATGTCTACCGCCAGCTGACGAATCGCTTCGAGGAACGGCAGGGATTCGATATCACCCACGGTACCGCCGATTTCAACCAGCACAACGTCATGCCCTTCGCCACCGGCAAGAACACGCTCTTTGATGGCGTTAGTGATGTGTGGGATAACCTGCACGGTCGCGCCCAGGTAGTCACCGCGGCGCTCTTTACGCAGAACGTCAGAGTAGATGCGGCCAGTCGTAAAGTTGTTACGACGGGTCATTTTGGTACGAATGAAACGCTCGTAGTGGCCAAGATCCAGATCGGTTTCAGCGCCGTCTTCAGTAACGAACACTTCCCCGTGTTGGGTTGGGCTCATGGTGCCAGGATCGACGTTGATATACGGATCCAGTTTCATCATGGTCACATTGAGGCCACGGGCTTCAAGAATGGCTGCGAGGGAGGCTGCGGCAATGCCTTTACCCAGAGAGGATACGACCCCGCCGGTCACAAAAATATAGTTCGTTGTCATGCTGAACCTGAGAAGTTAGGGTGAAACGATGGAATAACCAGGACGGGAAAGTAGTATACCCGAACACGGCGAGCGCCACAAACTTTCATTCTCCGTCTCCATTCCAGGCCATGACAAACATAAGGAGTGAGAAAATAGCCCCTTTTGGGTAAATGTTTTTGACGCAAATCAAGCGCTTGTCATTTAAAAAATCACACAAATTGCGCTTGATCGCAAAATTCCGTTAGAGATCAGATTCCTGGCGTTTTACTTCCTGCCAGACTTCTTCCATCGCGTCGAGGTCAATTCCGGTCATTTCCAGGCCGCGCGAGGCCACAATCCGCTCGACTTCACGAAAGCGTCGTTCGAATTTCAGGTTGGCTTTTTGCAGCGCGGTTTCCGCTTTTACCCCTAGATGGCGAGAAAGATTAACGGTGGCGAACAGCAGGTCGCCCATCTCTTCCTCCAGCTTTGCTTCATCGACCACCGCCTGCTGCGCTTCGTGCATCACTTCGTCGATCTCTTCATGCACTTTATCCAGCACGGGTCCCAGGGAATCCCAGTCAAATCCTACCGCCGAGCAGCGCTTTTGAATTTTGTGGGCGCGCATCAGCGCGGGCAGGCTCAGCGGGATGTCGTCCAGCGCAGAGTGTTGGGACTTTTCAGCGCGCTCGGCGCTTTTAATCTGCTCCCAGCGGGCCAGCACCTCTGCGCTGTTTCCTGCGGTGGCATCGCCAAAGATATGCGGATGGCGGCGCTCCAGCTTGTCGCTGATAGCGGCACAGATATCGTCAAAGTTAAAGCGCCCTTCCTCCTGCGCCATCTGGGCGTAGAACACTACCTGGAACAGCAGGTCGCCGAGCTCACCGCGCAGGTCATCGAAATCCTCGCGTGAAATGGCGTCCAGCACCTCATAGGTCTCTTCGAGGGTATAGGGTGCGATGGTCGCGAAAGTCTGCTCCTTGTCCCACGGGCAGCCGTTTTCCGGGTCGCGCAGGCGTTTCATGATGCCGAGCAGGCGGTCGATTTGAGTCATAGTTCTGTCCTGATGAAAAAATGCCGGGTGGCGGCGTTGCCTTACCCGGCCTACGGAAGAGGATGTTTAGCCGCCGTGCAGACGACGCGCGTCAATCACATCCGGCACCTGGTTCAGTTTGCCCAGCACGCGGCCGAGCACCTGCAGGTTGTAGATTTCGATGGTCATATCGATGGTGGCAAGCTGCTCGCGGGTATCGCTGCGGCTGGCGACGCCCAGCACGTTGACCTTCTCGTTGGCGAGAATGGTGGTGATGTCGCGCAGCAGCCCGCTGCGATCGTTGGCAGTGACACGCACCACCAGCGAGTAACCGGCGGAGTAGCTCTCCCCCCAGACCGCTTCCACGATACGCTCCGGCGCATGGGACTGCAGCTCGGCAAGCTGGTCGCAGTCGGAGCGGTGGATCGAGATCCCGCGCCCCTGGGTGATAAAGCCGACGATATCGTCCCCCGGAATCGGCTGGCAGCAGCGGGCAATATGGTGCATCAGGTTACCCACGCCCTCGACCACCACGCGGCCGTTGTCTTTGCTGCGCTGCTGCGGGGCATAGGTTTTCTGCTGCAACTGCTTCAGCGCCGCCGCGTCCTGCTCTTCCGCGCTAGGCTTGTTGAACTGGGCCTGCAGGAAGTTGACCATCTGATTCAGACGGATATCACCGCCGCCAATCGCCGCCAGCAGCTCGTCCAGCTCGTTGAAGTTGTAGCGCGGCAGCAGGAATTTCTCTGCTTCTTTCAGGCTGATCCCGATATGCTCCAGCTCGTCGTCAAGGATCTGGCGACCGGCAAGAATGTTTTTGTCACGATCCTGCTTGCGGAACCAGGCGTGAATTTTGGAGCGTCCGCGGCTGGTAGTGACGTAACCGAGGTTCGGGTTAAGCCAGTCGCGGCTCGGGTTTGGCTGCTTCTGGGTAATGATTTCAATCTGGTCGCCCATCTGCAGCTGATAGGTAAACGGCACGATACGTCCGCCGATCTTCGCCCCGATGCAGCGGTGCCCCACGTCGCTGTGGATGTGGTAGGCAAAATCGAGCGGCGTGGAGCCAGCCGGCAGGTCGACAACGTCCCCTTTCGGGGTAAAGACGTAGACGCGGTCATCAAAGACCTGACTGCGCACCTCGTCGAGCATTTCGCCGGAGTCGGCCATCTCCTCCTGCCACGCAATCAGCTTGCGCAGCCAGGCGATGCGGTCTTCGTGGCCGGAGCGTGCCCCGCCAGAAGTGCCCTCTTTGTACTTCCAGTGCGCGGCTACGCCCAGCTCGGCGTCTTCGTGCATCTGTTTGGTGCGGATTTGAATCTCGACCGTTTTGCCGCCGGGGCCAAGCACCACGGTATGAATGGACTGGTAGCCGTTCGGTTTTGGGTTCGCGACATAGTCGTCAAATTCATCCGGCAGGTGGCGGAAGTGAGTATGTACTATCCCCAGCGCGGCGTAGCAGTCCTGCAGACGCTCCGCCACGATACGCACGGCGCGCACGTCAAACAGCTCGTCAAAGGCGAGGTGTTTCTTCTGCATTTTGCGCCAGATGCTGTAGATGTGCTTAGGCCGGCCGTAAACTTCGGCACGCACATTCTCTTCTTTCATGGCCTGGCGCAGCCCGCTGACAAACTCGTCGATGTAGTGCTCACGATCGATACGGCGCTCATGCAGGAGTTTGGCAATGCGCTTGTATTCTGCCGGATGCAGATAGCGGAAGCAGTAATCTTCCAGCTCCCATTTCAGCTGACCAATACCTAAGCGGTTCGCCAGCGGCGCATAGATGTTCGTACACTCTTTGGCGGCCAGCACGCGCTCGTCTTCCGGCGCATCTTTCACTTCACGCAGGTGGGCAATACGCTCGGCCAGCTTGATGACCACGCAGCGAAAATCATCCACCATGGCCAGCAGCATCCGGCGGACGTTATCAACCTGCTCAGAGGAGACAGAATCGGTATGCGCGGCTTTTAGCTGGCGAATGGCCGCCATATCGCGCACGCCGTGAATCAGCGCTACAACGGATTTGCCGACGCTGTCGCGCAGCACGTCTTCGCTGACCACATCCGCATCCGCGAGGGGGAACAGCAGCGCGGCCTGCAGCGTTTCGATGTCCATGTTCAGCATGGACAAGATTTCAACCATCTCCACGCCGCGCCACAGGAGAAGATCGGCATCCGGGTGTCCCTGCGTGGTGCGCAGACAGTAGGCCCAGGTTTCGGTTAAGCGTTCACACGACTGCTGGCTGGAAATTCCCAGACTTGCGATCCATTTTTGTGGGTCAAACTCCCCAGCTTTATTGAGATGTGCACTTCTTACCGCAACCATTGTCCTCTCCTTTAGGGACCAGGGCCTGTCGAAGTCGACAAGCCAAACAAATTAGATGTGCTCGAACAACGCCATCGATTCCAGATGTCCAGTGTGCGGGAACATGTCCAGCATTGCCAGACGCCGAATCTGGTAACCCGCGCTGATTAACGCCTCACTGTCACGGGCAAGCGTTGACGGGTTACAGGAAACATAGACCACGCGCCTGGGCGCGAGTTTAATAACATGCGCCATGACGCCTGGGGCACCTGCACGCGCCGGGTCGAGCAGGATTTTGTCGAAACCCTGCTTTGCCCACGGCTGTTGAGTGACATCTTCCTCAAGATTTTGATGAAAGAATGTCACATTTTGCAAGCCGTTCTGCTCTGCGTTTTCCTGGCCTTTGACCACCAGCGCCTCAACGCCTTCCACCCCGACCACGCTTGCCGCTCTGCGCGCCAGCGGCAGGGTAAAGTTACCCATGCCGCAGAACAGATCGAGCACACGGTCAGTGGGCTGTACGTCAAGCCATTCCAGGGCCTTCGCCACCATTTGCTGGTTTATGCCGTCGTTGACCTGGATAAAATCACGCGGACTGAACGTTAAGCGTAGCCCGTCTGACGCATACCAGGGAGCTTCGCCCGATACCTGTTCAAGTATCTCGCTTTGCGGCGCGAGGAAAAGCGCAAGCTCATGAGAATGCGAAAAGCGTTCCAGTTTTTCGCGATCTTTTTTCGACAGCGGCGCAGTGTGGCGCAGCACCATCAGCGGGCCGTTGTTCGCCAGCACCAGTTCAACGTGGCCCAATGAACGCACCCCGTCGAGCGATGCAAGACAGCGGTGCACGTCCGGAAGTAACGCCTCAAGATGGGGCACCAAAATGGGGCACCGCTTCACGTCAACAATATCGCTGGAGGCCGCTTTGCGAAAACCCATCTCCAGCCGCTCCGTTTTGGGCTGATAGCTCAGGCTCAGGCGCGCGCGGCGGCGATAGCCCCAGGGCTCATCGGCGATAATCTCGTCAACTTCGTGTTTAAGGAGGCGCGCCAGCGCGCGGCTTTTACTTTTTTGCTGTAATTCTGTGCTCGCATGCTGTTGCTGGCAGCCTCCGCACACGCCAAAATGGGGACAGCGGGGCTCCACGCGCTCCGGGCTCGCGTTGAGGCGACGCTTCACCTGTCCGCGCGCGTACTGACGCTTGTCTTCCGTCAGCGTAATTTCTGCTCGTTCTCCTGGCAGCAAACCTGTTATAAACAGAGTCTTACCGTTGTGACGAGCCACTCCCTGACCAAACGGATCAAGGTCCGTGGCTTCAACAGTAATGATTTGACGCGTCGTCACGCGTCGCTTTGCAGAGTAGAATTGCGCCATCGCCGAGATTTTTCTCACATAAACATAATTATCTTAATTGTCCCATAACGGAACGCCATGACCAACTACAGCCTGCGCGCGCGCATGATGATTTTGATCCTCGCCCCCACCGTTCTCATCGGTTTGCTGCTGAGTATCTTCTTTGTGGTGCACCGCTATAACGATTTGCAGCGACAGCTGGAGGACGCGGGCGCCAGCATTATCGAACCGCTCGCCGTCTCAAGCGAGTATGGGATGAACCTGCAAAACCGTGAATCCATTGGGCAGTTAATCAGCGTGCTCCACCGCCGCCACTCGGATATCGTCCGCGCCATTTCCGTCTACGACGAACATAACCGCCTGTTTGTCACCTCAAACTTTCATCTCGATCCGACCACGCTGAAGATCCCTGACGGTACGCCCTTCCCGCGCCATCTCACCGTGTTGCGGCGCGGCGACATCATGATCCTGCGCACGCCGATCGTGTCGGAAAGCTATTCACCCGATGAGTCTGCGCAATCCGATGCCAAATCCAGCAATAACATGTTGGGATATGTAGCGCTTGAGCTGGATCTCAAGTCGGTACGGCTGCAGCAGTACAAAGAAATTTTTATCTCCGGCGTGATGATGCTGTTCTGCATTGGTATTGCGCTGATCTTCGGCTGGCGTCTGATGCGCGACGTCACGGGCCCCATCCGCAACATGGTTAATACCGTTGACCGCATCCGCCGGGGACAGCTCGACAGCCGCGTGGAAGGGTTTATGCTGGGCGAGCTGGATATGCTGAAAAACGGCATTAACTCGATGGCGATGTCGCTGGCGGCCTATCACGAAGAGATGCAGCATAACGTTGACCAGGCCACCTCTGACCTGCGCGAAACGCTGGAGCAGATGGAGATCCAGAACGTTGAGCTGGATCTGGCGAAAAAGCGCGCTCAGGAAGCGGCGCGTATTAAGTCTGAGTTTCTGGCCAATATGTCGCACGAGCTGCGTACGCCGCTCAATGGCGTGATCGGCTTTACCCGCCTGACCCTGAAAAGCGAGCTGAATCCTACTCAGCGCGATCACCTGCACACCATTGAACGTTCGGCCAATAACCTGCTGGCGATCATTAACGACGTGCTGGACTTCTCCAAGCTGGAGGCGGGTAAACTGATTCTGGAGAGCATCCCGTTCCCGCTGCGCAGTACGCTCGATGAAGTGGTGACGCTGCTCGCGCACTCGTCGCACGACAAGGGCCTTGAGCTAACGCTCAATATTAAAAACGACGTGCCGGACAACGTTATTGGCGATCCGCTGCGCCTGCAGCAGGTCATTACCAATCTTGTCGGGAATGCCATTAAATTCACCGAAAGCGGCAACATCGACATCCTGGTAGAAAAACGCGCTATCAGTAATAACAAGGTGCAGATTGAGGTTCAAATCCGCGATACCGGTATCGGCATTCCGGAGCGGGATCAGTCGCGTCTGTTCCAGGCCTTCCGCCAGGCAGACGCCAGCATCTCCCGCCGTCATGGCGGCACCGGTCTGGGGCTGGTGATCACCCAGCGTCTGGTGAACGAAATGGGCGGCGATATCTCTTTCCACAGCCAGCCAAACCGCGGCTCAACCTTCTGGTTCCATATTAACCTCGACCTCAATCCGAACGTGCTGACCGACGGCCCGGTGACGGACTGTCTGAAAGGTAAGCGCCTGGCCTACGTCGAGCCTAACGCGGCAGCGGCGCAGTGCGCGCTGGATATTTTAAGCACCACGCCGCTGGAGGTGGTTTACAGTCCAACCTTCTCAGCCCTGGCCATTGATCATTACGACATTTTGCTGATGGGGATCCCGGTGACCTTCACCGGCGAGCTGACCATGCAGCAGGAGCGGCTGGCGAAAGCCGCGTCGATGACCGACTATCTGCTGCTGGCGCTGCCCTGCCACGCCCAGCTTAATGCGGAAGAGTTGAAAAACGACGGGGCGGCCGCGTGCCTGCTTAAACCACTCACCGCGACCCGCCTGCTGCCCGCCCTCACGGAGTATTGCCGTCTTAGCCAGCACGCACTGCCGTTGATTAACGACGAGCAAAAACTGCCCATGAGCGTGATGGCGGTGGATGATAATCCGGCAAACCTGAAGCTAATCGGCGTATTGCTGGAAGACCAGGTTCAGCATGTTGAGCTGTGTACCAGCGGCGCCCAGGCGGTTGAACTGGCTAAACAGATGCAGTTCGACTTAATTCTGATGGATATTCAGATGCCGGGCATGGATGGCATTCGTGCCTGCGAGCTGATCCACCAGCTCCCGCATCAGCAGCAAACCCCGGTGATTGCGGTCACCGCGCATGCGATGGCCGGTCAGAAAGAGAAGCTGCTGAGCGCCGGGATGAATGATTACCTGGCGAAACCTATCGACGAAGAGAAGCTTCATAACCTGCTGTTACGCTATAAGCCGGGGCACATTGGCGGAACATATACGGTTTTCAGCGAGCCGGTTGAGGTTAGCGTTAATCAAAATGCGACCTTTGACTGGCAGCTGGCGCTGCGCCAGGCGGCAGGGAAACCCGATTTAGCGCGAGAGATGCTGCAAATGCTGGTCGCGTTTCTGCCGGAGATCCGTAATAAGGTTGAAGAACAGCTGGTGGGCGAGAACCCGGAAGAGCTGCTGGAAGCGATCCACAAGCTGCATGGCAGCTGCGGCTACAGCGGCGTGCCGCGGCTGAAAAACCTCTGCCAGCTGCTGGAGCAGCAGCTGCGCGCGGGTACGCCGGAATCGGAGCTTGAACCGGAGTTCCTGGAACTGCTGGATGAGATGGATAACGTGACGCGGGAAGCGATGAAGGTGTTGGGTAGCTGAGGTAAAAGCCCGGTGGCGCTACGCTTACCGGGCCTACAGGTGCGCTAACGTAGGCCGGGTAAGGCGAAGCCACCACCCGGCAATCACAGTTAAAATGCCTGCCCTACTTTCAGCACCGCCGCGATATTCCTTGCGGCCATCTGTACATTCGCGCTGGCATTTTCCAGCGCGTCCTCCAGCGAGCAGATGGTGTAGATCACGCTAAACACCGCGTCTAAGCCGTGATCGTGTACCACGCCAACATCCGCCGTCAGGCTACCTGCAATGCCGATAACGGGCTTATTAAAGCGTTTCGCCACTTTCGCCACCCCTACCGGCACTTTGCCGTGGATCGTCTGGCTGTCGATGCGTCCTTCCCCGGTGATCACCAGATCCGCATCGGCCACCTGGTCGGCCAGGTGTAGCGCATCGGTCACAATCTCAATGCCCTGGCGCAACTGCGCACCACAAAAAGCGTACAGCGCCGCGCCCATGCCACCCGCCGCACCGCCGCCAGCAAGGTTGAGCACATCAATGTCCAGATCCCGGGCAATGACTCTCGCATAGTGCGCAAGCGCGTTGTCCAGGGTGACGATCATCTCGGGTGTGGCGCCCTTTTGCGGGCCAAATACCGCTGACGCGCCATCCTTACCGGTGAGCGGATTCGTCACATCGCAGGCGACTTCTATCCGGCACTCCGCCAGACGCTGGTCGAGGCCGCTCAGGTCGATCCGCGCAAGCTTATCCAGCTCGCCCCCGCCCTGCCCCAGCGGCTGTTCATTGTCGTCCAGCAGCTTCGCCCCCAGCGCCTGCACCATCCCGGCGCCGCCGTCATTGGTGGCGCTGCCGCCGATACCGATGATGATATGCTTAACGCCCGCATCCAGCGCGTGGCGGATAAGTTCCCCCGTGCCCCAGGAGGTCGTTTTCAGAGGGTCACGCAGTGAAGGGGCTACCAGTTCCAGACCGCTTGCCGCCGCCATTTCAATAAAGGCGCTCTGCTCGTCACCGGATATCCCATAAAACCCGTCCACGCGCTCGCCCAGCGGACCGGTCACCGGAACGTGCACAATGCGTCCCCGGGTTGCTGCGATCATCGCCTCAACCGTGCCTTCACCGCCATCAGCGACCGGCAGTTTGACGTACTCCGCCTCAGGGAAAATCTCGCGAAAACCGCGCTCGATCGCTGTCGCAACCTCAAGCGCACTCAAACTTTCCTTATACGAGTCCGGTGCGATAACAATTTTCATAAGCCATCCTTACGCATAGTCGTTACGTTAAGCATATACCACGTAGGAAACCGCTCATGGGAGCGGTCCCAATGCGTTTATCGTACCATGCACGGACGTTTATTGTCGAATGTCCAGTCAGGGATCAGGTACTGCATCGCCATCGCGTCGTCGCGCGCGCCCAGACCGTGTTTTTGATACAGCTCGTGTGCTTTCATTACCTGATCCATATCCAGTTCAACGCCCAACCCCGGCGTGGACGGCACCTGCACCATGCCACCTTTGATCTCAAACGGCTCTTTGGTGAGGCGCTGGTTACCCTCCTGCCAGATCCAGTGCGTATCGATAGCAGTAATGGTGCCCGGCGCGGCGGCGGCAACGTGGGTAAACATCGCCAGCGACACGTCAAAATGGTTGTTGGAGTGCGAGCCCCAGGTCAGGCCAAACTCGTGGCACATCTGCGCCACGCGCACCGAGCCCTGCATTGTCCAGAAGTGCGGGTCCGCCAGCGGGATATCCACCGATTGCAGAGAGAGCGTGTGCCCCATCTGACGCCAGTCGGTGGCGATCATATTGGTCGCGGTCGGTAGCCCCGTAGCGCGACGGAATTCCGCCATGACTTCGCGGCCCGAAAAGCCTTGCTCAGCCCCGCACGGATCTTCCGCGTACGCCAGCACGCCTTTCAGCTGCTTGCCAATATCGATCGCTTCATCAAGCGACCACGCGCCGTTCGGATCCAGCGTCACGCGCGCCTGCGGGAAACGTTTTGCCAGCGCGGTAATGGCTTCCGCCTCCTCTTCCCCCGCCAGCACGCCGCCTTTCAGTTTGAAATCATTGAAGCCATATTTTTCATACGCGGCTTCTGCCAGCCGCACAACCGCATCCGGGGTCATCGCTTCTTCGTGACGAACGCGGTACCAGTCGCATTGGTCATCTGGCTGGCTCTGATACGGCAGCGGCGTCAGCTTGCGGTCGCCGACAAAGAACAGATAGCCGAGCATCTCCACTTCACTGCGCTGCTGGCCCTCGCCCAGCAGCGACGCGACGTTAACGCCCAGGTGCTGGCCCAGCAGATCCAGCATCGCGGCTTCAATGCCGGTCACCACGTGGATAGTGGTGCGCAAATCGAAGGTTTGCAGACCGCGGCCGCCGGCATCGCGATCGGCAAAGGTATTGCGCACGGTGTTGAGGACATTTTTGTACTCACCCAGCGTTTTTCCCACCACCAGCGGAATGGCATCCTCCAGCGTTTTGCGGATCTTCTCCCCGCCCGGAATTTCACCCACGCCGGTATGGCCGGCATTGTCTTTGATAATGACAATATTGCGCGTGAAGAACGGCGCATGCGCCCCGCTCAGGTTCATCAGCATGCTGTCATGACCTGCGACCGGAATGATTTGCATGGAGGTGACGACAGGGGTCGTAAAAGTACTCATCGTGTAATCCTTTTATCAGTGACGTCCAAAAACAGGGCGCTTACGGTCAAATGTCCAGCCGGGGATAAGGTACTGCATCGGGCCCGCGTCGTTACGCGCGCCGCCCGGTAGTTTTTTATACGCCTCATGGGCTTGATGAACCTGATCCCAGTCAAGCTCCACGCCCAGCCCCGGCGCATCGGGTACGGCAATTTTACCGTTTTTGATCTCCAGCGGATTTTTCGTCAGGCGAGCTTCGCCTTCCTGCCAAATCCAGTGGGTGTCGATGGCGGTCGGGTTACCCGGCGCCGCCGCGCCAACGTGGGTAAACATTGCCAGCGAGATATCGAAATGGTTATTGGAGTGGCAGCCCCAGGTCAGGCCCCAGTCATCGCATAGTTGCGCCACGCGCACCGCGCCGGAGAGCGTCCAGAAGTGCGGATCTGCCAGCGGAATGTCGACGGCGTTCAGCATCACCGCGTGGCCCATTTCGCGCCAGTTGGTGGCGATCATATTGGTCGCAACCGGCAGCCCGGTGGCGCGGCGGAATTCGGCCATCACCTCGCGGCCTGAGAAGCCCTGCTCGGCGCCGCACGGGTCTTCCGCGTAGGTCAGCACGTCCCCGAGACCTTTACACAGGCTAATCGCCTCATCCAGCAGCCAGGCGCCGTTCGGGTCAACGGTGATGCGCGCCTCCGGGAAGCGTTTTTTCAGCGCCCGGGCCGTTTCAATCTCCTGCTCGCCGGGCAGCACGCCGCCTTTCAGCTTGAAATCCTTAAAGCCGTAGCGATCCTGCGCAGCTTCAGCCAGGCGCACAACCGTCTCGCTGGAGAGCGCTTCCTGATGGCGCAGCTGATACCAGTCGTGGTCACCCGGTGAACGAGCCAGATAGGGGAGATCGGTTTTATTGCGATCGCCAACATAGAACAGATAGCCCAGCACGGTGACCGCATCGCGCTGTTTGCCTGGCCCCAGCAGTTCACAGACCGGAACGTTAAGGGCTTTACCGAGTAAATCCAGCAGCGCCGCTTCCAGGGCGGCGACCGCATTGACGCGCAGTTCAAACGTCCACGCGCCCTTGCCGAAGGTATCAAAGTCCGCCGACTGATTGCCCTTATGCACCCGCTGAACCACCTTGTTCAGACGAGCCACTTCCTGGCCCACGACCTGTGGAATAGCCTCTACCAGGGTCTGGTAGATCACTTCCCCGCCGGGGGCTTCACCCACCCCGGTATTACCTGCGCTATCGGTCAACACCACGATATTGCGGGTAAACCATGCGTTATGCGCGCCGCCAATATTGAGCAGCATGCTGTCCTGACCGGCCACCGGGATAACTTTCATTTCCGTGACGACAGGGCTTGATTGTGTTGTCATCATCCGCGCTCCACAACAGGTTTAAGTTCGACGCGTTTAATATCCCCCACCAGCACCAGGTAACTCAGCACCGCCACCAGGGCATGCACACCAACGTAGATCAGCGCGCCGTTGAAAGACCCCGTGGTGCCGACGATGTAGCCGATAGCGATAGGCGTGACAATCCCGGAAACGTTGCCGAACATATTGAACAGACCGCCGCTCAGGCCGCTGATCTCTTTCGGTGCCGTATCCGCCATCACCGCCCAGCCCAGCGCGCCAATCCCTTTGCCGAAGAAGGCCATCGCCATAAAGCCGATAATCATCCACTCGGCACTGACGTAGTTACAGAACACCATGGTCATGGAGAGCAGCATGCCGAGCACAATCGGCGTTTTACGCGCGATGTTCAGCGAACCCGTGCGGCGCATCAGCCAGTCGGAAATGACCCCGCCAAGCACGCCGCCGATGAAGCCGCAGATTGCCGGGACCGAGGCAACAAACCCCGCTTTGAGGATCGACATGCCGCGCGCCTGCACCAGATAAACCGGGAACCAGGTGATAAAGAAGTAGGTTAAGGCGTTGATACAGTACTGACCGAGATAGATACCGATCATCATGCGCGAGCCGACGAGCTGCTTGATCTGCGCCCATTTCTGGCTGAAGGGGACTTTTGCTTTGTCAGATTTCTGATCCATATTGATCAGCGCCCCGCCCTCAGCAATGTATTCCAGCTCCTTCTTGTTCACGCCAGGGTGCTGATTCGGTTCGTGGATCACTTTCAGCCAGATAAAGCTGATGACGATCCCAAGCCCGCCCATGAAGAAGAAGACGTGCGACCAGCCCACCTCATGCGTCAGCCAGCCCATAATGGGCGCAAAGATCACCGTTGCGAAATACTGGGCGGAGTTAAAAATTGCCACCGCTGTTCCCCTCTCCTGCGCAGGAAACCAGGCCGCGACAATGCGGCTGTTGCCCGGGAAGGAAGGGGCTTCCGCCAGGCCTACCAGAAAGCGCAGCGTAAAGAGCGCCACGATAATGCCAAAGCCGCTGAAGATATCGACGAAACCCTGCAAAAGGGTAAAAGCAGACCAGATAAAGATGGACCAGAAATAGACGCGTTTAGAGCCAAAACGGTCCAGCAGCCAGCCGCCAGGAATTTGGCCGATGACGTAGGCCCACGAGAATGCAGAGAAAACGTAACCCATGCCCACCGGATCAAGGCCGATGTCTTTTGCCATTTCCGAGCCGGCAATCGACAGCGTGGCGCGGTCACCATAGTTAAAGGACGTGACGATAAACAGCATCACCACTATCCAGTAGCGGGCATTAGTGCGCTTTTCAGCGCTGCTCGCTGCGTGGCTTAATGTACTCATTGTTGCACTCCTGAAACATAGCTTTCGCCTGTTCATTCTGTACAGCACCGGTAGGGTAATCAGAATGAGATAAGTTTTGTCGTTTTAGTACGGCCTAGAGCCGTTTTATTGTGACCGGAAAAGTATATGAAGGAGTGACAGGTTCGCTCACCGTGCAGAAACACAACATTGAGGAGTGTGGGGAACGTGGTTTGAGGCATAAGCCCAAAGCAGTGGAAGATACTTCACGGAATTGAGGATTTGATGCGGCTTTGTTGCCGGGTGGCGGCTACGCCTTACCCGGCCTACGAAACTATTTAAGAAGCGTTGCCCAGTGTTCAACCCACGGGTTCGACTCGCTTTCGGGTTCAGGATGCTCACCGGCATCAATCAACAGCATCTCGCCGACGCGCTGGGCGCTCTGTTCCTGAAGAAGCGCATCGAACTGCTTGCCGCCGCCGCAGAAGTTGGCGTAAGAGCTATCGCCGAGGGCAATGATGCCGTAGTGAACGTCCGGCTGGTAGCCAAGCCGATCTTTAATGCCCTGGAAAAGCGGCACGATACTGTCCGGGAGATCGCCCTGACCGGTGGTGGAGGTCACTACCAGAATGTATTTATCTTTATACTTTTCCCAGTCCGCCAGTTCCGGGTCTTCATAGACCGTGGCTTTATGGCCCTGGCTTGTCAAAATCGCCTCAGCCTCTTCCGCTACCAGCAGCGAGTTGCCATACATCGTGCCGACAAAAATGCCTACTTCAGCCATGCTTTGCTCCCGTAATTATTGCGCTTACCGTTCATCCTGAACGTTGCCTGATACAAACTCAACCCTTTCATTTTCGGGGAGTTGTCCCCGCCAGCCAAACTGTGACAGCGCCTGCATCCAGACGTCGTCCAGCCCGGCACGAATAATCAGTGGTTCACCGGTAAACGGGTGAGTCAGGCTAAGCTCGCTGGCGTGAAGCATCAGTCTGTTACAGCCAAAATGCTCTGCCGCGCTGCGGTTCTGGCGCAGATCGCCGTGCTTGCTGTCGCCAATAATCGGGTGGCGCAGGTGCGCAAGATGACGGCGAAGCTGGTGCTTGCGTCCGGTTTTGGGCAAAAGCTCAACCAGGCTGTAGCGTGTGGTGGGGAATTTGCTGGTTGCTACCGGCATTTCCGTTGTCGCCATGCCGCGATAATCCGTCACCGCGGGCTGCGGGCCTTTGTCATCGCGGGCAAATTTATCGGCGATTTTGTCCAGCTCCTCCACCAGCGGATAGTCCAGCGTGGCGGATTCGGTCAGCCAGCCACGAACGATCGCGTGGTAGCGCTTCTGGATCTGGTGCTGTTCGAACTGCTGCGCCAGCAGGCGGCCCGCCTCGCTGGAAAGCCCCATCAGCAGCACGCCGGAAGTCGGTCTGTCGAGGCGGTGCGCGGTAAACACATGCTGACCAATCTGGTCGCGCACGGTTTGCATCACCACCACTTTCTCATCGCGATCCAGCCAGCTGCGGTGCACCAGCCAGCCAGACGGTTTATTCACCGCCACCAGCCACTCGTCCTGATAGAGGATTTCCAGCGTCATGCCTCTTCACCGGCAAACAGGGCGTCCAGTTTTTCCAGCTCAACCAGCATCACATCGCGCGCAGGGTGCGTCGCCTCAAGCGCCATTTCATAGTAGGGAGAAACGGCGAACGCCTGCGGCAAAGGGTGGCCGCCTTCCAGCAGCGCGTGCATGCGCGGAATTAATACCCACTGGAGCCACTCGAACGGTGCCAGCGTATCCAGGCAGAATGGCTGGGTACTGGCAAACGCTTCCGGATTCGGCGCGGTCTCCTGCCACAGCTGATGCTGGCGCAAAAGGGCTTCGATGGCGTGCAACTGAGCACGAACGCTATCGTGTTGCGTCATAGTAACCTCAACTGAAAAAGTGAACGGCGCGCAGCATAGCATTGCGGAAGACAGAAATAAAAAAGGGAGCACTGTAAAAACAGTGCTCCCGGTTCGTTTCGCAGCATTCCAGCTACAATTCGTGCTCCCTGCTCTTCCGTGACAACTTTTCCTGATGCCCGAAGGCCTGGTCATCCTTATACCTTTTGCATCCTGCACACATCTTCCTGACGTGTTTGTTTCATCCTGAAACGTCCTGGCCTTCCTGACCCACCGACCATCCTGTTCGGTTCTCGTTCTCCTTCCTGGAGGTGTCCCTTACGCATCCTGCGTTATCCTTTTGCTTCATCCTGAAGCCTTCCTGCAGCGCCATCCTGACGTGTCCTGAGTAAGAAACGCCATCATCCTGATGTTCGTTTCTCGTGTCGGCGTCCTGTCGACGGAGATAGAATCCGCTATTCCGCTTCGTCTTACAACCCACCCTTGCAGCACTGTAAGCCGTAAGAAATCCCTAAAAAAGATGCGATGAACAACTAATTCTTTGAAAAACAGAGTGATATTAATCTGAATTAAATAAGGCAATACTGAATGATCCAGCGATCTCTCACAAACCTTGTAAGAGATCTCTCACACGCGTCGTAGCATCATGGATTACAGAAGTGGCTCAAGACGGGTAAGGAAATCCGCAAGAGAGGGGGCGAGCGTTTCGCGATTGCGGGTACCGATGGTCTCTTTAATCACTTCCCCGGACAGGTTGCAGACGGATATCACATCCAGTTCGCTGTCCAGCGTGGCAATAAAGAGCGTCGGAGAAAGCTTAAGGCGTTTTTGCGTGACCAGATGACCAATCAGGTTTTCCTGAACACGCTGCAGATCGTCTTCGCTCCAGGTCTGCAACAGCGTCAGCGTCAAATCACCCAAGCGCGCGGGCATATCCCCTGCGAACTGCGTGGCATAAAACGCGTGAACCGCTGGTTGTACCACAAGGTCCATAGCCCGTTCAACCGCATTTACATTTTGCTCAGCGGTATTGGGCTTCGGCTGCCAGATAACATAGTCATCCTGCGAAGAGATAATGCACGGCGACGGCACGCCATATAAATCAGCGCTTTGCGGCCATGTTCCGTGCTTTTCATGCCACGCGTCGCAATAGCGGGTTGTGAAGGTAGTAAGGGCATTTGCAGTTTCGATGTCCACCGATTTCTCTCTTCTTGTAAGACAGGATAAACTCTGCCCATAAGTGTACCTGTAAAGTGGCTATGAAACATGTCTTACGAAAATCATCAGGCGTTAACCGGCCTAACGCTGGGTAAATCGACCGATTACCGCGATACCTACGATGCAAGCCTGCTGCAGGGCGTGCCGCGCAGCCTGAACCGCGATCCTCTTGGACTGCATGCGGACGCATTGCCGTTTGTCGGCGGCGATATCTGGACGCTGTACGAACTCTCCTGGCTTAACGCGCGCGGTCTGCCGCAGGTGGCCGTGGGCCACGTTGAGCTGGACTATGCCAGCGTGAACCTGGTCGAGTCCAAAAGCTTTAAGCTCTATCTCAACAGCTTCAACCAGACCCGGTTCAACAGCTGGGACGAGGTTCAGCAAACGCTGGAGCGGGATTTAGCCGCCTGCGCGCAGGGGAACGTGTCCGTCTCGTTATACCGCCTGCACGAGCTGGAAGGACAGCCCATTGCCCATTTCCACGGAACCTGCATCGACGAGCAGGACATCGAGGTGGAGAATTATGAATTCAGCGCCGATTACCTCGAAAACGCGGCGGGCGGAAAAGTGGTTGAAGAGACGCTCGTCAGCCATTTGCTGAAGTCCAACTGCCTGATTACCCACCAGCCGGACTGGAGTTCGGTGCAGATCCAGTACCGAGGCCCGAAAATTGACCGGGAAAAACTGCTGCGCTATCTGGTGTCGTTCCGCCATCACAACGAATTTCACGAGCAGTGCGTGGAGCGTATTTTTAACGATATTCAGCGTTTCTGCCAGCCGGAGAAACTGAGCGTTTACGCGCGCTATACCCGCCGTGGCGGGCTGGACATTAACCCGTGGCGCACTAACACCGATTTTGTGCCGGCAACGGGCCGGCTGGTGCGTCAATAATATAAATATTTTCACAATATGCGTGCGGTATTCCTCCGAAGTGTTGTGAAACGTCACGCGCCAGGGCTATTGTAATCAAAGGGAATGACGATAATCGTCCCATAAGGAGCTCACTTGATTACACATATTAGCCCGCTTGGCTCAATGGATATGTTGTCGCAGCTGGAAGTGGACATGCTTAAACGCACGGCCAGCAGCGATCTTTATCAACTGTTTCGTAACTGTTCACTTGCCGTACTGAACTCCGGAAGCCTGACAGATAACAGTAAAGAACTGCTGTCCCGCTTCGAAAGCTTTGATATTAACGTGCTGCGCCGCGAGCGTGGCGTGAAACTGGAAGTGATCAACCCGCCGGAAGAGGCCTTTGTCGACGGACGTATCATTCGTTCCCTTCAGGCCAACCTGTTTGCCGTCCTGCGCGACATCCTGTTTGTTAACGGGCAGATTCACAACGCGGGCCGCTTCCAGCATCTCGACCTGGAAAGCTCCGTTCATATCACCAACCTGGTGTTCTCTATACTGCGCAACGCCCGCGCCCTGCACGTTGGCGAAGCACCAAACATGGTCGTCTGCTGGGGCGGCCACTCGATTAACGAAACCGAATATCTCTATGCCCGTCGGGTCGGAACGCAGCTTGGCCTGCGCGAGCTGAATATCTGTACCGGCTGTGGTCCGGGTGCAATGGAAGCACCAATGAAAGGTGCAGCCGTGGGTCATGCGCAGCAGCGTTACAAAGAGGGGCGGTTTATCGGCATGACCGAGCCGTCAATCATCGCCGCTGAGCCGCCTAACCCGCTGGTCAATGAGCTGATTATCATGCCGGATATCGAGAAGCGTCTTGAGGCGTTTGTTCGTATCGCTCACGGGATTATCATCTTCCCGGGCGGCGTGGGAACGGCGGAAGAGCTGCTCTATCTGCTGGGGATTCTGATGAACCCGGCCAACAAAGATCAGGTTCTACCGCTGATCCTGACCGGCCCGAAAGAGAGCGCCGACTACTTCCGCGTGCTGGACGAGTTTATCGTGCATACGCTGGGAGAAGCCGCGCGTCGTCACTATCGCATCATCATTGATGATGCGGCGGAAGTGGCGCGCCAGATGAAAAAAGCGATGCCGCTGGTGAAAGAGAATCGTCGTGATACCGGTGATGCGTACAGCTTTAACTGGTCAATCCGTATTGCGCCTGACCTGCAGATCCCGTTCGAGCCGACCCATGAAAATATGGCGAACCTGAAACTCTTCCCGGACCAGCCGGTGGAAGTGCTGGCCGCCGACCTGCGTCGCGCCTTCTCCGGGATTGTGGCGGGCAACGTGAAGGAGATGGGCATCCGCGCGATTGAGCAGTATGGTCCGTACAAGATCCACGGCGACCCGGAGATGATGCGCCGTATGGACGACATGCTTCAGGGCTTTGTGGCTCAACACCGCATGAAGTTGCCGGGTTCAGCCTACATTCCGTGCTACGAAATCTGCACGTAACGCTCAGTTTCTTCTTCTCAAAGCCGGGGCACCCTGTAGCGGGTCCCGGCTTTTTTATTAGCGAATCAATTCATAGGCCTCACTTATAACTTTAACAAACTTACGGCGAACGCAATCGATTACCTCCATTTAACAACCGTAATTTATCAGCCTTAAACTAAATTACTCGCAAGAAAATCCTAAAAAGCCATATCTTTACAGCGGAAGACACCTATATTGCGGGCCGCTCTTTTAGCCCACATGTCGTTGGTGGTAGCCTTCGCGCCCGTAAATTCTATTTGATGTTTTTTTAACAGATAAATGGTCTAAAGATGCCCACATCATAAGTGGATTATTGCATTTGGGATCGCGATCACTGATAGATTCATAACGAGAATGTATCTTTCCGCCCGCCAATAGTTACGGGCGAAAATTATTAAAAAACCGTCACTGAACGAATTTCATATTACCGTCAGGCACTTTTTCATCGGATTTGACTAAAAACCTGACAATTTGCTTCCTCCAGGAGATACAGATGGAAACCACTCAAACCAGCACCGTTGCTTCGATTGAATCCCGAAGTGGTTGGCGCAAAACGGATACCATGTGGATGCTGGGCCTTTACGGCACGGCAATCGGCGCTGGTGTACTGTTCCTTCCTATCAACGCAGGCGTCGGCGGTCTGATTCCGCTGATCATCATGGCCATCATCGCCTTCCCGATGACCTACTTCGCACACCGCGGTCTGACCCGCTTCGTGCTGTCCGGTAAAAACCCGGGCGAAGACATCACCGAAGTGGTTGAAGAACATTTCGGCGTTGGCGCAGGTAAACTGATTACCCTGCTCTACTTCTTCGCGATTTACCCAATCCTGCTCGTCTACAGCGTGGCGATCACCAACACCGTTGAAAGCTTCATGACGCACCAGCTGCACATGACGCCGCCACCGCGTGCCATTCTGTCTCTGATCCTGATCGTCGGCATGATGACCATCGTGCGCTTCGGCGAGCAGATGATTGTTAAGGCCATGAGCGTGCTGGTCTTCCCGTTTGTGGCTGCGCTGATGCTGCTGGCCTGCTACCTGATCCCACAGTGGAACGGTGCAGCGCTGGAAACCCTGTCCCTGAGCAGCGCGTCTGCGACCGGTAACGGCCTGCTGATGACCCTGTGGCTGGCGATCCCGGTAATGGTCTTCTCCTTCAACCACTCCCCAATCATCTCCTCTTTCGCCGTGGCGAAACGCGAAGAGTACGGTAATGGTGCAGAGAAGAAGTGCTCCAGCATCCTGGCCCGCGCTCACGTGATGATGGTGCTGACCGTGATGTTCTTCGTCTTCAGCTGCGTACTGAGCCTCTCCCCGGCGGATCTGGCGGCAGCGAAAGAACAGAACATCTCTATTCTGTCTTACCTGGCGAACCACTTTAACGCACCGCTGATTGCGTGGATGGCACCGATCATCGCGATGATCGCCATCACCAAATCCTTCCTGGGCCACTACCTGGGTGCGCGGGAAGGCTTCAACGGTATGGTGATTAAATCTCTGCGCGGTAAAGGCAAGAGCATTGAAATCAACAAGCTGAACAAAATCACTGCACTGTTCATGCTGCTCACCACCTGGGCGGTAGCGACCCTGAACCCAAGCATCCTGGGCATGATTGAAACCCTGGGTGGCCCGGTTATCGCGATGATTCTGTTCCTGATGCCGATGTACGCGATTCAGAAAGTGCCTGCCATGCGCAAGTACAGCGGCCAGGTCAGCAACGTGTTTGTGGTTATCATGGGCCTTATCGCTATCTCTGCGATCTTCTACTCCCTGTACACCATGTTCTGATGAACGCCCGCGCCGCCTTCGGGCGGCGCACTCCTCCCCCTCTGACTGAAAGCAATGGACGCATCATGATTAGCGTATTCGATATTTTCAAAATCGGTATTGGTCCTTCCAGCTCTCACACCGTCGGACCAATGAAAGCCGGTAAGCAGTTCACGGATGACTTGATTGCACGCGGCATTCTGCACGACATC
Organism: Enterobacter sp. IF2SW-B1; assembly: GCF_001743375.1. Lineage (NCBI taxonomy): Bacteria > Pseudomonadati > Pseudomonadota > Gammaproteobacteria > Enterobacterales > Enterobacteriaceae > Enterobacter > Enterobacter sp. IF2SW-B1. The sequence continues at coordinate 493,869 of NZ_MJAA01000002.1, read as the reverse complement.
ACCCGCGTGGTTGTCGATGTGTACGGCTCGCTTTCCCTGACCGGGAAAGGCCACCATACCGATATCGCCATTATCATGGGCCTGGCGGGAAATCTGCCGGATACCGTTGATATTGACGCGATCCCTGGCTTCATCCAGGACGTGAACACCCACGGTCGTTTGCTGCTGGCAAACGGTGAGCATGAGGTTGAATTCCCGGTTGACCACTGCATGAATTTCCATGCGGACAACCTGTCGCTGCACGAAAACGGCATGCGCATTACCGCGCTGGCCGGCGACAAAGCGGTTTACAGCCAGACGTATTACTCCATCGGCGGCGGCTTTATCGTTGACGAAGACCACTTTGGTCAAACCACCACCTCTTCTGTTGAGGTCCCGTATCCGTACAAAACCGCGGCAGATCTCCAGCGCCACTGCCAGGAGACGGGGCTTTCCCTCTCCGGCCTGATGATGAAAAACGAGCTGGCCCTTCACAGCAAAGAGGAGCTGGAACAGCACTTCGCTAGCGTCTGGGAAGTGATGCGCGGCGGCATTGAGCGCGGGATCACCACCGAAGGCGTTCTGCCGGGCAAGCTTCGCGTACCGCGTCGTGCGGCGGCGCTGCGCCGTATGCTGGTAAGCACCGACAAAACGACAACGGACCCGATGGCCGTCGTCGACTGGATCAACATGTTCGCCCTGGCGGTGAACGAAGAGAACGCCGCAGGGGGCCGCGTCGTCACGGCGCCAACCAACGGTGCCTGCGGTATCGTTCCGGCCGTGCTGGCGTACTACGACAAGTTTATCCGTGAAGTGAACGCTAACTCCCTGGCGCGCTACCTGCTGGTCGCCAGCGCGATTGGTTCTCTGTATAAAATGAACGCCTCCATTTCCGGTGCGGAAGTAGGCTGTCAGGGCGAAGTCGGCGTGGCATGCTCCATGGCGGCGGCGGGCCTGGCGGAACTGTTGGGCGCAAGCCCGGCGCAGGTCTGCATCGCTGCGGAAATCGGCATGGAACATAACCTGGGGCTAACCTGCGATCCGGTTGCCGGACAGGTACAGGTGCCGTGCATCGAGCGTAACGCCATCGCCTCCGTCAAAGCGGTGAACGCGGCGCGTATGGCGCTGCGCCGCACCAGTGAGCCGCGCGTCTGTCTCGATAAAGTTATCGAAACCATGTACGAAACCGGTAAAGATATGAACGCCAAATACCGCGAAACCTCTCGCGGCGGCCTGGCGATGAAGATCGTAACCTGCGATTAAGCCTCTCAGGAAGCCTCGTTTTGCGAGGCTTCTTCATGTTTTCCCTCACGCTATTCGTTTCATCCTGCCGACAGTGATACCCTTTACCCATTAGATTTAAGGGAGAATATCTGTGGCTGTTCATTTGCTTATCGTCGACGCGCTCAATCTGATTCGCCGAATCCATGCGGTACAAGGCACGCCCTGCAAGGACACCTGCCTGCACGCGCTGGAGCAGCTTATTCGCCACAGCGAGCCGACGCACGTCGTGGCCGTGTTTGATGACGAAGCGCGCAACAGCGGCTGGCGACATCAGCGCTTGCCCGACTACAAAGCCGGACGCGCGCCGATGCCGGACGATCTGCATGCCGAAATGCCCGCCCTGCGTGCCGCCTTTGAGCAGCGTGGCGTCCCCTGCTGGGGTGCACAGGGCAATGAAGCCGACGATCTCGCGGCCACCCTGGCCGTAAAAGTGGCAAGTGCCGGGCATCAGGCCACTATCGTTTCAACTGACAAAGGCTACTGCCAGCTGCTCTCCCCAACTATCCGCATTCGCGACTATTTTCAAAAACGCTGGCTGGACGCGCCGTTTATTGCCAGCGAGTTCGGCGTCTTGCCTGAGCAACTGCCGGATTATTGGGGTCTGGCAGGCATCAGCAGCTCTAAGGTTCCGGGTGTCGCCGGTATTGGACCAAAGAGCGCCGCCCAGTTGCTGACCGATTTTCAGAGTCTGGAAGGGATTTACGCCCGTCTGGATGAGGTGCCTGAAAAGTGGCGCAAGAAGCTGGAGGCGCATAAAGAGATGGCGTTTATCTGCCGCGAGGTGGCGACGCTACAGACAGATTTACAGCTGGACGGGAATTTACAGCAGTTGCGGTTAGAACGTTAAAACGTCAACACGGTTTTGTAGGCCCGGTAAGCGCAGCGCCACCGGGCAAAACAAAGCACGCACTATCGCTCGTCGCGACGTCCGCCTACAGCCGCCCACCAGCGACGGATGTGTACCGTCACCTCTTCGCGGTCGTGGTACAACTGACGCGCCTGGATCTCCACGTTAATACCGTGCTCATCCAGCTGTGCCTGAATATAGGCCAGGTTCTGGGATACCTCCTCGTAGCGCTTTTTCATCGGCAGCTTGAGGTTGAAAATGGTCTCACGGCACCAGCCGTTCACCAGCCAGGAGGCCATCAGCGCGGCCACTTTTGCCGGCTTCTCAACCATGTCGCACACCATCCACGAGATGTTGTTGCGGGTTGGGCGATAGCGGAAACCGTCTTCTCGCAGCCAGGTGACCTGTCCTGTGTCCATCAGGCTTTGCGCCATTGGGCCGTTATCCACAGACGACACCCACATGTTGCGTTTCACCAGCTGATAGGTCCAGCCGCCCGGACACGCGCCAAGGTCGACGGCATACATGCCGTTAGCAAGACGCTCGTCCCACTCATCTGCCGGGATAAAGACGTGAAACGCCTCTTCCAGCTTCAGGGTTGAACGGCTCGGCGCATCTGCCGGGAACTTCAGGCGCGGGATGCCCATAAAGAATGGCGAATTGTTATTGGTGTACGAATAGCCCGCATAGCAGCAGCCCGGTGCGATAAAGAAGATATGCACCACCGGACGCTTCGGCGTTTCGTAGTTTGTCAGTATGCCCGCGTCACGCAGCGCTGCGCGCAGCGGCACGGTGAACTTACGGCAAAACTTCATCAGCTCTTTGCTTTCGTTGGTATCGGCAACCTCAACGCGCAGGTCGCCGCCCTTCTCCACCACGCCCTGCAGCATGCCCACAATCGGCGTGATGCGATCTTCCGGCGGAAGATCTTTCAGCAACTCACCCGCGACGAACATCTGGCGGGCGAAAATCAGCGAGCTGAACGGCAGCTCGCGCGCCAGCTTGTCGGCGTCTTCAGGCTGATAACACTCGAATACCACATAGCCCGCATTTTCTTTTACGCGAGCAAAGCCGAAGACTTCGCGCTTCGCCGCTTTATCGGTAATTTCCGCGGCGCACTCTTTCTCAAACCCCGGGCGACAATATAAAACAACCTTATTCATGAACAACGCCCTTGCGTTTCAGACGGATAGCTCCGATAAACATTAATACCCAACCCGCCAGGAAGCTCACGCCGCCGACAGGTGTAACAAACGCCCACAGGCGCAAATGCGAGAGGGCCAGACAGTAAAGGCTGCCGCTAAACAGCACGGTACCCAGCGCCATAAATACGCTACTCCAGTAAAACCAGATGCTTATCCGGCGCTGCATCGCCACCGCCAGCCCAAAAATAGCCAGCGTATGAAACGCCTGGTATTCAAGGCCGGTCTGGATCCAGCCCATCTCGACGGCGCCCAAAGACTTGCTCAATACGTGCGCGCCAAAGGCGCCCAGTGCAACAAAAATAAAGCCACTCACCGCGGCAAAAATCAGCATGAATCGGCTGGTCATGTTTAAGTCCTGAATTAATGCGTGCCCGGCACACAAACGTTATTGTTCATACCTGAAGCGGAATTTTTCTTGCTCGCTTGCCGCTTTCGCCAGTATCCACTGCCGGAAGGCGGCTATTTTACCCAGTTCTGCCTGACTGTCATGACAAACCAGATAAAATGCATTCTTGCTGACCAGTACATCATTAAAAGGGCAAACCAGACGGCCTGCCTCAATTTCGGACTGCGCCATCACGTTGTTCGCCAACGCCACGCCCTGTCCGTGAATGGCAGCCTGTAGCACCATCGCACTATGGCTAAAAATGGGGCCCTGCTGCACGTTTATATGACTAAGACCTAATTGACGGGTATAAGTTTGCCAGTCGCGGCGAGAGGCATCATGTAAAAGCGTATGCTGCGCCAGGTCAGCGGGTGTTTTCAGCGCCTTGTCGCCTGTTAATAGCAGAGGCGAACAGACCGGCAGCAGATATTCTGCGTATAATTTCTCGACACGCAAGCCCGGCCAGTTGCCGCGACCATAAAAAATGGCGACATCTACATCATCGGCCAGCTTGTCTTCCTGACGATCCACCGCCTGGATTCGAACGTCGATCCCCGGATAAGCTGAGTTAAAGCTTGAGAGTCTTGGCACCAACCACTGAATGGCAAAACTGGGCAATAAACTAACAGTCAGGGCACCTTTTGCACTGCGGGCCTGCAGCTTACGCGTGGCTTCCGTGAGCTGGGAAAAAATCTCTTTAATATCCTGAAAATAGCTCTGCCCCTCTTCGGTCAACAGCAAGGAACGATTGCGTCGGCGGAACAGCTTAAGGCCCAGGAAATCCTCCAGGGACTTGATTTGGTGACTTACTGCGGCCTGTGTCACAAAAAGCTCATCTGCCGCACGGGTGAAGCTCAGGTGACGTGCTGCTGCATCAAAAACGCGTAATGCATTAAGGGGTGGCAATCGCTTTGACATGGTTATCTGGCTTAGATGTTAACGGAATTTAACAAACAGGAAACAACGTTTAACCTATTAGTTTTTTTTATCTGAGCCATTATAATTTGTCCGTTGAGGAACTACCAGCAAATACCTATAGTGGCGGCACTTCCTGAGCCGGAACGAAGAGCTTTTTTCGGAATGCGTGTTCTGAAGGGCTTTTGGCTTACGGTTGTGATGTTGTGTTGTTGTGTTTGCAATTGGTCTGCGATTCAGACCACGGTAGCAACGCTACCAATTTTTCACTTCCTGTACATTTACCCTGTCTGTCCATAGTGATTAATGTAGCACCGCCAATTTGCGGTGCTTTTTTTTCGCCTGCGATCGGTTAATGCTCGATCTCTTTCATCTCTTTCACGTCCGTGCGGTTGATCTGCTGCTTGTTCCCGTTAGCATCTTTGTACGAAATCATCCCGGTATCGTTATCGGTAGTCGGTTTCCCTTCCGAAACGATAGAACGACCATCGTTTGTGTGCATCACGTAGTTGTTACCAGAACAGGCGCTCAGGGCAAAAGTAAACGCACAGGCAGAAATGATTGCAGCTGTCTTATTCATGATTATTCTCCTTTAGCAATTAATGCTATTCAAACCTCGATTTATAACAGGCTAAAACATCCGCCTAACACTATTTAGCATAACCTGCTTTTTCGAGGTCGCCAGGATAAGCAGACAAATCTGATAGATATCAACCTTCTTGCCCTGCCGCTGAAATTGCGCGACGATCTCTCTATCGACACGAGGAATTCCATGAACGCTTTCAGTCCTGCGCAGTTTCGCGCACAGTTTCCGGCGCTGGCCGATGCCGGTATTTATCTTGATAGCGCCGCCACGGCCCTGAAGCCCCAGGCGGTGATCGAGGCCACGCAGCAGTTCTACAGCCTGAGCGCCGGCAACGTACATCGCAGCCAGTTTGCCGAAGCGCAGCGCCTGACCGCGCGCTATGAAGCCGCACGCGATCAGGTTGCACGCCTGATCAATGCCGAAAGCGGGAAAAATATCGTCTGGACGCGCGGCACGACCGAAGCCATCAATATGGTGGCCCAGAGCTATGCCCGCCCGCTGCTGCAGCCAGGGGACGAGATCATTGTCAGCGAAGCAGAGCACCACGCTAACCTGGTGCCCTGGCTGATGGTGGCTGAGCAAACGGGCGCGCGCGTTGTTAAGCTCCCGTTGAGTGCAGACTTTCTGCCTGACGTGGCCCGTCTCCCTGAGCTGATTAACCCCCGCAGCCGCATTCTGGCGCTGGGGCAGATGTCCAACGTCACCGGCGGCTGTCCGGATCTGGCTCGCGCCATTGAGATTGCCCATGCCAGCGGCGTGGTGGTGATGGTCGACGGTGCTCAGGGCGTGGTTCATTTCCCCGCTGATGTGCAGGCGCTGGATATCGACTTCTACGCCTTCTCCGGGCACAAACTCTACGGGCCAACCGGGATTGGCGCGCTGTACGGTAAACCGGAACTGCTGGCAAAAATGACGCCGTGGCTCGGCGGCGGCAAAATGATTACCGAGGTGACCTTCGACGGTTTTAAAACGCAGGAGGTGCCTTACCGTCTGGAAGCGGGCACGCCGAACGTGGCCGGGGTCATCGGCCTGAGCGCCGCACTTGAATGGCTGGCGGAAACGGACGCGGTTCAGGCGGAAAGCTGGAGCCGAGGGCTGGCGACGCTGGCTGAGGAAGAACTGAAAAAACGCCCGGGTTTCCGCTCGTTCCGCGTTCAGGATTCCAGCCTGCTCGCCTTTGATTTTGCTGGCGTGCATCATAGCGATATGGTGACGCTGCTGGCCGGATACGGCATTGCCCTGCGCGCAGGACAGCACTGCGCCCAGCCGCTGCTGGCGGCGCTCGGCGTCAGCGGTACGCTGCGCGCCTCGTTTGCGCCCTATAATACCCAAAGCGATGTCGACGCGCTGGTTAGCGCCGTTGACCGCGCCCTTGAAATACTGGTGGATTAATGACTAGCGCTGCTTTAGCCGGACATCCGTTTGGCACGGTCATCACTGAAGAGACCTTAAAACAGACCTTCGCCCCGCTCCAGCAGTGGGAAGATAAATATCGTCAGCTGATCCTGCTGGGTAAACAGCTCCCAGCTCTTTCCGACGATCTTAAAGCGCAGGCGAAAGAGATTGCGGGCTGTGAAAACCGCGTCTGGCTGGGCGTGAGCGTCTCCGGCGAGAAGCTGCATTTCTTCGGCGACAGCGAAGGGCGCATCGTCCGGGGCCTGCTGGCGGTCCTGTTAACCGCCATTGAGGGGAAAAGCGCGGCGGAATTGTTAACGCACTCGCCGCTGGCGCTGTTCGACGAACTGGGGCTGCGCGCGCAGCTTAGCGCCTCGCGCGGTCAGGGCCTGATCGCGCTCAGCGACGCGGTGCTGGACGCCGCACGTCAGGCTCAGGCCTGACGTTCCGCCTTCGCCATCATCTTCTTCAGGGCGTGAGAGACCGCCACAAAGCCAAAAGAGGCGGTTACCATGGTGGCCGCCCCAAAGCCTGACGCGCAGTCCATGCGTTTTGGCCCTTCCGCCGTGCTTTTCATCGCACAAACTGAACCATCCGCCTGCGGGTAGACCAGCGCTTCGGTGGAGAACACACAGTCGACGCCCAGCTTGCCCTTGCTGTTCTTCACCACATTGAAGTCGCTCTTCAGGCGTTCACGCAGCTTGGCAGCCAGCGGATCCTGAATGGTTTTCGCCAGATCGGCAACCTGGATCTGCGTGGGATCGATTTGCCCGCCCGCGCCGCCGGTCGTGACCAGCGGCACCTTGTAACGACGGCAGTATGCGATCAGCGCCGCTTTAGGCCGCACGCTGTCGATGGCATCAATCACATAGCTGTAGCCTTTGCTCATGTACTCCGCGACGTTATCTGCCGTCACAAAGTCGTCGATCACCGTCACCCGACACTCCGGATTGATGAGGCGAATGCGCTCCGCCATCACCTCGGACTTCGCCAGGCCGACGTTATCACGCAGGGCGTGGATCTGACGGTTAGTGTTGGTCACACAAACGTCATCCATATCAATCAGCGTGATTGCGCCAATCCCGGTTCTCGCCAGCGCTTCCGCCGCCCAGGAGCCGACACCGCCAATGCCCACGACGCAGACGTGCGCATCCGCAAACAGCTGCAGGGCTTTTTCACCATAGAGACGTGCCGTGCCGCCAAAACGCTGGCGCCAGGCATCGCTGATTACCACAGACATAAAACCTCAGATGTAAAAAGGGTGAGGTTTTCCTCACCCTGAACAGTAATCCGTATTGCGCTCAGAATACCACAATCAGCCGCTGAATACGTTTCCGGTGCCCGGCGCGGCCTTCAGCACCCATACGCGTCCGTAGTGGTTATACCAGCCTGCACGGTGACCGGCATCCGGGCCAATGCCCTGATAGATATCAAAGTGCTGGCCCTTAATCGCTCCGCCAACATCCAGGGCTACCATCAGACGCAGCTCATATTTGCCGTTGAACTTGCCGTTGTTGTCGAGCAGAGGGACTTCCGCCAGCAGCGTGGTACCCGCAGGAATGATAGAACGATCCGATGCCACCGACGCGCGGCCAATCAGCGGCACAGCGCTGGCCCCTTTCACCGGCGCGAAGTTTTGCGGCTTGAAGAAGACGAACGATGGGTTCTGCTCCAGCAGCTCGCGCACCTCGGCTTCACTGTGCTTTTCGCCCCACTCGCGGATCGCCTGCATCGACATATCTTCTTTTTTCACTTCGCCGCGGTCAATCAGCACCTTACCGATGCTGCGGTAGGCATGGCCGTTTTTCCCGGCATAGCTGAAGAAGTTAAGCGGTGAACCGTCGCCAAAATCAATGTAGCCGCTGCCCTGCACGTCCATGATGAAATTATCCATCAGGGAGTTGCTGTAGGCCAGGACGTAGTTTTCGCTCAGCGCACCGGCGTAGATTTCGGCGCGGGACGGCAGACGGCCGCGTTTTGGCGGCATACGGTAGATAGGGTACTGGAACTCGCCCTGGCGCGTGTGTCGCGCCTGAACCACGGGCGTGTAATAGCCGGTGAACTGGACGTTGCCGTAGTTATCTGCCCCTTCCATTTGCCAGGCATCAATACCAAACTGGCGCATGTTGCGCGTATCGCCGCCCGCCTTCAGCCAGTCCTGTACCGCGCTATAAACATTGTTTTGTGAGCTATACAGACGCGGCGACGCATTGCGGATCTGATAGACCTGCTCGGAGAAATCACCGGCGTTGATCGGCGCGCCAACGGCGTCAGGCTGATTAACTAAAGAGAAAGGCTGGGATAACTTCCCGTCTTTATACTGCTGACCGCGATCGGTCGGTTTGGAAGAACAGGCCGCAAGAATCGCTACCATTGCGCCCGCCATCAGATACTTCGCCCAACGTCCTTTCATTATATCTCGTCTTTAAGTTGCCCATTTCCGCGTGATGAAGATAACAAACCGACAAAGCGAATGAAATGCGATCGCATGCCCTTTGGCAAATTCAGAGCAAAAAATAGTCTAAATGTCGCAATGCCGTTCACTTTACATACAAAGTTAATGATTTATGTGAAAAAGGGGTTGCATCACAAACCTATCCGAGTATAGTGCGCTTCCACGGACGCGGGGTGGAGCAGCCTGGTAGCTCGTCGGGCTCATAACCCGAAGGTCGTCGGTTCAAATCCGGCCCCCGCAACCAATTAAAATTTGATGAAGTATAAGCAGTACGGTGACGCGGGGTGGAGCAGCCTGGTAGCTCGTCGGGCTCATAACCCGAAGGTCGTCGGTTCAAATCCGGCCCCCGCAACCAATCAAATTTTAGAAAAGATAAGAAGTACGGTGCCGCGGGGTGGAGCAGCCTGGTAGCTCGTCGGGCTCATAACCCGAAGGTCGTCGGTTCAAATCCGGCCCCCGCAACCAACACTTCTAAAAACAATAAACACCCTTAAGGGTGTTTTTTTGTATCTGCCGTTTGTGAATTTGCCGGGCATTTCACCCAGCTAAAAACCTACCCGCGCCGCGCCAGCGTCGCCCCGTCTGAGAAATAGGCCCGTATCCCCGCCAGAATCGACTCCGCCACCTCCTGCTGGAACTTTGCCGTCTTGAGCTTACGCTCTTCTTCAACGTTACTGATAAACGCGGTTTCTACCAGAATGGACGGGATATCCGGTGCCTTCAGCACCGCAAACCCGGCCTGCTCAACGCTGTTTTTGTGCAGCTTATTGATGTTCCCCAGCTTGCCCAGCACCGCTTTACCAAACTTCAGGCTGTCGTTAATGGTCAGGGACTGCACCATGTCGAACATGGTGTGGTCGACGTAGCGGTCGCCGCTTTTGCTCACGCCACCGATCAGGTCCGAGGCGTTCTGGGTGTCCGCAAGGTATCGCGCCGCGGTACTGGTCGCGCCCTTGGTTGAGAGCGCAAACACCGACGAGCCGCTCGGCTGGCGGCTGGTAAAGGCATCCGCATGGATCGAGACGAACAGATCGGCACGCTGCTTCTGCGCTTTCGCCACCCTCACCTTCAGCGGAATAAAGACATCCTCATTACGCGTCATGTAGGCGCGCATATTGCCTTCTTTATCAATTAACGCCTTCAGACGACGGGCAATTTGCAGCACCACGTCTTTTTCACGCGTATGGTATTTCCCCACCGCACCGGAGTCTTCGCCGCCGTGGCCGGGATCGAGCATGATCACAATCGGACGATCGCGCCCTGCTTTCCCCGGCTGCGGGCCGCTTTGCGCAGGCGGCACCTGACGCTGAAGATCGCCTTTGTTGTAATCCTCCAGCAGAGCGAGAAGCGGATCCTGAATATCCGTCGCATTCGCCGGGTAAAGATCCATCACCAGACGCTCTTTAAACGTCGCGACGGGCGCCAGGGCGAACAGCTGCGGCTTAACGTTCTGCTTAAGCTCAAACACCATGCGCACGGTTTGCGGATCAAACTGCCCGACGCGCGCCGATTTAATAAACGGATCGTCACCGCGGATCTGCGCCGCCATGCCTTTCAGCACGGAGTTGAGGTTCACCCCTTCGAGATCCACCACCACGCGTTCAGGGTTGCTGAGGGCAAATTGCTTATATTTCAGCACGCGATTGGATTCAACCGTCACGCGCGTATAGGTCGACGACGGCCAGACGCGCACCGCCACCACCTGACTCGTGGCGGCAAGACCGACCTGGCTGACGCTAAGCAACCACATTGCCCCGGCCCCTTTTAACAAACGGCGGCGGCTTATTGCTGAATTGGATCCCGACATGCTTCTCCCGAGCAAGAAAACAAACTGATATACAAAAGTGCAGATTGACCGAAAACTTTAACGAATGACGCATAAACTGTCATCTATAAAAGGGTAAACAATCATACGTTAACGCACGGATTACTTATTAATTTCTGTAGGTCGCAGAAAATTTGCACTTGCACACGCGCCCACAATCGAATAAAAATACATAAATTACGAATAAACATTCATTAAGGGTTGTGCCATGGTGAAGGAACGTAGAACCGAACTGGTCCAGGGATTCCGCCATTCTGTTCCCTATATCAACGCCCACCGGGGAAAAACGTTTGTCATCATGCTGGGCGGCGAAGCCATTGAGCATGAAAATTTTTCCAGCATCGTCAATGACATTGGCCTGCTGCACAGCCTCGGGATCCGCCTGGTGGTGGTCTATGGCGCGCGCCCGCAGATCGACGCCAACCTGGCCGCTCACCACCACGAGCCGATTTACCACAAACATACCCGCGTCACGGATGCCAAAACCCTGGAGCTGGTGAAGCAGGCGGCGGGTCTGCTGCAGCTGGATATCACCGCTCGCCTGTCGATGAGCCTGAACAACACGCCGCTACAGGGCGCGCATATCAACGTCGTGAGCGGCAACTTTATCATTGCCCAGCCGCTCGGCGTGGACGATGGCGTGGATTACTGCCACAGCGGCCGCATTCGTCGTATTGATGAAGAGGCCATTCACCGTCAGCTCGACAGCGGTGCCATTGTCCTGATGGGGCCGGTGGCGGTTTCCGTAACCGGTGAAAGCTTTAACCTGACGTCCGAAGAGATTGCCACCCAGCTGGCGATCAAGCTGAAGGCGGAAAAAATGATTGGGTTTTGCTCCTCCCAGGGCGTCGTAAACGATGAAGGGGTGATTGTGCCGGAACTCTTCCCGAATGAAGCGCAGGCCCGCGTTGAAGCGCTGGAAGCCGAAGGGGATTACCACTCCGGCACCGTCCGCTTCCTGCGTGGCGCCGTGAAGGCCTGCCGCAGCGGCGTGCGCCGTAGTCACCTGATCAGCTATCAGGAAGACGGAGCTCTGCTGCAGGAGCTGTTCTCCCGCGACGGTATTGGCACCCAGATTGTGATGGAAAGTGCAGAGCAGATTCGCCGCGCGACCATCAACGATATCGGTGGCATTCTGGAGCTGATCCGTCCGCTGGAACAGCAGGGTATTCTGGTTCGTCGCTCCCGCGAGCAGCTGGAGATGGAGATCGACAAATTCACCATTATCCAGCGCGATAACCTGACCATTGCCTGCGCCGCCCTCTATCCGTTCCCGGAAGAGAAAATCGGAGAAATGGCCTGCGTGGCGGTGCACCCGGATTACCGCAGCTCTTCACGCGGCGAAATGCTGCTTGAGCGCGTGGCGGCACAGGCGCGTCAGATGGGGCTGAGCAAGCTGTTCGTCCTGACGACGCGCAGCATTCACTGGTTCCAGGAGCGCGGGTTCACGCCGGTGGATATTGATTCTCTGCCGGAAACGAAGAAAGAGATGTACAACTATCAGCGCCGTTCGAAAGTGCTGATGGCCGACCTGGGGTAATCCTTTCTTTGCCGGCGTCGTTCATAGGGAGTCAAATATCGCGCTCAGCCCGCTTCGGCGTTCCGTGCGGGTGGCAATCGCCTGTACCAGCACCCGTTCATCGGTATACAGCGACAGGCGCTGACGCGCGCGCGTAATGGCGGTATAGATCAGCTCGCGAGTAACGACAGGGGAAAGCTGTGTGGGCAGGATAAGTGCCGCATGGTTAAACTCAGAACCCTGGGATTTATGCACCGTCATCGCCCAGGCAGTTTCATGCTCGGGCAAACGGCTCGGCTGGAAGGACTTCACGCTACCGTCCGGCATCTGGAACCAGACGCGGAGCCCCTGCCCGCGATCGAGCGCAATCCCGATATCCCCGTTAAACAACCCCAGCGCGCTGTCGTTGCGGGAGATCATCACCGGCCGGCCTTCATACCAGCGCGAGTGCGGAGTACGGTTGATTTTACGCTTTTGAGCCAGCAGCTGTTCCAGCCTGTCGTTCAGGCCGCTGACGCCAAAGGGCCCTTCCCTCAGTGCGCAGAGCAGCTGGTATTCGCCAAACGCGGCAATGACCTGCTCCGGCGTGCTTTGCTGCTGTACGCCCGTCAGAAAATGTTGGTACCCCAGCAGGGCGTCATCCAGCATCGCCTGATACTCTTCCCCGGTTTGCAGCGATTTTTTCTCTATATCGGTAAAGGTACCGTCAAATACCGCACAGGTAGCGTGCCGGTCGCCCCGGTTCACCGCCGCCGCAAGCTGACCAATGCCGGAGTCGCTGCCAAAACGGTAGCTTTTTTGCAGCAGACACAGGCTGTCGCGCAGCGCCCCCGCAAGTAAATGGTTTTCAGCCGCGAGCGAACATCCGGTCAGGCGCGCCAGCTCCTCAGCGCGTTCAGCGGTATACCCCAGGCTGGCATAGGTGCAGATATCGCCCAGCACGGCCCCGGCCTCCACGGAGGCAAGCTGATCGCGGTCGCCGAGGAAAATGACGCGCGCGTGCGGCGGCAACGCATCAATCAAACGCGACATCATCGTCAGGTCAATCATCGATGCTTCATCCACCACCAGCACGTCCAGATGCAGCGGGTTACCGGCATGGTAGCGCAGACGCTGGCTACCCGGCTGCGCACCGAGCAAGCGGTGCAGCGTGCTGGCTTCGTTAGGGAAAAGCGCAAGCCGCTCCCCGGTGAGCGGCAGTTTTTGCAGCGCGCCGCCTAACGACTCCGTCAGACGTGCAGCCGCTTTACCGGTGGGTGCCGCCAGGCGGATACGACACTTTTGCTCACCCGATAACTGAATCAGCGCGGCAAGCAGCTTAGCCACGGTGGTCGTTTTACCGGTGCCCGGCCCGCCCGAAATCACCGATATCCGCCGCGTTAACGCCACTGCTGCCGCCACTTTCTGCCAGTCTGTCTCGTCGTCAGAGGTAAACAGCGTATCCAGCGTTTGCCGGAGCAGTGCTTCATCGCACGGGAGCGGAGCATTGGTCTCGCTGAAAAAGCGCGCCACCGTCAGTTCGTTACGCCACAGCCGGTTCAGATACAAACGTTCACCCGTCAAAATCATTGGCGTACCGGTATCGGCGCTGCTGACGGCGGGAGAGCGGAGTAATATTTCTTGCCAGTCCACTGCCTCACCCAGAAGCGCGAAACACGCCTGTAAAGCCGGCGGCATTTTCTCATCCACCACCAGACGTGAAAGCGGCAGACAGACATGCCCTTCTCCCGCATCTTTACTCAGGATCGCCGCGGCAAGCATGACGGCAGGCTCTTCGCCCGCCACCATCATGGCAAATTGTACGTCCAGGTGGCGAAGTGCACGTTGTTCAATTGCGTCCAGCAGTAGCGCCTGCATCGTCATGCTACTTCCTCCGAGCTTGCAGCAAACAGGTTATCCATCTTTTCAATCAACTCCGCAGCCGGGCGGGTGCTGAAGATACCCGAACGCGGGTCGTTAGCATCCACGCCGCGCAGAAACAGGTAAATGACGCCGCCAAAATGATCTTCATAGCGATAATCGGCCATGCGATGGCGCAGGTAACGGTGCAGCGCCAGGGTGTAAAGCTGATACTGCAGATCGTAGCGATGCATTTGCATCGCTGAGGCCATCGCCTGCTGGGTATAAGCTTCGCTGTTTGCTCCAAGCCAGTTCGATTTGTAATCCAACAGGTAGTAGCGCCCTTCATGGCGGAAAACCAGGTCGATAAAGCCTTTCAGCATCCCCTGCACCTGGCGGAAATTCAGCGGCGGACACCCGGCGGATAACGGATCGTACTCGCGGATCAGCGCATCAAGCGCCTCGGCCCTGAGCGGGCTGGCGATGGGGAGGTAAAACTCCATCTCCACCTGCTTATCTTTGGCGGTCAACTGGCTCAGCGAGATCCCCTGCGCCGTGAGCGGCGCGTGCAGAACAGCGCGGATCCATTCAGTGAGAACAGGCTGCCACTGTGCGTCGTAGCCGCCGCTCTGTAACATCTTCAGCACCCACTCTTCTGATACCGGTTGGGTAAAATCCAGCTCTTCAAACAGGCTGTGCAAAAACGTGCCCGGCGAGGCGCCGCGCGGAAACTGATGCGGCGTGAGCGCCGGCTCGACGGGCACGCTCCCGGCCCCAGCGGCATCCACGTCCAGTTTTGGCATCAGATCCTGCGCAATACTCTGTCCGTGCTGCTGTAAACCGGAGTAACTGGTAACGCGCCAGTCGTCAGCGATTGTGCGAGCCACCTCGCGGGCATGCAGCGCTGACTCTCCCTGCTCCGGCGTCTGCCAGCGGCTGCTGTCGGGCTGGGAGGGAATATGCAGGGCAACATGCTCTGAGCAAAGTGATTCGATGCACTGGCGCAGCCCTGCGGCATCTTTAGGCTCGCCGCGCTGAATAAGCCGCCCCAGCGCGCTCAGATGAAAATCACTCTCGCCGCTCTTTTCGCCACGGCGCCGGAACAGCGGCGCGACGCCCAGGGAACAGTGCCAGACCGAACGGGTCAGCGCCACATATAGCAGGCGCAGGTCTTCCGCGAGACGCTCGGCTTCGGCCAGCTCGACGCTGGACTCCGCATTGCTGAGGTCGAGTACCGCTTCGAACGACTCGCGATCGTGGTAAAAAGCCTGGTCCTGCACGCGATAATTAGCGATAAACGGCAGCCAGACCAGCGGATACTCCAGGCCTTTCGACTTGTGAATGGTGACGATCTGCACCAGATGTTTATCGCTCTCGAGGCGCATCTGCTGGCTGGAAGAATTGCTGTTAGGGTCGGCAATCTGCTGGGCCAGCCAGCGCACCAGAG
The DNA here is from genome assembly GCF_001743375.1 of Enterobacter sp. IF2SW-B1. Taxonomy (NCBI): domain Bacteria; kingdom Pseudomonadati; phylum Pseudomonadota; class Gammaproteobacteria; order Enterobacterales; family Enterobacteriaceae; genus Enterobacter; species Enterobacter sp. IF2SW-B1. Next base: position 478,188 of record NZ_MJAA01000002.1, on the reverse strand, counting down.
CATGCTCGCTCTCCAGCTGCGTACCCGCTTCCTGGAGCAGCTCGCTGATGTGCAAAATATCGGTCAGACGGCGCTCGCCGCCCGCTGTCGCCAGCATGTTTTCCGCAATGTGACGATGTGCCATGAGCTCGCGCACCATCGCCATCACGCCGCGCTTCTGCCATTTTTCACGGTAGCGCACAAACTCTTCTACCACGGCATCCCACGCGGATTCGTCAGTATTAAGCGCATCAATGTCACGCGCGTTCAGCCCGAGCATCGCGCTCGCTAAGGCGCTGCGGAGCGTGCTTTCACGCTCCGGGGCCAGCACAGCCTGCAGCAGCCATAGCATCTCGAGGGCTTCCAGCGTTTCAAAAACGCTGTCGCGGTTGGAGAGGTAGACGGACGGTATATTCAATAGCGTCAGGGCGTCGCGGATAAGCGCGGCCTCCTGACGGCTGCGCACCAGCACCGTGATATCAGATGCCTTTACCGGGGCTGGTTTATCCTCCTTCCACAGCAGCGCATCGCCGCGCGCGCCTGCGCTGAGCCAGTCCCTAATTTGCGCCGCACAGTGCTGGGCCATAGCATTTTGATAGTCCGCGACGCCCCAGCCTTCCCCGTCAAGTAGCCAGAAGTTCATGGCTGGCTGAGTTTCGCCATTAACCTCGAAGCGCAACGCGGTATTTTTAGGGGCGAACTTGACCGGCTGGAAAGGGATCTCCCGGAACATAAACGCCGTATCCATGCGGCTGAAGAGCGCATTGACGCTTTCCACCATGCCGGGAGAAGAGCGCCAATTGGTGTCGAGCGTGTAGTGCGCATCAACCTCGCTGCGGGCTTTCATGTAGGTGAAAATATCCGCACCGCGGAAGGCGTAAATGGCCTGCTTAGGATCGCCGATTAACAACAGCGCGGTGCCGGGCTGCTGGCGCCAGATACGGCGGAAAATGCGGTACTGCTGTGGGTCGGTGTCCTGAAATTCGTCAATCATTGCCACCGGGAAGCGGGTGCGAATCGCAGCGGCAAGCGCTTCGCCATTTTCACTGCACAGCGCCGCATCAAGTCGGCTCAGCATATCGTCGAACCCCAGCTCGCCCCGGCGACGCTTTTCACGCGCGACGGCGTCGCGGATCTCCGTCATGGCGCGAGTGATCATCAGATCGTTGAGCGTCAGGGGCTCCGCCAGCAGGGTTTCAATCGCCAGAAACAGGGGATGTTCAGGCACGATGCCGTCGGCTTTGGTCCGCTCAACCAGGAAACGCCGGGAGAATTTCTCCAGCGCATCCGGGAGCTGGTAACCGCGCGTCTCTTCCTGCGCCCACGCGCTGATCTTCTCGATCCATTTGCCCTGGTTGCCGCGATTGAATTTACGTCGATCGATCCCGGAATTCTCGATGATCGCGTCAATCTCACCGACTGACTCAATCCATTTTTGTTTGATGTCGGCAATTTTAGCGATGATTTTTTCATGGCGTGAGGCCAGGGTTTCATCCGCCGGGGGCGGAGATTTGATGACCGGCGCTTCCCCCTGAAGATAACGATCGATGGCGCGCAACAGTGCTTCGGGCCCCTTCCACAACGCATGTACCGCTTCCGCAATATCCCGCTGTAACGGATAGCAGTGGCGACGCCAGAAATCCGCGCAGGCCTGATAGCGAAGCACGGATTCATCTTCAATAAGCTGCTGCTCAAACAGCATGCCGGATTCAAACGCATTCAGGCTCAGCATGCGCTGGCAAAAACCGTGAATGGTGAAGACGGACGCTTCGTCCATCTGCCTTTCTGCGAGGAGCAGCCACTGGGCTGCCTGTTGCTTATCGGCAATCTCTTTCAGAAGGCTCGCGTAAAGAGGGTTATCCGTGCTCTGGCGCAGACAGGCGATGCGCAGTTCGTGGATATTGGTCCGAATACGGCCGCGCAGCTCAGCGGTGGCGGCCTCGGTAAAGGTAACGACCAGCAGCTCTTCAACGCTCAAAGGACGAGGAAAAGCGGCGTTACCGCCAAGGCCTAACAGCAGGCGCAGATAGAGCGCGGCGATGGTGAAGGTTTTTCCCGTTCCCGCTGAGGCTTCAATCAATCGTTCACCCTGCAGAGGTAAACGTAAGGGATCAAGGGACTCAGCGGTATCGGTCATTCTTTCTTACTCCAGGGCATAGATTGCTGCAACGCGCTGACGCTCTTCCAGACTTTCCAGCCTTTCGGGTTCACGTAGTCCGTTTTCCCGTTCTGGCTACCGGAAACCTGAGACAGGATAGTGATGCCCTGCGGCTTAATCACGGCCTGATGGAAGAAATCGGCAGCCTTCTGCGGCGTCAGCTGTTTTATCTCGGCCACTACTTTATCACGCGAATCAAATTTCAGATTACCGCGATCGAAATCTTTGCTCAGCTGTGACGCCTCTTCGCCCAGCGTCTGCGGCGGCTGCATCACCTGCGCGATGACGGCCTGCTGGATCTGAGCAAACTCTTCCGGCTTCATGGCCCGCAGTTTTGCTTCCACCTGCGGGAAGAACGCCTGATAGCGGCGCCAGAGATAGGCCGGCTGTTTGTCGCTGCTTTGCAGCAGGAAGCCCAGCCCCCATTGACGCCCCACGTTCATTGAGAAAGCAAATACCGCATAGCCAAGCTGCTCTTCTGTGCGCAGCTGGTTATAGAACCACGGCTGAATAATCTGACCCAGAACGGCGCTCTGCGCAGAGCTTGCGAATTCATCATAGCCCGTTGGCACAAACACCGCGGCCAGCGCGGAATCGGTGCTGCTCCCCGCTTTTTCAAAGATCACATTCTGTTTTTTCTCAACCAGCACGTCCTGGTTACGGCACCACTCGTCCCCTTTCGAACCGAGCTGCGTGCGAACATTTTCTGCCAGCGTTTTGGCCTGATCTTCGCTCATGTTGCCGACGATAAGAAACTCCGGGCGCGTGTTGGTTTTTAGCGAGTCACGGTAAGCCAGCACCTCTTTTAATGAGATTGATGGCAGCAAGGCACGGCGTTCTTCACGCTGGAAATAAGGTATTTGCGACAGCATTTGTGCCGGCATAAGCGCCTGATCGTAAGCTTTGCCCTTTTCTGCAGAATCCATCATCTGCGCATACCAGGATTTAGCCTGCTCAAGCTGCTCTTCCGTTGGCGTATAGCTGAAGTACCCCTCGAGCAGTGCCTTGAAAAGCTGAGGCAGACGCTGAGTATAGCCATTTGCATTAAGCATCAAACCGTTGTTGGCGTTGGTGGAGAAACTGATCCCGCCCACGGCCGCCTGGTTGCTGAGCTGATCGAGCGCGATACCGGCCAGATAGTCATTGAGCGCGAACATCACCTGATTTTTGGCGCTGTTCATCGCTTTCGGGTTACGCAGGACCACGCTGACATCGGCCTTTGGCTCGCTCGCAAAATAACGGCTTGGGGTATACACCACGCGCAGCGTCGGTTCATCAATAATGAGCTCCGGGTGCGGATAATCCTTAGTCGTTTTGATCAGCGAGAAATCATCCGGGATATAGGGGTTCAGCTCCGGCAGCTTCAACGCAATCTCACCGGCCTTCTTCTGCCAGTCGGCGAAGGTCTGGTCGCTGATTTTGTCGACCTGATAAGGGGCATCAACAAAGTATGCCGTCTTGTTATGCGGTTCGTTCGGGCTGATGTACCAGATGCGGGCATTTTGCGGCGTCATCATCGCCAGGCGCGCTTTTACCGCCTCGGCATCATAACGATCGGCAATATTGACCGCGTCGAGCGTGTGCGCCACCGGCACGCGGATCATGGTATCCGCCAGCCACTCCACGTAATCCATATCGCGGGTAATGGACGGGTAACGGAAATCGAGATCCAGCACGTGCGCGAGTTCATCAAAATAGCGCTTATCGACGCCTTTCTCGCGCAGTAAAGAGAGGTAGCTAAAGATAGCCGCCACCACTTCATCACGGTTGGCCTGACCTTTGTCGGTCAGGGTGGCGGAGATCGCCAGCACGCCGCTGTTGCCGTTTACCACGGGATCGGAATCGGCGCGGATCCCTTCCACCAGCCCCTGTTTTTGCAGCCAGTCAGATAAGGTTCCCGGGCTGCGGTTACCAATCAGGTAGGTCACCAGCTCGTCGGTTTTACTGCGAAACTGGGCTGTGTTGTTATCAATGCGGAACTCAACGCGCAGCACTTTGCGGGGCATGGCAGGGACGTAGTGGATGACGATCCCTTTTTGCGCGTCCGTGACAACCGGTACGTCTATCTTCGGCAGGTCAATATTTTTATTCGGCACCCGGCCAAACGTTTGTGCAGCCAGTCCGGCAAGCTCCGGCAACGGTTTGTTGCTGTAAATAACCGCCTTCATCAGGTTGGCGGAGTAGTATTTGTCACGAAACGCATGCAGGGCGTCAATGACCGGGCTTCCCGGTTTATCGCTCAGCGTCTCCATGTTACCGCCCGAGAAACGTGAGCCCGGATGCGCCGGGTTGATGGTCTCGGCGCTGACCTGCGCCATACGCATACCGTCCCGGGTACGGGCCATGGTCAGCTCCGCATTGACGGCATTGCGCTCGCGGTCGGCGTATTTTTTATCCAGCAGCGGCGCGGCGATAGCATCAGCAAGACGATCAACCGCCCCTGCCAGCGCGTCATTTTCGACTTCGAGATAAAAGGCCGTGCGGTACGGTGCCGTGCTGGCGTTGTGGCTGCCGCCGTGCATTTTCAGGAATTCAGAAAGGCTATCCGGCTGCGGATATTTTTTAGAGCCCATCAGCGTCATGTGTTCGAGGTAATGCGCCAGCCCCGGATGCGCCTCAGGATCTTCCAGCGATCCAACCGGCACCACTAACGCCGAGAGGGATTTCACCGCCTGCGGATCGGAAACCAGCAGCACGGTCATACCGTTATCGAGGCGGATAGCCTGATACTGACGGGTATCTTTTTCGCTCTTACGGATAGTTTCCTGAACGGGTTGCCAACCGGAGTCTGCCTGAGTGACGGGAGCCCAAAGGGCGACAAACAAAACAAACGCTTTGAACAAGGTGCTGCCTGGCATTACGACCTCTTTATCACGGCTATCCCGTCATACTTCAAGTTGCATGTGCGTCGGCTGCATGCGTTCACCCCAGTCACTTACTCATGTAAGCTCCCGGAGATTCACGCCCTTGCCGCCTTCCTTCAACTCGAATTATTTAGGGCAAACATCATTAACAAACTGCGTGCTGGACACGCCAACATCTCTTTATTTAGGTACATCAGTCCGTGATAAGAAGTGCATCATAAATGAACACCCCATGCTGCGCAATTTTTATACAGCGCTCAGGACTGATTAAACTTAAACAACGGTAACAGGTAGCGCTGTGCCTCTTCCGTAATAGCCTCGAAGTATTCTGGTTCAAGCGTTCGCCATAGACGTTGATACCAGACATCCTCACCTTCACCGCGTACCATCATGTTTCCTTCATAGGCCTGCATAAATTTACTGCGCGCTTTCTGCAGCGAAGCCTCATCCGTTAACATCGCATCATTCTGCGCGTCATAACAGGCTTTTATCCACGCACCGCCACTTTCGGGCAGTAACAGGAGGGGTTTGTTCATTCCCTGAAGATAGCCCTCAATATACAAGGACAGATAGCGTAACGCCTGTTCTGCCTCCATGGGTGGGAAGCGCCATTCGCCCTCTTTGCGCACGAAGATCCGGCTTTCACCTTTATTCCCACCCGCACTGTAGACAAGATGTTCCAGCCAGAGTTGCAATCCTTGTGAAACGCTGAGCAGAGAAGGCCGCCAGCGCAGTAGCCCATCCGGCTGAACCTGGGTTAGCCAGCCCGTGAGCTGTATGCCCTTGCAGCTGAGATCGATTTCGATGCTGTGTCCGGGCTGGCGGTGCTCCCTGACGCGCTCCGCCAGAGCGGTCATCTCCTGGCACTGCGCCTCCCAGACGATTTCCCCAAACGCACCGTAAGGTAGTTGTCCTGCGGCACGGTAGCGGCGGTAAAGTTTGTCTGCATCTTCCTCTTCAACCAGCGCATTAAGCAGTTGGAGGTTTAGCTGATAGCGCTCCAGCCCATCCAGAGTAAAGGGTTCTGCATCAGGAATTTCGCTCTCTTCAGAGCGGAAGTTGACCTGTAATCGCTGCTGGAAGAAGGCGCGCACCGGATGCGCCCAAAACCGCTGAAGCTGTTCGAAAGTCAGAGTGTTAATGGGCAGTGGATCAAGCGGCTGAATAAAATCCGTATGGGCTCTCCCCTCTTTTTTCGCTGCTGGCAGCCATTCGCGGGCATAGCTTTGCTGTTCGCTGACAATATAGTTTACCGGGTCAAACGGCATGCGGCTGTGGATACAGGTAATGTGCGCCTTCACCCGCTGCTCGCTTTCATCGCAGTTAAGCGCCTCATCCCCAGCCAGATAGTGGCTCTGGCCGATATAATCCACCAGTTCCTGCACCAGAACGGAGGGGAAGCGCTCGCTGTTGTCCTGAATGGAACGACCGATATAGCTGATATAGAGCTTACTTTGAGCGGAGATGAGCGCTTCAAGGAAGAGATAGCGGTCATCATCACGACGGCTACGGTCACCCCGCTTTGGATCTGCGTTCATCAAATCGAACCCCAGCGGTGCCAGGGCCCGAGGATAAATACCGTCGTTCATGCCGAGCAGGCAGACCACCTTAAAGGGAATTGAGCGCATTGGCATCAGGGTACAGATATTGATGGGGCCTGCCAGGAAACGCTGGCTGATTCGCTCCTGGTCAAGGCGCTGCGTCAACTCATCTCTCAGTAGCGACAAAGGAATCGCTTCGCGATAGTGGGAATTCACGCCCTCGTCAACGATAGCCTGCCACTGCGTTTCAATGAGCGCCATCGCCGCTTCGGTGTCGTTGTCTGGCAGGAAGAAATCATTAAGTAACGCCCTGCACACCGGGAGCCACTCTTCAAGCGGACGCGGCTGCATTAGCTCACGGCGCCAGCGGTTAAGCTGCATCAGCAGAGAAGCTAAATGCCCTACCAGGTCAGCAATCAAACCGCTGGACTCATCGTAAGGCAGCACTTCGTTCCACTCGCCCTGGCTGCTCTCCATGGCGTAGCCCAGCAGCATACGCGTCAGGCCAAACCGCCAGGTATGCTGGCCGGTTGGGGGAAGCTCGAACTCCTGAACGTTATCGTCATCGATGCCCCAGCGAACGCCTGATTCGTTTACCCACTGGCGAAGGTAGCGCAGCCCTTCTTCATTGATGTTGAAGCGGGCTGCCAGCACGGGAACATCCAGTAACGCCAGAACATCTTCGGAGATAAACCGGCTATCCGGCAGTGAAAGCAGGGTGATAAATGCCTGCAATGCCGGGTGCGACTGACGGGCACGACGGTCAGAGATGGCGTAAGGCAGATATCGCTCACCCGTCGCACTGCCGAAGACGGCCTGAATAAAGGGACTGTAGCTGTCGATGTCCGCCACCATCACCACGATATCGCGTGGCGTCAGTTCAGGGTCGTCCTGCAGCATCGCCAGCAGCCGATCGTGAAGCACTTCGACCTCACGCTGCGGGCTATGACAAACATGGATCGTGATACTGCGATCCTCGGCGTCCAGCTTCCGCTTGCTGTCGCTGCGCTCAAACTCTTTCGCCGTCACGCCCATGACGGCGCGGTTCTCCAGATCCAAAATATCTAACTGAATATTATGCAGCAGACTATCCGGGGCGATCTCGACAAAGGCGTCAACGTCACCTTCGCCTGATGACGTAATATCGGAGAGCATGTGAATGTAATCACGCCCCAGCTTCCCCCATGAGGCAAGCAGTGGATTGGGCAGGTTCTGGATGCCGTCTTCATCAAAAAGCTGCCCGGCAGTCGAGCCGTCTTTAAACAGCGGGACGGATCGTTCTTCAAAAAGGCGCTTTCGCTGGCGAGTCACCAGCCGCGCAAGCCAACGTTCGTCGAGGATATCCCCCCAATACTGTCGGCAAGGGTTGGTGAACAAAATATGAATATCGATATGTTTACCCAGCGCATTCAACGCTTTCAGATAAACAGGCGGTAATGCGGATATCCCACAGATAAAAACGCGTGACGGCAGTCGGGCTGGACGCGCCGACGCATTCTCGAGTATTGAGATAAACCGATCGTACAGGTTGGCACGGTGCCACTTAGGCTGCCCAAGTTTCTCCGTATGCTCGACCAGCGCTTTCCAAAGCGGTGCCTGCCATATTTGCGCCTCCGGTAACCCTTCAACCAGTTCGCCCGCTTCCCAGCGAATTAACCAGTCAGAACGGTAAACAAGGTATTGGTCGTAGAGATCGGCGGTGCGCGACGCCAGCTGGAACAGCTTGCGCTTATCGGTATCGTCATTGAGGTAGTGGCGCAGCATGGCGAATTCATCATGCTGGAGCATCTCCGGCAGCAGCGCCATCAGCTTCCAGCCCATGCCCTGCTTGTTGAAGGCGCTCTGCTCGGGGATGTCCGGTAACACGCGAACAAACATCTCCCAGATAAAGCTCGCGGGCAGCGGGAAATCAATATTCGCGGCAATGCCAAACTTACGGGAAAGCGACATTTGCAGCCACTGTGCCATACCGGTGCTCTGCACCAGCACCATTTCAGGCTCAAAAGGATCGTCGAGCCGCTCGCGCTCAACGATAAATTCCATCAGTGCTTCCAGCACATCCAGACGATTTGAGTGGTAGACCCTTAACATAGACGCTCCCGACTACTGGCTAACCGGGCAATGCAGACGCGTTATTTCACCGCGTCGCCCCAGAGGAGAAATAAGTGTAACCGTGATGCTGACACATCCTGCGTGCGTTGTCTGCACCCGACTGGCCTGCCAGCCTGCGGGCAGAACATTTGTTGAGAGCTGAGCCTGATTCCAGGCGTGGTGCCAGAGCTGACGATACTGGTTAAACAGCGTAAACCGCGCCGCCAGCGCCCGATGATAGCCGGCCAGTGCCGTGACGATGATGACCAGCAGCATCATCGCCAGCAGAACCTCAACCATGCTAAATCCTTTTTCTTTGCTTACGGCAGCTGGCATAGCGAACGTTCCTTTAGTGGGCAAAAATCACTCCAGCCGTGAGGCGAAAAGCGAATATTACCGTCAATAATCTCTCCTGAACGCCAGAGCAGCAGGTCGTTGACTCCGGCAATCAGTAAAACAGTGGTCTCACTCAGCCGCCGCAAACACACTTGCCAGGCGGGTGCCTTTTTGCACTGGACTTCAGGAGCGGGTGACCAGCTCTGAACGCGCCCCCACTCAAGCGCTGACTGTACAGAAGCCTGCTGCTGCAGCGAACGGCTCTCACCGCCAACGAGCGCGCTGAACGTTGTCAGCTGCTGGTTAAGGCCGGTGAGGATCAGCGTACCAAGCACCAGTAAAAGTAGAACCAGCGCCAGCGAAGACATACCGCGTTGACGGTTCACAGGTTGTACCCCGTGACCGTATACAAAGCCTGATAAGGCTCTCCTTGATCGCCGTTGCGCAGGGCGGACAGTTCGATATTCAACTCCGGCGCAAACCCGGTGTGTGTTACTTTCCTCACCACAAAATGCGCGATGGCGAGCCTGTCCGGGTTCGTGAGCTTTTCCCATCCCTGACCTTCACACGAGGTTGCCCCACGAAGCGTTTCCAGCGCGCCCGATTCCAGACGAAAACCGGTGCTGTCGTTTTCTGATGCACTGCGATCCCAGCGACCGTTACTGTTGGCATCCCACCGCACAATGACGCAGCTGCCCTGCCTTGCGATCGCCAGCCCTTGCCCCTGGCAGTTCCCCGCACAGTAACCCGCACGCTGAAGCTGTTTGCCGAGAGCAAACAGGCGCTGCCAGACCTCTTCTTCCAGCTCTCTCTGGCCGGATTGCAGTAATACCGCCTGCTGCAATCCGGGTAGAAAGCGCGATGCGCCAATCAACAACAGGCTACTGATGGCCGTAGCAATCAGAACTTCTGTCAGCGAGAAACCGCGTTGTCTCATCGACATGAACCTCCTTGTGAGACCTTACACATTCTGATGCGCCCTCCGTCTGAGACCAGGATAAGCCATTCTCCGGCACGGCTTTGCAGGCGTATCCGCCCTGCCCATGCCGTATCCCTTAACCCATAGAACCCTAATGACGGTGTGACCTCGCTCACCGCGACCTCTGGCCAGAGTGGAATCAGAACAAAGGGGCTGCCTTTCTCACAGCCTTGCACGGGAGAGCTCACCAGACACTCTGTCTCCCCCAACCGCTGAAGGCTAATTTGATGGTCGCGGTTGTAGCGGTTGGCATGGTTGCGCAGAAACACCAGATAGTCGCGCACCTGGCTGGCGGTTTGCCACAGCCGCTGCTGCCGCTGCCAGCTGTCCCAGCCGTACAGACCTGAGGCGCTGAGTATGACAACCAGCGAGACTGCCACCAGCGTTTCGATAAGCGTAAAGCCGTTCTCTTTTTTCATGCGGGAAGTGTGGCGATTCGCCGTGGGCGTGGCGAGCGGTGAATAATGGTTTTACGAGGCGTTATCCGAAGTATCAGGAGAGTTGCAGCGCGTTGCACGTTTTCTGGATAACGCCTCGGAAAATGGAATAAAGACGAAAAAAAACCGGCGCTAAACAGCACCGGTTATGTCACGCTTTACCGCATCAGATAGCGACAGGCGCTTTGATGCCAGGGTACGGGTCGTACCCCTCAATCTCAAAATCATCAAAGCGGTAATCGAAGATCGATTCCGGTTTGCGTTTGATAATCAGCTTCGGCAGCGCGCGCGGTTCACGAGTGAGCTGGAGATGCGTCTGTTCCATATGATTGCTGTAAAGATGGGTGTCCCCACCTGTCCAGACGAAATCACCCACTTCCAGGTCGCACTGCTGCGCCATCATGTGGACTAACAGCGCATAGCTGGCAATGTTAAACGGCAGGCCGAGGAACACGTCACAGGAGCGCTGGTAGAGCTGGCAGGAGAGCTTGCCGTCTGCGACATAGAACTGGAAGAACGCGTGGCACGGAGCCAGCGCCATTTTATCCAGCTCGCCCACGTTCCAGGCGGAAACGATGATTCGGCGCGAGTCCGGATCGTTTTTCAGCTGGTTCATCACGGTGGTGATCTGGTCAATATGGCGGCCATCAGGCGTTGGCCATGCGCGCCACTGCTTGCCGTAAACCGGGCCCAGGTTGCCGTTTTCATCTGCCCATTCGTCCCAGATAGAGACGTTATTTTCGTGCAGATACGCAACGTTGGTGTCGCCTTGCAGGAACCAGAGCAGTTCATGAATGATCGAGCGCAGGTGGCAGCGCTTCGTCGTCACCAGAGGGAAGCCTTCTTGCAGATTGAAGCGCATCTGGTGGCCAAAAATGGAGAGCGTACCGGTACCGGTACGGTCGTTTTTCGGCGTGCCCTCATCGAGCACTTTTTTCATCAATTCAAGATACTGTTTCATGGTTCCTCAGGAAAGTTGTTGCTGTGGACGACGACGATACGCCCAAATCATCATAATGGCACCCGCGACAATCATCGGAATGGAGAGGATCTGCCCCATGCTGATGTACTGTACCCATTCGCCGGTAAACTGCGCATCCGGCTGGCGGAAGAATTCAACGATGATGCGGAACGCGCCATAGCCAATCAGGAACAGTCCGGAAACAGCTCCCATCGGGCGCGGCTTGCGAATAAACAGGTTGAGGATGATAAACAGCACCACGCCTTCCAGCGCCAGTTCATACAGCTGGGACATATGACGCGGCAGCACGCCGTAGGTATCGAAAATGGACTGCCACTCCGGGTGCGACGGCAGCAGCGCGATATCTTCCGCGCGGGAGCCCGGGAAGAGCATCGTGTACGGCACGCTTGGGTCAACGCGGCCCCACAGCTCACCGTTAATAAAGTTGCCCAGACGACCCGCCCCCAGACCAAACGGGATCAGCGGTGCGATAAAATCTGACACCTGGAAGAAGTTGCGTTTGGTGCGTTTGGCAAAAATCACCATCACCAGGATCACCCCAATCAGGCCGCCGTGGAAGGACATGCCGCCGTCCCAGACGCGGAACAGGTAGAGGGGATCGTTTAGGAACACCGGGAAGTTATAGAACAGTACATACCCAATACGGCCACCGAGGAACACGCCGAGGAAGCCCGCGTACAGCAGGTTTTCAACTTCGTTTTTGGTCCAGCCGCTGCCAGGACGGCTGGCGCGACGGCCCGCGAGCCACATGGCAAAAATAAAGCCCACCAGGTACATCAGACCGTACCAGTGAAGCGAAACAGGTCCTACTGAGAAAATGACCGGATCAAACTCCGGAAAATGCAGATAACCACTGTTCATCTGTCACCACAAGATGTTGTTATTCCGCTGAAAGTGGACAGCGGTAGACATGCGATTCTGCCTTAAGCAGAGGCTCCAAAGTTGCGAATCATAGCATAAGGCGGGCGCGGAGGATGCGCCAGAGATGTAAAAGATGTGTATAGGTTTTTGTGCGCACTGGCGCCCTCTCCACAAGGAGAGGACGAAAGACGATTAGCGACCACCGCGGATCAGGCCGCCCATACCGCGCCGCTCCATAAATGCCGCCACCTGGTGACGAACCTCTGCGGCCAGCTGCGCCTCAAGGCTGCGCTCAGCCAGCTCGCGGGCATCATTGATGTCGATATGCCGCAACAAATACTTCACGCGCGCTACTGCGCGGCCGTTCATTGACAGATGACGATACCCCAGACCAATCAGGATCGCGACGCACATTGAGTCTCCGGCCATTTCACCGCACAGGCGGAGATCAATACCGTACTGTTCAGCCTCACGGGCAATCATCGCCAGCGCGCGAATGATCGCCGGGTGCAGGCTATCGTAGATACTGGCGACGCGGGTGTTGTTCCGGTCGACGGCCAGAATATATTGCGTCAGGTCGTTGGTACCGACAGAGATAAAATCAACGCGATTTGCCAGCTGCGGCAGCATAAAGACCATAGATGGCACTTCGAGCATGACGCCGATCCGTGGTTTCGGGATCGCATAGCCAATCATCTCTTCCACTTCACGACCAGCACGTTCGATCAGGCGCCGCGCTTCGTCGATTTCATCTATGCTGGTGACCATCGGCAGCAGGATACTGAGATTGCCCGTCGCGGCGTTGGCGCGCAGCATCGCGCGCACCTGGATCAGGAAGATCTCCGGCTGATCGAGCGTAATGCGGATCCCGCGCCAGCCCAGACACGGGTTCTCTTCGCTGATGGGCATATACGGCAGCTGTTTATCCGCCCCGACATCCAGGGTTCGCAGGGTGACAGGCTTGTCGTTGAACATCTGCAACATCCCCTGATACTGCGCCACCTGCTCCTCTTCGGAGGGGAAACCGCTCTGCAGCATGAAGGGGATTTCAGTGCGGTATAAACCGATCCCGTCGATGCGGCTGCCAAGCTTCTCTTCGTGCTCGGGGCTTAAGCCGGCGTTGAGCATGACTTTGATCCGCTCTCCGCTTTTCAGCTGCGCGGGCAGGTTAACGTCATCTTCCGCCAGCTTGCTTAATTCATTCTCTTCGCTGATGAGACGCTGATATTCCTGGAGCAGAACCGGCTCAGGATCAACCAGCAGTTCACCGCGGTAACCATCAACCACCAGCGTGCGGCGATGCAGCACCGAAGGCTGAATATCCGCCCCCATAACGGTAGGGATACCGAGCGCGCGCACCATAATGGCGGCATGGGAGTTCGCTGCACCATCACGTACGACAACCCCGGCGAGTCTGTCCTGCGGCAGCTCGGCCAGCGTTGTTGCTGAAAGTTCATCGGCCACCAGCACAAACCGTTTTGGCCAGGCATTCGGCCCCTGAATGGTGTCATCGAGGTGGAACAGCAGGCGCTGTCCCAGCGCGCGGAGATCTCCCGCCCGCTCTTTCAGATAACCGTCGGTCAGTGCAGCGAACTGCTCGGCAAATTTTTCGATGACCTTTTTAACCGCCCACTCCGCGACTGCGCCTTTATCAACCTCAGCAAAAAGCTCACGGCGCAGACGCGCGTCGGAAAGCAGGTGCGAGTAGAGGTCGAAGATGGCCGCCGTCTCTTTTTGCGCACCAGCGGCAAAGCGCTTGCTGTAGCGACGGAACTCATTGGCCGCCTCTTCCAGCGCGGCGGTAAGACGCTCGCGCTCCAGCGCTTCATCAAGCGTAGAGGCTTCGTAGACCTGCTCCATCAACGGCAGCGTGGCGTCCATCCAGCCTTCCGCAATCGCCACCCCTGGCGAGGCCGGAAGGGCGCGAATGCGCGTATGGCGGTACTGACCAAAGAGCGCAGCAAGCTGAGACTGAGAGAGGATCGCCGCCATCTGTGTCGCCAGCGTGACGAGGAAGGACTCTTCGCTTTCATCATACTGACGCAGCTCGCGCTGCTGGACGACCAGCACACCGAGTAGCTGACGACGCTGAATAATCGGCACACCCAGAAACGCGCGGAAGCGTTCTTCTTTTACGGAAGGGATGTATTTAAAGCTGGGGTGTTTTTGCGCGTCGGCAAGGTTGATAGGTTCAGCCAGCCGCCCAACCAGACCGACGATACCCTCATCAAATGCGAGCGTTACGGTGCGCCCCCGCGGCTTTTTCAAACCGCGAGTCGCCATCAGGTAATAGCAGCGCCGATCGTGGTCGGCCAGATACACCGAACAGACCTCGGTCTCCATCGCAAGACAGATGTCAGTGACCAGAATATTCAGCGCCTCGTTGAGGCGCGGAGCGCTGGCCACCTTCTCGACTATTTCTCGCAAGCGGGTGAGCATGATTTGCGTAGCTTAACCTCTTTTACGTCGCCAGGCAGGTGCGCTCTGCGGCTTAGGCGGGATCTCCTGAAGCTGCATCACCACACTTGCAAACTCTTTCATCACCCTACGGTAAACATCGCGCTTAAATGACACGACCTGACGAACAGGATACCAATAGCTCACCCAGCGCCAGCCATCGAACTCCGGCGTACTGCTGGTTTGCATATTGATGTCCGAATCGTTGCCCACCAACTGCAGAAGAAACCACTTCTGTTTCTGGCCGATACAAACCGGCTTTGTGTCCCAACGCACCAAACGTTTCGGTAACTTGTAACGCAACCAGTTGCGGGTCGAGGCAAGGATGCGAACATCTTTTCGGCTTAAACCGACCTCTTCAAAAAGCTCCCGGTACATCGCTTGTTCTGGGGACTCTCCCGGATTGATCCCGCCTTGCGGGAACTGCCAGGAGTGCTGACCATATCGACGGGCCCACATGACCTGGCCCTGACGATTACAAATTACTATTCCTACGTTCGGGCGGTAGCCATCGTCATCAATCACCGGACTACCCCAAACTAAACCTTATATATGAATGATTGTTTCACACTACAGTGAGGCGGTAAACCACTCTCTTACAGGCCTGCAACCTAATAACATTTGAATAACTCACAAATAAGCGCAGAGTTATAAACAGATGTGCGTTCTCAAGGGCAATTTTATTCACCTTTTCTGTGGATATAGTTGTGAAGAAGTGTCTGATTACCGATGAACAACCTGAAATGGCCTCTGCCCTCCCGTTTCTCGCCTTCAACATAAATCCATATTTTTCATTATTTTATATTCATATCGACAAACAAAATGCAGAATAGCGTGACGATCGTCACAGCAGGGATCGTCGTGCTGATGAAAGATCGAACAGCGTCGGTTTTATCCACAGATTGTGCCAATAAGTTAGGCACAATTTGTCTGAAATTTGGATTTTCGTCGCACGTCAAGGCTGTAAATTGAAACAGTAGTCAGGGTTATGCCCAGTTATCCCATTTTTCTGTGGATAACATGGTGTAAGATCCTGTTTATTGTCAGTGACCAGATTTGAACAACCCGTTTTGCGTCCCTGATGAAACCGTGAAAAATTCATAAAAAAACCTATAAATCATGCACATGGAATATTGGTACAGAAAAAGTTAAACTCTATCCACTGGGGACTGTTTCTTAGTTTATTTTTTAATCAAAAGGTTATCGTCATGCATCCGCTTTCACCCTTGCTCTCACCGCCTTCGAGCGAAAGTCAGTTGCTACAGCAGGCTCAGCGCCTTGCAGGCTTCTCGCTGGGCGAACTGGCGGCGATGGCAGGGCTACAGATCCCGAAGGATCTGAAACGAGATAAGGGCTGGATCGGCATGCTTCTGGAGCTGTGGCTGGGGGCAAGCGCCGGGAGCAAGCCAGAGCAAGATTTCGCGGCCCTTGGCGTAGAGTTAAAAACTATTCCTATCGACCGCCAGGGTCGGCCCCTGGAGACTACCTTTGTCTGCGTTGCGCCTTTAACCGGCAATACCGGCGTAACGTGGGAAACCAGCCACGTGCGCCATAAGCTGAATCGCGTGCTTTGGGTTCCGGTTGAAGGCGAACGGCAGATCCCGTTAGCTGAACGCCGCGTTGGCGCGCCGCTGCTCTGGAGCCCGGATGAAGAAGAGGAGCATCAGTTGCGCCTGGACTGGGAAGAACTGATGGACATGATTGTGCTCGGTCAGGTCGAGCGAATTACCGCCCGGCACGGAGAAGTGTTACAGCTGCGCCCGAAAGCGGCAAACAGCAAAGCGCTTACCGAGGCGATCGGCGCGATGGGCGAACCCATACTGACGCTGCCGCGCGGCTTTTATCTCAAAAAAAATTTCACCGGCGCGCTGCTTGCTCGTCATTTCTTACTTAAAACATAGTTTTTTACTTATTTTGCGAGCTCACAAACATAATCGCCTGGTTTTTAAGATTTTACCGCTTCACCCTGTTGCTATAACGGGTTAATACTACACTATGATTTGATACGAGCCAGATGAGGACGATAACGATGAAAAAATGGGCGGTGTTAATTTCAGCAGTCGGGTTGGCGTTTGCCGTTTCGGGCTGCAGCAGTGATTACGTCATGGCGACGAAAGACGGCCGGATGATCCTGACTGACGGTAAACCTGAAGTCGACGATGATACCGGTCTGGTCAGCTACCACGATCAGGCAGGCAATAAAATGCAGATCAATCGCGACGAAGTCTCGCAAATTATTGAGCGATAACAGTCGGAGGTCAGTAGCCTACTGGCCTTTTTGATTTTTTTCTTCCCCTTTTGCTTCCCCTCTGCCATGTTTATATTCCTTTGTCGGGAGGTTCCTGACGCGGTCTACATGTCTATTGAAGGAAGCCGGCTATGCATTATCACCGTATCCCCCACAGCGCTCTGGAGATAAGTCAACTGGGGTTGGGCACGATGACATTTGGTGAACAAAACAGCGAAGCCGATGCCCATGCACAACTCGATTATGCCGTCAGCCAGGGGATTAACCTGATTGATGTCGCAGAGATGTACCCTGTGCCTCCACGCCCTGAAACGCAGGGACTTACCGAAACCTACGTCGGTAACTGGCTGGCAAAACGCGGTAACCGTGAAAAGCTGGTTATCGCCTCGAAAGTAAGTGGCCCCGCGCGAAACAACGATGCCGGGATCCGCCCAAACCAAATCCTTGATCGCAAAAATATCCGCGCCGCGCTGGACGCGAGCCTGAAGCGCCTGCAAACCGACTATCTCGACCTTTACCAGGTCCACTGGCCGCAGCGTCCAACCAACTGTTTTGGCAAGCTCGGCTACAGCTGGAACGAGAGCGCCCCCGCCGTTACGCTGCTGGAAACGCTGGAGGCGCTGACTGAATGCCAGCGCGCGGGAAAAATCCGCTACATAGGCGTGTCCAACGAAACGGCCTTTGGCGTAATGCGCTATCTGCACCTGGCGGATAAACACGATCTGCCGCGCATCGTCACCATCCAGAACCCGTACAGCCTGCTTAACCGCAGCTACGAGGTGGGGCTGGCCGAAGTGACGCAATATGAGGAAGTGGAACTGCTCGCCTATTCATGCCTCGGTTTCGGCACCCTGACGGGGAAATACCTGAACGGTGCGAAACCGGCCGGGGCGCGTAATACCCTCTTTAGCCGCTTTACCCGCTACAGCGGCGAGCAGACGCAAAAAGCCGTTGCTGCCTATGTGGATATCGCGAAGCGCCACGGCCTGGATCCGGCGCAGATGGCGCTGGCCTTCGTGCGCCGTCAGCCGTTTGTTGCCAGTACCCTGCTTGGCGCGACGACCATGGAACAGCTGAAAACTAACATTGAGAGTTTCCATCTGAACCTGAGTGAAGAGGTGCTAGCGGAGATTGAAGCGGTGCATCAGGTTTATACCTATCCTGCGCCGTAGCTGATGCTTTTGCCGGGTAAGGCGAAGCCGCCACCCGGCTACTTATTAACGGCGACGCTGCCAGATCCACAATCCCGCAATCGCCGCCGCGAACAGCCCACCAAATCCGACGCCAATCGCCACCACCGGGACACCCACTTTTACCGCCAGCGAGTAGAGCCCCAGCATTAACAGCATGGCCAGGTTTTCACCGAGATTTTGAACCGCAATGGCATTCCCCGCCCCGACGGTCTGCTTGCCACGCTCCTGGAGTAACGCATTCAGCGGTACCACAAAGAAGCCCCCCAGAATACCAATCAGGATCAACAGAGCATAAGCGGGCAATAACGCATGTTGCAGCGAGAAAATAAGCACCACGAGGCCAATCAGGATCCCCGCTGGCATGCAGCGTGCGACCGTTTCAAGCGTCACCAGCTTCGCCGCCGCGCCCGCGCCAGCCACAATCCCGATCGCCACCATCGCATTCAGATAGGTCGGCGTCGCGTTGTCGGTGATCCCCAGCGCCACCGGTACCCACAGAACCAGCAGGAAGCGCAGCGTGACGCCCGCCCCCCAGAACATACTGGTCCCCATCAGGGAGAAACGCGTTTCCCCGTTACGCCACAGCACGCGGCACGCGTTAAAGAAACTGCCGGTCATCGGTTTAAAGCGCCAGGACTGGCCCGGGCGAGCCACCGGCAGCTTCGGAATAAACAGGTTAGCCACGACCGCCCCACCATACACCACTGCACACACGCCCAGGGCCGCCAGAACATGCCAGTCGGCCAGCACGCCACCCGCGACGGAGCCGAGGAGGATAGCGGCAATCGTTGACGACTCCATCAGGCCGTTGGCTTTCACCAGCTTATCGCCCGTGGTCAGTTCTCCGAGAATGCCATACTTCGCCGGGGAGTAGGCGGCAGCACCGATGCCCACCAGCGTGTAGCCAATAAACGGATTGAAGCCGAAGCAGATACTGGCAGCGCCCAGCAGCTTGAGACCGTTGGCAAACATCATCACCCGGCCTTTCGGGAAGCTGTCCGCCACCTGCCCCACAAACGGGGCAAAGATAATGTAAGCGCCCACAAACACCATCTGCAGGATCGGCTGACTCCAGTCAGGGTAAAACTCGGCTTTCAGCAGCGCCAGCGTGGCAAAAAGCAGCGCGTTATCACCGAACGCAGAGAGAAACTGCGCGGCGATGACCGCCATCATGCCTTTCGACCTGAGGGAGGTGTTAGTGTGTACTGACTCACGCATTATGCTGCTCCGCCTCTTCAACCATACCTTTCAGGGTCACGAAATCGGGCTTGCCGCTACCCAGCACCGGAAGCTGCTTCAGGTGGCGAATATCGCGCGGCACGGCCAGTTCAGGAATACCGTGTTCACGCGCATAGCTCAGTAACCTGTCGCGCTTAAGCTCAGCATCAGTGGTAAACAGCACCAGCGCCTCGCCTTTGCTGGCATCGCTCTTCACGACCGTGGCGTGCATCTTCTCGGCGGACACGGCCGTCGCCAGCTGTTCAACCATTTCCAGAGAGACCATCTCACCGGCGATTTTGGCGAAGCGTTTTGCGCGCCCCTGAATCTGTACAAAGCCTTGCTCATCGAAACGAACGATGTCACCGGTGTCGTACCAGCCGGTTTCAATCTCGCCGTTGACGTTTTCCGCCGTTGGCGCTTCCAGCACGCCTGGTTTTTCCACGCGCAGGTAACCGTTCATCACGTTTGGCCCTTTCAGCTGCAGGCGGCCACCGTCCTCAATGCCCGGCACCGCCAGCAAGCGCGCATCCATCCCCGGCAGAATTCGCCCCACCGTTCCCGGTTTCGCCGCCATCGGTACGTTGATCGAGACCACGGGCGCACACTCGGTAACGCCATAACCTTCAAGAATGCGCAGGCCAAACTTATCCTGCCAGATCTGACGCGTGCTCTCCTGCAGCTTTTCCGCACCGGCCACCACGTACCGAACGCGGAAGAAATCATACGGATTGGCGAAACGGGCATAGTTACCCAGGAAAGTTGAGGTCCCGAACAGGACGGTGCAGTTACGGTCATACACCAGCTCCGGCACGATGCGGTAGTGCAGCGGGCTGGGATAGAGGAACACCTCGGCACCGGTCAGCAGCGGCGTGAACAGCCCCACCGTCAGGCCAAAGGAGTGGAACAGCGGCAGCGCCGACATAAAACGGTCATTCGCGGTAAAGTCGGCAATGCTTTTGATCTGCTCAACGTTCGCCAGAATACTCTTGTGGCTGTGGACGACGCCTTTCGGATTACCCTCCGAACCCGACGTGAAAAGGATAATCGCGTCATCTTCCGGCTGCTGTTTGACCTGAGCCAGATGCGGCACCAGCAGATGCGCAAAAATCCACAGCTTGTCGCCGGTGGTCACGTCCGCTTTTAGATCTTCCAGGAAGAACCAGCGTACCTGGGTCAGCTGTTCCGGCAGATGCCACAGCTTGCCTTTGTCCAGAAACTGTCGGGAGGTAAAGATGGTATTGATTTGGGCGGCGGTAATGGCGCTGGTCAGCCCTTTCACGCCCGCCGTGTAGTTCATCATCGCCGGTATACGGCCACGGGAAACCGCACCAAAAATCACCGCCGCGCTGATGCCCGCGTTTGGCAGCATCAGGCCGATCTTTTCGCCCTTTTTGCTGTACTTCTCAAGAATGCGGCCCACGAACAGCGTCTTGGTCAGCAGTTTACGATAGGTATCAGGGGTAAAGTTGATGTCTTCAATGCAGTTTTTCTTCGCGCCGTAGCGGTACTGCGCCGAAAGCAGGGATTCATACAGCGTTTCGCGCGGACGAACGGCCATGCGCGCTTCCATCATAATCTGGTGCAGCATTTCCCCGGCGATTTTACGGCGATCGCGGGCACGCGGCGCTTCCGGCATCGGTAACGACGTTGGCGGCAGGATATGCAGCGTGATTTTGGGGAACAGACGCTGCTTCACCAGCCCCTTAAGGCGGCTGAAATGGGTCAACTCTGCGCCTTCAATGCGCAGCGGCACTACGGTCGCGTTTGATTTCGCCGCGACAAACCCCGCGCCGTCGTAGATTTTCATCAGCGAACCGGTCACTGAAATGCGCCCTTCCGGGAAAATGACCACCGGACGCCCCTGCTCTACCAGACGTACCAGGTGTTTAATCATCATCGGCTTTGTCGGGTCAAGCGGTACGAAATCGATAAGTGGGGTGAGCCAGCGCATATACCACTGCTGGCTGATGGAGGTATAGACCGCAAACACCGGACGCACGGGCAGAAATAGCGCAAGCAGGATGCCGTCTATAAAAGAAACATGATTGGGTGTGATGAGAACGCGCTCGCCACGAAGCGCCTGGGCGTCGCCAGTGACGCGGATGCGAAAAAGAATACGGAACAGTGTACGGAAAAACCCAAATAGCATCTCAACTCCCTTTGCCAGACAGTGTGGTGGGTTGACAGTAAATGGTGGCAGATTACACGAGAAGTGATACGGGAGCGACAGCAAAAATGGAGGCGAAAAAAAACCTGCGCATCCGCGCAGGTTGGTGCAAGAGATGAGTACGAAACCGTACTAAGAATTCTCACCAATCAATACCTCTGGGATCTTGATTGTGGCTGTTGACCCTGCGCTTCGCCAGCAGGAAAACGCAAGGGAATGAGCCGAAATGCAACCAGGTGTGAATATTCTCTTTTGCTGTTACAGGTTGAACGATCAGGCAAAAAAAACCTGCGTAAGAACGCAGGCTGGTGTAAGTCGTGTTAATCAACCGGAGTTGATTCCACCTATCAATACCTCTGGGATCTCGACTCTACCAACCTCTTTAACGTCATCGCCACCGGACAATCGCAACAGCCTGAGGCAAAGTGTAACTAAAGGTTCAGAATGACATTCTTCTGACATGACCAGGCGTGTAACGATTACACTACCAGGGTTGGTCTGCGTCACGTTTGTGGCGCGCGGAAACCGGCTTCCCTTGAATGGACGTCACTTTTCCGCAACACTATTCAGTGTGTAAACGCTTACCCCAAATAAGAAGGTTATAAATGGCGACAATAAAGGATGTGGCTCGTCTGGCAGGTGTGTCGGTAGCCACCGTCTCCCGCGTGATTAATGATTCACCCAAAGCCAGTGACGCATCACGCCAGGCGGTACAAAGCGCCATGGAAACCCTGAACTACCATCCGAATGCCAACGCCCGCGCGCTCGCCCAGCAGTCAACAGAGACTATTGGGCTGGTGGTGGGAGACGTTTCCGACCCCTTTTTCGGTGCCATGGTAAAAGCGGTTGAACAGGTCTCTTATCAGACGGGTAATTTTTTGCTGATCGGCAATGGCTATCATAATGAACAAAAAGAACGCCAGGCCATCGAGCAGCTGATCCGCCACCGCTGCGCTGCACTGGTGGTACACGCCAAAATGATCCCGGATGCCGAGCTAATTCACCTGATGAAGCAAATGCCCGGCATGGTGATTATCAACCGTATTATCCCCGGCTTTGAAAAACGCTGTGTAGCCCTCGACGACCGCTACGGCGCCTGGCTTGCGACCCGTCATCTGATTCAACAGGGTCATACCCGGATTGGCTATCTCTGCTCCAATCACCCCATTTCTGATGCGGAAGACCGCCTGCAGGGCTACTACGACGCCCTGCGCGAAAACGGTCTGCCGTGCAATGACCGTCTGGTGGCCTACGGTGAACCGGATGAGAGCGGCGGCGAACAGGCCATGACGGAGCTGCTGGGTCGCGGACGGACTTTCACCGCGGTCGCCAGCTATAACGATTCGATGGCTGCCGGGGCAATGGGCGTCATGAATGACAACGGGATCGAGGTGCCAGCGGAAATCTCGCTGATTGGCTTCGACGATGTTTTGGTCTCCCGGTACGTGCGCCCGCGCCTGACCACCGTACGCTACCCCATCATCACGATGGCCACCCAGGCCGCAGAACTGGCGCTGGCGCTGGCCGAACAACGCCAGCCGCCGGAGATTACCCATCTCTTCAGCCCAACGTTAGTGCGCCGTCACTCCGTTGCTGCGCCCGCTGACGCGCAGAGCGAATAGCGATACAGGTGTACCGTTTTATCCGGATACTCCAGCCCATCGCCAATATACTGCCAGCCGTAACGTTCATAGAAGTCGCGGCAGGCAGACCAGAGATGAAGTTCCTCGTACCCGGCCCGTGCGGCGAAGCGAATAACATGCTGCTGTAACTTTCCTGCCAGCCCCTTGCCGCGCGCCGCGTCGTCAACGTAGAGCGCCGCCAGCCACGGACAGAGATCCTGACGGGTAATCAAATCACAGCGCCAGAGTCCCACCGTCCCGAGAAGCCGTTCATCCTCTACGGCGATAAAGGTCAGCGGCAGGGCACCCGGCGTCTGGCTGTGCTCGACGATGCTATGGAAAAAATCCCGCGCAAGCCCCTCGCCAAAGGCCTGCCAGAGCCAGTCGGTGACCTGCTCCGCATAGTGCGGTGCCTCGTAAAGCGGGAGAATGACGGTCTTTTTCACGTTTCACCTGCGTTTTTAAGGAATATGCTGGCCTGACGCCTCCAGCCCGGTTTGGCGATTATTTTACCAGAGTCAGACTATTTAGTTTTACTTCCGGCAGGCCAGGCGAATCGTGACCAAAAAGCGTGATCGTGGCAGAAGTTTTGCGCTTCCCGCATCGCTTATACGCTGTCAGGTCTGTGTTAAACTGCAAACCATTACGTGGAAGCAGGAATGTAGAATGGCAACAATGCTGGATGTCTCACTGCGCGCGGGCGTGTCGAAGGCTACCGTCTCGCGCGTGCTGAACGGCACAGGTCAGGTTAAAGAGAGCACGCGTCAGCAGGTCTTTGCTGCGATGGAAGAGCTGGGCTACCGCCCAAACTTTCTCGCGCGTTCGCTGGCTAACCAGACCAGCAACAGCATTGGTCTGGTCGTCTC
This sequence comes from Enterobacter sp. IF2SW-B1, assembly GCF_001743375.1. Lineage (NCBI taxonomy): Bacteria > Pseudomonadati > Pseudomonadota > Gammaproteobacteria > Enterobacterales > Enterobacteriaceae > Enterobacter > Enterobacter sp. IF2SW-B1. The sequence continues at coordinate 454,186 of NZ_MJAA01000002.1, read as the reverse complement.
TACCTTCGACGGCTTTTACTTTGGTCGTCTTTTGCAGCAGGCGTCGCGGCAGACCGAAACCCACGGGAAACAGCTGATCGTCACCGACGGTCACGACGCGCCAGAGCAGGAAGAGCAGGCGGTGCAAATGCTGGCCGACCGCCAGTGCGATGCCATCGTGCTTTACACGCGCTATATGAGCGAAAAAGCGATCATCAAGCTGATTAATACCGTGCAAACGCCGCTGGTGGTCATCAACCGTGAAGTCAGCCAGGCACCGGAGCGCTGCGTGTTCTTCGAACAGCAGGATGCCGCGTTTAAGGCGGTGGATTACCTGATCAATCAGGGCCACCGGGAGATCGCCTGCATTACCGTTCCGATCCACACCCCCACGGGTAAAGCACGGCTGATGGGCTACCGTAAGGCGCTGGAAAAGCACGGCATTCGTCTGGACGAGCGTCGAATAAAGTACGGTGATGCGGGAATGACGCGGGGCTATGAGCTGTGTAAGGAGCTGATTGCTGAAGGGGTGTCGTTCAGCGCGCTGTTTGCCTGTAACGATGATATGGCGCTGGGCGCGTCCAAAGCGCTGCATCAGGCAGGGCTTAAGATCCCGCAGGATATCTCCCTGTTCGGCTTTGACGATGCCCCAAGCGCAAAGTGGCTGGAGCCTGCGCTGTCGTCGGTTTATCTGCCGATAGATAACATGATCGTCACGGCTATCGATCAGGCGATCCGGCTGGCGAAGAACCAGCCGGTCGATGCGATCCCGCCGTTTACCGGCACGCTGGTATTACGCGATTCGGTCACAACGGGGCCGTACTTTTATCAAACGAGTTCCAGCGCCAGCAGTTCCTGAATGGTCTGGCGACGACGGATCAGCCGCGCCTTGCCGTTATCAAACAGCACTTCCGGCAGCAGCGGACGGCTGTTGTAGTTCGAGGACATAGACGCCCCGTACGCCCCGGTGTCGTGCAGCACCAGGTAATCGCCCGGCTTCACCTCGGGCAGCGCGCGGGTTTCAACTTTGCCACCTTCCTGCTGGGTAAACACATCACCGGATTCACACAGCGGGCCTGCGACCACCGTCTCGCGGCGCGGCGCGTGCGTTAAATCGCGGCCATCGGCAGCCAGGGCGGTAATGTGATGGTAGCTGCCGTACATGGACGGACGCATCAGGTCGTTAAAGCCCGCATCAATCAGCACGAAGTGGCGGGAGCCCATCTCTTTGACGCTGCGTACCTGAGCCACCAGCACGCCGGCTTCGGCTACCAGGAAACGACCCGGCTCAATTTCCAGCTTCACGGCATGGCCCAGATGCGCGGCAATTTGATCGCGCGCGGCGCTCCACAGGCCGTAATAGTGATCGGTGTCGATCGCCTCTTCCCCTTCACGATAAGGAATGGAAAGACCGCCACCGGCGGAGATCGCCTCCAGATCCTGACCGAAGTCAACAACCTGGCGCACCATCGCCCCGCACACCTGCTCCAGGTGCCCGTAATCGACGCCGGAGCCAATGTGCATATGAATGCCTACCAGCTTCAGGCTGTAGCGCTGCAGTACCTCAAGCGCGGCAGGCATATCGGCGTACCAGATGCCGTGCTTGCTGTTTTCGCCCCCGGTGTTGGTTTTTTGGCTATGGCCATGTCCAAAGCCCGGGTTGACGCGCAACCAGACGCGATGGCCGGGTGAAACCTGCCCAAGCTGCTCCAGCATATCCACAGAACCAGCGTTCACCGGCACCTGCAGTTCATGCACGCGCGCAAGCGTGGCGTCGTCGATCACATCCGCGGTAAAGACGATCGCGTCAGGATCGGTTTTCGGATCAAAGCCTGCCGCCAGCGCACGCTCGATTTCACCCAGCGATACGGAGTCAACCTTCACGCCCTGCTCGCGCATCAGGCGCAGAATATGAATATTGGAGCAGGCCTTCTGGGCAAAACGCACCACGTCAAACTGATGCAGGGCGGCGATCTTCTCGCGAACGATCTGCGCGTCGTAGACCCATACCGGGCAGCCAAACTCGGCGGGCAGGCGCAGCAGGTTTTCAGCGTTCAAATCGGTATCCGTCTGGTTGAGCGGGCGTGGCATGGTCTTCTCCGGTTCAATTCATTTTTTATGATTACGCCACAGCGGCAGCAGAATAAAAAATATCGTTTTATCGCGAGTCTATGCAAAAATGATATGGACAGTTCCTTGCTTTCAGGTGCCCTATGCCCGCCGTCAATTTACGCCACATCGAGATTTTTCACGCCGTGATGACCGCCGGCAATCTCACGGAAGCCGCGCAGATGCTGCATACCTCGCAGCCGACGGTCAGCCGCGAGCTGGCGCGCTTCGAGAAAGTGCTGGGGCTGAAGCTGTTCGAACGCGCCCGGGGCAGGCTTCACCCGACGGTGCAGGGGTTGCGCCTGTTTGAGGAAGTGCAGCGCTCATGGTACGGGCTGGACAGAATCGTCAGCGCGGCGGAAAGCCTGCGCGAGTTTCGTCAGGGCGAGCTGTCGATTGTCTGCCTGCCCGTCTTCTCTCAGTCCTTCTTACCGACGCTGCTCCAGCCTTTTCTGGCCCGCTATCCTGAGGTCAATCTCACCATCGTGCCGCAGGAGTCGCCTCTGCTTGAAGAGTGGCTGTCGGCACAGCGCCACGATCTCGGGTTAACCGAAACCCTCTCGACACCCGCAGGAACGGCGCGCACGGAACTGCTCGCGCTGGATGAAGTGTGCGTTCTGCCCGCCGGGCATCGGCTTGCCCACAAAGCAGTGCTGACGCCCGCGGATTTTCATGGTGAAAACTACATTAGCCTGTCGCAAACGGACAGCTATCGGCAGCTGCTGGATACGCTTTTTTCTGAGCATCAGGTGAAGCGGCGGATGGTCGTTGAAACCCACAGCGCGGCGTCAATATGCGCGATGGTGCGCGCGGGCGTTGGCGTTGCGGTCGTCAATCCGCTTACGGCGCTGGACTATGCAGGAAGCGGGATCGTCATCCGCCGTTTTAGCGTTTCCGTCCCGTTCACCGTAAGCCTTATCCGCCCGCTGCACCGTCCGGCTTCCGCGCTGGTGGACGCATTCACCGAACACTTAGTTGAGCATGCGCGTCAGGTGGCGCTTCGCTTACCTGACCTGCAAAACCCGTTATGACAGCATAAATTCCACGGCATCTGCCGCGTGAATGGCCGCGGTATCAAACACCGGGATGGGGCTTCGTTCGGCCGGCACCAGCAAACCGATCTCCGTGCAGCCGAAAATCACCCCTTCAGCCCCCTGCTGCGCCAGTTTATCTATTACGCTGACGTAATATGCGCGGGAGGTTTCGCTGAAGGTTCCGAGGCAGAGCTCGTCGAAGATAATCTGATTGATGCGCGCCCGGTCCCCCTCATCCGGGATCAGGCTTTCAATCCCAAACTCGCTGTGCAAGCGCCCGCGATAGAAATCCTGCTCCATGGTGTAACGTGTGCCCAGCAAGGCCACGCGCGACATTCCCGAAGCGCGAATGGCGCGTCCGGTGGCGTCCGCGATGTGCAGGAACGGCAGCGAACAGCGCGCTTCAATGTGCGAGGCCACTTTGTGCATCGTGTTGGTACACAGCAGAATGCCCTGCGCCCCCGCACGCTCCAGCCCCAGCGCGGCATCAGCCAGGATTTCTCCGGCTTTATCCCATTCGCCGCTCGACTGGCAGGCTTCGATTTCATGAAAATCAACGCTGTGCAGCAGCAGGCTCGCGGAGTGCAGGCCGCCCAGACGCTGCTTTACGCCTTCGTTAATCAGGCGGTAATAAGGGATTGTCGATTCCCAGCTCATCCCACCTATCAGGCCAATCGTTTTCATCATCGCTCCTTATCTGTTTAAGCCAGTGAAGCAAACTTGTGATCCTGTTTCCAGTTCTTTATTACGTCGTTTTCTTTTTAAGCTGGCCAATGTAAATTAAATAAAACACTGTTTTATTATGAAGGGCTAAGCCATGTTTATGTTCCACAAAGAGACCGCGTCTGAAGATCTGGGGAATGGCGTTACGCGTCGCGTGCTGGCCCACGGCGGCAGGATGATGGCGGTTGAAGTACAGTTTGAGCAGGGCGCGATTGGCCCACTGCATAACCACCCGCACGAACAGTTAACCTATGTTCTCTCCGGTGAATTTGAGTTTACCATTGGTGAAGAGAAGCATGTCGTGACGGCGGGAGATACCCTCTACAAAAAACCACATGTGATGCACGGCTGCGTCTGCCTCAGGGCCGGCACGCTGCTGGACACCTTTACGCCTGTTCGCGAGGATTTCCTGAAATAAAAAAGGCGCTGTTGCAGCGCCTTCATGTGTGCAGAATTTATTCCGTTACCGGCTCTGGCAATGGGTTTCGGCTGAGCATGGCCTCACGGAGTAATACGCTGCCGCAGGCAAACAGAGCGCCAAGGATCGCCGCCAGAATGACAATCATGCCTGTGCCCGGGCCGTCTTTTTTCACCGGCATCGATGGCGAAAGCTGATACCTGAATGGCTCAAGCTTAACGTCTGCGAAGGAGAGTTGTTTCAGCTGCGCCAGGTAATATTCCCGGTTCTGGAAGTCCGCGTTCAGCTCCGTCACATCCTTAAGATTTTTTTCAATCCTTAGCTTTTCCGCGATACCGTCAGCCCCGAGCGCAACGGAGTAATCCGGATCGTCTTTTATCCCTTGTCCGTTGCTATAAACAGGCTTCTTAATGCCCGCCGCATTCGCCACTTCCAGCGAATAGTTCAGCCGCTGCAGGTTGGTGTTATGCACATTGGTCAGACGAACGCGGTCGAGCGTCAGCTGCTGCTCTACCTCGTTCGTTTTGAGGGCGATCTGGTTGCGGATATTCTGCACCGTTTCTTTCTCAACAATTGCCGAGATATAGTTGATATACCCCTCCAGAACGGATTGGGCATCGGCTGCGGTCGGCGCGGTGAAGCTCAATGTCCAGGAGACGAAAGGCGCTTTATCCGCATCTTTTCCCTGAACATCATTCACCGCTTTCATTTTGTCTGCAATATTGACAACCGCACGGTGCAGTTCAAGCGGGTCCACTTGCGCATTCTTGAGCTGCGCCATCACGTAAGGGGAAGAGGTCATATACTCTTCAAGCAATGACTGCGACTGGAATTTTTTAATAAACAGGTCAAAGACTTCCTGACGGGTAACCGGCACCTTCACATCAAGAACCTGCAGCGCAACCATCATCTGGCTCAGCGGGTTCCACTGTGTCTGTTCCGCCGGAGTGATCACCGCTTTACTGGTCCATTTTTGCGGCAGTAGAAGCGCAATTGCCAGACCTGCCAGCGCGAAAACAAAGATAATGGTGGCAATGCGTTTTTTCGCGGTAATCAGAATATCTAACAGGCCCAGAAGATCGATCTCTTTTGAACTGACTGCTGGAGGAGCATATGAGGAAAAATCGAGGTCCGTATTTTTTTTGAAATCCATTGCTGACATAGCCGTTCTTCTGTTTCGGGTGCAGTAAATTCCTGCCGGGTGAGTTCAGTTGCCCGATAATACAAGAAACTAAGAATAATCTGAACGCGAGAATGGACTATCTGAGGAATTGCTATCAAAGTTGGTAGTTATTCAGCATCACGCTAACAAAACGCCGGGTGGCGCTGCGCTTACCCGGCATTAACTCTTACACGCCGATATTTCGCAGTTTCTCCCCGCTCATCAGCTTGCGTTCAATATGTTCCAGCGTCACGCCTTTGGTTTCTGGAATTAGCCAGAATGTCACGCCAATAAACGCCACGTTCAGCACCGTATAGAGCCAGAAGGTTCCCGCCGCGCCAATCGCATCCAGCAGCGTCAGGAAGGTCGCGCCGATGATCATGTTCGACACCCAGTTGGTGGTGGTGGAACAGGTGATACCAAAATCGCGACATTTCAGCGGCTGAATTTCAGAGCACAGGATCCACACCACCGGCGCGGCGCTCATCGCGTAGCCAGCAATACACATCATGGTCATGCCCACGGAGAGCCAGGAGAGGCCGCTGGACGCCGTGCCGTTATCAAACTGCATCAGGCAGTAGCCGAGGATGAGGGTGCCGAGCGCCATCACGCTAAAGCCAATTTTCAGCGCCGGTTTACGTCCGGCTTTATCGACGGTGAACACCGCGATAAAGGTGGCGAACATAAAGGTCAGCCCCACCACCAGCGTGGCGATCATCTGCTGTTCGGTGGTGGTAAAACCGGCCATTTTGAAGATGCGCGGGGCGTAGTACATGATGATGTTCATCCCCGTGAACTGCTGCATCGCCTGCAGCAACATGCCGAGGAACACCGCGCGGCGCACGTTGCGGTTAGCCTTAAACAGCGACCAGCCGCCCTGCTTCAGCTTCAGGCTTTCGCGGATCTCGTTCAGCTCTTCACGCGCTTTCTCAGACGTGTCGCGCAGCATGCGCAGCACCTCTTCCGCTTCCACGTGACGCCCTTTTTGTGCCAGCCAGCGCGGACTGTTGGGCAGGAAGATCACTAAAACAATCAGCACTACCGCAGGCAGCGCCAGCACGCCGAGCATCGCCCGCCAGTTACCGCTGTAGCTGAAGTACGTATCGGACAGGAACGCCAGCACGATGCCCAGCGTCACCATCAGCTGGTACATGCTAATCATCTTGCCGCGCACGTTCTCGCTCGCCATTTCGGAGAGATACAGCGGCGCGGTGTAGGAGGCAATCCCCACCGCCACGCCCAGCAGCACGCGGGAGAGCAGCAGCACTTCAACGTTAGTGGCAAACGCCGAACCTATGGACCCGGCAACAAACAGGACCGCCCCGACCATCAGGCTGTATTTACGCCCAAGGCGGAACGAAAGCCAGCCGTTAAACAGCGCACCGATGGCCGCGCCGAGCATCATGCTGCTCACCACCCACTCCTGCAGGCGGTTACTCAGCGTAAAGTGATCGGTAATAAACGGCAGCGCCCCGGCGATAACGCCGATATCCAGGCCGAACAACAAACCGGCCACGGCTGCCGCAATGGAGACAAACTGGTTCATGCGGCGGGTATCGCGCAGCGCGGCGGGCATCAGGGTAGAGTCATTTATAGATGTCATATTTTTCCTGCCTCAACAGCAAAATTCGTTAAATGAAATTACGAGATAGCGGGGAAAAGTGTCAGGCCGGAATTCGTGAAGATATGGATTATTTCGCTATGGCATAGCGATCTGTGATGGACATTACAATTTCAACTAATGCTGGATAATCACCTAATTTTACTAACACCTTAATTTTTAAATAATAAAAATGTGATGGCAGTCATCTATGATTTTTAAGTATGGATTTTTCGTGTTTATCAATATGGACTTTGACAAATTTTAAGCAAAAAAAACCTCCGCCGAAGAGCGGAGGTATTTGTCATAAGTTGGGTTATCGCGCCAGCCAGCCGCCATCAACCGCGACGGTATAACCATTGATATAGTCCGATGCCGGGGAAGCCAGGAACACTACCGGCCCCATCAGATCGCTCGGCAGCCCCCAGCGGCCCGCCGGAATACGCTCCAGGATCGCCGCACTGCGTTCTTCGTCCGCGCGAAGCTGCTGGGTGTTGTTGGTGGCCATGTAGCCCGGCGCAATCGCGTTGACGTTGATGTTGTGCTGCGCCCATTCGTTCGCCAGCAGGCGGGTCACGCCCATCACCGCGCTTTTCGACGCGGTGTAAGACGGCACGCGGATGCCGCCCTGGAAGGAGAGCATCGACGCGATGTTAATGATCTTGCCGCCCTTGCCCTGCGCGATGAAGTGCTTCGCCGCCGCCTGGGACATAAAGAACACGCTCTTGATGTTCAGGTTCATGACATCGTCCCAGTCGGTCTCGCTGAAGTTAATCGCGTCTTCACGGCGGATCAGCCCCGCGTTGTTGACCAGAATGTCGATATGGCCAAATTCCGCCACCGCGCGATCCAGCAGCTCCGGAATAGCGTCGATTTTACGCAGGTCGGCGGTCAGGCTGAGAAAACGGCGGCCCAGCGCGGTTACGCGTTCGATGGTTTCCGTGGGCTCAACGATGTTAATCCCGACGATATCACAGCCCGCTTCCGCCAGGCCTAACGCCATCCCCTGGCCCAGTCCGGTGTCACACCCGGAAACCACGGCCACTTTACCCTGCAGAGAAAATGCATCCAGAATCATGTTTGTTCCTTACTCTTTCAGCGCCTGTCATCAACAGGCAGATGTATGCTTAACTGCCCGCGACTAGCGCAGATCCTTAACCGCGACGTGGTCCATGTCATCGAAGACCTGGTTTTCTCCAACCATCCCCCAGATGAAGGTATAGGCTTTCGTCCCCACGCCGGAGTGAATAGACCAGCTGGGTGAAATCACCGCCTGCTCGTTATGCATGACGATATGGCGAGTTTCCTGTGGCTGTCCCATCATGTGGAACACGCAGGCGTCTTCATCCATGTTGAAGTAGAAGTAGACTTCCATGCGGCGTTCGTGGGTATGGCACGGCATGGTGTTCCACAGGTTGCCTGGCGCAAGCTCGGTCAGACCCATGCTGAGCTGGCAGGTTTCCAGCACATCCGGCACGAAGTATTTATTGATGGTGCGGCGGTTGCTGGTGAGGTTGTCGCCCAGCGTCACGGGCGCAACGTCAGCGGGCGTTACTTTTTTGGTTGGATAAGTGGTGTGCGCCGGGGCGCAGTTGTAGTAAAACTTCGCGGGTTTACTGCCGTCGATGCTGGCAAAGACCACCTCTTTCGCCCCTTTGCCGACGTACAGCCCGTCGCGGTGGCCAATCTCGTAGCACTGGCCGTCCACGGTAATCGTGCCCGGCCCGCCAATATTAATCACGCCCAGTTCACGACGCTCCAGGAAGTAGCTTACGCCCAGCTGCTTGCCTACTTCACCGCCCACGGAGACGGTTTTCGCCACCGGCATAATGCCGCCCACGATAATGCGGTCGATGTGGCTATAGACCATGGTGTACTTATCGGCTTCGAACACCTGCTCAATTAAAAACTCGCTGCGCAGTCCCTGAGTATCCAGCGTTTTGGCGTGCGCGCTGTGGATGCTTTGTCTGACGTCCACGGTAACCTCCAGATGTGGTCATGCCCGAAGGCAGAAATTAAACGAAACGACGTTTCGTTTTATGATGAGCACATACTAGCGGCATAAAATAGGGTTTTCAATTGCAATTAAAACAACGTTTCATTTTTTATTTTTGTTTATAACAGAAATGACGCGCGGATCACGATTACTTACCATGAAGAGAAGAACACGATAAAAAAACCTCCCGAAGGAGGTTTTTTAAGGGAGGAGAAACTAGCGTTCGATGGCGAGCGCCACGCCCTGTCCGCCGCCTATACAGAGGGTAGCGATCCCTTTTCGCGCGTTTCGCTTTTTCATTTCGTGGACCAGCGAAACCAGGATTCGGCAGCCGGACGCGCCGATGGGATGCCCTAACGCAATTGCACCGCCGTTCACGTTGACCCGCAGCGGATCCCACTCCAGCATTTTGCCGACCGAGATCGCCTGCGCGGCAAAGGCTTCGTTCACTTCGATCAGATCGACATCCGAAAGCTGCCACCCTGCGCGCTCCAGGCAGCGACGGGTAGCGTAGACCGGCGCAATCCCCATCAATGCTGGATCCACGCCCACGCTGGCAAACGCCTTAATGCGGGCCAGCACGGGGAGATCGAGCTCAAGGGCTTTGCTTTCGCTCATCATCATCACGGCGGCGGCACCGTCGTTAATGGACGAGGCATTGCCCGCGGTGACCGAGCCCTGCGTTTCAAACGCGGGATTCAGTCTCGCCAGGCCTTCCGCACTGGCATCCGTGCGCGGCTGTTCATCAGTATCGACGACGATCGCCTCGCCGTTCTGACGCTGCGTGCTGACCGGGACAATCTCGTCGCGAAAGCGACCGGAATCAATCGCGGCACGCGCTTTTTGCTGCGAACTGAGCGCATAGGCGTCCTGCAATTCGCGGCTAATGCCGTACTCGCGCGCCAGGTTTTCTGCCGTCACGCCCATATGATAGTCGTTGAACGCATCCCACAGCCCGTCATGCACGAGGCTGTCGAGCAGCTGGCTGTTACCCAGCTGCGCGCCGGTTCGGCTATCGGTGAGAACGTGCGGCGCGCGGCTCATGTTCTCTTGTCCGCCAGCTATAACCACATCCGCTTCACCGCACTGAATGGCCTGGGTGGCGAGATGCAGCGCTTTTAACCCTGAACCACAGACGTCGTTGATGGTAATGGCGGAGACGGTATTGGGCAGCCCACCCTTCAGCGCCGCCTGACGCGCAGGGTTTTGCCCGGCACCGGCCGTGAGAACCTGCCCCAGGATCACCTCATCAACTTCATGGGCTGCGATCCCGCTACGTTCCACCAGCGCTTTAACGACCACGCTGCCCAGGTCAACCGCCGAGTGACGCGCAAGCGCTCCCTGAAAACAGCCGATAGCCGTACGCAACGCACCCACTATTACGACATCTTTCATCACGACCTCTGTGTTAAATGACATGACGATAGTAGAGGATTGTTACTGGCAATTATCTTAATTGTTTAAAAATAGTGAGTTTAATCACAAGGATTAGCGTGCATCCTGCAGATACTGCCGCAGCCAGCTTCCGGCCACGCCGGGAGGGGATCGTTTATTCCACAGCAGATCGATGCCGATCGCCCGTGGCCAGCCGGGAACATTGAGCTGTACCAGCGACTTCGCAGCGGCGAATTCATCCACCAGCGCGCACGGCAGCACGCACCAGCCGAACCCCTGGACGGCCATACTCAACAGTAACAGGTAGTTCGGCGCTGACCAGACGGGCCCGCGCGCGATCTCAGCCTCGCGCTCAAGGTAGGTGCTGAGCCTCAGCTCCCGCCAGCCGTGCAGCTCGTCGCTCTGCACCTCGTGTTGTCCGGCGAGCGGATGCGTGGTCGCGGCATATATCGCCATTCGGGTCTGCACCGGCAGCCGGGTAGCGCCAATATCCGTTGGATAACCGTCTCGCGCTTCCGTCAGCCCCACCTGCGCGCGCTCCTTTTGCAGCAGATCGATCACGTCCTCTTCCTCGCCAATCAGGCATTCGAATTCCGTGTGGGGAAAGCGAGCGTCAAACTGCTTCATCAGATCTTCAAGCACGTCGGGGTTGAGGGTATCGGAGAGAACAAACGTCAGACGCGCCTCCGTTTGTGCCGTTAACGACACCGCCAGCTCATCCAGCCGCGTGCTGGCGGCGAGGATGGCCTGCACATAGCCCAGCACCTGTTCTCCCTGGACCGTTAACACCGGCTGGCGCGCCGAGCGGTCAAACAGTTCGAAACCCAGATCGGCTTCAAGATTGGCAATGGAGGTGCTGATCGTCGACTGGCTTTTACGCAGCCTGCGCGCGGCAGCAGAGAAAGAGCCTGCCGCAACGGTCTCAACAAATGCGGTAAGAGCTTCAGGTGAATAGCGCATAAACTATCTACTTTATCGATGGATACTATCTTTAATATATCAGCTTTAGCGATAAAAATAGGCTGCATCAACGCCCATACCGGTGAATAAATGAGGTCTACACTATGCAACATCAGGATGCACTCCAACGTAAGCTGCCGGAGCGGATCTTTCATGCTGTCTGTTTCGAAGGGATTGCCACGGCAATTCTCGCCCCCACGGCGGCATGGCTGATGCAGCGCTCGGTGGTGGAGATGGGTGGGTTAACCATTATCCTGGCTACCACCGCCATGCTCTGGAACATTATCTATAACTTCGGCTTCGACCGTTTCTGGCCTGTCCAGCGCGTAAAACGTACGGCAAAAGTGCGCGCGCTGCACGCCCTGGGGTTCGAATGCGGATTTATTGTAATCGGCGTGTCGATTGTCGCCGCCGTGCTGGGCGTGACCCTGCTTGAGGCATTCACGTTAGAAATTGGTTTCTTCCTGTTCTTCCTGCCATACACCATGTTCTATAACTGGGCATACGATAACCTGCGTGAGAAATTCCTTAAGCGTCGCCAGCAACGACGCGCTCTGGCAGGCTAAACCCTCGCTGGCCGGACGCCTGTTCCGGCCAAACTCCGTCGAAGCAACTGCGCTCTTCAGGCATAACTATGGTAAATTGCACGCCATTCTGATGGTTTGTTAGTTGAAACGTTGCTCTAATGTCGAAAATTTGGTCAAAAGATGAGACTCTCTGGAGTTTCGCTCTCTATGGCACGGCCGTGGGCGCAGGAACGCTGTTCTTGCCCATTCAGCTGGGCTCCGCAGGCGCTATTGTCCTGTTTATCACCGCCCTCGTGGCCTATCCGTTAACCTACTGGCCGCACCGGGCGCTGGCGCAATTTATTCTCTCGTCAAACACAAAAGGTAATGAAGGGATCACCGGCGCCGTCTCCCACTACTATGGTAAGAAGATTGGCAATCTGATCACCACGCTCTATTTCATCGCCTTTTTTGTGGTGGTGCAGATTTATGCGGTGGCCATTACCAACTCGTTAACCGAGCAGCTGGCAAAACACCTGACGGTGGATACCGCCGTTCGCGTGCTGGTCAGCCTGGGGGTGGTGCTGGTATTGAATCTGATTTTCCTGATGGGACGGCATATCACGATAAAAGTGATGGGCTTCCTGGTGTTTCCGCTGATTGCCTATTTCCTGTTTGTCTCGATCTATCTCACCGGAAGCTGGCAGCCCTCGTTGCTCACCAGCCAGATGGCTTTCGATCGCCAAACGCTGCATCAGGTATGGATTTCAATTCCGGTGATGGTGTTTGCCTTTAGCCATACCCCGATTATCTCAACGTTTGCCGTTGACCGTCGCGAGAAATTTGCCGACGGTGCCATGGATAAATGCAAGAAGATCATGAAGGTGGCGTACCTGATTATCTGCCTGAGCGTGCTGTTCTTTGTCTTCAGCTGCCTGCTCTCTATTCCACCGTCCTATATTATGGCCGCCAAAGAGCAGGGGGTGACGATTCTGTCAGCGCTGTCGATGATGCCGTCTTCCCCAGCCTGGCTCGGCATTTCCGGGATTATCGTGGCGATCGTAGCGATGTCGAAATCGTTCCTCGGCACCTATTTTGGGGTGATTGAAGGGGCGACGGAGATCGTGAAGTCGTCGCTTAATCAGGTGGGGATTAAAAAGAGCCGCGCCTTTAACCGCGCGATTTCCATTATGGGGGTGTCGTTAATCACCTTTGCGGTCTGCTGCATTAACCCGAACGCCATCTCAATGATTTACGCCATCAGCGGCCCGCTTATCGCCATGATCCTGTTTATCATGCCGACGCTGTCGACGTATCTGATCCCTTCCCTGAAACCGTACCGCTCCATTGGCAGCCTGCTGACGCTGATCGTCGGCGTGCTGTGCGTGTCGGTGATGTTTGTTGGCTAGACGTACTCGTGCCCGGCGTGCTGCCGGGCGCGTTATTTAGGCCCGAATATCGTCATATTCCCGCGTCTTATCAAACTCATGCTTCGCAAACGGGCACAGCGGAATAATTTTGCGGTTCTCACCGCGCATCTTCTCCACCACTTTCGCCACCAGCTGTTTACCGACGCCCTGCCCTTTCAGGCTCTCATCCACATCGGTGTGCTCGATAATGCTCAGGTGCTCGCCGGTCGGCACGAAGACAATCTCCGCGACCTGGTTGCCGTTCTCATCATTCACGTAAAACTTGTTATGGCCTTCCAGAATATCCATGGTTCCTCGCTTATTTTTGGCGATACTTCAGCGCACCGCTCGGGCAGGTATCAATCACGCGTACAACCGTTTCAACGTCCACTTCATCGGGAATGATCCACGGCTTACGTTTCAGATTAAACAGCTTTGCGCTCCCACGCACGCAATTACCTGAGTGTTTGCAGATCCCGGTATTAAAGTAAACGTCAATTTTCTCGCCGGTATAGGCCCGGTACCCCTCATCCAGTAGTTCTTTATCCATGACATTGCCTCTGTAATTATTATCGTGCTGAATGAAGCATAGCCTTACGGGATCCTGATGGCTATAACGCCGAAAACGAAAAGCCAGGTCACAACTCTTTTCTCGCCAGATTGCGTCCGCTATTGGCACATGTCAGGCTCCGCAAATCTCTCACTTTCATAGGGCTAGCACAGGTGGAATGAAACGCAGACTCTCTTTTCAGGTAAAGCTGTTTTTAGCGCTGGTGTGCTTCTCCTGCCTGCTGTTAGTTCTGCTGGGAACGATCCTGTTTCATTTTATTGACCGACAGCTACACCACGATTTGGGCCAGCGCGCCCGGGTACAGGCCAGTGAAATCGCCCTGATACCGGGTCTGGCGGAAATGGTGGCAGCCAGAGATATCCCCGGTATCGCCCGCTTAATACAGCCGCTGCGTGCCGAAAGCGATGCCAGCTATATTGTGATTGGCGATACCCGGGAACAGCACCTTTATCATTCGGAATCACCGGAGCGCATTAATTTACCGATGATTGGAGGGGATAATGCGGAGGTGTTAAAAGGCAAAACCATTATTTCCGTGCGTCAGGGCGGGATTGGGGTGTCGCTGCGCAGCAAAGCGCCAATCTTTAATGCGCAGCATCAGGTCATTGGCATCGTCTCGGTCGGCTATCTGACCTCGTATATCGCCAATATTAACGCCCGCATTCTCTGGCAGGCTGGACTGTACGGTATTGCCCTTCTGCTGTTGCTGTTTATTTTCTCCTGGCTGTTTACCCGCAATCTTAAAAAGCAGATGTTCCGCCTTGAGCCGAAAGATATCGCCCAGCTGGTTTTGCAGCAACGCGCGTTATTAGAAGCGATGTACGAGGGGGTATTTGCCATCAATGAAGAGAAGCAGCTGATTTTAATTAACCGGGCAGCCAGGGAGATGCTCGATATTCATCAAAGTGAGAAAGAACTTATCGGCAAACCGCTGGAAGACGTTCTGCAGACGTCGCCGGGCTTTTTATCCCAGCGCTACGCCTCGGTAAGCGCTGGTCGCCACGACCAAATCGCAGTGCTTAACCAGCGAGAGGTGATCGTTAACCGCGTGGCGATTGAGGTCGAACCCGGCGTTGAAAGCGGCTGGGTGTACAGCTTTCGCGACAAAAACGACATTAACACCCTCAGCAGCCAACTGAGCCAGATCAAGCGCTATGCGGACAACCTGCGCATTATGCGCCACGAGCAGCTGAACTGGACCGCGACGCTGGTGGGGCTGCTGCAGATGAAACACTATGACGAGGCGATCCGTTACATCCAGATGCAGTCAGAAGGCGCGCAGCGCGTGCTGGACTTCGTTTCGGCCCATTTTTCCTCTCCGGCCCTGTGCGGGCTGCTGTTAGGAAAATACGTCAGCGCGCGCGAAAAAGGCGTTGAACTGCAGTTTGACCCGGCCTGCCAGCTCACCCGCATGCCCGGCACGCTCAACGAAACGGAGCTGATGTCCATTATTGGTAACCTGCTGGATAACGCGGTGGACGCGACCCTTAAGGCACCGGTCCCCGCGCCAGTGGAACTCTACATTTCTGACCGCAACCAGGAGTTGTTGATAGAGGTGGCAGACAGAGGCTGCGGTGTAAATGAGGCGGTGAAGCCACACATTTTCCGCCAGGGTTTCAGCAGCAAACCGGAAAGTGAAAACGACATTGTGGGTACCGAGCACGGTATTGGCCTGTTTCTGGTGGCAGGCTATATCAGGAAAGCGGGCGGCAGCATAGAGATCGCCGACAACACGCCGCAGGGCACCATTTTTTCTGTGTTTATTCCCAATGGACAACAGCATGACCCAACCACTTGACGTTGTGATCGTTGAAGATGAACCGCACCTGGCGGAACTGCATCGCGAGTATATTGAGCAGAATTTCCACTTGCGCGTGGTGGGCATCGCCGCGTCGATTGAGCAGGCATGTAGCCTGATTCGTCAGCATCAGCCGCGGCTTATCCTGCTGGACAACTATCTCCCGGACGGTAAAGGCGTGGAGCTCATCGATAACCCGCTGCTGAAAAGCTATGAATGCTCGGTGATCTTCATCACCGCCGCCAGCGATATGCAGACCTGCAGCCATGCCATGCGCAGCGGCGCGTTTGACTACCTGATCAAGCCCGTCTTTTTCCAGCGCCTGCACGCCTCGCTGGAGCGGTTTATGCGCTTCGTCCACACCGTGCAGCAGGTGAAGGTGGTCGACCAGCACGCGCTGGATCGTCTGTTTAATCTGCCTGCCGCGGAAGCCTCCATTACGCCGTCGACGAAGGGCATTGAACCCCAAACGCTGGAAAGGATTAAACGCCTGTTCGCCGAACATCCCGACAGCGCGATGTCGGTTGAAGAGGTGGTGGAAAACGTGGGGATCAGCAAAACCACGGGGCGTCGCTACCTGGAATACTGCGTGGAGAGCGGGTTAATCATCGTCGAAATGCTGTATGGCAATATTGGTCATCCACGGCGGCTATACCGCAAAGCCGACGATAAACCGTAATCCGAAACCGTTCGCAGGCAAACGTTCGCGGATTTTATGGTGTTAATTGCTGAAACGATGGTGACAGTCACACTTCGGAATCATTGCCCGCGCCTCCCTATTGTCGGAGGCGCGCTTTACGCTATGTTGACAATTAGTTCCTCAAATGTAACTAAAAGGTTAACTATAATGTCGAACACGTTCCGAATTTCTCTGCTTACCGCTACCGTCCTGTTCTCTGCTTCTGCACTCTCTGCCCTGCCGCAGGGCTATCCTGCTGAGTATCAAAAAGTTGTCGATGCCGCCACCAAAGAGGGCAAGGTGGTGATTTACTCCACCACCGACACCAAAGCCGCCGGGCCGCTGATTGCGGGTTTCGAAAAAACCTACCCGGGCATCAAAGTTGAATACAACGACATGAACAGCACCGAGCTGTACAACCGTTTTATCAGCGAACAGGCCTCCGGTGGCGGTAGCGGCGACGTGGTCTGGAGCTCCTCAATGGACACCGGGCTGAAACTCGCCACCGACTACGCCATGGAGTACAAATCGCCGGAGCAAAGTCAGCTGCCGAAATGGGCAGTTTGGAAAGATAAGGCATACGGCACCACCTATGAGCCAGTGGTCTTTATCTACAACAAGCGTCTGATCCCGGCTGGCGACGTGCCGGATTCTCACGCCGCGCTGGCGAAGCTGATTGCCAGCCAGACGGACAAATTCAAGAGCAAAGTCACCACCTACGACATCGAAAAATCGGGTCTTGGCTTTATGCTTTCCGTGCAGGATCACAAGGCCGATCCAAACTACTTTAAAACCCTGGCCGACGTCGCCAAAGGCGGCTTAGCGGTGCAGTCATCAACGGGCACCATGATGGAGAGGGTTTCCTCCGGTGAAAACCTGATCGGCTTTAACATCCTCGGATCCTATGCTGAAGCCCGCGCGAAGAACGATCCTTCTCTCGGCATTTCGTACCCGAAAGATTACACGCTGGTGCTCTCGCGCGTGTCGTTCATCAGCCAGCAGGCGCAAAACAGCAATGCGGCAAAACTGTGGCTGGACTATGTGCTGTCTGAAAAAGGGCAAAGCATTCTGGCCAGTCAGGCGGATATTCCCTCCATCCGTAACGATATCGAAGGCAAAAATGATATTGACGGCCTGACCAAAATCCTCGGTAACGCGCTGAAGCCGATCCCGGTTGATGAAACGCTGCTGGAGTACCTGCAGCCGAAAAAACGCCTGGAGTACATCAAAGAGTGGCGTGCAGCCGCCGCCAAATAAGCGTTCGGGCGCGGCGCACGCCGTCGCGCTCCCTGTCGACTGAGTTCGTTTTATTGGGCTGCAACACCAGGGATACCCCATGAATACATTACGCAGAAAGTGGCAAAGCCTGCCGCGCGGCATCGTCGTGCTGATAACCGCTCTGGTTATCTACACGCCGCTGTCATTTATCGTGATACAGAGCTTCCTGTCCGCTCCGTTCTTTTCTCCGGCAAAAGAGTGGAGCCTTGAATCATTTGGCTTTATCTTCACCGACCCTGATTTCTATAAGGCCCTGAGAAGCGGTTTTATTCTCGCCTTCGGGCTGGTCATCATCGCCATTCCGCTGGGTGGCGTGCTGGCGTTTCTGATGGTTCGCACCGACCTGCCCGGCCGCCGCCTGATTGAACCGCTGATCCTGGTCCCCATTTTCGTATCGCCGATGGTGCTCGGCTTTGGCTATGTGGTGGCTGCCGGTCCCGTGGGCTTTCTGTCCCTGTGGGCGCAGGCGCTGATCGGCTTTGTGCCGTGGAACATCTACGATATGTCGAGCATCGTGGTCATTGCTGGCCTGACGCACGTGCCGCATGCCTATCTCTATATTTCATCCGCGCTGCGCAGCGTCGGCTCTGATGTGGAAGAAGCCGCGCGCATTGCGGGTGCCTCTCCGCTGCAGGTGATGACCTCCGTCAGCCTGCCGATGGTGCGCCCGTCGATCCTGTACGCCATCGTGCTGCTGTTCTTCCTCGGGCTGGAAGTATTTGGCCTGATGCTGGTGCTCGGCGATCCGGAAGGCAATATGGTGCTGGCAACCTACCTGTACCAGCTGACGAACAAGCTCGGCACGCCTTCCTATCACCTGATGGCGGCGGTTGCCGTGGTGCTGATTTGCATCACCATCCCGCTGGTGATGCTCCAGCGTCGTCTGATGCGCACCGCCAACCGCTTCGTCACTATGAAAGGGAAAGCCTCACAGGCTCGCGCGTTACCGCTGGGCAAATGGCGCTGGGTTGCCGGGGCGGTGGTTGCCTTCTGGCTCACCGTCACCATCGGCGTGCCGCTGCTCGGCGTGGTGCTGCGCGCGTTTATCTCCAACTGGGGTGTGGGCGTTTCGCTGTGGGATGAGCTTTCGCTGAGCACTTTCCGCACCATCTGGGCACAGCCCAACCTGCTGCGCGCCATCGTCAACTCCATGGCAATTGGGGTGATTGGCGGCGCGCTGGCCGTGGCGTGCTACCTGTTCGTCGGGATTGCGATGCACCGTAAACCGGATAACACCACGCGCTTCCTGGACTACAGCGTGCTGGTGCCGCGCGCCGTGCCTGGCCTGCTTGCCGGTCTGGCGTTCCTGTGGGTGTTCCTGTTCCTGCCGATGTGGCTGGACAACTCGCTGAAATCCGGCTGGCTTTCCGGGTTCGCCTGGACCGACTGGATGCGCGAGAACGTCATCGTCTGGCTGCGTTCGCTGCGCAGCACCATTTTCAGCGTCTGGCTGGCCTATACCGTGGTGTGGATGGCTTACGGGCTGAGGCTTATCTCTTCCACGCTGCTGCAGGTGGGGCCAGAGCTTGAAGAAGCCGCGCGCAGCACCGGGGCGACGCGCGGGCAGATCACCCGCCATGTGACCATTCCCCTCTCCCGCTACGGTCTTATTGGTTCGTGGCTGCTGATGTTTTTGATCTTTGAGCGCGAATACTCAACGGGTGTGTATCTGCTTTCCCCCGGCACGGAGACCATCGGTTCAATGCTGGTTTCCCTCTGGGCCGCGGGTGCCATTGATATCGTGGCGGCGCTCTCTTTCATTAACATCCTGCTGGTCGTGGTAGGTCTGGGCATTGCCCTTCGTTTCGGAGTGAAAATACATGATTGAATTAGCGGTTGACGATCTGCACTTAACCTACGGCGACAATCCTGTTTTAAAAGGTGTCTCTATGAACCTGAAGCGCGGCGAAGTGGTCTCCTTGTTAGGCCCCTCCGGCAGCGGTAAAACCACCCTGCTGCGTGCCGTCGCGGGTCTGGAAAAACCGACGCAGGGGTCAATTGTCATTGGCAACAATAAAGTTTACGACGGCACGCCGCGCAGTGAGATCCCGGCAGAAGAGCGTAACCTGGGGCTGGTGTTCCAATCCTATGCCCTGTGGCCGCACAAAACCGTGTTTGAGAACGTGGCCTATCCGCTCAAGCTGCGTAAAGTTCCGGCCAAAGAGATCCAGCAGCGCGTACAGGACGTGCTGGACCAGCTGGGTCTGGGCCATCTTGGCAAACGTCACCCGCACCAGCTCTCCGGCGGGCAACAGCAGCGCGTGGCGATTGGCCGGGCGCTGGTGTACAACCCACCGGTGATTTTGCTGGACGAGCCGCTTTCCAACCTCGACGCCAAGCTGCGCGAAGAGGCCCGCGTGTTCCTGCGCGAGCTGATTATCAAGCTCGGGTTATCCGCGCTGATGGTGACGCACGATCAGAACGAAGCGATGTCCATATCCGACCGCATCCTGCTGCTTAACAACGGCAAAATTGAGCAACAGGGCACGCCGCAGGAGATGTACGGCTCGCCGAAAACGCTGTTCACCGCCGAGTTTATGGGCAGCAACAACCGCCTGCACGGCAAGGTCACCGAAGTGCGCGACGGCAGAGCGCGTATCGAAGGGAAAGGCTGGGTGCTGTGGGGCCAGGCGGGCGAAGGGGTACAGAGCGGTAATGACGCTACGGCGGTGATCCGGGTCGAACGCGTGGCAGTGGTTGAGGGGCCAGGGGAAAATCAGCTTGAACTGCCGCTGCTCACCAGCATGTATCTTGGCGACCGCTGGGAGTACCTGTTCCGCACGCCGGGAGATGATTTTGTCATTCGCGCGTACGGGCAGGAGGTTCGGGATCCGCAGCACTGCCATCTTTCGCTGCCGGAGAAGCATGTTTGGGTGTTCCCGAAAGGGTGAATTTAAGAGGAAAAGGCTGCGGGATGCGGCCTTTTTTGCTTTGACAGGGTGAGAGCATGTAATCTCACACTCAAATATTTAATTAATGTTACTTTTCCGATGTCAACAACGTCTGCCCGGCTTACAGACATTGCGGGATGCCCTGGGCTGTCGAAATTGGTGGCAGTGGCACTGACGGCGCCTAAGGCTGCCTCAGTTGCAGGACTCAGGGAAGCGGCCCCGAGCATGCCGGCGACAATGCCAAAGAACGAGGCCATGGTCTGCCAGCTACGGGCGGAGTTGAGGGAAAGCAGATAGGTCCGGGCAGGATTAACCGGGCCTTTACCTCCGGGCAGCATCGGCATGAAATTCTCATTGGGCAGAATGACAACTGGCGACAGGTTAAGCTCCGGAGCATCAGATATCAGGGGCATTCAGGGCCCCGTCCGGGGCGGAAGTCCTCCGGCGCGCTGCGTGAAATACCGAGGTAAGTGATACCGAAAAGCGTACCGCAAAGTGTCTACTTTTCAAAGGTACATTTTAGTAAGTAGAAAACAAAATTTTAGATGTTTTAGAACAAAAGCATACACGGGTTTTCCAGAGCAAATTTTTAAAGATATAATGTAAAATACAAGCTTAGTTATGTGAGATAAAAAATGATTGCTGATGAAGAATTTGACGAAGCGAACGCTAATGTTGTAGTACCCATAGACAAGGAACTGAAAGTCGAAATGGAGAAATTTGATGATTCTCCATCTGCACATCCTTGGGATCCTGAAAAAATAAGAATTACAACAAAGCATTTTTCCCTACGTGAAGTAGTGGACCAAATAAACGATAAGGATATTGATCTCTCACCCGACTTCCAGCGTGATTACGTCTGGAGCACTCAACAAAAGATTAGATTGATTGAATCGGTATTATTAGGCATTCCTTTGCCAGCTTTCTATTTCAATCAGGAATCTGACGGATCATTTCAGATAGTCGATGGAGTGCAAAGATTAAGTACTATATCTTCTTTCATGAATAATTTATATTCATTGCAATCCCAACATTTAGAGTATCTTAAGCATTTAGATGGAATTAATTTTGAAAACCTCCCTTCTCTAGAATTGAGGCGTTTCAGGGCTACTCAAATTGTAGTTCATGTAATAGAGCCATCAACACCCAATGGTATTAAATACGATATATTTAGCAGGGTAAATACCTTAGGCAGCCCGCTCAAGCCGCAAGAAATAAGACATGCTATGAGCACATCACGTGCAAGAGAATATTTGAAATTACTTTCAGAGAATGACTTTTTTGATAATGCTACCGGCTGGAATTTTTGGAATTCAGTAGATGGTATAAAAGTACGCGATAGCGGACGTATGACTAATCAGGAGTTGGTCTTACGGTATTGCGCATTCAAAATGACTTCTATTGATGAGTATAGAAATTATGCAAGCTTAGACCGTTTTTTGATTGATTTTACACGTCGGCTTGATGGAAGAAAATCTGAGGAGTCGGATCTAGCCCCTATTAGTGACGATGAGTTAGATTTACTTTATCAAAGCTTCATATCGTCGATGAGAAGTGCATATGATATTCTTGGCGATAACGCATTTCGAAGAATAGAAGAAGGTAAAAAACGAGGGCCTATAAATAGAGCTATTTTTGAATCTCAAAGTATCGCTTTGTCTTTATTTCCTTATAACAAACTTATAGATAAGAAAGAGGAAGTAAAACAATCCTTACTTGAGCTATTCAAAGATGAGAACTATCTGAAGTCTGTAACTGTGAGCACCGGTTCACCTAGCGCGGTAATAGCAAGATTAACCAAACCAATAAATGAATTAAAGAGTATACTTAATGATTAAAACAGTTAAGATTGAAGGTTTCAAGCGATTCATTTGTGAAACCTTTCCACTAAAAAATCTAACAATTTTAGCTGGAGTAAATGGTGCAGGTAAATCATCACTTATTCAAGCAATTTTGTTATCTCATGAAGCCTCTAAAGGTCACAATACAGTACCATTAGACACCGCTTATGGCGTTGATCTTGGGACAGTACAAGATATAATGAACTGGCGTAATGGAAAGGAAGAGATTGATATCTCCCTTGAATTTAATAATGGAGTGCATGGTGAGTTCAAATTTACATCTTCAAATTTATTTTCTTTATATTTGGATGTGAAGTATTTTTACTCTGGAGAGTATTTTAATACAGAAAACAGATCATTTATATATTTGTCAGCGGAACGATTTGGCCCAAAAGCGGAATATAAATTCACGTCAAAGCATCATCAAGAACTAGAGCTTGGAATTAGAGGGGAATATTGTGCACAGCTTATAGATAGCATTGGTTTAATGCCTATTAATCACGCCTCCAGAACTCATCCTGACACTCCAGAAAATGAAGCTGTTTTTTTGAACTACCAATTGGAAAGATGGCTTTCTGAAATTTTTAGACCTATTAAAGTACGCTCAGAAAAATATGGATCAAATACATCTTCCTCACTACAATTCAAAGTTGAAAATGGAGAGTGGGTTAAAGCTTCAAACATGGGGTTTGGGGTAACATATGTTTTACCAATAATTCTTGCAGGTTTAGTGATTAAAGAGAATGGTCTGCTTATAATTGAAAACCCAGAAGCTCATTTGCATCCTGCTGGCCAATCAAAAATTGGAGAGTATATTGGTTGGTTATCTGCGAAAGGGGTTCAGGTTTTAGTGGAGACTCACTCAGATCATGTCCTTAATGGTATAAGAAAATCTATAGCAGCTAAAAATAACATTTCACATAAAGATGCAAATGTTTTATTTTTTGATAATAACGAAAAAGAACCATCAATTACTGAGTTACATTTTACTGAATATGGCGGTTTATCTGGATGGCCAAACTCTTTCTTCGATCAATACCAACTAGATACAGCTACTCTCGGTAAATTTAGACGGAGCAGAATTTAAAATGTCATTCGTTATTGATTCATCTGACTGGGATTTTATAAATCTCTCATGTCCAGAAATTGCTAATATTTTAGAAAACTTCCTAGATAGGCTATATATCGCTAAGGAACGTGGAGAAGAATTCTTTTTCGGTAATGAATTTCAGAGCAAAAATGTATGTAGGGGAATGGATCTTTGGACATTCCTTTGCTCTCCAGAATCTGCTGAAATCGACAAGGGAATCAAAGATGAATTAGCGTCATATATAAATCGTGGATGTTTTTATGAGGATACGGAAAATTTATGGCCCCCTACCTTTCTAAAAAGTGATGTCACTGATAGTTCTGGTGCAATTGTCGGACTTGATTATGCTTATGCTTATCATAACTTAATTAACAATACCCCTTTCGCCTGTATATCACTCAGGGATAAATCAAAGCTTCCGGTTTCGTCAACATATGGACAATTAGAAATTTACTTTGTTAATTCTGAAAAAAGCAATTTAACATTCTGGAGAGAGTGTGCATTATCGACAGTGAGGGATACCCAGGAAAACTTACATATTCTTTCAAGCCATCTTTATCCTGATTTATATTTCTTCAAAGGTGTATGGGACGGAATAGACTCGTTTGAAGGCGGCTATTCTTCTGTTTATCAAAAACTAAAAAAATATTTAGAAGTATTCAACGATTATGGTAATTGGATTTATTCCGCTCCACCTCCTGCGATACATATTACCGATACAATTAATTCAACAATAGGTCAGAAGCCAACCAATGAACTAATTGAAGAACGATTCCAAGCCTTAGGATTATGTGTAGCGCCTGAAAAACCAGATGTTAGAAAAAATGAAAAATGTCGAAAAGAAAGAGAGATAGTTATTAACAAAACCACGCATTATTGTGAATGGCATGGTAAGTTTGAGCCACATCAAAACAGAATTCATGTACATGGCCCAACATCACATTCTGCAGGAAAATTTATTATTGCTATTTTTTGTAAGCATCTATCATTGCCCAAGCATAAGTAAATGTACCGAGCCGGCTGGCCGCGGGACGTGTAGTAAGACGACGGTCAATCACGTCCTGAAGGATCCCGAGTCGGTTCACATCGTTCATCGAGAAACACTCCATTCCGCGTCTTATCCTTTGAAAGCAATGATCGCTGGAGTGAGGCTATAGCACGGACATGTATATGGTCAGATGCGGACATCTCAATTTAGCTACCACATTATTAGTTCGCATAACAATGAATATGTTAAATAGCTGTACAATTAGTGAATAGATGCACTTCAAAACATCAAGTTATCTCCCTTGCGTCAGCCCAAAGCAGCATTGTGTAACTGCACTGCTTGTTGCAGTGAGGCGTGTCGCTGAAGGCATCAAGTAGCGATATTTGGCGAAGAAAAGCGCTTTTCACCGAGGGCCTGGGCTGACGGTCTAGCAGATCACCAACAGAGCTGGGGATATTTTGAACAGGAGAATGTAAACTGGAAGGATAAAGCAACGGGCCCCCCACGGGGGCGGGTTGTGAAAATATTTTCTGTTGTCTTCGACCTTATTGCACGTAAAATGACCAGACACATTTTGGGAAGGAGTCTTTAATGGATATTGCGCTGCTCAACAGGGGCTGGAACAGAACATGGTCAGATACCATGGTGAATCTTGAAGCCCGGAAACTCGTCGATACAGCAAACCGCCTGTCAGCATTCTATTTGCAAGATGGTCTTACACGCATCAAGTTTGTCGAAGAGATAAAACAGGTTGTAGATAAAGAATTTGAAACAGCACGACGAGCTAAAACCGATGAAGAATGCATTGCATGCATCAAAAATCTACGTGCCGAAACAGATAATCTACAAGAACAAGAACACCTGTTAAGAACCAGAGCCGCACAGCTTTACGCGAAAGTCGAATTTGTTAAGGAAAATAATAAAATCGTCGGTTATGTTATATCCGCTGTAAATGTGGTGCTATCAGGCGTGGTTCTCTTTGGTGGCTTTATGATGTTATCCACTATGGGGCCGATTGGTATGCTGGCTGGGGCAGTCCTGATTGCCGATGGAATGAACGGATTAACCAAAGAAGTGCTCAACTTTAATCAGCCAGCAGGACATAAACCCTCACAAGGTATCATTGCTGACTCCGCGATGCATACGGCCCAGTTTATGGGATTTAATCCTAACACGGGCCTGGCTCTCTATAATGGTGTTACTCTTGGTGCCAGTGTGTACAGCATTGTGGGATTCGCTCGAAAAACTGGAGCCTGGAGATTATTCCGCTGGCTTCCACACGATTACTATCGCAAAGTCAGCACAATGAGCACTCCTAAACTAACAATGAAGATTGTCGGTTATGGTGTTAAAGCAAAAGTGATTTTCGATCTACTAACAACAGAAAATGGAACCAGTTAATCCTTGATAGTTTTACGGTAACGCCAGGATTTATAGGAAATTACCGGCGGCTGTGCGAAGGACATAATGGCAACCCCAAAGATCATCGCCAGCCCCCATGCAAATGCTCTATCAGGTGAACTGAAGACGATAAGTAGCAGTAGGATTAAGGCACACACAGCCACCACTCCCGCCAAGGTAACAAATCGCCTGGCAAGGTCATTTATAGCCTCTCCAAGCGTTCCTCCATATTTTTCAATATTGCTTTTTATCTTCTGCAATTCGGGCTGCGTAAACCCTGAACGTAACAAAGCTTCATCAGTCACTTTCATATCGTCTCGTCCCTTATCTTCCAGAAGTGCTTTCCCAATCGCTGATTGTGCTAGCAATCATACTGATGAACTTTACAGCAATCCACATGATGTTTGTGCAATGTATCAGATTTCAGACAATAGCAGCCAAAAGGCCGCACATCGGGCTTAAATGCGTATGATCAATCTGTTCGGGAGTTATGCCAGGTATGCGGCTTTTTGTTCGTTGTTGTGCTGTCGCGGTAAGAACCAGGAACCACCGCCAGCGTGATGATATGCTCTCTTGTACCACAGACCAATCGCGCGACAGGTACGGGCGTAGAACAATGGGTAGTTTAAGTTGTACCTGCTAAAGCAGGGCTACGTAACTAACTGATAAGTTATAACTTATTGCTTTATCAGGAGATCTGGAGCGGGCGAAGGGAATCGAACCCTCGTATAGAGCTTGGGAAGCTCTCGTTCTACCATTGAACTACGCCCGCTTTGAGGTGCGTAAGGCATTATAGACCTTACGCACCTTCATACAAGCCTCTTCACAACTAACCGGCGATTAAATAATCACTTAGCACTTCGGTTTGCTGCCGGGCGCAGGAAGGTAACGCTGCGGATCGATGGCCGTCGCCTTATAGCGGATCTGGAAGTGCAGCTTCACCGAATCGGTACCGGTGCTGCCCATGGTGGCTATCTTCTGCCCCGCCTTCACGTTCTGGCCGTTGTTGACCAGCATCGTGTCGTTATGCGCGTAGGCGGTGATGTAATCTTCGCCATGCTTAATCATGATGAGGTTACCGTAGCCGCGAAGCTGGTTACCCACATAAACCACCTTCCCTGCCCCGGAGGCATAAACCGGCGTACCGCGCGCAGCGGCGATATCAATACCCTTGTTGCCACCTTCAGAGAGTGAGTAAGGGGCGACCACTTTACCGCTGGCAGGCCAAATCCAGCAGCGCTGTCCAACCGGCGGCCATGACGATTGCGGTACCTGATAGGACGGCGTCACTTTGGCGGTTTTGCCTTTCGATGAGGATTTTTTGCCCGAGGACGAACTGCCGTTCACCTTGAGCTTTTGCCCGACTTCGATGGTGTACGGCGGAGAGATGTTATTCAGGCGCGCCAGATCCTTCACGCTGGTCCCCGTTGCGCGCGAAATCCGGTACAGCGTATCCCCGCGCTTAACGGTATAGACCGCACCGGAATAGCTACCCATATCCGACGATTTGCTTCCTGAACAGCCAGCCAGGAATAGCGTCAGCGTCAGGCAAAAGATGGCGATGATGGGGTTTCTCGTCAGGCTTCCTGCAAACAAAACAGATCCTCGGTCAGCGTGAATGGCGCACTATGATACCAGCCCGGAGAGATATGGGTCAGCCCTTTTCCGCTCCTGGAAACAAACCGTTCGTATAAGATTGCCGTATAATGCTCCCTGTTGATGGTGCAGAACCATCCGCATCGTTGGCACTGGAGCATGAATGAGTATTCAAGAACACGTTATTTTGGTTAATGACCAGGGAATGGTAATTGGCACTCAGGAAAAATACGCCGCGCATACTGCCCAAACCCCGCTGCATCTGGCGTTCTCATCCTGGCTGTTTAACGCCGAAGGCGAGTGTCTGGTAACCCGACGCGCACTAAGTAAAAAAGCCTGGCCGGGCGTCTGGACGAACTCCGTCTGCGGTCACCCTCAATCTGGTGAACGGACGGAAGAGGCAATTATCCGTCGCTGCCGCGATGAGATTGGCGCAGAAATTACCGCGATTACGCCTGTCGCCTCAGAATTCCGCTACCGCGAAACGGATCCTTCCGGGATCGTGGAAAACGAGATTTGCCCCGTCTTCGCTGCCCGCGTCACCAGCGAACTGCGAATTAACCATGATGAAGTGATGGCATTTGAATGGGTGACGCTGGAGTCGTTATTCCGCGCACTGGACGCCGCCCCATGGAGCTTTAGCCCGTGGATGGTGCAGGAAGCAACGGTCGCGCGAGACGCGCTGAGAGCGTTCGCTGCGCAATAAAAAAGCCCCTTTCGGGGCTTTTTTAGCAACGTAACGCCTTATTTCACCGGGCGCATTGCCGGGAACAGGATCACGTCACGAATGGTGTGGCTGTTGGTGAACAGCATCACCATACGGTCGATACCAATACCCAGACCTGCAGTTGGCGGCAGGCCGTGCTCCAGCGCGGTCACATAGTCTTCGTCGAAGAACATCGCTTCGTCATCGCCTGCTGCTTTCGCGTCAACCTGATCCTGGAAACGCTGCGCCTGGTCTTCCGCATCGTTCAGCTCACTAAAGCCGTTGCCGATTTCACGGCCGCCGATGAAGAATTCGAAACGGTCGGTGATTTCCGGGTTCTCGTCATTACGACGCGCCAGCGGAGAGACTTCCGCCGGGTATTCGGTAATGAAGGTCGGCTGAATCAGGTGCGCTTCCGCCACTTCTTCGAAGATCTCGGTCACGATGCGGCCCAGACCCCAGCTCTTCTCAACCTTGATGCCGATGCTTTCAGCGATGGCCTTCGCAGAGTCGAAGTTATCCAGATCCGCCATGTTGGTTTCCGGACGGTATTTCTTGATCGCTTCGCGCATGGTCAGTTTTTCGAACGGCTTGCCGAAGTCGAACACTTCTTCACCATAAGGAACCTGCGTGGTGCCCAGAATGTCCTGCGCCAGGGTACGGAACAGGGATTCGGTCAGCTCGATCAGATCTTTGTAGTCCGCGTACGCCATATAGAGTTCCATCATGGTGAACTCTGGGTTATGGCGAACGGAGATACCTTCGTTACGGAAGTTACGGTTGATTTCAAACACGCGGTCGAAACCACCGACCACCAGACGCTTCAGGTACAGTTCCGGCGCGATACGCAGGTACATGTCCAGGTCCAGGGCATTGTGATGGGTGATGAACGGACGCGCAGACGCGCCGCCAGGGATCACCTGCATCATCGGGGTTTCCACTTCCATAAAGTCGCGGTTGACCATGAACTGGCGAATACCGGCCATGATCTGGGAGCGAATTTTGAAGGTCTTGCGGGATTCATCGTTAGAGATGAGATCCAGGTAACGCTGACGGTAGCGCGCTTCCTGATCCTGCAGGCCGTGGAACTTGTCCGGCAGCGGGCGGAGGGCTTTGGTCAGCAGACGCAGCTCGGTGCAGTGGATAGACAGTTCACCGGTTTTGGTTTTAAACAGTTTACCTTTCGCGCCCAGGATATCGCCCAGGTCCCACTTTTTGAACTGCTCGTTGTAGATGCCTTCCGGCAGGTCGTCGCGGGAAACGTACAGCTGAATACGACCACCCACGTCCTGCAAGGTCACGAAGGAGGCTTTACCCATGATACGGCGGGTCATCATACGGCCTGCAACGGCCACTTCGATGTTCAGCGCTTCCAGCTCTTCGTTCTCTTTACCGTCGAAGTCAGCGTGCAGTTGGTCTGAGGTGTGGTCACGACGAAAATCGTTCGGGAACGGCACGCCCTGCTCGCGCAGCGCTGCCAGTTTCTCGCGGCGGGTTTTCAGTTCGTTGTTAAGATCGACTACCGCGTCAGCGCCCTGTGCTTGTTGTTCAGACATGTTGGTTCCTCATAACCCTGCTTTCAAACTTGCTTCGATAAATTGGTCCAGGCTGCCGTCCAGCACCGCCTGCGTGTTGCGGGTTTCAACCCCGGTACGCAGGTCTTTGATGCGGGAGTCATCAAGGACGTAAGAACGGATCTGGCTGCCCCAACCGATGTCGGACTTGTTGTCTTCCATCGCCTGTTTCTCAGCATTTTTCTTCTGCATCTCCAGCTCATAAAGCTTCGCTTTCATCTGCTTCATGGCCTGGTCTTTGTTCTTATGCTGGGAACGGTCGTTCTGGCACTGTGTTACCAGCCCGGTTGGAATGTGGGTAATACGCACCGCAGATTCCGTACGGTTAACGTGCTGACCACCCGCGCCGGACGCGCGGTAAACGTCAATACGCAGGTCCGCCGGGTTAATTTCGATATCGATATCTTCGTCAACTTCCGGGTAAACAAACGCGGAGCTGAAGGAAGTATGACGACGGCCACCGGAGTCGAACGGGCTCTTACGCACCAGGCGGTGAACGCCGGTTTCGGTACGCAGCCAGCCGTAGGCGTAGTCGCCAATGATCTTGATAGTGACGGATTTAATACCGGCCACTTCACCTTCAGACTCTTCGATGATTTCGGTTTTGAAGCCGCGCGCTTCCGCCCAACGCAAATACATACGCGTCAGCATGCTGGCCCAGTCCTGCGCTTCGGTACCGCCAGAACCTGCCTGAATATCGAGATAGCAGTCAGCGCTGTCGTATTCGCCGGAGAACATGCGACGGAATTCCAGCTGTGCCAGCTTCTCTTCCAGCCCGTCGAGTTCTGCCACGGCTTCGTTAAAGGTTTCTTCGTCGTCGGCTTCGACGGCCAGCTCCAGCAAACCGGAAACATCTTCCAGCCCCTGGGCCATTTGATCTAACGTATCTACGATAGCTTCGAGAGAGGAACGCTCTTTACCCAGCGCCTGTGCGCGTTCAGGTTCGTTCCAGACGTCCGGCTGTTCCAGCTCGGCGTTTACTTCTTCAAGACGCTCTTTCTTGGCATCGTAGTCAAAGATACCCCCTAAGAACGTCAGAGCGCTCCGTGAGGTCCTGAATACGGTTTTTTACCGGATTAATTTCAAACATGGTCTGTTTTCTTTTATGGACTTGTCAAAATGCGGTGATAAGAGCGGGATTGTACCGAATCCACGCCCTTTTTTATAGAGATTACTGCCGCTAAATTGGCCAGATATTGTCGATGATGATCTGAAGGGTGCGGTTACCGCGAAACTCGTTGATATCCAGTTTGTACGCCAGCTCGACCTCGCGCACGCCGTTGTCCGGCCAGATGGAGGTGTCAACGTTGAAGGCGATGCCGTCCAGCAGCGGTCCGCCGCCCACCGGCTCAACCATCACTTTCAGGTGACGTTCGCCGACGATACGCTGCTGCAGCAGGCGGAATCGCCCGTCGAATAGCGGTTCCGGGAACATTTGCCCCCATGGACCGGCATCGCGCAGCATCTGCGCGACCTCCATCGTCATTTCGGAGACAGTCAGCTCACCGTCAGAGACCACTTCGCCCTGCAGCAGCGCCGGGTCAATCCACTCGGTGACCAGCTCGCCAAACAGGCGCTGGAACTCGTCGAACTTTGCCTCTTCCAGCGACAAGCCTGCCGCCATCGCGTGACCGCCAAACTTAATCATCAGACCGGGATAAAGCGTATCCAGACGCTCCAGCGCATCGCGCATGTGCAGCCCCTGAATCGAACGGCCAGAGCCTTTCAGCGTGCCGTCGCCCGCAGGCGCAAACGCAATCACCGGGCGGTGGAAGCGCTCTTTAATGCGCGACGCCAGAATGCCGACCACGCCCTGATGCCACTCGGGGTGGTACATTGCCAGCCCGCCCGGCAGCGTATCGCCGCTGCGCTCAAGTTTTTCGCACAGGGTCAGCGCTTCGGCCTGCATCCCCTGCTCAATCTCTTTACGGGTCTGGTTCAGGGCGTCCAGCTCGTTGGCCAGCACGCGCGCTTCACCGATGTTGTCGCACAGCAGCAGCGCCACGCCGACGGACATATCGTCCAGCCTTCCGGCAGCGTTCAGACGCGGCCCGAGGGCAAAGCCCAGGTCGCTTGCCGCCAGCTTGAGCGGATCGCGGTTGGCAATCTCCAGCAGCGCCTTAATTCCGGGACGGCACTTGCCCGCGCGAATACGGCTTAAGCCCTGCCAGGTCAAAATGCGGTTATTGGCATCAAGAGGTACCACGTCCGCCACGGTGCCCAGCGCCACCAGGTCGAGGTATTCGGCCAGGTTTGGAACGGCAATGCCGCGGGATTCGAACCAGCCCTTATCGCGTAAGAGAGTACGCAACGCCAGCATCAGATAAAACGCCACGCCCACGCCGGCGAGGGATTTCGACGGGAAATCGCAGTCGCGCAGGTTGGGGTTAATAATCGCTTCTGCTGCGGGGAGCGTATCGCCGGGCAGGTGATGATCGGTGACCAGCACCGGGATCCCCAAAGCGTGAGCATGATCGACGCCCGCATGGGAGGAGATCCCGTTGTCGACGGTCATGATCATCTGCGCACCGCGGGCATGGGCCTGATCGACCACCTCCGGGCTGAGGCCATAGCCGTCTTCAAAGCGGTTCGGCACCAGATAGGTGACATTATCGCAGCCCAGCGCGCGCAGGCTGAGTACGCTCAGGGCGGTGCTGGTTGCGCCGTCGGCGTCGAAATCCCCTACCACCACAATGCGCGTTCCCTCACGAAGCGCGTTGTAGAGCATTTCGGTAGCTTTCTCGATACCGTTCAGCTGCTGCCAGGGCAGCATCCCTTTCACGCTGCGCTCAAGATCCTCTGCGCGACGCACGCCGCGGCTGGCGTAGAGGCGCTTTAGCAGCGGCGGGAGATCGTCCGGTAAATCAACGTGTTCAACCGCCTCGCGGCGGCGCAATTTGATGGGGGCTTTCACGCGAATTATTTACCACCAAACTGTTTCTGGTGCGCGTCGAGAAACTCTTTCATCTCTTTCGGTCCCTGATAGCCCGGAACAACATAGCCGTTACTCAGGACAATCGCTGGCGTACCGCTCACGCCAAACTGCACGCCCAGCGCGTAGTGGTTAGCAATGTCGATGTCGCAGGAGGCAGGCTTAACGTCTTTACCGTTCATCGCGTCATCAAACGCTTTGTTGCGGTCTTTGGCACACCAGATCGCTTTCATGTCCTGCTCTGGCTTGCTCTGTACGCCTGCGCGCGGGAAGGCCAGGTAACGCACGGTAATGCCCAGCGCGTTATAGTCTTTCATCTGTTCATGCAGCTTGTGGCAGTAGCCACAGGTGATGTCGGTGAAGACGGTAATCACATGTTTTTCCTGCGCCGCTTTATAGACGATCATCTCTTTTTCGAGCGCGTTCAGGTTTTTCATCAGCAGCTGGTTGGTGACGTTCACCGGCTGCGCGCCGCTCACGTCGTACAGCGGTCCCTGAATAAAGTGTTTGCCATCTTCGGTGACGTACAGCACGCCGCTGTTGGTCAGTACGGTTTTCATACCGGCAACCGGCGCAGGCTGGATGTCGCTGCTGGTGACGCCAAGCTTAGCCAGAGACTGTTTGATGGCGGCGTCATCCGCATGGGCGAAGCCGGTAAATGAGGCTGCCAGCAGGGTGAACAGCGCGAAAGACTTTTTCATAATTGATCCTGTTACAATTTGTCGGCACTCACGCACGAGGGTGGTGCTGTTGGTGTAGCTGCCGCAGGCGTTCCGTCGCGACATGGGTGTAAATTTGCGTCGTTGAAAGATCGCTGTGTCCCAGAAGCATCTGCACCACGCGTAAATCTGCGCCGTGGTTTAACAGATGCGTCGCGAAGGCGTGACGCAATACGTGCGGCGAAAGCTTTTCACTGTCGATACCCGCCAGTGTGGCGTAATGCTTGATGCGATGCCAGAACGTTTGTCGCGTCATCTGCTGCGCGCGCTGGCTCGGAAACAGGACATCGATAGACGCGCCATTGAGCAGCCAGGGGCGGCCATGCTCAAGATACGTCTCCAGCCAGTAAACCGCCTCTTCTCCCAGCGGAACCAGCCTTTCCTTGTTTCCTTTACCGATGACGCGCACCACGCCCTGACGCAGGCTGATGTCGCTCATCGTCAGGCCAACCAGTTCCGAAACGCGCAAGCCGGTAGCATACAATAGCTCAAGCATGGCTTTATCGCGTAACTCCAGCGGCAGGTCAACAGCCGGTGACTGTAATAATCTCTCAACTTGTGCTTCGCTGAGATCTTTCGGCAACCGCTGCGGGAGTTTCGGGGACGCCAGCAGCGCGCTGGGATCGTCTTCGCGAATCTTCTCCCGATAAAGATGCTGGAAAAGCCGACGCATGGCGCTGAGCAAGCGTGCAGAGCTGGTGGCTTTGTACCCTCCTTCTACGCGTTCAGCGAGCAGCGCCTGCAGGTCGTCGCTTTGCGCGCTCGCAAGCGATAGCTCCCGACGCGCCAGCCACTCGACCAGCATGGTGAGATCGCGCCGGTAGGCACTGAGGGTATTCTCGGCCAGATTTTTCTCCAGCCACAGCGCGTCGAGAAACTGTTCAACGAGTGCGAGATCCTTTTCCACATCAGCCCCTTTGATTTTGCAGTCAGGCCATTATGCCTGATTGCGACCGATTTCTGGTACACTACGCGCAAAGTCATAGCAAGAATTGAGATAGTTACGCGATGAATATTGGTCTGTTCTATGGTTCCAGCACCTGCTACACCGAAATGGCGGCGGAGAAAATTCGCGACATCATTGGCCCGGAACTGGTGACGTTGCATAACCTGAAAGATGACTCGGTCGCCTTGATGGAGCAGTACGATGTGCTGATTCTGGGCATCCCAACCTGGGATTTTGGTGAGATACAGGAAGACTGGGAAGCCATCTGGGATCAGCTCGATTCAGTCAATTTCGACGGTAAAATTATTGCGATGTACGGCATGGGTGACCAGTTGGGCTACGGCGAATGGTTCCTGGACGCACTCGGCATGCTGCACGATAAACTGGCACCAAAAGGGGCGGCGTTTATCGGCTACTGGCCAACCGAAGGGTATGAATTCACCAGTAAAAAGCCGATTATTGCCGATGGCGAGCTGTTTGTCGGGCTCGCGCTGGATGAAACCAATCAGTACGATCTCAGCGACGAGCGCCTGCAGGCCTGGTGCGAGCAGATCCTCGGCGAAATGGCAGAAAAATTCAGCTGACGCGCGTTACTCCTGCGTCGGCTGTTGCAGCAACATCCGGCGCAGATCCCGCCATTCTGATGCGTCCATACTGTCCGCCGCCAGCCACAGGTGCTGGCAACGTCCGCCCCCCACTTTGCGTAACCGTAACATCATCCCGGCGTTAAGCATCCAGGGTACACCGAGAATATCCCACTCTTTTCCCTGCCAGCGCAGGCGGGAATCCATCAGCAGCTTAATCTCGCCCTGACGCGCGTTAATGCGACGCTGACTGCGTACGCTGTCAAAAACAACAAACGAAAGTAATAGCAGCCACAGCGGCGTATAGCTGAGCGGCCACGGCATGAGTAAAACGATGGCCGCAACCAGGCCGTGGAGCAATAAAGACATCCACTGCGAGCGCCACGAGACGCGAAGATCAGATTGCCACAGGACCACGTTCCCGATTCCGTGTTTGAATTAATTGCACCATCCGTTGCAACTCGGTGTCGGCGGGTTTGCCGTGGTTCATCAGCCAGTTGAATAAATCCGGATCGTCAGACTCAAGCAGGCGAACAAACAGACGCTTATCATCATCGCTTAAGCTGTCGTACTCATATTCGAAGAAAGGCATGATGGAAATATCAAGTTCACGCATTCCGCGACGGCATGCCCAGTGAATACGGGCCTTGTTGTTAATATCCATGTTCAGTTTCCTGCATTACGTTTGGCACAGTCGGTACCCCGTTTTCTGTTCTTAATTTCTCTACGGGGACACCAGCTAGTGTAACGTGTTTTTGACCGTTTCATTACTGGAATATTGCGTTTGACGAGCAGGCTTCCAGAATTATCCCTACATAGACAGCGGATTACGCTATTTTGCGTAGCGTTACGCATAACCCGTTTATGGCACAAATGGTCTGCTGAAAGCGCTTGCAATGCCTGCAGGCTCTTTTACCATTAGGCATTATCAAAGCGTTAAGCAATTCAGGATACCGTTATGGCCTTTACACCATTTTCTCCTCGCCAGCCCGCCGCCTCTGCGCGTCTGCCGCTGACGCTTATTTCTCTTGATGACTGGGCGCTGGCAACCCTCTCCGGCGCCGACGCCGAAAAATACTTGCAGGGTCAGGTGACTGCGGATGTTGCGCAGTTGACTGAACACCAGCATCTGCTGGCCGCGCACTGCGATCCTAAGGGCAAAATGTGGAGCAACCTGCGTCTCTTCCGCCGTCAGGACGGTTTTGCCTTTATTGAGCGCCGCAGCCTGCGCGATGCGCAGCTCAAAGAACTGAAAAAATACGCGGTCTTTTCCAAAGTCACCATCGCCCCGGACGATGAACATGTTCTGCTGGGCGTGGCGGGCTTCCAGGCGCGTGCGGCGCTGAAAAACCTGTTTGCTGAACTGCCGGATGCAGAAAAACAGGTGGTCAGCGAGGGCGCAACTTCCATCCTGTGGTTTGAACACCCGGCAGAGCGCTTCCTGTTAGTCACGGATGCCGCAACAGCCGAACGCGTGACCGAGGCGCTGAGCGGCGAAGCGCAGCTCAACAACAGCCAGCAGTGGCTGGCGCTGAACATCGAAGCGGGTCTGCCGGTAATTGACGCAGCCAACAGCGCGCAGTTTATTCCTCAGGCAACTAACCTGCAGGCGCTGGGGGGCATCAGCTTTAAAAAAGGCTGCTACACCGGTCAGGAAATGGTCGCGCGTGCAAAATTCCGTGGGGCAAACAAACGCGCGTTGTGGACACTGGCAGGCCATGCCAGCCGCGTACCGGAAGCAGGTGAAGATTTAGAACTGAAGATGGGCGACAACTGGCGCCGCACCGGTACCGTATTAGCCGCAGTCCAGTTGGACGATGGCCGTCTTTTGGTACAGGCTGTAATGAACAACGACATGGAAGCGGACAGCGTGTTCCGCGTGCGCGACGACGCGAATACGTTGAGTATTGAGCCGCTACCGTATTCACTGGAAGAGTGATGCTGTATCGCCCGGTGGCGCTGCGCTTACCGGGCCTACGGGTGCAAATCCAGGTCGGGTAAGGCGAAGCCGCCATCCAACAACAAACTAAACCTGCCCCACGTACAAATAAATCGCCAAAAAGTGGCACACGCTGCCGCCCAGCACAAAGCCGTGCCAGATGGCATGGTTGTATGGGATGCGCTTGCAGACGTAGAAAATAACGCCCAGCGAGTAGACCACACCGCCCACCGCCAGCAGCGTTACCCCGCCGACCGCCAGCTTAATCGCCAGCTGATACACCACAATCAGCGACAGCCAGCCCATCGTCAGATAGGTGACCAGCGACAACACTTTAAACCGGTGCGCAATGGTCAGCTTAAACAGGATCCCCAGCAGCGCCAGGCTCCAGATAACAATCATCAGGCCGCGCGACAGCGGTGAGTTTAGCCCCACCAGCAAGAAAGGCGTATAGGTACCCGCAATCAGCAGATAGATAGCGCAGTGGTCAAATTTCTTAAGCCATATTTTGGCCCGCTGATGCGGAATCGCGTGATAGAGCGTCGAGGCCAGGAACAGCAGGATCATACTTCCGCCATACAGGCTATAGCTGGTAATGGCCATCGCGCTGGCATTGGTATCCACCGCCTGTACCAGCAATAACACTAAACCGACAATCCCAAACACCAGGCCAATGCCGTGGCTGATGCTGTTGGCTACTTCC
The DNA here is from genome assembly GCF_001743375.1 of Enterobacter sp. IF2SW-B1. NCBI lineage: Bacteria > Pseudomonadati > Pseudomonadota > Gammaproteobacteria > Enterobacterales > Enterobacteriaceae > Enterobacter > Enterobacter sp. IF2SW-B1. Next base: position 416,659 of record NZ_MJAA01000002.1, on the reverse strand, counting down.
TCAGCCAGCGAATATCCCTGTGCGATTAATGGTCTGCTCGCCATACTAAACTCCGGGAAAACTAAAGATGATTATTCATCGCATGACTATGCTAACTGAGAATGATTCCAGTGAACACCTGTTAGCTAAAATAATTTTAAAGTAAATTTTTATAATAAAAATCAAAAACATAAGCGAACAATTCACCTGACATTTGTTCACATAAAAATTTAAGCTTTACTAATCAATGGCATAAAATTGGCTCCTGCCGTCTGGCTGCATGATATGATGGATAAATGAGGTCTGAATGAGAGTTTTGCCACTGTGAGTATGTTCACCCACTCCGCCATTGCCAGTCTCAATAACCTGGAAATGATGGTCTACAACTATGTCATCAAAAACCGGGACAAAGTGATGTACATGACCATCCGCGAGCTGGCGGATGCGGCCAGCGTCTCAACCACCACTATCCTGCGCTTTTGCCGCAAGCTCAACTGCGAAGGGTATTCTGAATTTCGCGTGCGCTTTAAGCTCTATCTTGAGCAGAACGAGCCCCAGCAGGCGAATTTCGGTGCCAGCGAAATTATCAGCTTCTTTAAAAGCGTGAATAATGAAGAGTTCGACGCGCTATTAAATGACGCGGTAAATATCATTTTGTCTTCCGAGCGAATTATATTTGTCGGGGCGGGCACATCAGGCTCTTTGGCCAAATATGGCGCACGCTTCTTTTCAAATATTGGTAAATTCAGTAATCATATTGATGACCCTTATTTCCCGGTTACCAATGATATGGCGAAAAATGCGCTGGCGATTGTGCTCTCCGTCTCGGGCGAAACCGAGGAGATCCTGCGCTTCGCCAGCCAGTTCAGCCTGCATCACTGCAAGGTGCTCTCTATCACCAGCCATGAGCACTCGCGTCTGGCAAAACTGGCGGACTTTAATCTCTCCTGGCACGTTCCCCAGACGCGAATTGGCGGCGTCTACGATATCACCACGCAAATTCCCGTCATTTATATTCTGGAATCTCTCGGACGCAAGCTGGCGAAAAAACTGACGGAATAAAACACCCTGTTTTTTCGATGTGACAAATCACAATTTTCGCAAATTGTTATATCGTGACATTCAATTTCGCTTTGCTAGACTCAATGCCAATAAGCCATTTATTGAGAATAGCAGCGATGAAAAAAATAACCTTACCGAAAGATTTTTTATGGGGCGGCGCGGTTGCCGCTCATCAGGTTGAAGGCGGCTGGAACAAAGGCGGCAAAGGGCCAAGCATTTGCGACGTGCTGACCGGCGGCGCACACGGCGTGCCGCGCGAAATCACGCAGGAGGTGGTGCCGGGTAAATACTACCCAAACCACGAAGCCATCGACTTCCACGGCCACTATAAAGAAGACATCAAGCTATTTGCCGAGATGGGCTTCAAGTGTTTCCGTACCTCTATCGCCTGGACGCGCATCTTCCCGAAAGGTGACGAAACGCAGCCAAACGAAGAAGGGCTGAAGTTTTACGACGACATGTTCGATGAGCTGCTGAAGTACAACATCGAACCGGTGATCACCCTCTCCCACTTCGAAATGCCGCTGCACCTGGTGCAGGAGTACGGTAGCTGGACCAACCGCAAAGTGGTCGATTTCTTCGTGCGCTTCGCGGAAGTGGTGTTTGAGCGCTACAAGCACAAGGTCAAATACTGGATGACCTTCAACGAAATCAACAACCAGCGCAACTGGCGCGCCCCGCTGTTCGGCTACTGCTGCTCGGGCGTGGTCTACACCGAACATGACAACCCGGAAGAGACCATGTACCAGGTGCTGCACCACCAGTTTGTGGCCAGCGCCCTGGCGGTGAAAGCCGCGCGCCGCATCAACCCGGAGATGAAAGTCGGCTGCATGCTGGCGATGGTGGCGCTCTATCCGTTCTCCTGCAAGCCGGAAGACGTGATGTTCGCCCAGGAATCCATGCGCGAGCGCTATGTCTTTACCGACGTCCAGCTGCGTGGTTACTACCCGTCCTACGTGCTGAACGAGTGGGAGCGCCGCGGCTTTTCCATCAAAATGGAGGCGGGCGACGAGCAGATCCTGCGTGAAGGTACCTGCGACTACTTAGGCTTCAGCTACTACATGACCAACGCGGTGAAGGCGGAAGGCGGCACAGGTGACGCCATTTCCGGCTTTGAAGGCAGTGTGCCGAACCCGCACGTGAAGGCGTCCGACTGGGGCTGGCAGATTGACCCGGTGGGCCTGCGTTATTCCCTGTGCGAACTGTACGAGCGTTATCAGAAACCGCTGTTTATCGTTGAGAACGGTTTCGGTGCCTACGACAAGGTGGAAGAAGACGGCAGCATCAACGATGACTATCGCATCGACTATCTACGTGCCCACGTGGAAGAGATGATCAAAGCCGTCACGCACGATGGCGTGGATCTGATGGGCTATACGCCGTGGGGCTGCATCGACTGCGTGTCGTTCACCACCGGTCAGTACAGCAAGCGCTACGGCTTTATCTACGTCAACAAGCACGACGACGGCACGGGCGACATGTCGCGCTCCCGTAAGAAGAGCTTCGAGTGGTATAAAGGCGTGATTGCCAGCAACGGCGAGAAACTTTAACGCCGGGCACCTAACCCTCTCCCTTTGGGGAGAGGGTTAGGATGAGGGGTTTACTTCCCGCCAGCCAGCTCGATAAAACTGCCCGTCACGTAAGACGCCTTCTCGCTCAGCAGCCAGACAATCGCCTGCGCCACCTCTTCCGGCTGGCCGCCGCGCTGCATCGGCAGTAACGATTTCACGCGATCCACTCGCCCCGGCTCTCCGCCGGAAGCATGGATATCGGTATAAATCAGCCCAGGCCGCACGCAGTTCACGCGGATACCCTGCGCCGCCACCTCCAGCGATAGCCCGGTTGTCAGCGAATCTACCGCGCCTTTGGAAGCAGCGTAATCGACATACTCACCCGGCGCGCCCAGACGAGACGCGGCGGAAGAGACATTCACAATCGCCCCGCCCTTGCCGCCATGCTTGGTGGACATGCGTTTCACCGCTTCACGACAGCAGAGAAAGTAACCCGTGACGTTGGTCGCCAGCACGCGGTTAATGCGCTCTGCGGAGAGATTCTCAATGGTGGATTGCTCAAACAGAATGCCTGCATTATTGACCAGCGCGCGAAGCGGCTCACCTTCACGATCGATGCTGTCAAACATCGCCAGCACCTGAGCTTCATCGCTGATGTCCGCACGCACGGCAAACGCTTTACCGCCGGCCTCAACGATCTGATTGATAACGTCCGTCGCGGCTTTAATGTTGTGGTAATAGTTCACCGCCACGGTGTAGCCTTCACGTGCCAGCTGCAGCGCGGTGGCTTTCCCAATGCCCCGGCTCGCGCCGGTGACCAGTGCAATTGCCATTCACAACCTCCAGATAAAAAAAAGCCGGGTGGCGCTTACGCTTACCCGGCCTACAGTATGGCAAATAATTACTGGTATTCGCTCATCGGCACGCAGGAGCAGAACAGATTACGGTCGCCGTAAACGTCATCAAGACGCTTCACGGTCGGCCAGTATTTGTTTGCCACGCCAGCCGGGAAGACGGCCAGCTCGCGGGAGTAACCGTGGTTCCACTCTGCCACCATCTCGTGCTGGGTATGCGGGGCGTTGACCAGCGGGTTATCTTCCAGCGTCCATTCGCCGTCCTGCACGCGGTCGATCTCCATGCGGATGGCCAGCATCGCGTCGATAAAGCGGTCCAGCTCGGCTTTGCTTTCAGACTCGGTCGGCTCCACCATCAGCGTCCCCGCAACCGGGAACGACATGGTTGGCGCGTGGAAGCCGTAGTCGATCAGACGCTTGGCGATATCCAGCTCGCTGATGCCGGTCTGCTCTTTCAGCGGACGAATATCCAGAATGCACTCGTGCGCCACGCGACCGTCGCGGCCGGTATAGAGCACCGGGAAGGCAGACTTCAGGCGAGTCGCAATGTAGTTGGCGTTCAGAATAGCCACCTGGCTCGCCTGCTTCAGCCCTTCCGCGCCCATCATGCGGATGTACATCCAGCTGATTGGCAGGATTGATGCGCTACCGAACGGTGCCGCAGAGACCGCGCCCTGACGGGTCAGCATGCCTTCAATCTGCACCACGCTGTGGCCCGGCACAAACGGCGCCAGGTGCGCTTTCACGCCGATTGGCCCCATGCCCGGGCCGCCACCGCCGTGCGGAATGCAGAAGGTTTTATGCAGGTTCAGGTGCGACACGTCCGCGCCGATAAAGCCCGGAGAGGTAATGCCCACCTGAGCGTTCATGTTCGCGCCGTCGAGGTATACCTGACCGCCAAACTGGTGCACCACTTCGCACACTTCACGGATGGTCTCTTCGTACACGCCGTGGGTGGACGGGTAGGTCACCATGATGCAGGAGAGCTTGTCGCCCGCCTGCTCGGCTTTCGCACGCAGGTCGGCCAAATCGATGTTGCCGTTCTTATCGCACGCGACCACCACCACTTCCATGCCCGCCATCTGGGCTGAGGCCGGGTTGGTGCCGTGGGCGGAGCTTGGGATCAGGCAGATATCGCGGTGACCTTCGTTACGGCTTTCGTGATAGTGACGGATCGCCAGCAGGCCCGCGTATTCACCCTGTGCGCCGGAGTTCGGCTGCATGCAGAGCGCGTCGTAACCGGTCAGCTTCACCAGCCAGTCTGAAAGCTGGTTGATCATCATGTGATAGCCTTCCGCCTGTTCTGGCGGGCAGAACGGGTGCAGTTCGGAGAATTCAGGCCAGGTAATCGGGATCATCTCTGCCGCAGCGTTCAGCTTCATGGTGCAGGAGCCCAGCGGGATCATCGCCTGGTTCAGCGCCAGATCCTTGCGCTCCAGAGAGTGCATATAGCGCATCATCTCGGTTTCGCTGTGATAGCGATTGAACACCGGGTGAGTCAGGATCGCGTCATTGCGCAGCATGCTTTCCTGAATGGAGCGGCTGTCGAGCGCGACCTCTTTGTCGAGCGTATCAACGTCCAGACCGTGTGCGTCGCCCAGCAACACGCTGAACAGGCTCAGGATATCGTCGCGAGTGGTGCTTTCATCCAGCGTAATGCCGACCGCGTTGTGGATGTCGCTGCGCAGGTTGATTTCTGCTGCATTCGCGCGCGCCAGCACGGCGGCTTTGTCTGCCACTTCCACGCACAGGGTGTCGAAGTAGTGCGCGTGGCGCAGCTTGAGGCCCTTCTGCTGCAGGCCGCAGGCCAGAATATCGGCCAGGCGGTGAATGCGGCTGGCAATGCGCTTCAGGCCAGCCGGACCGTGGAATACCGCATACAGGCTGGCGATGTTTGCCAGCAGTACCTGGGAAGTACAGATGTTGGAGTTCGCTTTCTCGCGGCGGATATGCTGCTCGCGGGTCTGCATCGCCATGCGCAACGCGGTATTACCGGCAGCATCTTTTGACACGCCAATGATACGGCCTGGCATGGAGCGTTTGAATTCATCTTTCGCGCCGAAGAACGCCGCGTGCGGGCCGCCGTAGCCCATCGGCACGCCGAAGCGCTGCGCGGAGCCGAATACAATATCCGCGCCCTGTTTGCCCGGCGCCGTCAGCAGCACCAGCGCCATAAAATCGGCGGCAACGCTGACAACCACTTTGCGGGATTTCAGCTCGGCAATCAGCGCGCCGTAGTCGTGAACTTCGCCGGTGGTACCCACCTGCTGCAGCAGCACGCCGAAGACGTCCTGGTGATCCAGCACTTTGTCGGCGTCGTCGACGATCACCTCAAAACCGAAGGTTTCTGCACGGGTGCGCACCACGTCCAGCGTCTGGGGATGCACGTCCGCCGCCACGAAGAAGCGGTTAGCATTTTTCAGCTTGCTTACGCGTTTTGCCATCGCCATCGCTTCGGCAGCAGCGGTCGCTTCATCCAGCAGAGAGGCGGAAGCGATATCCATACCGGTCAGATCCAGCGTCACCTGCTGGAAGTTCAGCAGCGCTTCCAGACGCCCCTGGGAGACTTCTGGCTGATAAGGGGTGTAAGCGGTGTACCAGCCCGGGTTTTCCAGCATGTTGCGCAGGATAACCGGCGGTAACTGCACGTTGGTGTAGCCCATGCCAATGTAAGACTTATAGCGCTTGTTGAGGCCTGCAATAGCCTTCAGCTCCGCCAGCGCGGCGAACTCCGTGGTGGCTTCCCCTACCTGAGGCGGCGTGGCAAGCTGGATGTCTTTTGGCACAATCTGGCCGATCAGTGCGTCTAATGAATCCGCGCCAACCGTCTTCAGCATCTCCTGCTGTTGCTGAGCATCCGGCCCAATGTGACGTTCAATGAAGGCGCCACGGTTTTCAAGCTGGCTTAAAGTCTGTGTCATGAGCGATGGTTCCTGATACGTGCAGTGAATCGTAGTTATCTGTAACGCTGTTGCCCGGTGGCGCTACCGCTTAGCGGGCCCTGTAAGGCGGATAAGCGCAGCGCCATCCGGCACAACGTTATTCGTCTTCCAGTAGTGCTTCGTACGCGGTTGCATCCAGCAGCGCGGCAACTTGCGATTCGTCGCTGGCTTTGATCTTGAAGATCCAGCCGCCTTCATAAGGCTCGCTGTTGACCAGCTCTGGCGAGTCGCTCAGCGCATCGTTGACCGCAACAATCTCACCGCTTACCGGTGCGTAGATGTCTGATGCCGCTTTTACGGACTCCGCAACGGCGCAGTCGTCGCCCGCGCTAACAGTCGTGCCCACGTCAGGCAGGTCAACAAACACCATGTCGCCCAGCAGCTCTTGCGCGTGCTCGGTGATCCCTACGGTGTAAGTGCCGTCCGCCTCTTTGCGCAGCCACTCGTGTTCTTTGCTGTATTTCAGTTCTGCTGGCACATTGCTCATTGAAGTTCTCCTGATAAAAATAGTTAGGCGACCGGCTTACCGGCGCGAACAAAAATCGGTTTGGTCACGTGGACCGGCATTTCGCGGTTGCGGATTTGCACTACCGCCGTGTCGCCAATGCCCGCCGGCACGCGAGCCAGTGCAATACTGTAGCCCAGCGTCGGGGAGAAGGTACCGCTGGTGATCACGCCTTCGCGATGATTGCCGTCAGCATCGGTAAAGCGCACCGGCAGCTCGCCGCGTAGCACGCCTTTTTCCTTCATCACCAGTCCCACCAGCTGTTCGGTGCCCTTCTCGCGCTGCATCTCCAGCGCTTCACGGCCAATAAAATCACGGTCAGCCGGTTCCCACGCGATGGTCCAGCCCATGTTGGCCGCCAGCGGAGAGACGCCTTCATCCATTTCCTGACCGTAGAGGTTCATGCCCGCTTCCAGACGCAGCGTATCGCGCGCGCCCAGACCCGCAGGCTTCACGCCCGCTTCTACCAGCGCACGCCAGAAATCGGCAGCTTTCTCGTTCGGCATCGCAATTTCGTAGCCCGCTTCACCGGTATAGCCGGTGGTGGCGATAAACAGATCCCCCGCCTGCACGCCGAAGAACGGCTTCATGCCTTCGGTGGCGGTGCGCTGCTCGTCGTTAAAGAGAGAGGCGGCTTTTGCCTGCGCGTTCGGCCCCTGCACGGCGATCAGCGACAGATCGTCACGGACGGTGATGTCGACGGCATAAGGTTCGGCGTGTTGGGTGATCCAGGAGAGGTCTTTTTCGCGGGTGGCGGAGTTTACAACGAGGCGGAAGAAATCTTCGGTGAAGTAGTAGACGATAAGGTCGTCAATCACGCCGCCCGAGGCATTGAGCATGCCGGTATAGAGCGCTTTGCCCGGCGTCTTCAGTTTGGCGACGTCGTTTGCCAGCAGATAACGCAAAAACTCCCGGGTGCGGCTACCGTGCAGATCGACAATCGTCATGTGGGACACGTCGAACATACCGGCATCGGTGCGCACCGCGTGGTGCTCATCAATCTGCGAGCCGTAGTGCAGCGGCATCATCCAGCCATGGAAGTCCACCATGCGGGCGCCGCATAACACGTGCTGTTCGTACAAAGGAGTCTGTTGAGCCATCTTGTCCTCGTTGAAAAATTCACCGTGAAACCCGGTATCGGCCTCGTTCCCGAATGCCGACGCAAACGTTCTCTTTTACCTGAACTTACCACCGAAACCGGCGGTTAACCATAAGGTAAAACGGGTCATCACATTAGCTTATGACCAAAAAACGCTGAAAAGCCTACAGAGTTATTCACTGGAAAAATGCGATTAACCCCGCACAAAATTAACAATGATCTAACAGGATTTAGCACATGGTGATATTTCATGCGGAAAAATGGGCCGAATTTCCGTCACGTAAAAATCACGACATGAGAATAACTAATGCGAAAAATGGCGTGGAATTAGAATATTTCAAACGAGGGGATTTCCCCGGCGCAGAGGCCGGGAAAATAAAGTGTGACGGGGATCGAGGTTAGCGTAACCAGTCGGGAAGATCGTTAAGACCCATTGCCTGACGAAGAAGTTGAGGTTTGACGCCGGGAAGGGTGTCGGCCAGCTTGAGGCCGATATCGCGCAGCAGTTTTTTCGCCGGATTTGCCCCGGCAAACAGCTCGCGGAAGCCCTGCATTCCTGCCAGCATCATCGCCGCACTGTGCTTGCGGCTGCGCTCGTAGCGACGCAGATACAGATGCTGGCCGATATCTTTACCTTCACGGTGCAGGCGACGCAGTTCTTCCACCAGTTCCGCCGCGTCCATAAAGCCGAGGTTAACGCCCTGCCCGGCCAGCGGATGAATGGTATGGGCCGCATCCCCCACCAGCGCCAGACGGTGCGCGGCAAACTGACGCGCGTAGCGGCCGGTTAACGGGAAAACCAGCCGCTCGCTTTCAAGCGTGCACAGGCCAAGGCGGTTATCAAACGCCACGCACAGCGCCTGGTTAAAGGCCTCCGGCGTCGCATCCTGCATCTGCTGCGCTTTCTCCGGCACCAGGGACCAGACAATTGAGCACAGGTGAGGATCGGCAAGCGGCAGGAACGCCAGTATGCCGTCGTTGTGGAAAATCTGCCGCGCAACGCCGCCGTGCGGCTCTTCAGTACGGATCGTTGCCACCATCGCATGATGGCGGTAATCCCAGTACGTCAGCGGGATATCGGCCTTGCTGCGCAGCCAGGAGTTAGCGCCGTCGGCACCGACCACCAGACGCGCGGTCAGCATGTCGCCGCTTTGCAGGGTGATAAACGCCTCGTTTTCGCCCCATGCCACCTGCTGGATCTGCGCAGGCGCAACCAGCGTCACGTCGCTGCACTGCTCTGCTTTCTGCCACAGCGCGTGGTGGATCACCGCGTTTTCAACGATGTGCCCCAGATGGCTATAGCCCATGCTTTCATCATCAAAGGCAATATGGCCAAAGCTGTCTTTGTCCCACACTTCCATGCCGTGATAGCAGCTGGCGCGCTGGGCGACGATATCTAACCATACGCCGAGACGCGTCAAAAGCTTTTCGCTGGCCGCGTTAATCGCCGACACGCGGAGTTCCGGCGGGGCATCAAATGCGACAGGCTGGGGCTGCTTTTGCTCCAGCACGGCCACGCGCAGTCCGCTGCCCTGTAATCCACAGGCCAGCGCCAGCCCAACCATTCCGCCGCCAACGATGGCAACATCAACATTTTGCACAGTGATAACTCCTTAACGCGCGACCCAACCCAGGGTCCGCTGCGCCAGCACGTCACGTGCCGGAATGAACAGTTCCATCGCCATCAGCCCGAGGTTGCGGCCAACAACCAGCGGCGCCCAGCGATTGGCAAAGAGATGGACTAAACCATCGGTGACGCCAATTGTCGCCTCTTTATCGGCCTGACGTCGCGTCTGGTAATGGCTTAGCACCGGGTAAGCGCCACAGTCTTTTTGTTCGCTCCACGCCTGCGAAAGCGTTTCGGCCAGGCTCATCACATCCCGCAGGCCAAGGTTAAAGCCCTGCCCGGCGATGGGGTGGAGGGTTTGCGCCGCATTGCCGACCAGCGCCACGCGGTGAGAAACAGACTGTGATGCCGTGGTTAACGACAGCGGATAGACCGCACGTTTCCCGGCATGGGTAATACGCCCCAGCCGCCAGCCAAAGGCTTTCTGCAGCTCGGTACAAAAACGTTCGTCGGACCAGGATTTAACCTCTTCGGCCTTTTCCTGCGGGTGGCACCAGACCAGCGAGCAGCGCCCGCCCGTCATCGGCAGCATCGCCAGCGGGCCGTGCCGGGTGAAGCGCTCAAACGCCCGGCCGTTGTGTTCTGCTGCGGTCGAGACGTTCGCGATAACCGCGACCTGCCCGTAAGGCTGCTGCCGCCACTCTACGCCGCACTGGGTGCCGAGCGCCGAGCGCGACCCGTCAGCCGCCACCAGAAGCTGTCCGTCAAGCACGGTGCCATTGTCCAGCGTTACGCTGACCGCGTCTTCACTGCGGGTGAAGCTGGCAACGCGTGCCGGGCAGTGCAACGTGACGCCCGGCGCGTCCTGCAACAGGCGGAACAGGCGCAGGCCAATATCGTGCAGTTCAACGACCTGACCCAGCGCGTCAATACGGTAATCATGGGCATCCAGCGTCACAAACCCGGCATGACCGCGATCGCTCACGTGCACGGTATTAATGGCGGTAGCGCAGTCGGCGATGGCCTGCCAGATGCCAATGCGGGATAGCTGCTGGCAGGTGCCCTGCGCCAGGGCAATGGCGCGGGAATCAAACCCAGGGTGATTCTTCGCCTGCGGCGCGACGGCTTCAACCAGATGCACCGGAAGCTGCCCCTTCGTCAAATGCGAGATGGCTAACGCCAGCGTGGCGCCAGTCATGCCGCCGCCAACGATAATCACGCTCATACGCGCGCCGCTGCCATCAGCGCCTCGATATCGTCCGCTTTTTTCACCACGCTCGCGGTCAGGTTTTCGTTGCCGGTTTCGGTGATGACGATGTCGTCTTCAATACGAATGCCAATTCCGCGGTATTCCTCTGGCACGTCGGCATCCGGCGCGATGTACAGGCCCGGCTCGACGGTCAGCACCATGCCCGGTTCAAGCACGCGCGAACGTTCAGGGCCGTACGCGCCCACGTCGTGCACGTCCAGCCCCAGCCAATGGCTCAGGCCGTGCATAAAGTACGGGCGGTGAGCATTCTCGGTAATCAGGGTATCGACATCCCCTTTGAGGATCCCAAGCTTAACCAGCCCGGTAATCATGATGCGCACCACCTCACCGGTCACCACCTGAATGGAGGTGCCCGGGCGATACAGCTTCAGCGCCGTCTCGAGTGATTCGAGAACGATGTCATAAATCGCCCGCTGCGCTGGCGAAAACTTGCCGTTCACCGGGAAGGTACGCGTGATGTCGCCCGCGTAGCCCTGATATTCGCAACCGGCGTCAATCAGCACCAGATCGCCGTCGCGCAGCGCGCTTTCGTTTTCGGTGTAGTGCAGAATGCAGCCGTTTTCCCCGCCGCCAACGATGGTGTTGTAGGAGGGATAACGCGCGCCGTGGCGGTTAAATTCGTGGTGAATTTCGCCTTCCAGCTGGTATTCAAACATTCCGGGACGACATTTTTCCATCGCGCGGGTGTGCGCCAGGGCGCTGATTTCGCCCGCACGGCGCAGCACGTTCAGCTCTTCTTCAGATTTGAACAGACGCATCTCGTGCACCACCGGACGCCAGTCCGTGAGGGTTGCGGGCGCGGACAGGTTCTGCCGCGAGCCTTTACGCAGTTTTTCCAGCGCGTTGAAAACAATCTCATCGGCGTAGGCGTATTCGCCCTGCGCGTGGTAGAGCACGTCGAGGCCATTAAGCAGCTGATAGAGCTGCTGGTTGATTTCGCTAAACGCCAGCGCGCGGTCAACGCCCAGCTTTTCCGGGGCGGCCTCTTGCCCTAAGCGGCGGCCAAACCAGATCTCAGCGGTTAAGTCTCGTACGCGGTTGAAAATCACGCTGTGGTTGTGGGTGTCATTGCTCTTAATCAGCACCAGCACCGCTTCCGGCTCGTTGAAGCCGGTGAAGTACCAGAAATCGCTGCTCTGGCGATAGGGGTATTCGCTGTCGGCGCTGCGCGTCACTTCCGGCGCGGCAAAAATCAGCGCCGCGCTTCCCGGCTGCATGTTTGCCAGCAGCGCCTGACGACGGCGCAAATACTCTTGTTGCGAGATAACCATGACACCCTCCTGTGCGTTATTTTTCTTAATGTAAGGTTGGCTTGCGAACTTCCGGCGCGGTCGGCTGCGAGCGCGTAAAGTTGTCGTGGCACAGCAGCGCCGCCACGCGCACGTACTCGATGATCTCTTCGAGAGACATTTCCAGCTCTTCCTGATCTTCCTCTTCATCGTAACCAAGCTGGGCGATGTTGCGCAGATCGTCAATCGCTTCACCCGCTTCGCCGGTGACTTTATCAAGCTTAGGCTGGGTGACGCCCAGGCCAAGCAGATAGTGGTTTACCCACCCCGCGAGCGCATCGGCGCGATCGAAGACGCTGACATCGTCGCCTTCAGGCAGATAAAGCTGAAAAAGGAAGCCATCGTCTTCCAGCGAATCGCTGGTTGCCGCGTGCATTTTTCGCAGCGCTTCCGCCAGTTCGTGGCCAAACGCCAGCCCTTCGTTGGTGAGGTCGTGGATCAGCGGCTGCCATGAGCTGTCGCTGTTTCCGCCGCACAGTATGCCGCTGATCAGACCGTGCATTTCGGCAGGGGTAAGACCGACGCCCTGCTGGTTCAGTAACTGGTTTAAATCCTTGTAACCAGGCATTTCGTTCTGTATAGACATACGCATTCGTCATCAAAGGGAGGATATTCATGATATGCTACCACTTTGGACCCTGGTGATACCAGAAAAGGGCTTGTATCTTCACATCAGGGTAGCTATAGTGTCGCCCCTTCGCAGCCCCCGGGGCAGTAAGCGAAGGCAGCGCAGTCAATCAGCAGGAAGGTGGCATGTCTGCACAACCCGTCGATCTCCAGATTTTTGGCCGTTCACTGCGAGTGAATTGTCCGCCTGAACAAAGGGATGCTTTGAATCAGGCTGCGGACGATTTGAATCAGCGGTTGCAAGATCTAAAAGAACGCACTAGAGTCACAAATACTGAGCAGCTGGTTTTCATCGCCGCGTTGAACATCAGCTATGAACTGACTCAGGAAAAAGCGAAGACCCGCGATTACGCGGCTAGCATGGAGCAGCGCATTAAAATGCTCCAGCAGACCATTGAACAGGCGTTGCTTGATCAAGGTCGCAATCCCGAAAGACCGGGACCAAAGTTTGAATAACACTTCGCAGTTGACTATGGTAGAGTAACTGTGAAGACAAAATTTCTCTGAGATGTTTGCAAGCGGGCCAGTCCCCTGAGCCGATATTTCATACCACAAGAATGTGGCGCTCCATGGTTGGTGAGCATGCTCGGTTCGTCCGAGAAGCCTTAAAACTATGACGACACATTCACCTTGAACCAAGGGTTCAAGGGTTACAGCCTGCGGCGGCATCTCGGAGATTCCCTCTCTCTTCTTCTACCGACTACCATGACTCAATTCCCTGAAGTTTCTGCTTCACGCCAGGACATCCGTCAGCTCATTCGCCAGCGTCGTCGCGCCCTGACGTCCGCACAACAAGCACACTTTGCGCAGCAGGCCGCTGCCCGCATGATGGCCTATCCGCCCGTGGTGATGGCAAACACCGTCGCGCTGTTTCTCTCGTTTGACGGCGAACTGGACACCCAGCCGCTTATCGACCAGCTCTGGCGCGCCGGGAAAAAAGTTTACCTGCCGGTACTGCATCCGTTCAGCCGGGGCAATCTGCTGTTTCTGCACTACCATCCGCACAGCGAGTTGGTGGTGAATCGTCTGAAAATTACCGAACCGAAACTCGACGTGCGCGACGTACTCCCGCTGTCACAGCTGGACGTGCTGATTACGCCGCTGGTGGCGTTTGATGAGCAGGGCCAGCGATTAGGCATGGGCGGGGGGTTCTATGACCGGACGCTGCAAAACTGGCGGCAGTACGGGCTGCAGCCGGTGGGGTATGCGCATGATTGCCAGGCTGTAGAAGCCTTGCCGGTGGAGAAATGGGATATTCCGCTGCCTGCGGTGGTAACGCCAGGTAAAACGTGGCTTTGGTAGCATAAAGCCGGGTGGCGCTTACGCTTACCCGGCCTACAAAAGCTCAACGTAGGTCGGGTAAGGCGTAGCCGCCACCCGACACCACAGATCGCACCATCAATACAACAGACGCGCGCGAATCGTTCCCGGTATGGCCTTCATGCTCTGCAGCGCTTTCTCAGCAACATCTTCATCGGCTTCAATATCGATAACCACATAACCCATCTGCGAGTTGGTTTGCAGATACTGGGCGGCAATGTTAACGCTCTGCTCGGCAAAAATCTGGTTGATGGCGGTCAGCACGCCAGGACGGTTTTCATGGATGTGCAGCAGACGACGACCGCCGTGCAGCGGCAGAGACACTTCCGGGAAGTTCACCGCAGAAAGCGTTGAACCGTTGTCGGAATATTTGCTCAGCTTACCCGCCACTTCCAGACCGATATTCTCCTGCGCTTCCTGAGTAGAACCGCCGATGTGCGGCGTCAGGATCACGTTGTCGAATTCGCACAGCGGAGAGTTAAACGGATCGCTGTTGGTGGCCGGTTCCGTCGGGAACACGTCGATGGCCGCCCCCGCCAGATGCTTACGCTTCAGCGCATCGCACAGCGCAGGGATATCGACCACCGTACCACGCGCGGCGTTGATCAGCAGAGATCCCGGCTTCATCAGCGCCAGCTCTTCCGCGCCCATCATGTTTTTGGTGGAGGCGTTTTCCGGCACGTGCAGACTGACCACATCGCTCATGTTCAGCAGGTCAGAAAGATGCTGTACCTGCGTCGCGTTACCCAGCGGCAGCTTGCTTTCGATATCGTAGAAGTAGACATGCATCCCCAGCGATTCCGCCAGGATCCCCAGTTGGGTACCGATGTGGCCGTAGCCGATGATACCCAGCTTTTTACCACGGGCTTCGTATGAGCCAGCGGCCAGTTTGTTCCACACGCCACGGTGCGCTTTGGCGTTAGCTTCCGGGATACCGCGCAGCAGCAGCAGCAGCTCGCCAATTACCAGCTCCGCCACGGAACGGGTGTTAGAGAACGGGGCGTTAAAGACCGGGATACCGCGTTTTGCGGCAGCGTTCAGGTCGACCTGGTTGGTGCCGATGCAGAAACAGCCAATAGCAACCAGCTTTTCTGCCGCGGCAATCACGTCTTCAGTCAGATGGGTACGGGATCGCAGGCCAATGAAGTGGGCATCACGGATGGCGGCTTTCAGCTCTTCCGTGTCCAGCGCGCCTTTGTGAAATTCGATGTTGGTGTAACCCGCCGCACGAAGGCTATCAAGCGCTTTCTGGTGCACGCCCTCGACCAGCAGGAATTTAATCTTGTCTTTCTCCAGTGATACCTTTGCCATTTACCCGACCCTGTTTTTATCTGAACTGATGTTGTGCTGGATTAAAATCCGCTGTAGCCAACATATCAAAAAAAACTATTGCAGCAATATGAACGTTTGCGTCGGCACTCTGAAGAAAAGTCATACAGGGCAAAATGACAGAGTAAAATGCTGAGGAAATTTACAAACGTGGCAGGATCGGCAAAAGAGGCGGAAAAACGTGACACAAGTCACCAAATTTAGCTTTTCAAAAATTTTTTAGCGGGGGGAGCACTCCCCCCGTCAGATCATTTTACGATGGTTTTCACACCGTCAGCCGTACCGATCAGCGCCACATCCGCGCCGCGGTTGGCAAATAACCCTACGGTGACGACGCCTGGAATGCCGTTGATGGCGTTTTCCAGCGCAATCGCGTCGAGAATCTCCAGACCGTGAACATCGAGGATGACGTTACCGTTGTCGGTGACCACGCCCTGACGGTATTCCGGACGGCCGCCCAGCTTAACCAGCTGACGGGCAACCGCACTGCGCGCCATCGGGATCACTTCAACCGGCAGCGGGAAATTACCCAGAATGTCGACCTGCTTGGAGGCATCCGCGATGCAGATGAACTTGTCCGCCACGGAGGCGATGATCTTTTCACGGGTCAGCGCCGCGCCGCCGCCTTTGATCATCTGCATATGGCCGTTGATTTCATCCGCGCCATCAACGTAAATGCCCAGACGATCCACTTCGTTGAGATCGAAAACGGTAATGCCGAGGCTTTTCAGCTTTTCCGTGGACGCATCGGAGCTGGAAACCGCGCCCTCGATCTGCCCCTTCATCGTGCCCAGTGCATCGATAAAGTGCGCCGCCGTTGACCCCGTACCAACACCGACAATGGTCCCTGGCTGTACGTACTGGAGAGCGGCCCATCCTACTGCTTTTTTCAGTTCATCCTGCGTCATGATCGTTTTGCCTGTGGTGTGAAAACTCAGGGCGCATTATAGAACACGTCGAATGGATTTCGTCTGCCAGGAAGGGAAAATTGTGTCATAGTGCAGATTAAGCAAAATTTAGGAGCCAGCCAGAGCAATGAAACGTCCGGACTACAGAACACTACAGGCACTTGATGCAGTTATTCGTGAACGCGGCTTTGAGCGCGCAGCGCAAAAGCTGTGCATCACCCAGTCCGCCGTATCACAGCGTATCAAACAGCTTGAAAACATGTTCGGGCAGCCGCTGCTGGTGCGTACCGTACCGCCGCGCCCAACGGAGCAAGGGCAAAAGCTTCTCGCCCTGCTGCGTCAGGTTGAACTGCTGGAAGACGAGTGGCTGGGTGACGAACAAACGGGTTCCACGCCGCTGCTGCTCTCGCTGGCGGTGAACGCCGACAGTCTGGCGACCTGGCTGCTGCCGGCCCTTGCGCCGGTGCTGGCCGACTCCCCTATCCGCCTGAATCTTCAGGTCGAAGATGAAACCCGCACCCAGGAGCGCCTGCGTCGCGGCGAAGTGGTTGGTGCGGTCAGTATCCAGCCTCAGGCCCTGCCAAGCTGTCTTGTCGATCAGCTGGGCGCGCTCGACTACCTGTTTGTCGGTTCAAAAGCCTTTGCGGAGCGCTACTTCCCGAATGGCGTCACCCGCGCCGCGCTGCTGAAGGCGCCTGCCGTGGCGTTCGACCATCTGGACGATATGCACCAGGCGTTTTTGCAGCAAAACTTCGACCTGCCGCCGGGCAGCGTGCCGTGTCATATCGTTAACTCGTCCGAAGCCTTCGTGCAGCTGGCGCGTCAGGGCACCACCTGCTGCATGATCCCGCATTTACAGATTGAGAAAGAGTTGAAAAGCGGTGAGTTGATTGACCTGACGCCGGGGCTGTATCAGCGCCGGATGCTCTACTGGCACCGTTTTGCGCCGGAAAGCCGCATGATGCGCAACGTGACTGATGCGCTGCTGGCGTTTGGACATAAGGTGTTGAGACAGGATTAAAATGAAAAGCCGGGTGGCGGCTACGCCTTACCCGGCCTATTGATTATTGTGCAGGTTTCGGCTGTGCTGCAACGGGTTCCAGCTGGAACACCACATCAACCTGATCGTCGAACTGAATCGTTGGCTGCTCGTAGGTTTCCTGAGCAGAAACCGGCGCGGCGTCCGCCTTCATCATCCGAACCATCGGGCTTGGCTGGTAGTTAGAGACGTGGTAACGCACGCTGTATACCGGGCCAAGCTTGCTCTTGAAGCCAGACGCCAGCTGTTCCGCCTGATGAATGGCATCATCAATCGCCGCTTTACGCGCTTCGTCTTTGTATTTCTCCGGTTGCGCAACGCCCAGCGACACGGAACGGATTTCGTTCAGGCCGGCCTTCAGCGCGCCGTCCAGCAGAGAGTTCAGCTTGTCCAGCTGACGCACGGTCACTTCCACAGTGCGCACGGCGCGATAGCCTTTCAGGATACTTTTGCCGTTCTGGTAGTCGTAATCGGGCTGGGTACGCAGGTTCGCAGAGCTGATGTCTTTTTTAGCAACACCGTTCTGTTCCAGGAAAGAGAGATATTGCGCAACACGATCGTCTGCCTGTTTTTTGGCGGAAGCGGCATCTTTCGCCGCCACATTCACTTCAATTGCGAGGGTTGCAACATCCGGTACCGCGTCCACGCTTGCGGTGCCTGACGTGACGATGTGCGGGCCATCCGGCAGTTCACTTGCCTGCGCCGACACCGCACCGAAACTTACTAATGCCGCGAGGGCCATCACTTTAAACTTCACTGTCATTCCTCCATGTTGCGAAGAGTGCCCTAACAACAGGGCTCATGCCAGCAAGCTTAGCGGGTCTTGCTCAGTTGTCCATAAGACAAGGATTAGTTGAACAATTCCTGGACGTGGTGAATGCCCTCTTTTGCCAGCTGAAAAGCAATAAACCACATCACCAGCCCCACCAGGGTATTAATAATGCGCTGGGCTTTGGCAGTCCGCAGACGAGGCGCCAGCCATGCCGCCAGAATGGCGAGACCGAAGAACCAGAGGAAAGAGGCGCTGACCGTGCCGAGCGCAAACCAGCGTTTCGGCTCAACGTCCAGCTGTCCGCCCAGGCTGCCCAGCACTACGAAGGTGTCGAGGTAGACGTGCGGATTTAGCCAGGTGACCGCCAGCATGGTGACGATAATCTTCCAGCGGCCCTGCTTCATCACTTCGGCACTTGCCAGCTCAATGTTGCTGCTCATCGCCGTTTTCAGGGCACCGAATCCGTACCACAGCAGAAACGCCACGCCGCCCCAGGTCACCAGCGCCAGCAGCCAGGGGGACTGCATCAGCAGCGCGCTGCCGCCAAAAATGCCGGCGCAAATCAGCAGCAGATCGCTCACCGCGCACAGCAGGGCAATCATCAGATGATACTGGCGGCGAATGCCCTGATTCATCACGAAGGCGTTTTGCGGGCCGAGCGGAAGGATCATGGCCGCACCTAAGGCAAGCCCTTGAAAATAATAAGATAGCATGACGATTTTCTCGCAGTGTTGTTCTGGAGGCTGACTATACTGCGCGAATCACATTAGAGGAAATGGATAATATTAATTGGGTATTAGCGGAGCTTATGAAAGTAAAGCCCGGTGGCGCGAGCGCTTACCGGGCCTACGGGTGACGTTATTCTGCTTCTTTGACTTTTTTGACGTTTACGTCCATCTGCGGGTAAGGGAAGCTGATGCCGTTGGCGTCGAAATCGCGCTTGATGCGCTCCAGCACATCCCAGTAAACGTTTTGCAGATCGCTGCTTTTGCTCCAGATACGCACCACGAAGTTAATAGAGGAAGCACCCAGTTCGTTCAGGCGAACCGTCTGCTCGCGGTCCTTCAGAATG
Organism: Enterobacter sp. IF2SW-B1; assembly: GCF_001743375.1. Lineage (NCBI taxonomy): Bacteria > Pseudomonadati > Pseudomonadota > Gammaproteobacteria > Enterobacterales > Enterobacteriaceae > Enterobacter > Enterobacter sp. IF2SW-B1. Next base: position 397,514 of record NZ_MJAA01000002.1, on the reverse strand, counting down.
CGGTCGTCAGAGGCGATGATATTTGCGATCAGCGACTTCACCTGATCGATATCGGAATCATACGCCACGCTGATGATGAGCTCGTTACGACGCACCGGCTCGCGGGAGAAGTTAATGATATTGCCCGCAATGATTTTCCCGTTCGGTACCACCACAATACGACCATCGACGGTACGCAGGGTGGTAGAGAAAATCTGTACCTGCAACACGGTACCGGCGATGCCGCCAAGGTCAACATATTCACCGGAGCGGAACGGACGGAAAGTCACCAGCAGTACGCCCGCCGCCAGGTTTGAAAGCGAGCCCTGCAGTGCCAGACCAATGGCCAGACCGGCGGCACCAAGAACGGCAATCACGGAGGCGGTTTGCACCCCAACACGGCCCAGCGCGGCAATCAGCGTGAAGGCGATAATGCCGTAGCGCACCAGTGCAGAGAGGAAGTCAGCCACCGTAGCGTCAATGTGTCGTGCGACCATCACACGGTTGACGGCGTTCGACACGATACGCGCCACGATCATCCCGACGATGATGATGGCAATCGCCGCGACAATGTTCACGGCATAGCTCAGCAGCAGGGCCTGGTTGCGCACCAGCCAGTTGCCGGCGTTATTGATGCTGTCTACAACATCGAGTTGTTCCATTTATTCTTCCTTTTGTTAAACCAAAACACAAAATCCATCCCCCATGGAGACAGGCAGGTCAGTAAAGGGTAAACAAAAAGCACCGGCTTTGCCAAACAGATCACAAAAACAGGTCTGACAGGGTATTGAAAAAACATAAAAAAAGGCCCGCATTTGCGGGCCTTCTGATGCTGTCAGCAGCTCAAATTACAGAACGTCGATTGCGTTCAGTTCTTTGAAAGCCTGCTCCAGACGGGTCACCATGGACGTCTGAGCAGCGCGCAGCCATACGCGTGGATCGTAGTATTTCTTGTTCGGCTGGTCTTCGCCTTTCGGGTTGCCCAGCTGGCCCTGCAGGTAAGCTTCGTTCGCTTTGTAATACTGCAGAATACCGTCCCAGGTTGCCCACTGGGTGTCGGTATCGATGTTCATTTTCACTACGCCGTAGCTTACGGAGTCTTTGATTTCCTGAGCAGAAGAACCGGAACCGCCGTGGAAGACGAAGTTCAGGCTGTTGTGCGGCAGGTTGTGTTTCTTGGAAACGTATTCCTGAGAATCGCGCAGGATGGTCGGGGTCAGAACCACGTTACCTGGCTTATAAACGCCGTGCACGTTACCGAAGGACGCTGCAATGGTGAAGCGCGGGCTGATTTTGCTCAGCTCGGTGTAAGCGTAATCAACGTCTTCTGGCTGGGTGTACAGGGCAGAAGCGTCCATGTGGCTGTTGTCCACGCCGTCTTCTTCACCACCGGTGCAACCCAGTTCGATTTCCAGGGTCATGTCCATTTTGGCCATGCGCGCCAGGTACTTAGAGCAGATCTCGATGTTTTCGTGCAGTGACTCTTCAGACAGGTCGATCATGTGAGAAGAGAACAGTGGCTTACCGGTTGCCGCGAAGTGTTTTTCACCCGCGTCCAGCAGACCGTCGATCCACGGCAGCAGTTTCTTCGCGCAGTGGTCAGTGTGCAGGATAACTGGAACACCGTAGTGTTCAGCCATCTGGTGAACGTGGTGCGCACCAGAGATAGCGCCCAGGATAGCAGCACCCTGAGGAATGTCAGTTTTCACGCCTTTACCTGCGATGAACGCAGCGCCGCCGTTAGAGAACTGAACGATAACCGGTGCTTTAACTTTTGCAGCGGTTTCCAGTACGGCGTTGATGGAGTCGGTACCTACGCAGTTAACTGCTGGCAGAGCGAAGTTGTTTTCTTTAGCTACCTGGAACACTTTCTGTACGTCATCACCAGTGATAACGCCAGGTTTTACGAAATCAAAAATTTTAGACATGTTGCTTAGTCCTGTATCTTCGGCCGTTAGAAAAGGTGCGAGCTCTTAAAAGCGCGCTGAAAATTGGGCAGGTTTCCCTGCCCTTGAATGGCTTACTTCTTAGCGCGCTCTTCGAGCATTGCTACTGCTGGCAGTACTTTGCCTTCCACGAATTCGAGGAATGCGCCGCCACCAGTGGAGATGTAGGAGATCTTGTCAGCGATACCGAACAGGTCGATTGCTGCCAGGGTGTCACCACCGCCTGCGATAGAGAACGCTTCGCTGTCTGCGATTGCGTTAGCCACGATTTCAGTCCCTTTGCGGAAGTTCGGGAATTCGAACACGCCAACAGGACCGTTCCACAGGATAGTTTTTGCGTTTTTGAGGATTTCAGCCAGTTTCTGTGCAGAAACGTCGCCCAGGTCCAGAATCTGCTCTTCGTCTTTGATGTCGTTTACTGATTTCAGGGTCGCGGTTGCGGTTTCGGAGAACTCGGTCGCCACGCGAACGTCAGTTGGAACCGGGATATCACAGGTACCCAGCAGGCGTTTGGCTTCGTCAACCAGGTCTGCTTCGTACAGGGATTTACCCACGTTGTGGCCCTGAGCGGCAACGAAGGTGTTCGCGATACCACCGCCAACGATCAGCTGGTCAGCGATTTTAGACAGGGAATCCAGAACGGTCAGTTTGGTAGAAACTTTAGAACCACCAACGATAGCGACCATTGGGCGAGCAGGTTCTTTCAGTGCTTTACCCAGTGCTTCCAGTTCGTCAGCCAGCAGAGGACCCGCACACGCGACGTCTGCGAATTTACCGATACCGTGGGTAGATGCCTGCGCACGGTGCGCAGTACCGAATGCATCCATCACGAATACGTCGCACAGTGCAGCGTATTTTTTGGACAGGGTTTCGTCGTCTTTCTTCTCGCCTTTGTTGAAGCGAACGTTTTCCAGAACAACCAGCTCACCTTCGGCAACGTCTACGCCGTCCAGGTAATCTTTCACCAGGCGAACCGGGTTGGACAGTTTGTCTTTCAGGTAATTAACAACCGGCAGCAGAGAGAACTCTTCGTTGTACTCGCCTTCAGTTGGACGGCCCAGGTGGGAGGTGACCATCACTTTAGCGCCCTGCTTCAGAGCCAGTTCAATGGTTGGCAGAGATGCACGGATACGCGCGTCGCTGGTCACTTTGCCATCTTTAACCGGTACGTTCAGATCGGCACGGATGAAAACGCGTTTACCTGCCAGATCCAGATCGGTCATCTTAATTACAGACATGGTGAATCCTCTCGTTGATTCTTAAAGTTTTGCAAGCGCAAGGTGCGCTCTACCTGAAACCTTTTGCGGCCATGGCTAACGTGGTGTCGAGCATTCGGTTAGCAAAGCCCCATTCGTTATCACACCAGACCAGCGTCTTGATAAGGTGCGCACCACTGACTCGCGTCTGCGTGCCATCCACGATGGCGCTGTGCGGGTCGTGGTTAAAATCTACTGAGACCAACGGTAATTCCGTATAGTCAACTATACCATGAAATGCTCCCTGTGCCGCTTTTTGCAGCAACAGGTTGACTTCACAGGCTTTTACCGGTTTTTTCACCGTCACGCTGAGGTCGATTGCGGTGACGTTTATCGTCGGAACACGCACGGCAATCGCTTCGAAACGGTCATTAAACTGCGGGAAAATTCGGGTGATCCCTGCAGCCAGTTTCGTGTCCACCGGGATGATTGACTGGCTCGCCGCGCGAGTGCGTCGTAAATCCGGGTGATAGGCGTCGATAACCTGCTGATCGTGCATGGCGGAGTGAATCGTGGTTACGGTGCCGGATTCAATGCCATACGCATCGTCTAACAGTTTGATGACCGGAATAATGCAGTTGGTGGTGCAGGAGGCGTTGGAAACAATGCGGTGCTCGGCTTGCAGCTCATGCTGGTTGACGCCAAACACGACGGTCGCGTCGAGGTCGTTACTTCCGGGATGAGAAAACAGGACTTTTTTCGCGCCTGCTGTCAGATGCGCTTCGCCGTGTTCGCGGTTGCCATACACACCGGTACAGTCAAGCACGACATCCACACCCAGTTCACGCCAGGGTAGCCCGGAAATGCTGTTCTCATGCAGCACACGAATAGCGTCATCACCCACAAAAAGCTGATCTCTTTCCTGGCGCACATCCCAGGCGAAGCGTCCGTGGCTGGTGTCATACTTCAATAAATGCGCCATGCCAGCAGCATCCGCCAGTTCATTGATTGCCACCACGGTGATTTCCGCCCGACGTCCGGATTCATACAAAGCACGAACCACATTACGCCCGATGCGACCGAAGCCATTAATCGCTACGCGTACGGTCATAGATCTCCTGCAAAGCAATCCCTGAGTTTGAGGTGGCTGAAAGAGTAATCCAGCGACGCCCGAAGGGGAATCTTTGCTATCACAAACTGCGATTGATTGGTCAATTGTCGAACATTTAATCGACTGAAACGCTTCAGCAAGAATAAGCGAATCGGGGAATAAAAGGAATGTCTGTCCAGATGAATAAGCGAGCTATATGACTTGCGTCACATTTTCGTTGGAATAATGACGCAAAAAAAGCCGGGTAAGCGCTAGCGCTTACCCGGCCTACTTTTGAGCCATTTGTAGGCCCGGTCAGCGTAAGCGCCACCGGGCAAAACGGCGATTACAGCAGTTCTTTCGCCTTAGCGACCACGTTCTCAACGGTGAAGCCGAACTCTTCGAACAGCTGTTCTGCCGGAGCAGACTCACCGAAGGTGGTCATACCGACGATAGCGCCGTTCAGACCCACGTATTTGAACCAGTAGTCAGCAATACCCGCTTCCACCGCCACGCGAGCGGAAACCGCTTTAGGCAGTACGGATTCACGGTAAGCCGCATCCTGCTTGTCGAACGCATCGGTAGACGGCATGGAAACCACGCGCGCCTTCACGCCTTCGGCAGTCAGTTTTTCCCATGCTGCTACAGCCAGTTCAACTTCAGAACCGGTCGCGATGAAGATCAGCTCAGGCTGGCCCGCGCAATCTTTCAGCACGTAGCCACCGCGGGCGATGTTTGCCAGCTGCTCAGGGGTACGCTCCTGCTGCGCCAGGTTCTGACGGGAGAGGATCAGCGCGGTCGGGCCGTCCTGACGCTCAACGCCGTATTTCCACGCCACCGCAGATTCAACCTGGTCACATGGACGCCATGTGCTCATGTTCGGGGTTACGCGCAGGGAAGCTACCTGCTCTACCGGCTGGTGAGTTGGACCATCTTCGCCCAGACCGATGGAGTCATGGGTGTAGACCATCACCTGACGCTGTTTCATCAGCGCAGCCATACGCACAGCGTTACGTGCATATTCCACGAACATCAGGAAGGTAGAGGTGTACGGCAGGAAACCACCGTGCAGAGCGATACCGTTCGCGATAGCGGTCATACCGAACTCACGTACACCGTAATGGATGTAGTTACCGGCAGTGTCTTCGTTGATTGGCTTAGAACCAGACCACAGGGTCAGGTTAGAAGGCGCCAGGTCAGCGGAGCCGCCCAGGAATTCTGGAAGCAGCGGACCGAACGCTTCAATCGCATTCTGAGATGCTTTACGGCTGGCGATTTTAGACGGGTTCGCCTGCAGCTTCGCGATGAATTCGTTGGCTTTCGCGTCGAAGTCAGACGGCATATCGCCTTTCATACGACGGGTGAATTCAGCCGCTTCCTGTGGGAACGCCTTCGCATAGGCAGCGAATTTCTCGTTCCAGGCCGCTTCTTTCGCCTGGCCCACTTCTTTAGCATCCCACTGAGCATAGATCTCAGACGGGATTTCGAAGGCAGGGTGTTTCCAGCCCAGTGCTTCACGGGTCAGTGCGATTTCCGCGTCGCCCAGCGGTGCGCCGTGGGAGTCATGGGTGCCCGCTTTGTTCGGAGAACCGAAGCCGATGATGGTTTTGCACATCAGCAGGGACGGTTTGTCGGTGACTGCGCGAGCTTCTTCTACTGCACGTTTAATCGAGTCAGCATCGTGGCCATCAACACCACGCACAACGTGCCAGCCGTAGGCTTCGAAACGTGCGGCGGTGTCGTCGGTGAACCAGCCTTCAACGTGACCGTCGATGGAGATACCGTTGTCGTCGTAGAACGCCACCAGTTTGCCCAGCTTCAGGGTACCAGCCAGGGAGCACACTTCGTGAGAAATGCCTTCCATCATGCAGCCGTCGCCCAGGAAAGCGTAGGTGAAGTGGTCAACGATGTCATGGCCAGGACGGTTGAACTGCGCCGCCAGGGTCTTCTCGGCAATCGCCATACCCACAGCGTTAGCAATGCCCTGACCCAGCGGGCCGGTGGTGGTTTCTACGCCAGCGGTGTAGCCCACTTCCGGGTGACCTGGAGTTTTGGAGTGCAGCTGACGGAAGTTTTTCAGCTCTTCGATTGGCAGATCGTAGCCGGTGAGGTGCAGCAGGCTGTAGATCAGCATAGAGCCGTGGCCGTTAGACAGCACGAAACGGTCGCGGTCAGCCCATGCCGGGTTCTGCGGGTTGTGGTTAAGGAAATCACGCCACAGGACTTCGGCGATATCAGCCATACCCATAGGGGCACCCGGGTGGCCGGATTTGGCTTTCTGTACTGCGTCCATGCTCAGCGCACGAATAGCATTAGCAAGCTCTTTACGTGAGGACATTTTAACTCCAGATCGGACTGTTAAAGGCCATGCCCTTGACGACAGCGCGTTTTGGGCTACGCCGGAAAAAAGTGCCAACAATGTAACCCAAGCCGCAGGGCATGTACATGGACCATTCTTTTGCAGCTTAAGAAATCTCTGGATCATGCTCGCATGTTGCGCAATCTGCTCGCCCGCGCCTGTAGATATTCCTTATACTTATCCCGCCCCGGCTTCGTTGCGGGGGCACTTTTCGGATTTTATTCAGTTTAACGAGTACGGAAGCAACCTCATGAAAATGCGTGCAATAGTGCTGGCCCTGGGTACAACGCTCGTGCTGAGCGGCTGTCAGAATATGGACTCTAACGGTCTGATGACCTCAGGTGCAGAAGCCTTTCAGGCCTACTCCCTGAGCGACGCGCAGGTTAAAGCGCTGAGCGATCAGGCCTGTAAAGATATGGACGGAAAAGCCACGCTTGCGCCGGCTGACAGTACCTACACACAGCGTCTGAATAAGATTGCTTCCGCGCTCGGCGATAACATCAACGGCCAGCCGGTGAACTACAAGGTTTACATGGCGAAAGACGTCAACGCCTTCGCGATGGCTAACGGCTGTATCCGCGTCTACAGCGGGCTGATGGATATGATGACCGACAACGAAGTGGAAGCGGTTATCGGCCATGAAATGGGTCACGTTGCGCTCGGCCACGTGAAGAAAGGGATGCAGGTTGCCTTAGGCACCAACGCCATTCGCGCGGCGGCGGCCTCTGCGGGCGGCATCGTTGGCAGCCTGTCCCAGTCGCAGCTTGGAGACGTAGGTGAAAAACTGGTTAACTCCCAGTTCTCGCAGCGTCAGGAGTCCGAAGCGGACGACTACTCCTACGATCTGTTGCGCAAACGCGGTATTAATCCATCCGGTTTAGCCACCAGCTTCGAAAAGCTGGCCAAGCTGGAAGCGGGTCGCCAGAGCTCCATGTTTGATGATCACCCGGCCTCAGAAGCGCGCGCGCAGCATATTCGCGACCGAATGGCCGCTGACGGAATTAAATAATTTTGGAAGGAGGCAATTTTGCCTCCTTTTTATTTCGCATGAATTGCTAACTAAATCGCACGTATCGGTAACACCTCTGAAAGCCCCGTCAAATCTACCCTTTCCGGCTGAAACGTCTGGTCACATATTTATTGCAATCGTTAATCTTTCCGGTAATTATCAAACGCGCAGTAATTCAATTTAATATATTAAGACAGAGACGTTCCCTCCGTGAAAAAAGAATTATCGTTAATTGCTTTTAGTTTATTCGCCGCATTACCCGCCGCTGCAAGCCAGCAATCTGACAGCAAGGGTTTTATCGACGACAGCCATTTAGACCTGTTTTTACGCAATGCGTATATCAGCCGTGACTACCATCAGGGCCAGCAGGATAAAGCCGAATGGGGTCAGGGCATCATCGCCACCTTTGAATCCGGCTATACCGAAGGGCTGGTGGGCTTTGGCGTGGACGGCATCGCGCAGTACGGCGTGCGCCTGGACGGCGGTCGCGGCAAGAGCGGCGCGGGCGGTATCGACTTCTTTAAACAGGAAGACGATGGCCGGGCCAAATCCGATTTAGCGAAATTTGGCGCTACCGCCAAAATGCGGATCTCGAATACCGTGCTGAGCTACGGTAACCAGCGTCCTGAACTGCCTATCGTTAACGCCGACAGCTCCCGCCTGCTGTTTGAAAGCTACACCGGTGCCATGCTGACCTCGAAAGAGCTCGACGGCCTGGAAGTGAACGCCGGTTATTTCACCGACGAGCAGCGTAAAAGCGACGACCGCCACGACAGCGGCCTGAAAAGCCTGACTTTCGGTGGCGCAAGCTACCAGTTCAACGACCAGTTCAGCGGCGCGCTATACGCCTCTCATAACGAAGAGGTGATGAACAAACAGTACCTGGGGCTGAATTACAAACAGCCGTTCAGCACCGGGCAGCAGCTGGTGCTCGACTTTAACGGTTATAACTCGCGTCTGGATCAGGGCTACGCTGACAGCCTCGACACGGGCCGCAGCAACACCATCTGGAGCCTGGCGGCGAGCTACATCTGGGATATTCACACGTTCAAAGTGGCGTACCAGCAGAGCAGCGGCAGCACCGGCTATAACTACGGCGGCTATCGCGACAAGGGCGGCGTGGGTGACGGCGGCAACACCATCTGGCTGGCGAACTCCTACTGGTCTGATTTTAACGGTGAAGACGAACGCTCATGGCAGGCCTCTTACGGCCTGGACTTCGGCGGACTCGGCCTGCCGGGCCTGAGCTGGACCACCGCCTACGTGCGCGGCGACAACATTAAGACGTCTGAAACCAGCAACGGCAAAGAGCACGAGTGGTTTAACCAGATCCAGTACCAGGTGCAGGATGGCCCGGCAAAAGATCTGAAGCTGAAACTGCGCTACTCCGTGCTGCGCGTCTCCAGCAACGCCAGCGACTATAACGTGGGCGGGGACGAGATCCGCGCCTACGTGGAATACCCGTTTAACGTGTTCTGATAAAACAAGCCGGGTGGCGGCTTCGCCTGACCCGGACTACTGTTTTCTCCCTCTCCCTGTGGGAGAGGGAGAAAACAGCTAGTAAAGCGTTTTCTGCGGCGGCCCGGCAAACTTCAGCGCGCCAATCTGACCCATCCGCACTTCCACTACCGACGGTCCCGGCATCGCCAGCGCTTCCGTCATCACGGCTTCAAAATCCTCTGCCCGCTCAACGCTCCACGCCTGCAGGCCAATTGCCTGTGCCAGCAGGGTAAAGTCCGGCGTATGCAGTTCGTTATAATACTGACGCCCGCCAAAATATTTATCCTGAATACCACGCATTACGCCGTAGCCCCCGTCGTTCATGATCAGCAGCGTCACGTTGGCTTTCTCCTGCGCCAGCGTCGCCAGCTCGCCTAAATTGAGGCTCAGGCCGCCGTCGCCCACCAGCCCCACCACCTTGCGCTGTGGGTTGGCAATCGCGGTGCCGATAGCCATCGGCAGGCCCATGCCAATCGCCCCGGCGAGGGAGTGAATATTCATCAGCGGACCGTTAGCCCTGAACAGGCGGCTACCCCACAGGCTGCCGGACACGGTGATATCGCGCACCAGCAGGCCGTCCTGCGGCAGGGCTTTTTCAATGGCGTCGTTGAGCTTCGCATAGGCGCCGCACTGCTCGCGCAGGCCCTGTCCAGCCTGCAATACCGCCTGCTGCACCTGCGCGTCCCACTGGGCGTTGCCCCACTCGCGGCCCTGCGCTTTTTCAGCCAGCGCGCCAAGCAGCGCTGAACAGTCGGCTATCAGCGTATTATCCATCAGGTAGTTACGGCTCGCCGCCGCCGGGTCGATATCTATCTGCACCCGCGGAGACGGCAACTCCAGCGTCCAGGAGCGGGTTTCGTTGCTGCGCAGGCGTGAACCGGCGACCAGCGTAAAATCACACTGCGAAATAAGAGCCTCAACCGACGGCGAGTTGTGGAACGCGCGCAGGCTGGCACGATGGCCGTCCGGCAGTACGCCGCGCGCGTGGGTGCTGGAGATCACCGTCACGCCCGCATCCGCCAGTTTTTTCACCGCGTCCGCGCTTCCCAGCGCCCCGCCTCCCAGCCACAGCAGCGGCTGTTTAGCCTGCCTGAGCTGCGCCCATAAAGCATCCACCATCGCGGGATCCACAGCTGCAACCGAAGCTGGTTTCACCGGTGCGGTCACCAGAGACAGAGGAATTTTAGCCCCCTGAATATCAATCGGAATTTCCACGGAGACCGGCCCGCACGGCGGCGTCTGCGCCTCCTGAATCGCTTTATGCAGGATGGCTATCGCCTGGCTGGCATTGCTGATGCGGTACGCCCGTTTTGAACTGGCCTTCAGGAAGGTCAGCTGGTCGCGGGTCTCGTGGATAAACCCGGTGTCGGCGTCCAGCCAGGCCTTCTCAACCTGTCCGGTTAAATGCAGCAGCGGCGTGCAGGCGTTCATCGCCTCCACCAGCGCGCCTACCGCGTTCCCCGCCCCCGCACCGGTGCTGGTCAGCGCCACGCCGAGGCCGGAAAACCGCCCGTGGGCGTCGGCCATGGTGACGGAACCCGCCTCGCCGCGCGCGGGCACGAAGCGGATTTTGCCCCGCTGCCCTACCGCGTCCGCGATCGGCAGGTTGTGAATGGAGATGACGCCGTAGATGGCCTCAACCTGATACTGCTCCAGCGTTCTGGCGATGGCGTCGCCGACGGTTATCATTTCGCTCATTGCTCACCCTTTCTCAGTCGCACCAGTGGTTGACGCTGTTACCCGTCGCCAGATAAATGCTCTTTTGCTGCATCCAGGCTTTCAGCCCCTGAATGCCCTTTTCGCGGCCCAGACCGCTCTCTTTAAAGCCCCCGAACGGGGTCGAAATCGCAAAAACTTTGTAGGTGTTGATCCACACCGTACCGGCCTCCAGCTGCTCGCTCAGGCGCAGCGCCCGCCCAGTGTCGCGGGTCCAGATCCCTGCCGCCAGGCCGTAAACCGAGTCGTTCGCCTCGCGGATCAACGCCGCTTCATCGCGAAACGGCATCGCCACCAGCACCGGGCCGAAGATCTCCTCCTGGCAGGCGCGGGCGCCGTTCGTCAGCCCTTCGATAATGGTCGGCTGGAAGAAGCTGCCGTTTGCGAGGTCAGGATCCGCCGGGATCTCCCCGCCGCACAGCACCCGGCCCCCCTCGCGCTTCGCCAGCTCGACGTATTCCTGCACGCTCTGGCGATGTTTCTCATTGATCAGCGGCCCAACGTGAACGCCGTCGGTGAAGGGGTGCCCTACGCGCAGCCCGCGAGTTAATTCCAGCAGCCGCGCCATCAGCGGCGCGTACAGGCTTTCGTGGATAAACAGCCGGGACCCGGCGATGCACGCCTGCCCTGCTGAGCTGAAAATGCCGTAGCAGATCCCGCGCGCGGCCTGCTCAACGTCGGCATCCTCCAGCACGATGGTCGGGGATTTACCGCCCAGCTCCAGCGACGCCGGGATCAGCTTTTCCGCGGCTACGTGCGCCAGATGGCGGCCCGTATTGGTGCCGCCGGTAAAGGAAATTTTTCGCACGCGGGGATGGCGCGCCAGCGCGTCGCCAATCACCGAGCCTTTGCCCGGCAGGACGCTCAGCAGCCCGGCTGGCAGCCCGGCCTGTTCAAAAATGCGCGCCAGCTCCAGCGCCATCAGCGGCGTGGCTTCGGCAGGCTTAAGGATCACCGCGTTCCCGGCGGCGATAGCCGGGGCGACCTTCTGCATCTCGCTGGCAATGGGCGAGTTCCACGGCGTGATGGCCGCCACCACGCCGAGCGGCTCATAGCGGCTTAGCGTCAGCAGGTCCGGCTGGCGCGGCGTGGGTAGCTCCCCTTCCAGCAGCTCGCAGGCGGCGGCGAAGTAGCGGGCCGTTCCCGCCGCGCTCATCACCAGCCCGCGCGCCTCCGCCAGCGGCTTGCCGTTATCCCGGCTCTGCATCTGCGCCAGCTCGTCAGCGCGGGACTCAATCAGATCCGCCACCTTGTGCAGGATCTTCGCCCGCATGTGCGGCAGGCTGTTGCGCCAGGCGGGATCGCGCCACGCGCGCTCGCCGGCCTCGATCGCGTCGTGCAGATCGTCAAGGTTTGCCGCGTTCAGCGTCGCATTGAGCGACCCGTCAGCCGGGAAGTGGCTCTGCATCGGGTTGCCACCGCCGCGTCGCCACTGGCCGCCGATAAAAATCTTCAGATCGTCCATCGTCACTCCTCAGCTCAGGGCCAGTTCGCGGCAGGCGCGCACCGCGCTGAGTGCCGCCAGGGTGGAGGTTTTAGGGTTAGACGCCAGCGGCAGCCCGCTCAGCTCCAGATGGAATTCGCCAAACAGCCCTTCTACGTGCAGCGTGTGGGTGTTACGTTTCGTTGCCGGGTCAACCATCAGCTGCACGCGGGTTTCATCCATCCCGACGCCGCCGAGCGCCACGGTCGCCGCCACGTTGGCGTTCGCCGGGAACAGGCGCGCCGCCTCGCGGGCGCTGCCTTCAAAAAAGACCTTCGCCTCTGAGACCGCGTTAAGATCGATAAGCTGCTCGGCATAGCTGCCGCGCCAGCTGGCCGGGCTTTTACGCGACTGATAGGTGACGCGCTCAAGCCCGCCCTCCTTCGCCGCCGCCAGCCCGTCGATGCCGGCGACCGCCCCGGAAAGCAGCGTCAGCTTTCCGCCCGCCGCGAGCAGGCGCTGCTCCAGCGCGCTGTCCGCCAGCGCGCCGGTGGAAATGACCGCCAGATGCCAGCCGCGACGCAGAATCGCTTCGCCGTACTGCGCAACCGCCTGCTGGCTGGCGCACTCCAGCACCAGATCGGGCGTTTGTGCGCACGCCATCGGCGAGGTCAGCACCTCGACCGCATCGCCAAACTGGTCGCGAATGGCGGCATGGTGAGACGCGCGCGCCACGATCCAGCCGATAGCCACGCCGGCGGGCAGACGCTCAATCACCGCCTGCGCCATGGCGCCATAACCAATTAACATTACCTTTTTCATGATGCGTCCTTACAGATGGCGGCAAAAGCCGCCGGAAACGTCCAGCGCCGCGCCGGTGGTAAACGAGGCCAGCGGCGAGGCGAGAAACAGCAGCGCCTGCGCGGGCTCCTGCGGCTTGCCGAGGCGCGCCATCGGAATGCCGCGCTTGCGCGCGATCTCCGCCGTCCACTCCGGCCAGCTCTGGCTTTTATCCGCCCGGCTTTCGAAGCGGCGCTGCCACTGGCCGGACTCGACCATGCCAAGCAGTATGGAATTGACGCGAATCCCTTTGCCTACCAGCTCTTTCGAGAGCGTCAGCGTCATGTTCAGCAGCGCGGCGCGGGCTGCCGATGTGGCGATCATGTGCTCTTCCGGCTGAAGCGCCAGCAGGGAGTTCACGCAGGTGATGGAGGCGATGTCGGACCGTTCCAGCAGCGGCTGAAACGCCTGCACCGGATTAATGACGCCAAACAGTTTAAGTTCGGCTTCGTGCAGCCACGCCTCGCGAGGCGTGTCGCTGAAGTGCGCCACGTAGCCCTGACCGGCGTTGTTGATCAGCATATCCGCCGCGCCAAAGCGCGCCTGCACCGCATCTGCGAAGGCCTGCACCTCGTCGGCGTTCAGCACGTCGCAGCGGTATGAGAAAATTTCCCCGTCAGGATAGTCGTTTTGCAGCGTCGCATGGGCGCTGGCGAGCCGGTCCGGGTCGCGGCCACAGAAGGCGACTCTCGCCCCTTCGCCCAGCAGCAGGCGCAGCGTCTCAAAGCCAATGCCGGACGAACCGCCGGTAACGACCGCTACGCGGCTGTCAATGTGTGCATTCATCGCGCACCTCTTCGTTAATGCGTAAAAGCTGTTGGTTAAAAAACGCGTCGTTATCGAGATAGCTCGCGTGTCCGGCCTGCGGAATCGCGGTAAACGGCATGCCGTAGCGCAGCGCCAGCCCCTGTACCAGTTCGGGCTGCGTGATCGCGTCCTGCTCGCCGCACCAGACTTCAAATTGACCGGCGTAACGCTTAAGCCAGCCGTGAATGTCGTCATGCGCCAGCATCCACGCGGCAGCGAGGTAGCCTTCGGGGCGCAGCCTGCGCATGCCCGCCGCGACAGTGGCGATATCGTCCGGGCGCGCGCCGGGGCGCAGCAGCTTCGCGGCGCGGGTCTGCGCGAGGATGTCGCCGCCGAGCGCCATCTGCTGCTCGCGATTACGCCAGACCTGCTCCCGCTGCGCCGGCGCGGCATTACCGTAGCCCTGCGCGGCGTCCGCCAGCACCAGATGAATGACGCGTTCAGGGAACTTCGCCGCAAACGCGCTGGCCACCAGCGCCCCCAGGGAATGGCCCACCAGTACCGCCTGCCAGACGCCTGCGCGGTCGAGCATCGCCGCCAGCGCGTCGGCGTAATCTCCGGCGTTCGCCCGCTCAACCGCCAGCATCGGGCTTTCGCCGTAACCGGGCATGTCCCACGCCAGCACGCGAAAGCCCTCCAGCGCCATCTGCTTATGCCAGGACGCAGCGCCAGAGCTGATCCCATGCAGCAGCATCAGCGGGATGCCGCTTCCCTGTTCACGAAAAGCCGTCATGTCGCCCCCTTAGTTCCGCTTCACTTTTGAGAGCGGATGATCGGAGGGATAGGTCGGGATTTCCGGCTTGTTGGTTCCCAGCATGACGCACATCAGCGCCTCTTCTTCCCCGTGGTTAAACAGGCCGCGATAGATGCCCGGCGGGACGGAGATCAGGTCTCGCTCTCGCAGCACGGTTTCGGTGTAGTTATCGCCGTCCTGGATCATCAGCGTGATCTGCCCTTTGAGCATGAAGAACACCTCCTCCACGTCGTCGTGCAGGTGCAGCGGCCCTTCGCACTTCGACGGCAGCACCATGGTGGAGAAGGTAAAATGGTCCGCCTGCACGGTATTGGTGTCGTTCGCCACGCCGGTTGCGCCGGTGCCGATGTAGCGCATCTGCGCCCGGCGGTATTTCGGGTCAAAATCGGCCTGGAACTTCAGCGCGTTCCAGTCGTACTTGCGGCCTTCGAAGCGCGCGATGCGCGACTCGACCCACTCTTCCATCGTCAGGTGGTCAGGTTTGATGCCTGTTTTGTTGGTTACGGTTGAATCAGTCATGACACTCTCCTCAGTAACGTCTCAGCAGCGGCAGTAACAGGACGCAGCCCACCGCCGCCATCACCGCCAGAAAAATCAGCCCGGAATCCATGCTGTGGGTGAAAGCGATCAGCGCGCCCATCACCGCCGGCGACAGCGCGCCCGCAAAGTTTCCCAGCCCGTTGAAGATGCCGCCCGCCGTGGCGCTCACCCTGGGATGGGTGGCCTTCGCCAGCAGGGCGAAAATGTTGGGGGCGCCGGTGCCCCACATAAAGGTGCTGAAGCTCATCGCCGCGATGATGGCAAGCGGGGTATCAAGGTGCATCACCGCCGCCAGCCCGACGGCTGCCCCTGCCATCGAGATAAAGCAGGCCGCCGCGCGCTTATCGACCCGGTCAGAGAGCCACGCGCCAATCACCTCTCCCGCCAGCATGGCGATGAACGGCATCGACGACAGCCAGCCCGCGTGCTCCAGATGAATGCCTTTGCCCTTGATGAGATAGCCCGGCAGCCAGCCGTTGATGCCCCACAGGTAGGTCAGAAAAGCGATGTTAAAGATGCAGATGATCCAGAAGTGCGGGCTGACAAACAGCTCGCGCCGCGCCGCGCGCCGCTCGTCCCGGGACGCCTGCGAGGTGCAGGGTTTTGCTTCCAGACGGATCCCGCGCAGGCCAACGCGCACAAAGATAAGCACCGGCACGGTCAGCATTGCCATGACAAAGAAGGTGCTCTGCCAGCCGAAGGTGTTCAGCAGCCAGAGGGAGAGCGGGAAGCCAATCGCGGCGCCGACCGGCGTGCCCAGCAGCCAGAGCATGGTGGCGCGCGCCTGTAAATGCTGCGGGAAGTTGTGGCGCACGATGGCGAAAGCCAGCGGGAACAGCGGCCCTTCCGCCACGCCCAGCAGGATGCGCAGAATAATCATCAGCGTGTAGTTATGGGTAAAGCCCATCGCCACCATCAGCACGCACCAGATCGCCATCATCCCGGTGAGCAGGCGCAGCGGCGCGATTTTGTCGCCTAAACCGCTCAAAAATACCGACGAAAAACCGTAGCTCAGCAGGAAGGCGCTCATCAGAATGCCGAGGCGCGTGGTGTCAAAATCGATGCCCATCGCCTGCTGGAAATGGCCGTCGGAAAAGAGCGCCGCGATGCTGATTTTGTCGAAAAAGGCCAGCAGCACGCAGGCCAGCAGCGACAGCGGGATGGCCCAGCGCACCGCTTTTTCAGGCGTGCGGGTTCCCTCACCGCTCGCCTCGACGGGCGCGGTGTTGGTCTCTAATGTGGTCATGTCTCCCCCTACGGGTGCGGGTTAGCTATCGCAATGACATCAGTGAAAAAGCCGGGTCGGCGAGCGGTACGTCCGACAGGTCCCGCCCCGCCGCCATCCAGCGCTTCGCCAGCTTGACGGTTCGCGCATCGTTGAGCGCCACCAGCTGCGTTAGCCGACCGTTGTCGTCCAGCGAGAAGTACAGCGCCTCTTCACGCACTATCGTTCGGCTGCCCGGCTGCGGAATGCCGAGGATCTGGATGTTGTGCTGATATTGATCCGACCACAGCCACGGCGCGTCGTCGTAGCCTGGCGCATCGGGGTTAAGCATGGCTTTCGCCGTCGCCACCGCCTGATTCTGGGCGAAGGCCCAGGACTGAATGCACAGGCCGTAGTGATGGTGCTGCGCCACGTCGCCGGCGGCAAAGATGAACGGATCGGACGTGCGCCCCTGGGCGTCCACCGCGATCCCCCGCTCGGTGCGAAGTCCCGCATCGCGCGCCAGCTCCAGATTGAGATCGACGCCGATCCCCACCACCACCGCGTCAAAGGTTTCGCGCTGGCCGTCGCAGTGCATGACCGGCAGGCCGTTATCGTCCTCCAGCTCCAGCGCGCCGCAGCCGGTACGGATCTCCACCCCCTGCTCGCGATGGATAGCCTCTAAGCGCTGCGACACCTCGCCGCTCACCGAGCGCATGCACAGCGCGGGCTGCTGCTCGAACAGCGTGACCGCCACGCCGCTTTTGCGCGCGGAAGCGGCAATCTCAAGGCCGATCCAGCCGCCGCCGACAATCGCCAGTTTTTTACTTTCCGCCAGACGCGCCTTCAGGCGCTGCGCATCCTGCCAGTGGCGCAGAGTGTAGACCTGCGGATGCGCCGCCCACGCCTGCGAAGGCAGGCGCGCCCGCCCGCCGGTGGCCATTAAAAGAATGTTGTAACTAAGACGTTCGCCGTTGCTTAAACGCACGGTTTTCGCTTCGCGATCGACTGATTCAGCACGCAGCGGGCGGTACCAGGTCAGGTTCAGCGCCTGCTGTGCTTCTTCGCTAAACAGCCGCGGGAGCGCCGCGTCCGGCTCCAGCAGAGACGCTTTCGACAGCGGCGGACGTTCGTAGAAATCCCACTCCTCTTCCGCCACCACGCAGATCTCGCCGTCGAAGCCCTCGTCGCGCAGGGTTTTCGCCGCCCAGCCGCCCGCCTGACCGCCACCGATAATGACAATGCGCGACGTCATACCGCCTCCGGCTTTTTCTGCTGGCGGCGCGTGTCGTGGTCAATCCCACCCTCCACCGCCCATTCGGTAAAGGAGACCAGGGAGTGCTCCAGCTCGCGCGGCTGCCAGTTTTCCGTCAGATAGTCGTCGTTGGTGTAATACTCAAACGCGCCGCCGGTCGGGCTATTGACGTACCAAAAATAGGCCGACGACACCGGATGGCGGCCCGGCCCGATAAAGGTGCTCCATTCATTTTTATTCATCGCGATACCGCCGCCGATCACCTCGTGGATGTCGCGCACGGTGAAGGCCACGTGGTTGAGGCCGCGCTTGCGGTTCGGCAGTTGCAGCAGGAACAGGTTGTGATGTCCGCCGCGCGCCCCGCAGCGCAGGAACACGGCGCGGTTGATGTAGCGGTCCGAAACCTGGAAGCCGAGCACCTCGCGGTAGAATTTTTCCACCGCCGCCAGCTCTTCTACAAAGAACACCACGTGCCCGACGTTGATCGGCTGGGCACGCTCATAAACCGGGCTCGGCGTGTCGATACGGCGGGCATCGCCCCACTGGTTGATCGGCTCAACGTTCAGCTCCACGTCGGTCTGCTGGCTGACCTGCACGCGCAGGGTCATGCCGTTCGGATCGAGGCATTCCAGCGCGTCGCCCACTTCGCGAAAGCCGGGCTGCTGCGCAAGCTTCGGGCGCAGCGCGTCGAGATCGGACTGTGTGGCAACCGCCCAGGTCATGCGGCGCAAGGTGTTGCCCGCTTCAAACGCCGGCGGCAGGTCGGGGCTGTCGATGGGGTTCAGCTCCACGCGCGCGCCGCTCAGGGTGGTAAAACGCTGGCCGCTGGCATCGCCCGTCAGGCCAAAATCACGCATAAATTTGGCGCAGTGCGTCAGGTCTTCCACGCCAAATTCCAGCTTTTCAATTCCGGTTACACTCATCGTTCGTTGCCTCATCTGGCCCAAATTGGGCGTAAAACATGCCCGACGCAGTCAAGCGCCTGACGTTAACTCGCTGATTTAGCTGGCCTGTGACAAATAGCCTAAGAAGCCAGAAATTTTATCCGCCGCGAGGCGAACCTCGTTTTGCAGCCGCTCGCGGTCGGTCTGCGGGATCTCTTCCGACGGCACCAGAATGCTGACCACCGCCGCCACGCGTCCGCTTCGGTCATACACCGGGTAGACGATGGAGGAGATGCCGTGGCGGAAGAAGGATTCGCCGATGACAAACCCGCGGGCTTTGTCCTGTTGCACCATCTGCCACAGGGCCTCGCGGTCGTGAAGCTGCCCCGGCGTGTTGCCCGGCAGGCGCTCGTGCGGGAACAACTGTTCGAAATCGGCGCGGGAAATATCGGTCAGCAACATGCGGCCCAGCGAGGTGCAGTGCACCGGCAGGCGGGTGCCAATGCTGACCTGATTGATGCGCGACCCGGCGGCGCTGACGCGGGCGATGTAGATAATGTCGCGCCCGTCGCGGATCGCCAGATGGCTGCTGCACTGGCTCACGTCGCGCAGCTGCTCGATCACCGGCTGGCCGACCTGCGCCACGTCCAGCGAGGCGATGTACTCAAAGCCGAGACGCAGCACGTTCATGCCCAGCGAAAAGGTATTGGTGCGCGCGTTGCGCTCCAGAAAGCCCATGTACTCCAGCGTCTGCACCACGCGATAGGCGGTCGCCTTCGGCATATCCACCAGCCGGTGCAGCTCGGCAAAGGTCAGATCGCGATGCTGCTCGCCAAAGGCCAACAGCAGCTGTAAACCGCGCTCCAGCCCCGGCACCAGATACTTCACTTCCTGATCGTTTGCCATAATCGCTACACCTTAGTTAAAGACAAAACCGCCGTTGACCGGGATCAGCTGCCCGGTGATAAACCGCGACAGATCGCTTAACAGCCAGACCACGCTGCCGGTGACGTCTTCCGGCTGCTGCGCGCCGGTTAACGCGCGGCCATTCTCGTAGAGCTGATGGCGCTCGGCCGGAACATATTCGGTCGCCTCGACGCGGGTTAACCCCGGCGCGATGGCATTAATGCGTATACGCTTTTCGCCCAGTTCGCGCGCCATTGAGCGGGTCATGGCAATCACGGCGCCCTTACTGGCGACGTAGGCCATCAGGCGCGGCGCGCCCCACAGCGCGGTGTCGGACGCAACGTTCACGATACCCGCGCCCTCGCGCAGCAGCGGCACCGCGGCGCGCGTCACCAGCCAGGTGCCTTTGACGTTGACGCTCATCACCCGATCCCAGAGATCCGGATCGTAATCGAGCATATTTTTGCCGCCGACGCCCGTCGCCATCGCCGCGTTGTTCACCAGGCCATCGATCTGACCCTGCTCGCCAATCGCGCTGAACACCTGCTCAATGGACTGTGGATCGGCCAGATCGATAACGTGCGGTTCGATCGCATAGCCCCGCTCGCTCAGGGCGTGGGCGCTTTCGGCCAGCTCACCCTTGAGGATGTCGCACATCACCACCGCTGCGCCCTGCTCCGCGCAGGCTTTGGCAAAGTGAAAGCCCAGCCCGCGCGCGGCGCCGGTTATGACGATGCGTTTGCCGCTCAGCAGCCCGTTCATCAGGCGGCTCCCTGCTGTTCTTCGCGCATCGCCAGCTGCTCTTTGGCGGCCTTTTGCATCATGCGGCGCAGGCGCGAGAGGCCGACGTCGTGCTGATACAGGTATTCATGGTCGCGGGCGTTTGGCGCCAGGCTTTCCAGCACCACGCGGTCCTGCTCCAGCACTTCCCAGTGCAGTTTTTCCAGACGGTTGCGGTACATGAAGCGCCACATGTCGCGCTGCCAGCCCTGCACCCGGCGAATGCGCCAGAAGAAGACGCGGCAGTTGTCGTTATCTTCCGGCACCACCATGCCGACGATAAAGAAGTGGCCGCCCGGCCCGAAGCGCTTCTTGTACGGAATGGAGAGGCGCATCCAGCAGGTGCCGCTGTTGCCCAGCTCCACCCAGTCAAAGTTGACGCCGCTCTGCCCTTTCTTCTCAAAAATAAAACCGGTTTTGGTCGGCTGGAGCACCATGTCGGCCTTGCGATCCCCTTCCGCCATTGAGTGCGACGAGGAGTGCAGATAGGTGCCGTGCATCGGATCCATCACGTTTTCCAGCGCGTACTGGTAATTGCATTTCCACGCGGCGGTGCAGAGGAAGTTGCTGAAGCTGTCCGTATCGGCGAGCTCGTCCGGGAAGGTCAGCTCGTCCGGCTGCTGGTCTGCGGTGACGCCAAACCACAGGAAGATTGCGCCGTGCGCCTCCTGCACGTTGTAGCTGCGCACGCACTGCTGGCCGACCAGCGGACATTTGTCCACGGCGGGCACGTCTTTCACCTCGCCGTTGCCCGCGACCTCCACGCCGTGATACCAGCAGGCAATGCGGTCCCCCAGGTTCCAGCCCATCGACAGGCGTGCGCCGCGGTGCGGACAGCGGTCCTCCAGCGCCTGCACCTGGCCGTCTTTGTTGCGCCAGACCACAATCTGTTCGCCCAGGCGGGTAATGCCCACCGGTGCAGACTGCACCTCCCAGCTCGCCAGCACCGGATACCAGAGGCCGCGCAGACCTTTATCGAGATAGTGTTGTACGGTAGTCGTCATCGCGTTGCCCTCAGTAGCCGTTAACCTGTAAGAATGCCTGGAAGCTGGCCTCGCTCCACGGCTCGCCCTGCTGATCGTGCATGCGCACCGCGTTCAGCCCGTTCACCAGCTCCGGTAAGGTTTCAACCCCCTGCTCGAAGAGATCTTCCAGCGTGGCGATGAGGTTCACTTCCCAGCTTTCCGGCTCGCGGCTGCGGGTCTGCCAGATCAGGTTCTGGTAATCACCCGGCTTATGGATCGCACCGTTACCGCCCTCGGCCGGTGGGGCAAACTGACGGCTTTCCGGCAGCGCCGGGTTGTAGTTCAGGGTGTCGCTCATGCCACGGTCTCCTCGACGAAGGTAATCTGAATCTCGTTTTCAAAAACCCGAACCGGGTAGCGGTTGAGGTTGCGCCCGCCGGGGCCGTGCAGGCACTGACCGGTTTTGACGTCAAATACCGCCTCGTGCAGCGGGCATTCCACCTTGCCGTCCTCCACGAAGCCCTGGCTCAGCAGGGCATAGGCGTGGGGGCATACGTCTTCCAGCGCGTAATATTCACCGTCAATCAAATACACGCCGATCTCTTTACCGTCGACGTTGCCGCTAAAAGGGAAATCTTCCTGTACTTGTTCTGCGTCACATACGCCTATCCAGCTCATCACGATCCTCCAGGCTTTTGTTTCATATATGAAACTCTGTTTCTTATTTAATACGGTCAATATAAAAGCGATGAATGTTTCGTCAAGCCGCAATGTGACGAATTTGTTAATCAAACGGCAATTAATTAACTAAGTGTGCAAAGGATCACGAAAAAATGCAGCGATATGAAATTTTCATTGTTTCGGTGTGAAAGAATACGATTTATCGATGACCTTAAATTTCAATAAACAGTGATTGACTTCTTTTCTTTTTGTTCCTTAAAAATAAAAGAAGTGAAAAACATGGTGTTTCACCTGTGAAACTTAATTTTATTTTTTCTTTAATAAACAATGAGTTTCACAGGTGAACCATTTTACCCACGTGACAATCACGCGCATAAAAATAGAAATAAGCGAAAACATAAGGCAGGCGTTATGACGGCAAGATGGCAAGGCACAGTGGCATTGTTATTACTGATTATTATTTTCTACGTTGACCGGGTGAATATTTCTGTAATGATTTTAAACCCGGAATTTGCTCAGCATTTTCAGCTAAATGAAAACAGAATGTTACAGGGAATGCTTATGACCTGTTTTCTGCTGGGTTATGGATTTTCAGCTTTATTATTAACTCCAGTTATTGAAAGCAAACTCCATTATCGACAGGGATTATTGAGCAGCATAGCGATGTGGGCAGCGGTATGCGCCATTTCCCCGCTGCTCGGATCGCTGATGGGCATGCTCGTCGCGCGCACGATCCTGGGGATCGCTGAGGGGCCGCTCTTTTCGCTGAAAACGCGTTTCATCAGCGATCACTTTAGCGCGCAGGAGATCGGCAAACCCAACGCCGTGACCGCGCTGGGCGTCTCGCTCGGGCTGACCGTGGGCTTTCCGCTGGTGACGTGGCTGATGGCGCATCTCGGCTGGGCCGGGTCGTTTTATGCCCTGGCGGCACTTAATCTGGTGCTGGGCGGCGGCCTTGTCTGGCGCTTCCTGCCCGCGCCGCGAAGTGCGGTGAAGATGAAAAAACCGGACTTTACAGAGACGTTTTCGCTGGCCTGGCAAACGCCGCTGCTCGGGTGGATCCTGCTGGTGGAGATTGCCACCCTGAGCTATCTCTGGGGGAGCAGCGCCTGGCTGCCCGCGTGGCTGCGCGACGAGCATCATTTCTCGCTGCACGCCACGGGCATGCTTGCGGCCATTCCCTTCCTGCTGAGTCTGGGCTCGAAGTTCCTCGGCGGGGTGCTGCTCGACAAAATGCGCCCGGAACAGGCGCCAATGCTGTTTGTGGTGGGCGGCGCGCTGACGGCGCTGTCCGTGGTCGCGCTGATGCTCAGCCATCAGCCTGCCTGGCTGGCGCTGTTTATGCTCTCGGCGAATATCTTCTGGGGGCTACAGGGGGCGGCTATTCCGGCGGTGATCCAGCATCACGCCGCGCGGGAAGCGGTGGGCAGCGCTTACGGCATTATCAACGGGATCGGCAATATCTGCGCGGCGTTTATTCCGCTGCTGATGGGGATGGTGATGAGGTCGGTAGGGTCAGTCAGCTCAGGCTTTTCGGTGCTGGTCGTCTCGCAGGTAATCACCCTGCTTGCCGGGGGAATGTTGCTGCTGCGCATGCGTCGCGCAGCAGCAATCAGCGCGTAAGGCTTATTCGCCTTTTTTCGCGGCCTGGATGTAGAGCATTTCCAGCGCCAGGGTCGCCGCGGCAAGCGCGGTGATTTCGGACTGGTCATAGGCTGGCGCCACTTCTACCACGTCCATCCCAACGATGTTCAGATCCTTCAGGCCACGCACCAGCTTGATGGCGCGGTCTGACGTCAGGCCGCCAATCACCGGCGTACCAGTACCCGGTGCAAACGCCGGATCCAGGCAGTCGATATCGAAGGTCAGGTATACAGGCATATCGCCGACGATCTGCTTAACCTGAGCCAGAATATCGTCCACGCCGCGATCGTTCACCTGGCCGGCGTCCAGCACGGTGAAACCGTTGTCTTTGTCGAACTCGGTACGGATGCCGATCTGCACGGAGTGGTTCGGATCGATCAGGCCTTCTTTCGGCGCGGTGTAGAACATGGTGCCGTGGTCGAACTCGCAGCCGTTCGCGTAGGTGTCGGTATGCGCATCGAAGTGCACCAGCGCCATTTTACCGAAGTGCTTCGCGTGAGCGCGCAGCAGCGGCAGAGTGACAAAGTGGTCACCGCCGAAGGAGAGCATGCGTTTGCCGGCCGCCAGCAGTTTCTCTGCGTGCGCCTGCAATTTTTCGCTCATTTCGCGCGCGTCGCCGAAGGCGTACACCAGGTCACCGCAGTCCACCACGTTCAGGCGCTCGCGCATGTCGAAGTTCCACGGGAAGCGGTTGTGCTCCCAGGCCAGGTTGGTGGAAACCTGACGGATTGCCGCCGGGCCGTGACGTCCACCCGCGCGACCGGAGGTTGCCATGTCGAACGGTACGCCGGTGATCACCCAGTCCGCGTCGCTGTCGTACGGCTGGAAGTTCATTGGAAGGCGTAAAAAACCAAACGCGTTAGATACCAGAGAGTTATCGTACTGATGACCTAAAGTGCTCATGTCCTGACCTCTTTTAACGTCGATACATTAAAAACAGATGAAAAAAAATCCCCTCCGCGTCGTTAAACCCGACGAGGAAGGGATTGATTCGTAAATCGCATATTGGGGCGAATTATCGCCGGTAATTCATACGGGTTCAAGTGAGTATAGGGCATTGTGCGGTCTGATGCCCTCACCCCAACCCTCTCCCACCGGGAGAGGGAGGTTTTACTACTCGTCTTCCAGGTAGGTGTACCCGTACAGACCCGCTTCAAACTCTTCCAGGAACTGCTGCTGCAGCGCGTCGTCCAGACCGGTGTTTTTCACCTGGTCGCGGAACTGGGTGAGCAGTTTTTTCGGATCCAGCTGCACGTATTCCAGCATATCCGCCACGGTGTCCCCTTCATCGGACAGCTCAACCTCGACGCTGCCGTCAGGGAAGACAAACACGTCAACCGCTTCGGTATCGCCGAACAGGTTGTGCATGTTGCCGAGGATCTCCTGATACGCACCCACCATAAAGAAGCCCAGCATTGGCGGGTTCTCCGGATCGTACTCCGGCATTGGCATCGTCGTTGCGATACCGTCACCGTCAACGTAATGGTCAATCGCGCCGTCAGAGTCACAGGTGATGTCCAGCAGCACCGCGCGACGTTCCGGGGCGTGGTTCAGCCCTTCCAGCGGCAGAACCGGGAACAGCTGGTCGATACCCCAGGCATCCGGCATCGACTGGAACAGGGAGAAGTTGACGTACATTTTGTCCGCCATACGCTCCTGCAACTCGTCGATAATCGGACGATGCGCGCGGTTGCTCGGGTCGAGCTGTTTCTGCACTTCATGGCACATGTTCAGATAGAGCTGCTCGGCCCACGCGCGCTCCTGCAGGCTGAAGGTGCCTGACGAGTAGCCGACGTGGATATCGTGCAGGTCCATCTGGCTGTCATGCAGCCATTCGCGCAGGGAACGGCGCGTGCCCGGCTCGTGCATCTCCTGCCAGGTTTCCCACATGCTTTGCAGGGAACGTGGGGCATCATCTTGCGGAGGCGTCGCTTCGGTGATTTCGCTGCGCTCAACGCCAATGATATTAGACACCAGCACCGTATGGTGCGCGGTAACCGCGCGGCCAGATTCGGTAATCACCGTCGGGTGCGGCAGGCCGTGCTCTTCACAGGCATCGCCAATCGCCCAGATGATGTTGTTGGCGTATTCGTTCAGGCCGTAGTTCACCGAGCAGTCGGACTGCGAGCGGGTCCCTTCGTAGTCCACGCCCAGGCCGCCGCCCACGTCGAAGCACTGAATATTCACGCCAAGCTTGTGCAGCTCAACGTAGAAACGCGCGGATTCACGCACGCCGGTGGCGATGTCGCGAATATTGGCCATCTGCGAGCCGAGGTGGAAGTGCAGCAGCTGAATGCTGTCCAGACGACCGCGCTCGCGCAGGATCTCCACCAGTTGCAATACCTGGTTTGCCGCGAGGCCGAACTTGGATTTTTCACCGCCGGAGGACTGCCATTTACCGGACCCCTGCGACGCCAGACGCGCACGCACGCCGAGGCGTGGGATCACGTTCAGACGCTCGGCCTCTTCCAGCACGATGGCAATTTCGGTCATCTTCTCGATAACCAGATAGACCTTGTGGCCCATCTTCTCGCCAATCAGCGCCAGACGAATGTATTCGCGGTCTTTATAGCCGTTACAGACGATCACCGACCGGGTCATGCCCGCGTGCGCCAGAACCGCCATCAGCTCCGCTTTGGAGCCTGCTTCCAGTCCCAGCGGTTCGCCGGAGTGGATCAGGGATTCGATTACGCGGCGGTGCTGGTTCACCTTGATCGGGTAAACCAGGAAGTAGTCGCCGTTATAGCCGTAGGATTCACGCGCGCGCTTGAACGCGGCGTTAATGGAACGCAGGCGATGTTGCAGGATCTGCGGGAAGCAGAACAGTGCAGGCAAACGCTGGCCCTGCGCTTCACGGGCTTTCACCAGCTTAGCGAGATCCACGCGCGCTTCAGGGACGTCCGGGTCCGGGCAGACGCTGATGTGGCCCAGTTCGTTGACGTCGTAGTAGTTATTGCCCCACCAGGCAATATTGTAAGTGCGCAGCATCTTGCTGGCTTCCTGGGAGCTCATCGCAACCTCCTGCATAGAACGTAGTACACCCTGTTCGCCCGCTGACGAAGGCGAAAAAGAAGACATGTCGTCAGACATAGCGAACCTCAACTCTTTGTATTAAGTGTAAAACAGTTGACTACTATCGCAGCGTTATACGGCGATAACAACCCATAAACGGCTCCGTTTCCCAGCAGAGTATGCTGAAATCCAGACCGTGCGACCGGTTTCTTATTCATATCATTGTAAAACACGTATCCGAACTCTGTATGACAAGGTTCGGCGAAACCACGAGAAAACTCTTGTATTAACAAGAGCGCCCTTGTTCAGTTTTCACAGAGCGTAACCGGCCCTTGAATCCTGAGAAGCGCCGAGATGGGTATAACATCGGCAGGTTTGCAGACTAGAAATGCGGGTTGCGGGAATCAATGGCGCGCCAGAACGGCAGCGCTGAATTAGCGGAAAACGATGGTTCATTATCTCGTATCACCTCCACGGCCGCCTCTGATGAAACGGACCCCAAGCCAAAGCTAAAAGTTCACTGCTCAACCCGGCTGGAAGTGGCGACACGATGTATTCATCGAGCGCTGATTTTATATGAGCCGCGCGCCGCGTTTTATACCGAGAAGGGGGCTAAAAAGCAAAACAAAAATACGCGTGTTGCCAGCAGCGTCAGGAAAAATTTCCAGCAGCCATTTCAACGCAGTGAGAGATGAATCAAAAAAAACTGGAAATCGGGCGAAGAAGTGACCTAAAATAGCCATCCAGATGTTAATCCATCTATACTGATTAACACTCATACTGCCAGTGTCAAAAACCTGCAGGCCTTGGTAGAATTATCTCCTTTGGCTATTCCACACAGCAGCTTGAGCTAACCAAATTCCTCTTAGGTGAAATAAAACATGGCAAAACACCTGTTTACGTCCGAGTCCGTATCAGAAGGACATCCTGATAAAATTGCTGACCAAATCTCCGATGCGGTGCTGGATGCGATCCTGGCGCAGGATCCTAAAGCGCGCGTAGCGTGTGAAACCTATGTCAAAACCGGCATGGTTCTGGTTGGCGGTGAGATCACCACCAGCGCATGGGTTGATATCGAAGAGATCACCCGTAACACGGTGCGTGAGATCGGCTATGTGCATTCTGATATGGGCTTTGATGCCAACTCCTGCGCGGTGCTGAGCGCGATTGGCAAACAGTCTCCGGACATCAACCAGGGCGTTGACCGTGCCGATCCGCTGGAACAGGGCGCGGGCGACCAGGGCCTGATGTTCGGTTATGCAACCAACGAAACCGACGTGCTGATGCCAGCGCCTGTGACCTACGCACACCGTCTGGTGCAGCGTCAGGCTGAAGTGCGTAAAAACGGCACCCTGCCGTGGCTGCGCCCGGATGCGAAAAGCCAGGTCACCTTCCAGTACGACGACGGCAAAATCGTCGGTATTGACGCTGTGGTGCTGTCTACCCAGCATGCCGAAGAGATCGATCAGAAATCCCTGCAGGAAGCAGTGATGGAAGAGATCATCAAGCCGGTACTGCCGACCGAATGGCTGAGCTCAGCAACCAAATTCTTCATCAACCCAACCGGACGCTTTGTTATCGGCGGCCCAATGGGCGACTGCGGCCTGACCGGTCGTAAAATCATCGTTGATACCTACGGCGGCATGGCGCGTCACGGTGGCGGCGCGTTCTCCGGTAAAGATCCGTCTAAAGTAGACCGTTCTGCCGCGTATGCTGCACGTTATGTGGCGAAAAACATCGTTGCTGCCGGCCTGGCCGACCGCTGTGAAATTCAGGTTTCCTACGCTATCGGCGTGGCTGAGCCAACCTCCATCATGGTGGAAACCTTCGGTACGGAGAAAGTGCCTTCAGAACAGCTGACCCTGCTGGTGCGTGAGTTCTTCGACCTGCGTCCATACGGCCTGATTCAGATGCTGGATCTGCTGCACCCAATCTACCAGGAAACCGCTGCATACGGTCACTTTGGTCGTGAACATTTCCCATGGGAAAAAACCGACAAAGCCGCTCTGCTGCGTGAAGCTGCCGGTCTGAAGTAATCGACAGCCGAGAGTATTAAACAGGCCAGCCTTTGTGCTGGCTTTTTTTATGTCGGGTGGCGGCTAAAGCCGCACAACTGAAAGCGATTACACCGCACCGGCACCACTCCGCTTTCAGAATAATCTCTTTGCATGATCGCCTTTCTTCTGCTGTTACATTTCCTTTCAGTTAAGTCTGAAATTCAAACAAACGCGATGCGCATCACCTCGTTTACCTCTATATTTTCAAAGCTTTAATAATTTTTACGGTTGCACGTTAGTGTAACCGATTACACCATTGTGATTAATTTCACATATTTTTATGGGTCGCTCACCTACCCTTATCATCAATAAAACTGATAACCCAACTGGAGGGCATAATGCCTGACAATAAAAAACAGGGGCGTACGTCCAACAAGGCGATGACTTTCTTCGTCTGCTTCCTCGCCGCCCTGGCAGGATTACTCTTTGGCCTAGATATCGGCGTCATTGCCGGCGCTCTTCCCTTCATCGCAGACGAATTCCAGATTAACGCGCATACCCAGGAATGGGTGGTTAGCTCCATGATGTTCGGTGCGGCCGTTGGGGCCGTCGGCAGCGGCTGGCTCTCCTTCAAGCTCGGACGCAAAAAGAGCCTAATGATCGGTGCGATCCTCTTCGTCGCCGGTTCGCTCTTCTCCGCTGCCGCCCCTAACGTTGAAGTGCTTATTCTTTCCCGCGTGCTGCTGGGCCTTGCGGTGGGCGTGGCGTCTTACACCGCCCCGCTCTACCTCTCCGAAATAGCGCCGGAGAAAATCCGCGGCAGTATGATTTCCATGTACCAGCTGATGATCACCATCGGTATTCTCGGCGCTTACCTGTCCGATACCGCGTTCAGCTACAGCGGCGCATGGCGCTGGATGCTCGGCGTGATCATCATCCCGGCTATTCTGCTGCTGATTGGCGTCTTCTTCCTGCCGGACAGCCCGCGCTGGTTTGCCGCCAAACGTCGCTTCGTTGATGCCGAACGCGTGCTGCTCCGCCTGCGCGATACCAGTGCGGAAGCGAAAAACGAGCTGGAAGAGATCCGCGAAAGCCTGAAGGTAAAACAGTCCGGCTGGGCTCTGTTTAAAGAGAACAGCAACTTCCGTCGGGCGGTGTTCCTCGGCGTGCTGCTGCAGGTGATGCAGCAGTTCACCGGGATGAACGTCATCATGTACTACGCGCCAAAAATCTTTGAACTGGCGGGCTACACCAACACCACAGAGCAGATGTGGGGCACCGTTATTGTGGGCCTGACCAACGTGCTGGCGACCTTTATCGCAATCGGCCTGGTGGACCGCTGGGGTCGTAAGCCAACCCTGACCCTGGGCTTCCTGGTGATGGCGACGGGTATGGGCGTTCTCGGTACGATGATGCATGTGGGCATCCACTCCCCAACCGCCCAGTACTTCGCGGTGGGTATGCTGCTGATGTTTATCGTCGGGTTTGCGATGAGCGCCGGTCCGCTGATTTGGGTACTGTGCTCTGAAATCCAGCCGCTGAAAGGGCGTGATTTTGGTATCACCTGCTCTACCGCAACCAACTGGATTGCCAACATGATCGTCGGCGCAACGTTCCTGACCATGCTCAACACCCTGGGCAATGCCAACACCTTCTGGGTCTACGCCGGTCTGAATATCTTCTTTATTGTGCTGACCATCTGGCTGGTTCCAGAAACCAAACATGTTTCTCTGGAACATATTGAACGTAACCTGATGAAAGGTCGTCCGCTGCGCGAAATCGGCGCCCACGACTAATCCTCTTGCGGGAGGCGCCTCTTGCGCCTCCCCGCTTCCCGCTTTATGCTCTGCCCCTATGAAAGCTCCCCGTCTCCCCATCGCCATTCAGCAAGCCGTTATGCGCAGCCTGCGGGAAAAACTCGCCCAGGCGAACCTGAAGCTCGGCCGCAATTACCCTGAACCGAAGCTGGTCTATCAGCAGCGCGGCACCGCAGCCGGCACCGCCTGGCTGGAATCGTACGAGATCCGCCTGAACCCGGTGCTGATGATGGAAAACCAGCAGGCGTTTATTGAAGAAGTGGTGCCGCACGAGCTGGCGCACCTTCTGGTATGGAAGCATTTTGGCCGCGTCGCGCCGCATGGAAAAGAGTGGAAATGGATGATGGAGGCGGTGCTCGGCGTTCCGGCGCGCCGTACCCATCAGTTCGAGCTGGAATCGGTACGCCGCAATACCTTCCCCTATCGCTGCCAGTGCCAGCAGCACCAGCTTACCGTCCGCCGCCATAACCGCGTGGTGCGCGGCGAGGCGACCTACCGCTGCGTCAAATGCGGCGAACCGCTGATTGCAGAGTAATCATCTGAACTTTCAGGAACTTTCCTGATCTGACTGATTGCATACAGGAACAACATTCGTTACGTTGCGGGCTCGTTTTGACACGGAGTGTAAGATGTCCCGTAATGTTTCTCTCGCGGTCGCCTTTTTGGCGACGGCGCTCTCAGGCCCTGCGCTGGCCGACGGTATCAACAGTTTTTCCCAGGCCAAAGCGGCAGGCGTGAAGGTGAACGCCGATGTGCCGGGCGATTTCTACTGCGGCTGTAAAATTAACTGGCAGGGTAAAAAAGGGGTCGTTGATCTTGCGTCATGCGGCTACAAGGTGCGTAAAAACGAAAACCGCGCCAGCCGAATTGAATGGGAACACGTCGTTCCGGCCTGGCAGTTTGGCCACCAGCGCCAGTGCTGGCAGGACGGCGGACGTAAAAACTGCGCCAAAGATCCGGTTTATCGCCAGATGGAAAGCGACATGCATAACCTGCAGCCTGCGGTTGGTGAAGTGAACGGCGACCGCGGCAATTTCATGTACAGCCAGTGGAACGGTGGCGAAGGCCAGTACGGCCAGTGCGGTATGAAGGTAGATTTCAAAGAGAAAGTCGCCGAGCCCCCTGCCCGCGCGCGCGGCAGCATCGCCCGCACCTATTTCTATATGCGCGACCGTTACGACCTCAACCTCTCCCGCCAGCAGACGCAGTTATTCAACGCCTGGGACAAGCAGTACCCGGTGACGGAGTGGGAGTGCCAGCGCGACGAACGCATTGCCAGAGTCCAGGGGAATCATAACCCGTACGTCCAGCGGGCTTGCCAGGCGCAAAAGAGCTAACCTACACTACGGCAATTCGCTTATACCGCATGACATATGGAATTTTTGACTATGCGCATTCCCCGCATTTACCACCCTGAACTGATTACCGCAGGCCGCGAAATCGCCCTGTCTGACGACGCCGCCAACCACGTTGGCCGCGTGCTGCGCATGGGGGCTGGCCAGGCAATACAGCTGTTCGACGGCTCTAATCAGGTTTTCGACGCGGAAATCACGCGGGCGGATAAAAAAAGCGTGCATGTGAATGTCTTGCGCGGCGAAGTGGACGACCGTGAATCGCCGCTGCACATCCACCTTGGGCAGGTGATGTCGCGCGGAGAAAAGATGGAATTCACCATTCAAAAATCCATTGAGCTGGGTGTAAGCCTCATTACGCCACTTTTTTCCGAGCGCTGTGGCGTTAAACTGGATGCGGAACGTCTGAACAAAAAGATCCAGCAGTGGCAGAAAATCGCCATTGCGGCCTGCGAACAGAGCGGCCGCAACCGTATTCCGGAGATCCGCCCGACGATGGATCTGGAGGACTGGTGTGCAGAAGAGGATAGCGGGCTGAAGCTCAATCTTCATCCGCGCGCCAGCGCCAGCATCAATACGCTGCCGCTGCCCGTTGAGCGCGTACGCCTGCTGATTGGCCCCGAAGGCGGCCTGTCGGCGGACGAAATTGCGATGACGGCGCGCTACCAGTTTACTGATATTCTGTTGGGACCTCGCGTTCTGCGCACTGAGACAACGGCACTCACGGCCATAACCGCGCTACAGGTACGGTTTGGCGATCTGGGTTGAAGTATTAACGGAGAAGAACATGATAAAGCTCGGCATCGTGATGGATCCCATCGCAAACATTAACATCAAGAAAGACTCCAGCTTCGCCATGCTGCTGGAAGCGCAGCGTCGTGGCTATGAGCTCCACTATATGGAGATGAACGATCTTTATCTGATCAACGGTGAAGCCCGCGCACGCACCCGCATCGTTAACGTCGAGCAGAACTACGACAAATGGTACGAATTCGGCACCGAGCAGGACATTGCCCTGGCCGACCTCAACGTTATCCTGATGCGTAAAGATCCGCCGTTTGACACCGAATACATCTATAGCACCTACATCCTTGAGCGTGCCGAAGAGAAAGGGACGCTGATCGTCAACAAGCCGCAGAGCCTGCGCGACTGCAACGAGAAGCTTTACACCGCCTGGTTCTCTGACCTGACGCCGGAAACGCTGGTCACCCGCAGCAAAGCGCAGCTGAAAGAATTCTGGCAGAAGCACGGCGACATCATCATGAAGCCGCTGGACGGCATGGGCGGCGCGTCTATTTTCCGCGTGAAGAACGGCGACCCGAACATTGGCGTGATTGCCGAAACGCTGACCGAGCTGGGCACGCGTTACTGCATGGCGCAAAACTATATTCCAGCGATCAAAGATGGCGATAAGCGCGTGCTGGTCGTGGACGGTGAGCCGGTGCCTTACTGCCTGGCGCGTATCCCACAGGGTGGCGAAACCCGCGGTAACCTGGCGGCAGGTGGCCGCGGCGAGCCGCGCCCGCTAACCGAAAGCGACTGGGAAATTGCCCGCCGCGTTGGCCCAACGCTGAAAGCCAAAGGCCTGATCTTCGTTGGCCTGGATATCATCGGCGATCGCCTGACTGAAGTTAACGTCACCAGCCCAACCTGCATTCGCGAAATCGAAGCGAAGTTCCCGATCTCGATCACCGGAATGCTGATGGACGCTATCGAAAAACGTTTACAGAAATAAACTGTGACAGCGCCTGGGTTTATCCCCATACTGGGCGCTGTCGCTTTTTAAACCAGGAAACAGTACCTCTGACAATGAATTTACAGCATCACTTTCTTATTGCCATGCCTGCTCTCCAGGATCCGATTTTTCGCCGCGCCGTGGTTTATATTTGTGAATACAATGAAGACGGCGCGATGGGTATTATCATCAACAAACCGCTGGAAAACCTGCAGGTTGAAGGGATTCTGGACAAGCTGAAAATCTCGGCTGAAGCGCGCCTGCCGGAAATCCGGCTTGATAAACCGGTGATGCTGGGTGGACCTCTTGCCGAAGATCGCGGCTTTATCCTGCATACCCCGCCGGTATTCTCTTCCAGCATTCGCATCTCCGATAACACCGTGATCACCACCTCGCGCGACGTGCTTGAAACGCTGGGCACCGCTGAGCAGCCTTCCGAAGTGCTGGTGGCGCTGGGCTATTCGTCGTGGGAGAAAGGCCAGCTTGAGCAAGAGATCCTCGATAACGCCTGGCTTACCGCACCTGCGGACATGAATATTCTGTTTAAAACCCCTATTGCCGATCGCTGGCGTGACGCGGCAAAGCTGATTGGCATTGATATTCTGACCATGCCTGGCGTAGCGGGGCACGCATAATGAGCGGCA
Organism: Enterobacter sp. IF2SW-B1; assembly: GCF_001743375.1. Taxonomy (NCBI): domain Bacteria; kingdom Pseudomonadati; phylum Pseudomonadota; class Gammaproteobacteria; order Enterobacterales; family Enterobacteriaceae; genus Enterobacter; species Enterobacter sp. IF2SW-B1. Next base: position 363,479 of record NZ_MJAA01000002.1, on the reverse strand, counting down.
CCCTTCTCGCCTTCGACTTCGGCACCAAAAGCATCGGCGTCGCCGTGGGTCAACGGATCACCGGCACCGCCCGCCCGCTCACGGCGCTGAAAGCTAACGACGGCACGCCGGACTGGAACCTTATTGAGCGCCTGCTCAAAGAGTGGCAGCCGGACGACGTGATTGTCGGCCTGCCGCTGAACATGGACGGCACCGAGCAACCGCTTACCGCCCGCGCGCGTAAATTCGCCAATAAAATCCATGGCCGCTTTGGCGTCTCCGTGAAGCTTCACGACGAGCGTCTCAGCACCGTCGAAGCGCGTGCAGGCCTGTTTGAACACGGTGGCTTCCGGGCGCTCAACAAAGGCAGCGTAGACTCCGCTTCAGCCGTTATCATCCTCGAAAGCTACTTCGAACAGGGCTTTTAAACGCAGGGGCCTACAGCCGCCCCTGTGCCCGTCTCTCCGCCAGGCTCTGGTCAAAGTTCTGCATTCCCGCCTGCTGGCCGGTTTGAATGATGCCGGGCAGCTGCCACGTCTTCCCCTCACGAATCAGATTCGCCGCCGCCGCGGTATTTACCAGCAGCTCGTACAGCGCGACGCGCCCGCCCTGAAGATCGGGAAGCAGCTTTTGTGCCAGCACTGCCCGCAGGCTGCCAGCCAGCTGGTTACGCACCGGATCTTTCTCCTGCGCCGGGAACGTATCGACCAGCCGTTCAATCGCCTGTGCTGCCCCGCGCGTGTGCAACGTCGCCAGCACCAGATGCCCGGTCTCCGCCGCCGTCAGCGCCAGGCGGATCGTTTCGCTGTCGCGCAGCTCCCCCAGCAAAATAACGTCCGGGTCCTCGCGTAACGCACTGCGCAGCGCCTCTGCAAATGACGGGCTGTGCTGGCCTATCTCCCGCTGCTGAATCAGGCAACGTTCACTCTGGTACATAAACTCCACCGGATCTTCAAGCGTGAGGATATGGCCGTCAGTATGGCGGTTGAGGAAGTCGACCATTGCGGCCAGCGTGGTGGATTTACCGCTGCCGGTCGCTCCCGTTACCAGAATCAACCCGTTTTCGCTGGACAACAGTTCGGGAATAGCGTGCGGCACCCCAAGCGAAGGGAGCTGCGGACAGGAACGCGGCAACAGCCGCAGGGTAACGGAGATGCCCTTCATCTGCTTAAACGCACTGCCGCGCAGACGCTGGTCTCCTGCGACCGTCACGGCAAAATCGACCTGCCCGTTTGCCCACCATGCGCCCTGCTGTTCGTCGTTGAGCCACGCCTTTAGCAACGCCCCGACATCCGGCGGCGGAAACGGGGCCGGCTCAAGGCGGCCCAATCTGCGCCAGCGCGGTGGTGAATCACTGCACAGGTGTAGATCGGAGACGTTATGCTTTACACTAAGGGCCACAATTTCTTCCACATCCATAGACTACTCCTCGGAAAATGAACGACATTGCGCATAACCTGGCACAGGTCCGGGACAAAATCTCAGCCGCTGCAACGCGTTGCGGCCGTGCTTCAGAAGAAATTACGCTACTTGCAGTCAGCAAAACCAAGCCTGCGAGCGCCATCGCAGAAGCGATTGCTGCAGGTCACCGGGCGTTTGGCGAAAACTACGTGCAGGAAGGTGTGGATAAAATTCGCTACTTCCAGGAGCAGGAGACGTCCGATCTGCAATGGCACTTTATTGGTCCGCTGCAGTCGAACAAAAGCCGTCTGGTGGCAGAGCACTTTGACTGGTGCCATACCATCGACCGTCTGCGTATTGCTTCCCGTCTGAGCGACCAGCGCCCGGCGGAGATGCCTGCGCTTAACGTGCTGATTCAAATCAATATCAGTGATGAAAACAGCAAGTCCGGCATTGCGCTGAGCGAGCTGGATGCGCTGGCCGCAGAGGTGGCCGCCCTGCCGCGCTTAACCCTGCGCGGGCTGATGGCCATTCCGGCACCTGAGTCAAGTTATGAAAGGCAGTTTGCCGTGGCACAGCAAATGGCTGTAGCATTTGAGGCGCTTAAAGCGCGCTATGAAACGGTAGACACGCTTTCACTGGGCATGTCGGATGATATGGAAGCCGCCATCGCGGCAGGCAGCACTATGGTGCGCATCGGCACAGCCATTTTCGGTGCGCGCGACTACACCAAATAATAAGGAAACCTGAGGAACGCCATGAAGACGTTGACTTTCCTGCTCTCAACGGTCATTGAGCTGTACACGATGGCGCTTTTGCTGCGCGTCTGGATGCAGTGGGCCCGCTGTGACTTTTACAATCCGTTCTCCCAGTTTGTCGTGAAAATCACGCAACCTGTTGTCGGACCGCTGCGCCGTATTATCCCGGCCATGGGCCCCATCGACAGCGCTTCGCTGCTGGTGGCGTTTATTCTGAGCGTGCTCAAAGCCATCGTGCTGTTTATGGTCATCACCTTCCAGCCGATTATCTGGATTGCCGCCGTCCTGATTCTGATCAAAACCGTCGGTTTGCTGATCTTCTGGGTACTGCTGGTGATGGCGATCATGAGCTGGGTAAGCCAGGGACGTAGCCCGGTAGAGTACGCCTTGATTCAGCTGGCCGAGCCGCTGCTGCGTCCGATCCGTAACCTGCTTCCGTCCATGGGCGGCATCGACTTCTCCCCGATGATCCTGGTGCTGCTGCTCTATGTGATCAACATGGGGATCGCCGAACTGCTCCAGTCTACGGGCGATATGCTGCTGCCGGGGCTGTGGATGGCGCTATGAGTGCAGTAAGCACCTGCGCCGACGGGCTGGTTTTACGGCTGTATATTCAGCCGAAAGCCAGCCGTGACAGTATTGTTGGGCTGCATGGCGACGAGCTAAAGGTCGCCATCACCGCCCCACCGGTCGATGGCCAGGCGAATGCGCATCTGACCAAATATCTGGCAAAACAGTTTCGCGTCGCCAAAAGCCAGGTCATCATTGAAAAAGGTGAACTTGGGCGGCATAAACAGGTAAAAATCCTTAATCCGCAATCTATCCCGACGGAAGTCGCGGCTCTGACAGAACAGGACTAAACCATGCAGAAAGTTGTTCTCGCGACCGGTAACGCCGGTAAAGTGCGCGAGCTGGCCTCGCTATTAAATGATTTTGGGCTGGACGTGGTGGCTCAGACCGAGCTGGGCGTGGAGTCCGCCGAAGAGACGGGCCTGACGTTTATCGAAAACGCCATTCTGAAAGCGCGCCATGCGGCGCAGGTAACCGGCCTGCCCGCGATTGCCGACGACTCCGGTCTGGCCGTGGATTTTCTCGGCGGTGCGCCGGGAATTTACTCCGCGCGCTATTCCGGGGTGGACGCCACCGACCAGCAGAATCTGGAAAAGCTGCTCGTGGCCCTGAAGGACGTTCCCGACGAACAGCGTACCGCGCAGTTCCACTGCGTGCTGGTCTACATGCGTCATGCGGAAGACCCGACGCCGATTGTCTGTCACGGCAGCTGGCCGGGCGTGATTACCCGTGAAGCGGCGGGCAACGGCGGCTTTGGCTACGACCCGATTTTCTTTGTCCCGACCGAGGGCAAAACCGCTGCGGAACTGACCCGCGAAGAGAAAAGTGCGATCTCCCACCGTGGACGCGCGCTGAAACTGTTACTGGAAGCACTGCGTAATGGCTAATTTGCCGCCTCTGAGTCTTTATATTCATATCCCGTGGTGCGTGCAGAAATGCCCGTACTGCGATTTCAATTCGCACGCGCTGAAGGGCGAAGTGCCGCACGATGACTACGTCGCGCATCTGCTGGCCGACCTGGACGCCGATGTGCCGTACGCACAGGGACGTGAAGTTAAGACCATTTTCATTGGTGGCGGTACGCCGAGCCTGCTGTCAGGCCCGGCAATGCAGACGCTGCTGGACGGCGTGCGTGCGCGCCTGAACCTGGCGGCGGATGCGGAAATTACGATGGAAGCCAACCCTGGCACCGTTGAGGCCGACCGTTTTGTCGAGTATCAGCGCGCGGGCGTGAACCGCATCTCCATCGGCGTGCAGAGCTTTAGCGAGCCGAAGCTGAAGCGTCTGGGTCGCATTCACGGCCCGGAAGAGGCGAAGCGCGCGGCGAACCTGGCAACGGGGCTTGGGCTGCGCAGCTTTAACCTCGATTTGATGCATGGCCTGCCGGATCAGTCGCTGGAAGAGGCGCTGGACGATCTGCGCCAGGCCATTGCGCTGAACCCGCCGCACCTGTCGTGGTATCAGCTCACCATCGAGCCAAACACGCTTTTCGGCTCCCGCCCGCCGGTGCTGCCGGATGACGACGCGCTGTGGGATATCTTCGAGCAGGGCCACACGCTTTTGACCGCTGCCGGGTATCAGCAGTATGAAACGTCCGCCTACGCGAAGCCGGGCTTCCAGTGTCAGCACAACCTGAACTACTGGCGTTTTGGTGATTATCTGGGGATTGGCTGCGGCGCCCACGGCAAGGTGACCTTCCCGGATGGTCGCATCCTTCGCACCGCCAAAACCCGCCACCCGCGCGGGTATATGGAAGGCCGCTACCTGGAGCGTCAGCACGACGTTGAGGCGGCGGATAAGCCGTTTGAGTTCTTTATGAACCGATTCCGCCTGCTGGAAGCCGCGCCGCGCGCGGAGTTTTCGCTGTACACCGGCCTGGCGGAATCGGTGATTCGTCCGCAGATTGACGAAGCGCTGGCAAAAGGGTATCTCACCGAGAGTGAGGAATGCTGGCAGATCACCGAGCACGGCAAGCTGTTCTTAAACTCCCTTCTTGAGCTGTTCCTCGCCGAAGATTCCTGAAGGCTGATTCAGGATTTCGCATCCCGTTCTGCCGGCTAAGGGAAAGGCTGGCAGAGTATGGGGATGGAAAAATCAAAACAACTCCGTAAACAAATGACGCCCGAAGAGTTACGCCTCTGGTATTTACTCAGGGGACGCCGCTTCTTTGGCTATAAGTTTCGCCGCCAGATGCCGATTGGTGCATATATCGTGGATTTTGCCTGTTTTAAGGCAAAGCTGATTATCGAGCTGGACGGTGGCCAACATCAGAATAACGAAACCTATGATTCACGTCGTACTGAATTTTTGAATGCGAACGGCTGGGAAATACTACGGTTCTGGAATAACGAATTCAGGACAAACGAGGAGGAGGTGTTAATGGCTATCAGGCAACGACTGCGCTGCCTGATGCCCTCACCCTAACCCTCTCCCACAGGGAGAGGGAACAATTACACCCTCTCCCCTGGGGAGAGGGCTGGGGTGAGGGGCCCAGCGCGCAGAGAACTTACTTCAGCGTCCCCACCAGCGCCTTCCGGCTATCTTCCAGCGACACCACGCGTTTACACACGTCTTTGCCGAACTGCTGGAAATCATCTTCCTGGTTCTTCCACTCGTTCTGAATGGAAGTCTGCAAGCCGCCAAGGCTGCCCAGCACACCCTGCAGCGGGTTACCGCCGCCTTTCAGCACGGCTTTGGCGCCCATCTCGTTGATGCTGTCCTGCAGGATGCCGCCCATCGCCTGGTTCACCAGCTGCTGGCCGTCAGCGCGGACCTGATCGATCGCCTTATAGTGGAACGTCAGGCCATCAGAGCGCGTCTCGATAATGCGGTTCATCTGCTCTTTGAGCTGCTTGTCGAGCTTCGTAAGGCGGGAGCGCATATTACTGCTCTCCCCCACCTCTTTAGTGATGATTTTGTCCAGCGCGACGCGGCTCTTTTCGACGCGCGTCAGGGCGCCTTCATTAATCCATGGCAGCGCGGTACGCAAATCGGCCTGATAATCTTTCGCCTGCTCACGCTGTGCGGCAGTCAGGTTGTACTGTTTGCCGTTAAAGGTGACGTTTCCTTCCGGCGTAATCACCAGATTGCCGTTCTCGCCTTTGACCTGCACGGTTTGCGGGCTTAACACCACGTCATCACGCGGGGTGACGCTACATTGATAATCCGCATGGGCGGTGAATCCGGTTGCCATCAAAGCAACAGCCAGCAACGTTTTGCGCATCTTAAACACTCCCTCAGACAAAATGGGCCAGCTAATGCTGGCCCGCTTACTGCTTTATTAGTCCCACCAAACGTCGAAAAGTTCGCTCACGCGGACATCTTCCAGCTTGTGCTCTTCAAGCCATTTGCGAACCAGGGCCTGATGTTCTTCGGTGCATTTGCCCACTTCCTGGGTGCAGATCAGACCTTCCCATGCCAGGTAGCCGCTACCGTCGAAGGCCAGCTTGTTTGGCTCGATTACCTCGTTGATGAACGCATCAACGTCCTGGTCGATCTGCTCAACGCTGGTGCCTTCCGGGAAACGCCAGGCAACGGAGAAGCCCACTTCCTGGAATTCTTCGATGTGCATCTTTTTACGCAGACGACGGCTACGATTCTTTGCCATTATTTCACCCTCTCGAACATTAAGTCCCATACGCCGTGACCAAGACGATGGCCACGCTGTTCAAATTTTGTCACCGGACGCGATTCCGGACGCGGTACGTAGTCGTTGCTCTCGGACTGATTTTTGTACCCGTCCAGCGACGACATCACTTCCAGCATGTGTTCCGCATAAGGTTCCCAGTCGGTCGCCATGTGGAAAACGCCGCCCAGCTTGAGCTTGCTTTTCACCAGCTCGGCAAACGGTGCCTGAACGATACGGCGTTTATTATGACGCGCTTTGTGCCATGGGTCAGGGAAAAAGAGCTGAACCATGTTCAAAGAATTGTCAGGAATCATTTTGTGCAGCACTTCCACCGCGTCGTGACACATCACGCGCAGGTTCTCAACGCCCTCTTCGTGGGCCGTTGCCAGGCACGCGCCGACCCCCGGGGAGTGTACTTCAATGCCGAGGAAGTTCTGCTCCGGGCGCGCTTTCGCCATAGTGACCAGCGAGGTGCCCATACCAAACCCGATCTCCAGCGTGACGGGCGCGTCGCGGCCAAACAGCTCGGTAAAGTCGAGCGGCTGCTCGCTGAACTCAACGCCCATCACCGGCCAGTAGTTGTCCAGCGCGTGTTGCTGCCCTTTGGTCAGGCGGCCCTGACGGCGGACAAAGCTGCGAATACGGCGCAGCGGGCGACCGTTTTCATCAAATTCCGGTGAAATGACGTCGTTTTTCATAAAAGAGTTGTCTGCTTGTGAGAATGTTCGGGAAACGGGCATTATCCAAAGTTAAGGCTTCTATGCAAGCATGGGAAAGATCCGGTTTACAGCAGATGGACGCTGTGCTGCAATCTGCGTCCCTGATTATGCGAATCGATGACCATGCAAGCCTCTCAATTTTCAGCCCAGGTGCTGGACTGGTACGACAAATACGGGCGTAAAACCCTGCCCTGGCAAATTGAAAAAACGCCCTACAAAGTATGGCTCTCAGAGGTGATGTTGCAACAAACGCAGGTCGCCACCGTGATCCCTTACTTCGAGCGTTTTATGGCACGCTTCCCGACGGTCACCGACCTGGCAAACGCGCCGTTGGACGAAGTGCTGCACCTGTGGACCGGGCTGGGCTATTACGCCCGCGCGCGCAACCTGCACAAGGCCGCGCAGCAGGTCGCCACCCGCCACAAAGGTAAATTCCCGGAAACCTTCGACGAGGTTGCCGATTTACCCGGCGTCGGACGTTCAACCGCAGGCGCGATCCTCTCCCTTTCATTAGGCAAGCATTTCCCGATCCTCGACGGCAACGTGAAGCGCGTGCTCGCACGCTGCTACGCCGTTGACGGCTGGCCGGGTAAGAAAGACGTTGAAAAACGCCTGTGGGAGATCGCTGAAGCGGTCACCCCGGCGAAGGGCGTAGAGAGTTTTAACCAGGCAATGATGGATCTTGGCGCAATGGTCTGCACGCGCTCAAAACCAAAGTGCGAGCTCTGCCCGGTGAACAACCTCTGCGTGGCGTATGCCAACCAGTCATGGGCGCAGTATCCGGGTAAGAAACCTAAACAGACGCTGCCGGAGCGCACCGGCTACATGCTGCTGATGCAGCACGGTGACGAGGTCTTCCTCGCCCAGCGTCCGCCGAGCGGTCTGTGGGGTGGTCTATACTGCTTCCCACAGTTTGAAGATGAAGCCTCGCTTCGGGAATGGCTTGAACAGCGCGGCATTGCAGCAGATACCCTGACGCAGCTGACCGCGTTTCGCCACACCTTCAGCCATTTCCACCTGGATATAGTACCGATGTGGCTTCCCGTGTCCTCATTCACCTCCTGCATGGATGAAGGCACCGCTCTCTGGTATAACTTAGCGCAACCGCCATCAGTCGGGCTGGCGGCTCCCGTGGAGCGCCTGTTACAGCAATTACGTGCCGGTGCAATGGTTTAGCATCGGCAACACAAAGAGGAATACGTATGGCCAGAACCATTTTTTGTACTTTCCTGCAGCGCGACGCTGAAGGCCAGGATTTCCAGCTCTACCCGGGCGACCTGGGCAAGCGCATCTATAACGAGATCTCCAAAGAAGCCTGGGGACAGTGGCAGAAAAAACAGACTATGCTGATCAACGAGAAAAAGCTCAGCATGATGAACCCGGAGCACCGCAAGCTGCTGGAGCAGGAGATGGTGAGCTTCCTGTTCGAGGGCAAAGACGTCCACATCGAAGGCTATACGCCGCCGGAAAAATAACAGCGTGCGGGTGAAACCCCGCCGTTAAAGCAAACACAACACGCACTCCCGGAATGATGAAAAAACTTTTAGCGCTAGCCCTTGTTGCGCCGTTGCTGGTCTCGTGCTCGTCCAAAAAAGGCGATGATTACAATGAAGCCTGGGTCAAGGACACCAACGGTTTTGACATTTTGATGGGGCAGTTTGCCCATAACATCGAGAACATATGGGGATTTAACGAAGTTCTTATTGCCGGACCGAAGGACTACGTTAAGTACACCGACGCCTATCTGACCCGTAGCCACATCAACTTTGATGAGGGTACGATCACCATTGAGACCATCGCAGGCACCGACCCTGCGGCACGGCTGCGTCAGGCGATCGTCAAAACCCTGCTGATGGGTGACGATCCGGGATCTATCGATCTCTACTCCGATGCGGACGACATCACCATTTCGAAAGAGCCGTTCCTGTACGGTCAGGTTGTCGACCAGACCGGACAGCCGATCCGCTGGGAAGGTCGCGCCACGAAATTTGCCGACTACCTGCTGCAGACGCGCCTGAAGAGCCGCTCTAACGGCCTGAAGATTATCTACAGCGTTACCATTAACCTTGTCCCGAACCACCTCGACAAGCGTGCGCATAAGTATCTGGGCATGGTGCGTCAGGCATCGCGTAAGTATGGCGTGGACGAGTCGCTGATCCTGGCGATTATGCAGACCGAATCCTCGTTCAACCCGTACGCGGTGAGCCGTTCCGACGCGCTGGGGCTGATGCAGGTTGTCCAGCACAGCGCCGGTAAAGACGTCTTCCGCTCGCAGGGGAAATCCGGCACGCCGAGCCGCAGCTACCTGTTCGATCCGCAAAGCAACATTGATACCGGCACGGCCTATCTGGCGATGCTGAACAATGTCTATCTCGGCGGCATTGATAACCCGACGTCGCGTCGCTACGCGGTAATCACCGCCTATAACGGCGGCGCGGGCAGCGTGCTGCGCGTCTTCTCGAATGACAAAGTGCAGGCTGCGAACATCATCAACAGCATGGCGCCGGGGGATGTTTACTCTACCCTCACCACCCGCCACCCGTCTGCGGAATCCCGCCGGTACCTGTATAAGGTGAATACGGCGCAGAAAAACTATCGTCGTCGATAATCAACACACCTTCTCCAGCAAGGAGAAGGCGTTCTGCTTCCCCTCTCCCTGTGGGAGAGGGTCAGGGTGAGGCCATCAGGCCGCACCTATCCTCCACCCATACGAAAATGTTATTTGCATCACAATCCAAACTGCAAATTAATGTGGATTGCATTTTTTTGCGGGAGGTAACAAAACATATCGTTGCCAACTGATAGAATTGCATCAAATAACAACCCTGAATGTTCCTATAACAACATATCTCCCGCTCACTTGTGAGGAAAGTAACATGAACCTTAAGCTGCAGCTTAAAATCTTGTCGTTTCTGCAGTTCTGCCTGTGGGGTAGCTGGCTGACTACACTCGGCTCCTATATGTTTGTGACGCTCAAGTTTGATGGTGCGTCAATCGGTGCCGTCTACAGCTCGCTGGGTATTGCGGCTGTTTTCATGCCAACGCTGCTCGGTATCGTGGCGGATAAATGGTTAAGTGCGAAATGGCTGTATATGCTTTGCCATCTGGTGGGTGCGGGGACGCTGTTTATGGCGGCCGAAGTGACCACGCCGGGGGCGATGTTTATGGTGATCCTGCTTAACTCGCTGGCGTATATGCCAACGCTTGGGCTGATCAACTCCATCTCCTACTACCGCCTGAAATCTGCCGGTCTGGATATCGTCACCGACTTCCCGCCAATCCGTATCTGGGGCACCATCGGCTTTATCATGGCGATGTGGGGCGTGAGCTTCGCGGGCTTCGAGCTGAGCCACATGCAGCTGTATATTGGTGCTGCGCTCTCCGTACTGCTGGCGCTGTTCACCCTGACGCTGCCAACCATTCCGGTATCTAACCAGCAGAAAAACCAGAGCTGGAGCACCATGCTTGGCCTGGATGCCTTCGCGCTGTTCAAAAACAAGCGCATGGCGATCTTCTTTATCTTCTCCATGCTGCTGGGCGCGGAGCTGCAAATCACCAACATGTTCGGCAACACCTTCCTGCACAGCTTCGATAACGATCCGCTGTTTGCCGGGAGCTTTATCGTTGAGCACGCGTCGGTGATGATGTCCATCTCGCAGATCTCCGAGACGCTGTTCATCCTGACCATCCCGTTCTTCCTGAGCCGCTACGGCATCAAAAACGTCATGCTGATCAGTATCGCCGCGTGGATGCTGCGCTTCGGCCTGTTCGCCTACGGCGACCCGAGCGCGTTCGGCACCGTGCTGCTGGTGCTGTCGATGATTGTTTACGGCTGCGCCTTCGACTTCTTCAACATCTCCGGTTCGGTGTTTGTGGAAAAAGAGGTGAAGCCTGAAATCCGCGCCAGCGCGCAGGGCATGTTCCTGATGATGACCAACGGCTTCGGCTGTATTCTGGGCGGCGTGGTGAGCGGTAAAGTGGTTGAGATGTACACCACCAACGGTATCACCGACTGGCAGCCCGTGTGGCTGATCTTCGCGGCGTATTCGCTGGTGCTGTTCTTCGCGTTCCTCGCGCTGTTCAAGTACAAGCACGTTCGCACAGCGCACGGTACACAGCCGATTGCGCATTAATTGTTGTGCCCGGTGGCGCTTCGCTTACCGGGCCTACAAAACCAGACCGTAGGCCGGGTAAGGCGTAGCCGCCACCCGGCTATTTTATAGCAGAGAGCACCCACCCCACCGACAGCAAATCCGCGCTACCGCCCGGACTCAGGTTTCGTTCAATCAGTGCCTCATCCATCTTAAACAACGCCTCGCGATCCCAGCCGTTAGCCAGCAGTTTCCGCGCATAGCCCTGAACGTAGCGCAGCCCCTGAATGCCGCCGCGTGACACGAGATTACTGTCCTGATTGACCGCCATCAGGCGCAACAGCAGGCCGTGAAGCGACTGTCCGTTCCACTGCCCCAGCGCCTTACGCACCGTCGCAAAGCCGCTCTCCGCCTCGCCTCGCGCCCCGGTTAAGCCGAACTGCTGAAACTGCCGCTCGCCCGCCGTCGCCTGCCCGCTGCGCGCTGCCAGTTCCCGCGACACCAGCCCGCAGCAGATGTTACTCACCTCACAACAGAGGCTGTCCGCAGAGATATTTTTCACACGCCCGGCAGCGAAGCACAGCAGGCCGAGAGCAAAAATCCCGCCCTTATGCGTGTTCACGCCGTTCGTCGCGGCATACATCGCCTGCTCGCAGGCCATCCCCATCGGGCGAATAATCCGCAGCTGTGCGTCAGCGGGTTTATCCGCATGCACGTTACCGAGTTCAGCAAAGCGCGAAAACCACGGCGTAATTGCCGCGATGCTGCGGACAAACAGCGCGTGGTCCATATCGCGATGGGAACCGTTGTTAAGCTTGTCCACCAGCCCCGGCTTGGGCGTCAGCTCCAGCTCCTGCCACAGCGCCGCTTCGGCAAGCGCGGGCACATCAATCGGGCGCGGTTTAGTCGCGAGCAAACCAGTCATCGATCGTCTTCTCCACGCGGGAAACTACCTGCTCAACGGGGTGATTGCGCGAACGGGAGCAGGCATGCGCGGGCTCGTCGCAGATCAGGCAGCGCCGGAGATTCTCTCCCAGCGACTGACGCCCGACGTGGCCGTGCTGAGGACAGATCACGTCCAGATCCCACAGTCTGCCGAGCGGGTGCGTATGCTCCAGTTCCGCGCAGTGCGCTTTGATTTCCGCCGCCGGATGGGCGACGCACCACAAAGCTTCCGGTCCGGTGGGCAGCCACAGCACCTGCCGGTCCAGCACCTGCCAGCGGTTCTCCCACAGCAGCTGGTCGCACATCTGGAGCGCCACGCCCATGGTGTTGCGATAGCGCAGGCTGTCCTTAATTTCCCCTGGCGTAACCAGCGTGAGGGAGATCACCGGCTGTTGATAGTGCGTAAGCCAGTCAGCCTGACGGGCTGCGCGACGCTCTTTCGCCGCCAGCAGTTCCTCCAGGCTGACACCCGCCCGCACGGGTGTCGCTAAAATCATACTGACTCCTTCACCTGTCGTACGGTGTCGATCACGCTGCCGTCGCGGTAGCGGATCACCCCGACGATTTTGTCGGTGAACTCAATCGGTTTCGGGACGCCGGTCAGGGAGATCGCCCGTTCATACAGCGCGTTGATATCCACAACCTTCAGCCCGGCTTCCAGCAGCCGCTCGCGGATTTCGGGGCGCGCCGGGTTGACCGCGATGCCGTGATCGGTAACCAGGACATCGATGCTCTCCCCCGGCGTAAGGCGCGTGGTAACCCGCTTCACCACCGTCGGAATGCGGCTGCGCAGCAGCGGCGCGACCACAATGGTCAGGTTGGCTGCCGCCGCCACGTCGCAGTGCCCGCCGGACGCGCCGCGCATCACACCGTCGGAGCCGGTGATGACGTTGACGTTGAACTCGACGTCGATCTCCAGGGCGCTGAGGATCACCACGTCGAGCTGGTCGCAGCTTGCCGCCTTGCTGCCGGGGTTGGCGTAGACGTTGGTGGAGATCTCCACGTGGTTCGGGTTACGCGCCAGCGAGGCCGCCGCCTGACCGTCAAAGCACTGGGTATCGAGCAGCTTTTCGATGAGCCCCTTCTCGTGCAGATCCACCAGGCTGCCGGTGATGCCGCCGAGCGCAAAGCGCGCCTTCACGCCGCTGCGCTCCATCTTCTCTTCCATAAAGCGGGTGCAGGCCGTGGCCGCCGCGCCGGAGCCGGTCTGCATCGAGAAGCCAGGCTTGAAGTAGCCGGAATGCTCGATCACGTCCGCCGCATAGCGGGCGATCATCAGCTCGCGCGGGTTGCTGGTGACGCGCGCCGCGCCGACGCTGATTTTCGCCGGGTCGCCCACGCTCTCGACCTGCACGATGTAGTCCACCTGGTCCTGCACCAGGCTGGCGGGCATATTCGGGAACGGCACCAGTTCTTCGGTCAGCACCACCACCTTGCGGGCAAAGTGCGCGTCCACCATCGCGTAGCCGAGCGAGCCGCAGCACGATTTACCGTGCGTGCCGTTAGCGTTGCCAAACGCATCGCAGCACGGCACGCCGAGAAACGCCATGTCGATATTCAGCTCGCCGTCCTGGAGCAGCTTCACGCGCCCACCGTGGGAGTGAATCTGTACCGGCTCGTCCATCAGCCCGTGGGAGATGGCGTCCGCCAGCCTGCCGCGCATGCCCGAGGTGTAAATCCGGGTGATGACACCGCTTTCAATATGCTCGATCAGAGCGTCGTTGCAGGTCATCAGCGAACTGGAGGCCAGAGTCAAATTTTTAAATCCCATCCGCGCCAGCAGCGCCACAACGGTGTTGATCACCCGGTCGCCTTCGCGAAAGGCATGGTGGAAGGAGATGGTCATCCCGTCCTGCAGGCCGCTGCGCGCTACGGCTTCTTCAAGGGAGGCACAGAGCTTGCGGTTGTGCTTCGCGTCACTATCCGCCAGCCAGGGCGTGGCGCTGTGGGCAGTATCAAAGGGTTTCAGGTCCCGCAGATCGGGGAAGTTTACGTGGAGAAGTTCAGTCTGATTCATTGTCTTATCCTTACCGACGCACGCCGGAAGCCGCCGCGCGCTCCAGCACCACCTGCGCGTGGTTAATAATTGGTGCATCCACCATTTTGCCGTTGAGCGACACCACGCCCAGGCCGTTACGCTCGCCCTCTTCTGCCGCCTCAATCACCCTTTTGGCGTGATCCACCTCTTCCTGCGTCGGTGCATAAGCGTTGTGCAGCAGGTCAATCTGGCGCGGGTTAATCAGCGATTTGCCGTTAAAGCCCATCTTGCGGATCAGATCGACCTCGCGAAGGAATCCGGCCTCGTCGTTAACGTCTGACCACACCACGTCGAAGGCGTCGATACCCGCCGCGCGGGCGGCGTGCAGCACGGCGCAACGGGCATAGAACAGCTCGGTGCCGTCGCCGCGCTCGGTCTGCATGTCCATCACGTAGTCAAAGGCGGCCAGCGCGATGCCGATGAGGCGCGGGGAGCTGCGGGCAATCGCCACGGCATTGATGACGCCAATGGCCGACTCAATCGCCGCCATCACGCGGGTGGAGCCGACCTCGCGGCCGCACTCGCGTTCAATGCGCTCAAGATGGCCTTCCAGCTCGTAGACGTCGTCCGGGGTGTCGGTTTTTGGCAGGCGGATCACGTCCACGCCCGCGCGCACGGCGGCTTCCAGATCCAGCAGGCCAAACGGCGTGCTGAGCGGGTTAATGCGCACCACGGTTTCGATATCCTGATACATCGGGTGCTGTAGCGCGTGGAATACCAGCAGGCGCGCGGTGTCCTTCTCACGCAGGGCGACGGCGTCCTCAAGGTCAAACATGATGGAGTCGGGGCGGTAGATAAACGCGGTGGAAAGCATGGCGGCATTGGCGCCCGGCAGAAATAGCATACTGCGGCGGAGTTTGCTCATTTCAGCGCCTCCCAGTTGATGGCCTGTTCATCGGTGGCACGCATCAGCGCGCTTTGCAGGCGGGCGCGAATAACACAGTCCAGCGCCCCTTTGTCTTCAATAATGATGAGCCCCTGGCGCACGTTCATGGCGCGCAGCGTGTCGTTGACCACCTGGCGAATTTGCTCGCCAAACTGCTTAATCACTTCACTGTGGATGACAATCTCCAGCTCGCCGTGAGCGGGGGCGATTTTCACCATCAGGTCGCTGGACTCCTGCGTTCCGGCCAGCGCCTCCCTTACAATATTCATGATAATTTCCTGATAGTTATGCGACTTCCGCACTCGCACGATAGTGTGTTTCGAGATGCGCGAAGGTGGAGTCCGGGACGATCTCCCGGATCCGGGAAAACTGCTGTGTCTTGAGTAAACGGCGCACTTCGGACGCCGAAATGGCGTTGCCGGTGGCCTTGATGCGCGGCATCTCCACCACCTCGATATGCGAAGCCAGCAGATCGTGCAGCGTCTGGTTGTACTGGCGGGTGATGTCGCAAAACGGCTCCGAGCCGATGAAGCGGTGCGTGATGCCGAGCGCCGGGGCGATGAAGTCCCGGAAGATCAGCACGTCGATCTCGCTCCACGCCTGCTGCACTTTGCCGGTCTCCTTCAGGAAGTAGGCCGGGAAGGTGGCGCGGGAGATGATGTACTGCGAGCCTTCATGCACCACCACGTTCGGCAGATGGGCTACGCCCGCGCGCACCATCTCGAGACGCGCGCTGAACGGGAAGAACGAGGCGTCTTCACGCACCACGAACAGATGCAGGGCATCGCACCGCTGCGCCGCCTGCTCCACCAGATGGCGGTGGCCGAGGGTGAACGGATTGGCGTTCATCACTATCGCGCCAGTTTTCTCCCCGCCCTTTCGCATCCGGCTTAAGGTACGGCAGTAGCGCGCGATCCCCTGCGGGGTGTTCTCCATCAGCACCGCGTTGTTCCCGCTCTGGGCAATTGGCCAGAAGCCGCTGCGGGCAAAGCGCTCCCGGTTGCACGGACGGGTGCAGAGGAAGAGGTGAAAATGGCCGCGCTCCAGCGCCGCATTTTCCACCTCTGCCAGCAGCCGCGCGCTGAGGTTTTCCCCACGAAGCTGCTCGTTGACCGCCACGCATTTGATGACGTTGCCGGCAAGTCCTGCGCAACCCACCAGCTGCGCGCCGGACCAGGCTTCGACAAACAGCGTGATGTCGTTGTCCAGGCCAAGGCCGCTGTCTGCCAGCAGGTAGCGGATCTGGCTTAAGCGTTCCGGGTGTTTCGCCACCAGCGTCTGGCGAAAATCGATGGGTTGACTGTTCATGCCGCCTTTCTCAGTGTGCCGCCGCAAGCCCGACGGCTGGCGCTTCAACAATCACGTTGCTTAGATGACCGATATGCTCGATCTCCACCTCAATGCGATCCCCCTCTTTCATAAACAGCGGCGGGTTACGCTTTTTACCCACACCGCCCGGAGAGCCGGTGATGATCACGTCGCCCGGGCTTAAGCGGGTAAAGGTGCTGATGTACTCGATGAGCTCCGCGACCTTGTGGATCATGCTGCTGGTGTTGTCCTCCTGCACCATGCGGCCGTTAAGCCAGGTGCGGATCGCCAGGCTGTGCGGGTCCGGGATCTCATCCGCCGTCGCCATCCAGGGGCCAAACGCCCCGGTCTGACGCCAGTTTTTACCGGCGGTGAACCAGGTGTGCTGCCAGTCGCGGGCGGAGCCGTCCATGTAGCAGCTGTAGCCCGCCACGTGGCGCAGGGCGTCATCGCGGCTGATGTTCTCCCCACCCTTACCGATGATCACCGCCAGCTCGCCTTCGTAGTCGAATTCGCTGGAGTGGCGCGGCTTCAGTACCGGCTCGTTGTGGCCGGTCTGTGAATCCGGGAAGCGGACAAACAGCGTCGGAGCCGGGTTGTGCTGGTCAAACTCCTTGCGCTTGTCGGCGTAGTTCATGCCCACGCAGAGGATTTTTTCCGGCTGCACGATCACCGGTAAGAAGGTGATGGCGCTCAGCGGTACATCCACCGCGTCGTTCAGGTAACGGGTGGCCAACGCCAGCCCGTTGCCCTGCAGCAGCGCTTTAAGGTCGCCATAGCGGTCGCCCAGACGGCGGCCTAAATCAATCACGCCCTCGGCCTGAACGATGCCGTAGCTGCGTTTTCCCTGGTATAAAAAGCTTGCGAGTTTCATTGTTTTTTCCTGAATACTTAGACGAGGAAGTTGCCCAGAATCAGTAGTGAGACAGAGACGTTAATCGCCCCGCCGATACGGGTAGCAATCTGGGCGAACGGCATCAGGCTCATGCGGTTGCCTGCGGTCAGGATCGCCACGTCGCCGGTACCGCCCTGTCCGCTCTGACAGCAGGAGACGATGGCGACATCAATCGGGTGCATACCGATCTTTTTACCGACGAAGAACCCGGTCGCCACCAGCGCGGAGACGGTGCTGATAATCACCAGCAGGTTGGTCAGCGTGAAGGCGGCCACAAGTTCATGCCACGGGGTAATGGCCACGCCAACGGCGAAGAGGATCGGGTAGGTCACGGAGGTCTGGAAGAATTTGTACACCACCTGCGAGCCTTCCAGCAGGCGCGGAGAGGCGCCGTTGCAGAGCTTCACCAGCACCGCCATAAACAGCATGCCAACGGGCGCAGGCAGGCCAATCAGCTTGTGGCCGAGCATGCCCAGCATGTACAGCAGCACCGCCAGCAGCGCGCCGGAGGCGATAGTCGTCACGTCCGCTTTACCGGAAAACGCAGGCTGAGAGACGGTGGCATCGGCATTCGCGCGGTTAGGCATCAGCTGGCCTTCACCGGTCAGGTGCGGGTATCGTTTACCGAGCTGGTTCAGGCAGCCGGAGATGATGATTGCCGTCAGCCCGCCGAGCATGACCATCGGCAGCACGCGGCCGAGCGCTACGCCCTGGTCCATATGCAGCAGGGTGGCATAGCCTATGGAAAGCGGAATCGCCCCTTCCCCGACGCCGCCCGCCATGATCGGCAGAATGATAAAGAAGAAGATCTGGAACGGCTCCAGGCCCAGCGCCAGCCCCACGCCCATGCCAACAATCATGCCGACGATTTCACCGCACAGCATCGGGAAGAAGATGCGCAGGAAGCCCTGAATCAGCACCGTGCGGTTCATGCTCATGATGCTGCCGACGATAATGCAGCAGATATAGAGGTAGAGAATGTTGGTGGATTTGTAGAATTTGGTCGTGGATTCCACCACCACGTCCGGCAGCAAACCGTAGTAGACCAGCGCGGAAGGGATAAAGGTGGCGCAAATCGCCGCCGCACCAAGCTTGCCGACAATCGGCAGGCGTTTGCCGAACTCACCGCAGGCAAAGCCGAAGAAGGCCAGCGTCGCCACCATCACCACGATATCGCTCGGCAGTTTTCCGCCCAGGCAATCAATCGCAATCAGCGCGCCCGCCAGAACGAACAGCGGCAGAGGAATAATCCCGATTTTCCAGGTATCCATAATATGCCACCACCGCTCCTTGAGGGATGGCCGCTGAATTTCAATCGGGTCGTGGGTAACAGAGAAAGAATCGTCAGTTGTGCTCATAATAAGCCCCTTAGTTATTTTGTGCGTTCAGCTTAGAGTCACAAAGGCCTACTTTATGTGAGGAATGGCATATTAAAAGCGAAGTTTTAATGGCAGCTATGGTTTTTATGGTTTCTTTTATTTAATGTGATTTATGCCTTATTTATTATCGTGGTTTTTATGGTTTCTTTTCTGAATTGAACGACCAAATAACATTTAACTTAGCAGCATGAAGATCATAAGCCTTCTGGATAAATCATTTACAGCCCTTGCTGTGCAAGGGATCACAAGTTTCCCGCAAAGCGGACATCCGCATGAAAAAAGATGATATATTGACGATCTTTGCCGCTACTTTGCGTGATAGTTATGAAAGTCTCTTTCCAGATTAAGCTTTTTATTTCGCTCGTTGCCTTTTTCTCAGTGCTTTTTGTGCTGCTGGGCGGATATTATTATGCCGATGTCGGAAAACAGCTTTATCAGGAAATGAGTGCGCGCGCTAAAATACAGGCGGAAGAGATTGCGCTTATTCCGTCATTGCGTACTGAAGTTGAACAAAAAGATATCAACGCCATTCATGATTTCATGCAGAAAATGGCCGCGCACAGCGACGCCAGCTTTATTGTCATTGGCGATAATACGGGACGGCATCTTTTTCACTCCGTCTTTGCCGACAGGGTGGGCACGACGCTGGTCGGCGGCGACAATGAAGCCGTATTGCAGGGGAAAAGCACGACAACCATACGTAAAGGCGGGTTGGGCATTTCACTGCGCAGTAAAGCGCCCATTTTCAACGACGCCGGGCAGGTGGTCGGCATTGTTTCAGTTGGCTATCTCACCAGCTACCTGGACACCATTACCGTCAGTAAAGTGGTCAATATCCTGATTGCCGCCGTGCTGCTGCTGATCGCCCTCTTTGTCTTCTCCTGGTTCTTTACCCGTAGTATTAAGAAGCAGATCTTCTCCCTGGAGCCACGAGAGATCGGCCTGCTGGTGCGCCAGCAAAAGGCGATGATGGAGTCCATCTACGAAGGCGTGATCGCCATTGATAACGAACGGCGCATAGAGGTGATCAACCAGGCGGCGCGCAAGCTGCTGGGCCTGAGCCAGCCGGCCCGGGAACTGCGCGGGCAGCTGATAAGCCAGGTGATCGATCCGGTCCCGTTCTTCGACACGCAGACGATGCTGGCGAAAGATACCCATGACGAGATTTGCCGCTTTAACGATCTCACGGTGATTGCCAGCCGGGTACACATCATGCTTGAGGGGTCGCTGCAGGGCTGGGTGATCACCTTCCGCGATCGCAACGAGATCGACTCTCTCAGCAGCCAGCTCAGCCAGGTAAAACGCTACGTCGATAACCTGCGCATTATGCGTCATGAGCAGCTGAACCGGATGACCACCCTCTCCGGCCTGCTGCATATGGGCCGCTATGAAGAGGCCATTCGCTACATTCAGGCGCAGTCGGAGCATGCTCAGGAGCTGCTGGACTTTATCTCCTCCCGCTTTAGTTCCCCGACACTTTGCGGGCTGCTGCTGGGAAAAGCCGCCCGCGCGCGTGAGAAAGGCGTCGAGCTGAGTTTCGACCCGGCCTGTCGGCTGGACAAACCGTTCCTGCCGCTGGGAGAGCAAGAGCTGATTTCGATTATTGGTAACCTGCTGGATAACGCCATCGAAGCGACGCAGCGATCGCCGCTCCCGCATGCGCCAGTGGAAGTGCTGATAAAACTCAGCGAGCAGGAGCTGATTATTGAAGTGGCCGACCAGGGCGTTGGCATTACCCCGGCGATCCGTGACCGGATATTTGAACGCGGCATCACCACCAAAACGCGGGGCGATCACGGGATTGGCCTGTATCTGATCGAAAGCTACGTCACGCAGGCTGGCGGCACAATAGAAGTTGCCGATAACATGCCGCACGGGACCATTTTCTCACTGTTTATCCCGGCCTCGGGAACCGTCCGGCAACTGGAAGATACCGACTATGCAACATGAACTTATCGACGTACTGATTGTTGAAGACGAGAACGAACTGGCACAGCTGCACGCGGAGCTTATCGGTAAACATCCGCGCCTGAGGCTGGTGGGGATTGCCGCGTCGTTGGCCGACGCGCAGCGACAGCTGGAGAGCAAACAGCCGAAGCTGATGCTGCTGGATAACTACCTGCCGGACGGCAAAGGCATCACCCTTATCAGCAACCCGATGCTGGCCCGCGCCAACTGCTCGGTGATTTTCATCACCGCCGCTAGCGATATGGACACCTGTAGCCAGGCCATTCGAAACGGCGCGTTTGACTATATTCTTAAGCCGGTCTCCTGGAAGCGGCTCAGCCAGTCGCTGGAGCGTTTTGTGCAGTTTGCCGAACAGCAGCGGGTCTGGAAGATTGTCGACCAGCAGAACGTGGATTCACTCTATCAGTTACAGGCGAAAAACTATCGTCTGGACAACGGCAGCAAGGGAATAGAGGAGAACACGCTGGCGCGGGTGCAAACGCTGTTTAACAGCAAGGCGGCGCACTGCTTTACGGTGGATGAGGTGGTGAGCGAGACGGGGCTGAGTAAAACCACCACCCGACGCTATCTGGAACACTGCGTGGAGGTGGGTTTTCTGACGGTGGAGATGCTGTACGGGAAGATTGGGCATCCGAGAAGGATGTACCGCCGCGCAGAAGCCTGACGAAGTATTCCAGGCCCGGTAAGCTTGCGCCACCGGGCCTACGTTCAGACATTCAATACGTACCCATACAGCCGCTTAATCCCGTCCGCATCCTTCTCGCTGTAAACGCCCTGCAACTCCGGCGAGAAGCCCGGCAGCATATTAATGCCCTCTTCCAGCGCCAGGAAGTAACGCTGTACCGCCCCGCCCCAGACTTCTCCCGGCACCACGCACAGCACGCCTGGCGGATACGGCAGCGCGCCTTCGGCGGCAATGCGCCCTTCAGCGTCACGAATACGCACCAGCTCCACGTTCCCGCGAATGTACTCCTGGTTGGCATCCTGCGGGTTCATCACTACGGCGGGCAGGCTCTCCCGGCGGAACATCGCCTTCTGTAGATCCTTCACGTTAAAGCTGACGTAGAGATCGTGCATCTCCTGGCACAGTTGACGGATCGTGTAGTCGCGGTAACGCACCGGGTATTTTTGGTAGATGGTCGGCAGCACGTCGGCGAGCGGCGTGTCGTCTTCAATATGCTGCTCAAACTGCCCCAGCATCGCCACCAGCTGCGCCAGCTTCTCGCTGCTTTCGGCAGGCGTCAGCAGGAACAGGATCGAGTTGAGGTCGCACTTCTCCGGCACGATGCCGTTTTCGCGCAGGTAGTGGGCGAGAATGGTCGCCGGAATGCCGAAATCGGTATAGTGACCTGTTTCTGCATCAATGCCCGGCGTGGTCAGCAGCAGCTTGCACGGGTCGACGAAATACTGCTCGCTCGCATAGCCCTCAAATCCGTGCCATTTGGCCCCCGGCTCGAAGCTGAAGAAGCGACGCTCGCTCGCAATGACCTGAGTGGGGTGATCCTGCCATGGCCGCCCCGCCACCACCGGCGGGATAAACGGTTTGATCATATGGCAGTTGGCGATGATGGCCTTGCGCGCCTCAATGCCCAGCTCGACGCACTCCGCCCACAGCCTGCGCCCGCTCTCGCCCTCGTGAATTTTGGCGTTCACGTCCAGCGCCGCAAACAGCGGATAAAACGGGCTGGTGGAGGCGTGCAGCATAAACGCGTTGTTCAGCCGCTTGTGCGGACAGAAGCGCGCCTGACCGCGGATGTGGTTATCCTTTTTATGGATCTGCGACGTTTGCGAGAACCCGGCCTGCTGCTTGTGCACCGACTGGGTCACGAAAATACCCGGATCGTTCTCGTTAAGCTCCAGCAAGAGCGGGGACGTTTCCGCCATCATCGGAATAAACTGCTCGTAGCCCACCCACGCGGAGTCAAAAAGGATGTAGTCACACAGATGGCCGATCTTGTCGATCACCTGGCGGGCGTTGTAGATCGTCCCGTCATAGGTGCCAAGCTGAATGATCGCCAGGCGGAACGGGCGGACCTCGTCGGCCTTTTCCGGCGCCGCCTCGCGGATCAGATCCCGCAGATACGCGTCATCAAAGCAGTGCTCGTCGATCCCGCCGATAAAGCCAAACGGATTGCGCGCCGCCTCAAGATACACCGGCGTGGCGCCCGCCTGGATCAGTGCGCCGTGGTGGTTAGATTTATGGTTGTTGCGGTCGAACAGCACCAGGTCGCCGCGGGTCAGCAGCGCGTTGGTCACCACCTTGTTGGCCGCCGACGTGCCGTTCAGCACAAAGTAGGTTTTGTCCGCGTTGAATACTTTCGCCGCGAACTTTTGCGCGTGCTTGGCGGAGCCTTCGTGGATCAGCAGATCGCCCAGCTTAACGTCGGCGTTGCACATGTCGGCACGAAACACGTTCTCACCGAAGAAATCATAGAACTGTCGCCCTGCCGGGTGTTTTTTGAAAAAAGCCCCGTGCTGGTGGCCCGGACAGGCGAAGGTGCTGTTGCCCATCTCTACATACTGGCTCAGGGTATCGAAAAAAGGCGGCAGCAATTCCTCTTCGTAACGGCAGGCGGCGCTCTCCAGTTCCAGGAACTCCTGAGCTTTACCCGAGATAATCGCCGTGACGCCATCAGGCACCTCTCCAGGCTCTTGCGAGAACATAAACACCGGTAGCTGAAAGCCCGTACGCTTCAGCAACGCGAGAATGCCGCTGTAGCTTTCAACAACGCTAATGACGACTGCCGCCACATCGGTGAAATCGGTGTTATCCAGCGTCACCTTTTCACGGTGCGTAGAAACTTTGGATACCAGCTCATAGCTGACGGCAATTTTCATGGTTTTCATAAGCGCAAATACCCTCACCGAGCGGTGAGACAGGGAGGAGAAAATTCGCGCAATCATGTCACTTTTTATTTTCACGCGCAAGAAGGAATCAGTATGCACGAAACCACCCAAAGCTAAGGCTCGCGCAGCCCTGACGTGCCATAATAATGCAATATCAATGAGTAAATAACAGGAGTTAACTGTGGTTATCGGGCCATTTATTAACGCCGGAGCCGTATTGCTGGGCGGCGTACTGGGCGCAGTGTTGAGTCAGCGGCTGCCGGAGCGTATCCGTTCATCCATGCCCTCTATATTCGGCCTGGCATCCTTAGGCATCGGCATCCTTCTAGTGATCAAATGCGCCAACCTGCCCGTCATGGTGCTGGCTACACTGCTCGGCGCACTGATTGGCGAGTTTTGCTTTCTGGAAAAAGGCATCAATAGCGCGGTGGGCAAAGCCAAAAACCTGATTGCCCGACCGGGCAAGGCGAAACACGGCACGCACGAGTCGTTTATTCAGAACTACGTCGCCATCATTATTCTGTTTTGCGCAAGCGGCACCGGGATTTTCGGCTCGATGCAGGAAGGGATGACGGGCGACCCAAGCATATTGATTGCAAAAGCATTTCTCGATTTCTTCACCGCCACCATTTTCGCCACCACGCTCGGCATTGCCGTTGCGGCGATTTGCGTGCCGATGCTGCTGATTCAACTCGCGCTTGCCACCTGCGCCACTTTGATTCTCCCGCTGACCACGCCAGCGATGATGGCGGACTTCACCGCCGTCGGCGGCCTGCTGCTGCTGGCGACGGGCCTACGTATTTGCGGGATCAAAATGTTTGCCGTGGTGAATATGCTGCCCGCATTACTGCTCGCCATGCCGCTCTCTGCACTCTGGACGCACTTTTTCGCTTAAGATTGCGGCGAAATGGCGAGAGATTGCGCAGTCTGTAACGAAAACAACATTTTTCGTTGACGGCAACGGGCAGATCGGGTTTAATGCGCCCCGTTGCCCGGATAGCTCAGTCGGTAGAGCAGGGGATTGAAAATCCCCGTGTCCTTGGTTCGATTCCGAGTCCGGGCACCACTATTCAGAAAACCCGCCCTTGAGGCGGGCTTTTGCTTTTGGGCATTCCGTTATATAACGGGTTGCTTTGTCTGCTGATGTCCTTAGGTCTTTGTCCTGACCCCACTTCAAACCGATATTTTTTAACCTGCCAAATTTAGCTTTAGTCAACTTTTGGATATTATGCGCGCCAAATCCATATTATTTATGAGGGATTATGGCAACAGGTTTTTTCCTGTATCACCTGGATAAAACCACCTGCGGGGGGCGCATTCTCTCGGGTGCATCCGATGATACCTATGAGACTGGCGGCGTGATACGTCAGCAGGTCCGGGTCGGCGACCCGGTGACTTGCGGGAAGCATGAGGGGCGATACCGCGTCTGTGGCGGTATGGGAGACACCTATTCGGTGAACGGTGCCCCGAAAGAGTGGGCGGGTTCACTGGATAGCTTCAGCTCCTGCCCCTGCCGGGCCCGGTTCGTTCCAACTGTATTTTCACACACTTATGAAAGTGACTGTAATGCCGGGCGCGTGGCAGAACGGGAGCAGATTGAAAAACGAACGAAGCCCGATGAAGTGCTAATCAATCCGGTCCCCGTTTTTGCGAAATCCTGCCTGCGTGGAGCTGGGTGTACCGACGCAGGAATTGGGAACGAACCCCAGGCAAACTTTGCAGCGATGAGTTTTTACCAATCATTGCCAGCCTCCCCGGAACCCTCCCCAAGGTATGACGGCTGCGAACCGGTACAGCACGCACAGGCGGCGAAAAAGGCTAAGACCTCCTCATGGGAGGCAGATGCAGCTCCTGAGAGGAAAAAATCCCTCTTCGACAGGGTAAGCGGCTTCTTCTTCGGTGAAGCGGAAGCTATGCCACTTCCCCCATCTCCGGTGGTAGTAGCCGGTGGTGCGGAGGCGGGTATGGCTGCATCTGCTGGCGGAGCGACAGCAAGACTGAATCAGGACGCAGCAAAGGCGTTGACGTACCAGATGAAACACCTGTCCGGGCCAGCGGTCCGGGAAAGCAGGTTTGAGCTGAATTTACCGTTCGTGGTCATGGGTGCGGTGCTGCACTCAATGCTGAAAGGCGAAAAATCTGACCTGTTAACAGCTGAACAACTGCTGGCAGTAGCCCGGAGCGGCGGTACGGTGCCAACGCGGGTACGCTATAACTGGGTGGAAGACCCGGAAACCGGACGGCTGAAGGCCGTGGGGTATCACACCAGCCCGGAGAGCGGACGCGATCAGGTGAAAGTCAGGCTGATGGATAAGCGGTTTGACGGAAAATACCGCTTCTGGGGCAACGGGCCGGGCGGAAAGGTACAGATAACCTGGACACCAGCGGATGCACCGGGCAGTACAGATGCCAGTGGGTGGAACACCGGGAACCAAAGCCCGCAGGTCGGAACGGTAGCGATACCGGGACTTGAGCATCCTGACATTCAGGGCGTGACTATCACCACCACGCCACCGCCAGAGGAAAAGGACTTCCGGGACTACATTCTGGTGTTTCCGGGCAACGTCCACCCGCCAATCTACATCTACCTTAGCAAACCTCCGGTAGAATTCCTTGAGGTCAAGCTATACAGTGATTTTGATGGCAGATCGCGGCAAGGCGAGTTAGAGGTTGACCATATACCCTCCGCTGCCGCAGTAAAGGCACACTATAAGCGGTTGCACCCTGAACTAACCCCTAAAGAGCTGAAAAAGCTCTCTAAAAGAGTAGCAGCTATCGGAATCCCGAAAGGGGTACACCGCAGTGATAGCGAAACTTATGGGGGCAGAAACACTCCTGAAAAAATAATTGCTCATAGCTATGATCTCCGTGCCGCAGCAGATCAGAACTTTGACGCTGAAAAACCAGCCTTGAAAGAGTACGGGGCTACAGATGAACAATTAGAAGAAGCAAGAGCAGAACTGCATCAGATTAATGAAAGTGTGGGGTTATATAAAAAATGACAGTAAACGTAGAGGCATTACTGAGAAGCATCGGTAAAACCTATCAAGAAATTTTCGATAATGGCTTAATCCCATACAAAACTAAGCCTAGTGGCGATTCTGGCGATCCCGTTCTTGAACTAGATATGGTCAAGGAAGGGGTTTATCTAGCATTCCATCGTTCATCCCGAAAACTATTCTGTGTGACGCTCACGCTTTTGGATGAGGACAGGCCTTCAGTGCGATTTCCAAATGAATTACCATCGCCGCTACAGAAGGAAATGAGTATTAGCTGGATGCATGAGCAATTTGACGCCCCGGATAAGTCCATCCGCCCCAAAATAATTGGCGGTCTTCAGTTTGGATTGAAAGAACGCTATACACTTGAGGGCTTCCACATCCCCCTATCAATGCAGGCTGCCTATACCGCAAGCAACCAAGTAGAATCGCTTACGTTTATGCCACTTACTGATTCCACTTGGTAATAGCCGTATATCACCACAACGGCTCCTTTCGGGGCCGTTTCCAACATTCCCTGCCTCTCTCGGTACAAGAAACGTGCAGATCACCACAGGAGGCTGAATCATGCACGATGAAATCATTAATCAGGCCCGCGAAATCCTCACTCAACGGCTATACCGTACCGACACACTGGCATCACCGCAGGATACCGCGAGCTATCTGGCACTACAGCTTGGCGACCGGGAACAGGAAGTGTTCAGCGTGATATTCCTCGACAACCGGAATCACGTCCTGAACTATCAGGAAATGTTCCACGGCAGCATAGCGACAACAACGGTCTACCCCCGAGAGATAGCCCGGCAGGCGCTGAAGCTGAACGCCACAGCTGTTATCTGTTCCCATAATCACCCATCCGGTTACGCCGAGCCATCCGTTCAGGATAAAGCGATAACGTTGAACATTCAGAAAGCTATGGAGCTAATCGACGTCCGACTGGTGGATCACATCGTCGTCGGCGGCGGTCAGACAGTTTCATTCGCAGAAAGGGGCTGGCTATGAACTGGAAATCCTTACTCGTCGAAGCCTTGATAATGGCCCTGACGACCTTTGCCACCGTCTTCTTCCGGGGAATGGCAGCACGCTATACCTCAGAAGAAGATTTCCTCTAATCCTCCACTACCGCTAGACCCATACCAATAGCCCATGCCCTAAAGATCTGCCATCGCCGCAACGGTGAAATGCCGCTCTCACTCCTGTCACAAGGTTGGTTTGGCATTTTGGCAGGTTTTTGCATCCTAGCATGGTCTATTGGCAGGGTAAGGAGTCCTCATGGCTACAGTCGGCTACGCCCGCGTGTCCACCACAGGGCAAAGTCTGGATACACAACTTGCAGCCCTATCCAACTGCGAGAAAGTATTCAGGGAAAAAATCAGTGGGGCTAAGGATGACCGTCCAGAGCTACAGGCAATGCTGGAGTTTGTCCGTGAGGGTGACACGGTACAAGTTACAAAGCTCGACCGACTTGCCCGTAACACCCGCCATCTGCTGGAAGTGTCGGAATACCTTCAGGGTAAGGGTGTGGCACTGAATATCCTCAATATCGGTATCAACACAGCCACACCAACCGGAAAGCTGATGCTAACGATGATCGGAGCTATCGCCACGTTCGAGCGAGAAATGATGCTGGAGCGTCAGGCCGAGGGGATCGCTCTGGCGAAGCTCAAAGGTAAGTATAAAGGCCACAGCCCGCAGCAAATCGCAGGAAGTTATCGAGATGCTGGAGCGGGGACTAAGCAAACCCGAAATCTCCCGTCAGTTAGAGATCGGCATTACCAGCATTTACCGGATTGTACGGCAAAACCGGTCTAATTAGTTGTTTTACAAAACGAAGCTATCGTAATATTTGACAAAAACACAATAAAATCAAGGTGTTATATGAAAATTAAATCACAGGTATTTGCACTGTTAGCGTTCAGTACATTAATGCCAAGAGTACACGCGTCCCCATCACAAGACAAAGTCCAGGCAATGAACGATTTTATGAACTGTGGTGATCCGAAGAGTGATAAATGTCTCGATGCTTACCAAAGAATTCAAGACGCAGAAAAGGCTGAGAAGGAACAAGCTATACGACAAGCATCGCAATGATTCCTGAAGCATTAAGAGTGGTACGGAATAGTGGTACATTCGGAATCGAAGCGTAAAGGTAACTTACTGTTATTCGGTGATTTCATTGTCGTGGCAATGAATACTTGGTTCGATTCCGAGTCCGGGCACCACTATTCAGAAAACCCGCCCTTGAGGCGGGTTTTTGCTTTTGGGCATTCCGTTATATAGCGGGTTGCTTTGTCTGCTGATGTCCTTAGGTCTTTGTCCTGACCCCACTTCAAACCGATATTTTTTAACCTGCCAAATTTAGCTTTAGTCAACTTTTGGATATTATGCGCACCAAACCCATATTATTTATAAGGGATTATGGCAACAGGTTTTTACCTGTATCACCTGGATAAAACCACCTGCGGGGGGCGCATTCTCTCGGGTGCATCCGATGATACCTATGAGACTGGCGGCGTGATACGTCAGCAGGTCCGGGTCAGCGACCTGGTGACTTGCGGGAAGCGGTACAGATAACCTGGACACCAGCGGATGCACCGGGCAGTACAGATGCCAGTGGGTGGAACACCGGGAACCAAAGCCCGCAGGTCGGAACGGTAGCGATACCGGGGCTTGAGCATCCTGACATTCAGGGCGTGACTATCACCACCACGCCACCGCCAGAGGAAAAGGACTTCCGGGACTACATTCTGGTGTTTCCGGGCAACGTCCACCCGCCGACCTACATCTATCTCAGCAAGCCTCCTGTGGAACTGCTTGAAGTAGACTTATATAGTAACTTCATAGGTCGAGCACGAAACGGTACTCATGCTGATCACATGCCCTCAGCCGCAGCAGTACGGGCCTACTTACGACGCGAATTCCCAGACGCAAAACCGGCCGAAATTGACCGTATGGCGAAAGACGTTGCGTCCATCATAATTCCTGCTGATATTCACCAAAAACTCAGCGCCACTTATGGCGGCAGAAATAGCCCTACGCAAATACAGCAAGACTCCAGAGATTTGCGAGCAGCTGTCGAACGAGACATTGAGACCATACGCCCCGAGCTTAAAGAGCGTGGCGTAACAGATAGTCAAATCGATGAAGCCAAAGCTAAGATGCATCAATTAAATCAGGAACAGGGATTATACTAATGACCGTTAATGTCGAAGCATTGATTCGCTGCTTAGGTAAGCCGTATCAGGAAATTTTTGATGCCGGATTGATTCCCTACAAGACCAAGCCGACAGGCTATCCGGGAGATCCTGATCTAACGTTAAGCATGATGAATGAAGGTATTTACTTAGCTTTTAAGCGAGACGGTACAACGCTTTATTCTATCGAGCTTTTTTTACAGAATGAGAAGAAAACGAACTATAAATTCCCTAATGAGCTGCCATCACCACTACAACCTGAAATGGTGCGGTCTTGGGTGCATTCACAATTCGGGCCTCCTGACAGATTCTTGCCTCCCCGGAAGCGGTTACGCCAGGAGATTGGCTACACAGATTTGTTCACCGTAACGGATTTTCATATTCCTATCAGTATGCAAGTCGATTACGACTTACAGGAGCGAGCCAAAGAGGTGGCATTCTTGCTAACATCAGAACTCCGCTGGTAACAACCACACCGGCTCCTTTCGGGGCCGTTTCCAACATCTCCCGCCCTGCCCGGTAGAAGCAACATGCAGATCACCACAGGAGGCTGAATCATGCACGATGAAATCATTAATCAGGCCCGCGAAATCCTCACTCAACGGCTATACCGTACCGACACACTGGCATCACCGCAGGATACCGCGAGCTATCTGGCCCTATAGTGAAGCGCAATGCTGCTATTATCTATTCCCCTATCCACGACATCCTGACCACTGCGTCAGCAGCGCATGCAGTTTAGCCGGCTCCAGAGGTTTGCGCAGCACCAGATACCCTTCCTGCTCCGCCTCCAGCAGAACAGGCGAATTAAATTCGCCGCTGACCATCGCGCCGCTCATGTCCGGCAGACGTTCAAAAAGCGCTTTCAGGATGTCGAAGCCGCTTTCGCCGGATCGCAGGCGCTGGTCGCACAGCACGGCGAACGGGGTGAAGCCGTCGTCGATGATGGCGAACGCTTCTTCAGCGGAGGCCGCGCAGCGCACGTTGATTCCCCAAACGCTCATCAGGCTCTCCCAGGCTGACGTCACCAGCGGGTCGTCATCGACAACCAGGCAAGAACCGCGAAGCGGCGCATAGCGTACCGGCGCAGAGGCGTTGTTATCGGCGGGCGGGATGTCCGTCGCGTTCTCTTCGCCAGCATATTGAGTGAAGCGCATCCAGAAGCGTGAGCCTTTACCTTCTATGGATTGCATCCCGTACTTCACCTTCATCAGCCTGGCACAGCGGGCAACCACGGCGAGGCCCAGCCCGTGTCCGGCGCTGTCGATCTTCCAGGCCAGTTCGGGGCGGTAGTAAGGGGAGAAGATTTTACCTTTCTCGTCATCAGCGATACCGACACCTGTGTCCCACACCTCCACCAGGCACTCGTCACCGCGCGGTCGGATGGCAACCAGCACGCCGCCCTGCTGCGTGTAGCGAAGGGCGTTTTGAATCAGGTTAATCAGCGATTGTCGCACCAGCAGCGGGTCGCCCATCACGTGGATGCGGCGTTTGGGTCGACGGGTGGACAGCCTAAGTGCACGGCTGTTGGCCTCTTCGCGAAACAGCGTGATCACCGAGTCGAGCAGAGCGCCGATGTCCACTTTGGTAGGGGCAGTGAGCACTTTCCCGGATTCAATCTTGCTGAGGTCGAGCAGAGAATTGAACATCAAATGCACCGAGCGAACGCTCTGCTGCAGGTCAAGCAGCTGGGGCGTCAGGCTGTCGTCCCGGTTTCGGTGGATAATCGCTTCAATCAAAAATCCCATGGCGTGTACCGGCTGACGCAGGTCATGGCTGGCTGTCGTCAGGAACTGATTTTTATCCAGCAGCGCCTGCTCCGCTTCCTCTTTGGCCTGACGAAACTGTTCTGCCAGGCGTGAGCTTTTTTCCTCAAGCAGCGCTTGCTGAATAAAGTACGCGTGCGACGTTAACGCATGGCGGTAAATGGCGAAGCCGTACAGCAGGTTCAGCATCAGCACAATGAATATCAGCTCGTCCAGCCGCCAGATGATGCCGATATTTAACACTCCCCAGGAGGCGAAGAAAAAGCACGTAAAAGTGCTGATGACCGGCGTCAGATGCGTCGCATTGGCGGCGACGATGGCGGCAATACTGATATTAAGGAGCAGGAAAAAGTCAAAGTTCTGCGTCTGCGGAGTAATTAAATAGAGAGATGAAATCCCCAGCCCGTGAATAAAAGCGATCTTATTTATGCGCGGAAGCCAGCGGCGCAGGACGTCCTCTTCATCATGCTCTTTCACTTCGCGCTGGTAGCGTCGGTGCAATATGCGGATTGCCACGGCACATAGCAGGTAAATAATTATCCAGATAATGGTTGGGCCAAGTTCATCGCCCAGCAAATAGATCCAGATGGCAAAAGGAATACCGACAAATGGCACCGCGCTAAAGCTGAACACCAGCCGCAAAAAAGTGTTGTTTAGCAAACGGATCTGCGCGGGAGATGAGATACCATCCTTCTGTAAACTCTGGAAAAACCTCATTCTGATGATTCCCGCTTGCCATGCAGAAGCGTGATGGCTTCGACCCGGCTGTTAACGCCTATCTTTTTCAATATATTGCTGATGTGTTCTTTGACCGTGGGCTCAGAAATTGAAAGCTGCGCGGCGATTCGTTTATTTGGCAGGCCGCGCATAATCATATTTAAAACGTCTATTTGTCGCGGCGTTAAGTTAAATTTACTTAACTTCTCATTATTCGATTCAACGGGAAAATCGTTTCTCTCAGGAAACCAGGTCAGATTATCAAGGAGTGCACAAACGGCCCGTGAGAACATTTCAGGCGGTTCGCTTTTCAATACAAATCCGTGTCCCCCGGCGGCGTGAACTTTCTGCCAGATGTCATTATTGTCGTCCCCGCTGACCACCAAGAACCGTACCTGTGGGTAATGTTGTTTTACTTCTTTGAGTAATTTCAGTGCCGTTCCGGACGAAAGCCAAAAATCGATTACCAGCAAACGCGGCGGGCCATTATCCCTAATTTGACGGTAGCAATCTTCCTCATTCGTCACCACGCTCGCCTGCTTAAACTGGCAATGTGAAATCAGAAAATTAGCGATGCCGCTTGCTACCAATGGATGGTCATCAACGACCAACGCATAATTCTGCCCCAAAGGATCCTCCTTTTACCTTCGCATATCTGAGTGTACAGATGAATTATTATCTACCCACCCTACTTTAGGAGGGTTTTTTCGATTAGGAAAGGGAAATATATTATTCGCTGATTTGGGTAATTGAAAACATAAATACAATCAGTGAAATTAACTGATTGGATATCAAGGATAATTTATGAAAAAACCACTCATCTTTTTAAGCGTTACGTTGATGCTCGCCGGTTGTTCCACGCTAAAAACCGATCAGGCTATTCCACTCCTGCAGGCGGAGACCGCTAAAATGCTGGGGCTGGGCTCATCGGATGAAATAACCGTGACCAATGTTAATGGCGCCCAGCCGGACGCACTGGGAGGGCAAAAACTGTCTTATCGCGCTACGACGGAAAAAGGGCGTATTTTCGATTGCTCATCAATGATGATGCCGGGGATTTTAGGATCCGCCCCGACGCTCAGCGCACCAACCTGTACCCCTGTTGTCACGCATAAATAATTAACGGCAAATGAAAAGGCGTACATAAATAACGCCTTTTATATTTTCTGACGTATCTGAGTTTTCATAAAAACGATTTTCCAGACATCACGCTAATGAGTACGGAGATAGCCCGTGAATAACTCTACATCGCATGCTTTAGCGGTTAAGACGCCGCTTTCCAGACTTTACCTCGCTCTATTTTCCGCGCCACTGTTACTGCTTTCACCTGCCGATTTCGCGCGTGCAGCCGATGCCATTTTTGATGGCGAGGCGCGTATAACCGAAACGCTGGGTTACACCGGAGATGTTTACGTTGGACGTAATCAACCCGGAAACCTGCTGATCGATAATGGCAAAATCACCGCCTATAACATCAACATCGGTCGGCTGTTCGACGGCCAAATTTATGAAAGCGTGGTCACGGTCCGTGGGCCAAACGCTGAGCTTAACGCAGTGAACGATCAGTACGTCCTGCGCGGCGATCTGAATCTTGGCCTCGGCACCCTGCGAGTCGAAGAAGGCGCGCTGGCCAGCGCAAAAGAAATTGTTGTCGGCACCACCCGCGGCTACGACAGCCACCTTATCGCCACTGGCGCCGGCTCTCGCGTGACCAGTAATTTTCTCAGCGTAGGTACCGATCTGGGGGCACGCTCCACGCTGGCGATTGAAGACGGCGCGGCGCTCAGCACCGCCTACGATGCGCGCATCGGCAATGGTACCGGGCCGGGTGAAACCGACACGCTAAGCCCGAAAGCCACCGTCACGGGGAGCGGCTCACAGTGGAACGTTGGCCGTACATTGACGCTTTATGGCGACCTGGACGTGCTGAACGGCGGTGCGGTTAACGTTGGCGGCGTGCAGGTGGCGGGCGTCTCCGGGGCAGGTAAAACCGCCGAGCTGGTTATTGCGGGCAAAGACTCGCGCTTTACCAGCGGCAGCAGCGTGAGCGTGGGCGATTATGGCAATGGCGTGCTGTCGGTGATTGACGGCGGTTCATTTTCCGCTGGCAGCAATACGCTGATCGTGGGGACCTCGGGTTCCGGCTCGAACCGGGGTGCGCTCATTGTCGGCAGCCGCGGCAATATGGACACCGGAACAGGTTTAACTGAGCCAACGCTTGGCACAGCGGGCGGCGCGGGTACTCTTGATGCGAATACGGCAATCAGCCTGCGCGGCGGGCTGTTCGGCAGCTATGTCTACTTCAACCATACCGACGAAAATTACGTCTTTAGCAACAAGATGAGTGGCGAAGGTGAGGTGATCAATACTTCCGGGCAGACAACGCTGAATGGCGATCTTTCAGCCCTTCAGGCGAACGTGACCGCGCGCGGTGGCAAAGTCATTATCGCCAGCAACATCAACACCCAGCCAGAAGATGATATTTTTGATATTCAGACTCTTAGCGCCGAGAACGGCGGTACGCTGATCCTCAACGCGACGGCGGGATCCGACGTTAGCGACGGGCTGGGCTACAGCAGCGCCGCCTCAATCAAGGCCGGCGGAACGCTGGGAGGGAACGGCACGCTGGGCCAGACCGAGATCCTTTCCGGCGGGCATATCTCGCCAGGGGATGGTGATATCGGCACGCTGACGCTGAAACGTTATCTGAATTTTGTAGGTGACTCTTTCTATGATGTCGATATCGCCGGTGATGGCCGCAGCGACCAGCTGCTGGTCGCAGGCAAAACGACCATCAGCGATCGGGCTCAGGTACAGGTCACCGCGCTGGATCCGCAAACCAGCTATAAAACGGGCCAAAGCTACCGCATTTTAACCTCCGACGGGGGAATTGACGGTCAGTTCGCGGGGGCGGTGTCTAAATCCGCCTTCCTGGACGTGGCGCTCAACCAGAGCACCAACGCCGTCGATCTGACCATCGCGCAGAAAGAGACCGGCGGCGAGAATCCTGGAGGCGAAAACCCGGGAGGTGAAAATCCAGGAGGAGGAAACCCAGGCGGTGAGAACCCGGGCGGTGAGAACCCGGGCGGAGAAAACCCTGGCAGTGAGAATCCGGGCAGCGGCAAGCCGGGGATTTTCCAGACCGTCGCCAAAAGCAGCAACCAGTGGAATACCGCCGGCGCGCTCTCCACCCTGACGCAAAGCGGCCCGTCGCTGGCGCTGTATAACTCGCTGCTGGTACTCAGCGCGCCGGAAGCGCGCGAGGCGTTCAACCAGCTGTCCGGTGAAGTTTATCCGTCAATGCAGTCCAACCTGATCGCCGGCAGCACGCAGG
Source organism: Enterobacter sp. IF2SW-B1 (assembly GCF_001743375.1). Taxonomy (NCBI): domain Bacteria; kingdom Pseudomonadati; phylum Pseudomonadota; class Gammaproteobacteria; order Enterobacterales; family Enterobacteriaceae; genus Enterobacter; species Enterobacter sp. IF2SW-B1. Next base: position 328,057 of record NZ_MJAA01000002.1, on the reverse strand, counting down.
TGTTTAACGTCTTAAACCAGCGTATGCAGCGCGCGTTTGATAACGACAGCCTGCCGATACCACCGTTAGCGATGTCGCTGGTGCAGCAGCCGGAGCCGCAAAACAATGGCGTCTGGGGCCAGACCTTCAGCTCCTGGAGCCGAAACGACGGCGACGGTAACGTGGGCAAGCTGGACGGCAACACCACCGGCTTCCTGCTGGGAGCAGATCGCAAGCTGGCGGATCATAACGTGCGTGTCGGCGGATACTTCGGCTACAGCCGCGGTGATTACGACGTCGACAGCCGTCGTTCCTCAACGGATACCGATAACTACCACCTTGGCCTGTATGCGGCGGGTCAACAGGATGCGTTCTCCCTTCGCGGCGCGCTGGGTTACACCTGGCACAAGATCGAAGGCGAGCGCAGCGTTGATTTCAGCGGCTTCTCGGATCGGCTGAAGTCGGATTACGACGCCAACTCGCTGCTGGCATTCACCGAAGCGGGCTACCGCTTCGGCCAGCCTGATATGAATATCGAGCCGTTCGTCAATTTATCGTACATTCGACTGCATACCGACAGCTTCAGGGAAGACGGCGGTGCCGCCGCGCTGAGCGTGCGTAACGAAACGATGAATACCTTTTACTCCACCCTCGGGGTGCGCGGTGTGACCGAGCTGCCAAAGAACGTGAACCTCTACGGTTCGTTGGGCTGGCAGCACGCCTATGGCGATAAGAATACCTCTTCGCGTATGGCGTTTGCGGGCAGCGACGCGTTCATTACTCAGGGGCAGGCCGTGGATGAGGACGTGATGGTGGGTGATATCGGCGTGAGCGTACAGCTGTCACGTGCTGCGACGCTGGATGTGGGTTATCAGGGGCAATATGGTGCGGATACCCGCGTCAACTCGGTTAACGCTAATCTGCGCTGGTCGTTCTGAATTACTTCCAGTAAAAGAACCCGCCCTTGTGGCGGGTTTTTGCTTTTAGGCTCTCAGGAATTCAGGGATCGTTCCCAACCGCATCCAGCAGTTTGTTTTTAAAGATAAACAAACACGCCTCGTTGAAGTTCTCCGCCCCCAGGCGTTCCGACAGCGCTGTCCGTTTGCGATAGAGGCTCTTCACCGACGTGTTCAGTTCATCGGCAATCGCTTCCATCGACATCCCTGCCCTCAACAACCGCAGCATGATCGCTTCGTGCGTGCCAAGCCGTAAGTTAAGCAGCCACTTGGTGGTCAGACGCCTGCCCTTCATATTGAGCACCAGGTTAAATAACGATGCCATATCCGGCGCCGTAAGCGACGTGTTCATAAACAACTTCATACTGAGTAGATTCTCCTCGCGATGTCGCATATCCAGCATAACGCAGCAGATCGTTTTTTTTGTTCTGGCCGGATGGCGTATCAGGTAATCATATAAACGGAGCGGAGAACGGCTATCAATCAACACAGAATATTCATCTGCACCGTTATCAAATATGTTTCTGTCAATCGAGTCGAGCAGGATAATATCCGGGAAAAATAGTCTCATCCCCCTGACAAGATAGCGATCCTGGGTCACTAACACTATTGAAGTTGCCACTAACCATCCCTTTTAGATTAAAGCAAGAACGCACCTTCAGAAAGAAGGCCGCCTTCGTTTTATAGCGCTGTAATATTAACGACAATATGTATTCTGGCGTTGAACATCCCTCAATACAGACATTGATGAGTAAGACTTCCTGTAGACTTTCATTCAATGGCTGGCGTTAATTATAAATAAAAAACAATCGCAGAAAAGTCACTTCGCTGAACATTAAGACTTTTTGTCATGAAACTTCCCAAACATGCACCAGAAAGTACTTTAATTGCTACAATAAAACCTCGCCAGGAATATAAACAAACTCAAAAACAGATAAATAAAACACATTAATATCAAAGAGTTACAAATACACACTCAATTCAAAATAATCACAAAAGACATCTCATTCCAGAATTATCCCAAAACTAACCCTCTGCTTTTCACCATATTTATCCGGCAACATATCAGGTGTACATTACCTTCCACCCAGTTCCCAAAGAGGAGGTTCCATAATTACCTTAAAGTAAGTACCCCATAACGTTACTGCATTCAGATTTAATGTTCTCATTTATGGCCTTTAACGCAGAGTTAAAAGGCGGCCGTGTTATGCAATGGATTCATGATAAACAAATGGCAAATAGATATGGAAAGATCGCTTCGCTTCAATACGTTATTCTTTTATCGCGCCCCAGGATTATTGTTTCTGCTATTTCTGTTCCCTGTTCTCGTTCAGGCAACGGAATCCGTTTATGAGCAACAGATTCAACAGGCACGTAACGGTAATTACACGCCGTTTCTCAATTATCTTCAGCGGTATCAGCAACAGCATGCTCTGACGCCCGAGCAAGTAGCGGACTGGTTACAGGTGGCTGCGTGGGCAGGTCGTAATGACGAGGTGATTCAGCTCTGGCAGCGCTATGGCATTTATATGCCGCTGCCCGCTCGCGGCGTTGCGGCTGTCGCGCAGGCCAGAAGAGATCAAAAAGCGTGGCAGCCTGCCTTATCACTGTGGAAAGAGGCGCGTAGCCTTGCGCCACATAATGACGATTATCGTATCGGCTATATCAAAACCCTGGCCGATGCCCGCATGGATACGCTCGCTCTGCAGGAAGCCCGCCAGCTGGTGATGGAGGATCCCTCTCCGGCGCATCTTCAGACGCTCTCGTACGTCTGGTTACGCCAGGGAAAAAGCTGGGATCGGCTTTTAGCGGACACGCGCGCGCTGACCCTTGCGCCGGAGAATAACGCGCTCCTTAGCGAGTTGATTGACGCGCTAACGGATAACCGGGTGAGTACTCCCGCGCTGATGCTGTCACAAAGGGTAACGCTGACCCCCGCGCAGCGCCGCCGTCTGGAGCTTAATGCCGCCGCAGAATGGGTTCGCCTTGCCGACGTGCCTGGCAGAACGGAAAAGGAGCGCCTGCAGCTGGCGCAAACGGCACTGAATCGTTACGACGCCCTGCTCTCACGCTGGCAACACGAACCGCAGGCAGCGGAAGACATCATCCTCGCCCGTATCGACAGGCTGGGTGCGCTGTACGCGCATGGCGATTACCCGCAGGTCATCCGTGAATATCAGGCGCTGACGGAGGCGCAGCATCCGGTGCCGGGCTGGGCCATCGGCTGGGCGATCTCCGCGTATCTGCAGGAGAAAAACGCCTCTGCCGCCTTCTCGCTGCTGCAACGCTATCCGCAATACGCCGCCGATCCGCAGGACGAGGAGCATGCGCTTTTCTACGCCTGGCTGGACACGGGGCAGTATGAGGCCGCTCGACAGTACGTAGAGCGCCAGACCCGCAGCGTTCCGTGGACCCGCTACGATTTCGGCTCGCCCACTCCGCAGCCCAACGATCGGTGGCTTACCGGGCAGTCGCTCAAATTTAACTATTTGCTCTCAACCAACGCCCTGCCGGATGCGGATAAGCTGGCGCACCGTCTGGCCACAACGGCGCCGGGCAATCAGGGGCTGCAGATTGACTATGCCACCCTGCTTCAGGCGCGGGGTCAGCCGCGCGCGGCCGAGCAAACGTTAAAAAGGGCGGAGGCGCTGGAGCCATCTAATCTGGAGCTGGAACAGCAGCAGGCTTACGTCGCCATGGATCTGCAGGAGTGGCGCCAGATGGATTTACTGGCCGACGACGTGCTTGCCCGCGCGCCCGTTGCTCGCAGCGCCAGGCGTCTGGACAGGCTCAGAACGGTGCATCACATGTCCGAGCTGCGCTTTAACGCGAGCAAGGGCTTGCACTCCGATAACCCCATCAGCGGGACGCACGACCTGAACGGGGATGCCACGCTCTATGGTCCACCGGTAGCGGATAGCTGGCGGCTGTTTGCGGGTACCCGCTATGCGCAAGGTAATTTCGATGAAGGCAAAGGCACCAGCCGTCACCTCCTGGGCGGCATCGAGTGGCGTCCTCGCGACCTTCAGCTCGAAGCCGAGGTATCCAGCAACCGCTATCACGGTGAAAACAAGCCAGGTGCTCGCCTCTCAACTACGTACTTTTTCAATGATAACTGGCAGGTCAGCGGCAGCCTTGAACGCTTATCCCGCACCGCGCCGCTACGGGCATTACGCAACGGGATTAGCGCCAACCGGGGTGAAGGCGGGATCCGCTGGCATCAAAACGAGCGCCGTGAGTACCAGTTCAGCGCCGCCGTCAGCCGCTTCTCAGACCATAATCGCCGACAGGAATACACCCTTACGGGTAAGGAGCGTCTCTGGCAGACCCCGACCCTGACGCTGGATCTTGAATCGGGGATCGCCGCCAGTAAAAACAGCCTGCGGGACACGCTCTATTACAACCCGGCGCGGGATCTGTCCGTGACGGCCGCCCTGTCCGTGGACCATGAGATGTACCGCCATTACGACACCCTCTGGAGCCAGCAGTTGGTGGCGGGAGGCGGCAGCTACTGGCAGAAAAACCAGTCCGTTGGCGCCATCGCCCTGCTGGGCTACGGGCAACGCGTCCAGTGGAATAACGTCATTGATACCGGCGTGATGCTGAACTGGGATAAACGCCCTTACGACGGCAAACGCGAGAGCAACCTCTCCGTCACGCTTGACGCGACTTTACGCTTTTAAGGATGAATATGCTGAACACACGTTTTTCCGTGAGCCTGATCCTCATCGGCTGGCTCTGCCTCAGCGCGAGCGTCTGGGCGCAGGCGATCTCGTTCGTTGCGCCCAGCGAGCGGCCGCAGCCGGAGGCGAGCAAACCCTGGCCGCAGAACCAGTTTCTGGTGCTGGCCTACCACGACGTCGAAGACGATGCCGCCGATCAGCGCTACCTCTCCGTGCGCACCAGCGCGCTAAACGAGCAGATTAGCTGGCTTCTGCACAACGGCTATCACGCCATCAGCGTGCAGGACATTCTGGACGCGCATGACGGCAAAAAATCGCTGCCGCCGAAAGCCGTTCTGCTTAGCTTTGACGACGGCTACAGCAGCTTCTACACCCGTGTCTGGCCGCTGCTTAGGGCCTGGAACGTGCCTGCGCTCTGGGCGCCGGTGGGCAGCTGGGTGGATACGCCAGCAAACCAGAAGGTGAACTTTGGCGGCCTGATGACGCCCCGGGATCGCTTCGCGACCTGGGACATGGTGCGCGAGCTCAGCCAGTCTCCGCTGGTTGAGATCGGATCGCATACCTGGGCCTCGCATTACGGCATCGTCGCCAACCCGCAGGGCAGCCGGGAACCGGCCATCGCCAACCGCTTTTATGATAAAGCGACGGGGCGCTATGAAACTGACCAGCAGTTCAGCCAGCGGATCGGCGATGACGTCCGCAAGGTGACGGAGAAAATCGCGCAGGTGACGGGCAAAGCGCCGCGCGCCTGGGTTTGGCCTTACGGTGCCGCCAGCGGTACGTCACTCGCCATCGCCAGGCAGCAGGGTTATCAGCTGGCCTTTACCCTTGAGGACGGGCTGGGGAACGTGCAGGAGCTGGGCAACATCCCCCGTTTGCTGATCGCCGGCAACCCCTCGCTCAAAGCGTTTGCCAGTTCGGTCAGCCGGGTTCAGGAGCACGATCCCGTGCGCGTGATGCACGTCGATCTCGACTACGTTTACGATCCCGATCCGGCTCAGCAGACCCAAAACATCAACAGGCTGATCCAGCGGGTCTACGACATGAAAATCAGCCACGTCTTCCTGCAGGCGTTTGCCGACCCGCAGGGCGATGGCAGGATCAGGGCGCTCTATTTCCCCAACCGCCGGCTTCCGGTCCGGGCCGACCTTTTTAACTTCGTATCCTGGCAGTTGCAAACCCGCGCGGGGGTGAAGGTCTACGCGTGGATGCCGGTGCTCTCGTTCGATCTCGATCCTGCCCTGCCGCGCGTGCAGCGCCGGGACGATCGAACCGGCCAGCTGCGCGAGGCCAATGAGCCCTACATCAGGCTTTCACCGTGGGATCCGCAGGTTCGCCTGCAGGTGACGGAAATCTATGAAGATCTGGCCCGCCATGCCAGCTTCAACGGGATCCTGTTCCATGACGATGCGGTACTGACGGACGTTGACGCTGCCGGGCAGGACACGACGCGCCAGAAAAGCCGGAGGCTTATCGGTTTTACCCGCGCTCTGAGCCAGGCGGTGAAGCACATCCGCGGCCCGCAGATAAAAACCGCGCGCAATATGTTCGTCCTTCCCATTCTGCAGCCCGAAAGCGAAGCGTGGTTTGCGCAGAATCTCGATGATTTTCTGGCGGCCTATGACTGGACGGTGCCCATGGCAATGCCGCTGATGGAGTCCGTTCCGGCGAACGAGAGCAATGCCTGGCTGACGCGTTTGATCAAGGCCGTCGCCGCGCGGCCCGGCGCGCTGGATAAAACCATTTTCGAGCTGCAGGCCAGAGACTGGGAGCAGAAGCCGCAGCGCGCCGTCTCCGACAGTCAGCTTGCGGCGTGGATGCGCGTCCTCCAGCTGAACGGCATCAAAAACTACGGCTACTACCCTGACGATTTCATCAATAACCAGCCTGATATCTCGCGCATCAGGCCCGTCTTTTCTTCCTACTGGTACCCTGACAATGACTGATCGCATAATCGCCTTTTCAATTTTGTGTCTGGTATTCGGGCTGCCGTTAGGGGTGGCCGCCCTCTTTACCGGCGAGCTGATTCTGGATTTTGTCTTCTTCTGGCCGCTGTTTATGTCCGTGCTCTGGGTCACCGGCGGCCTCTATTTCTGGTTTCAGCTTGAACGCCGCTGGTCGTGGGATAAAGACACGCCCGCCCCGACGCTCGCCGGCGAGCCGCTCATCTCAATTCTGATCCCCTGCTTCAATGAGGAAAGAAACGCCAGAGAGACCATCAGCGCCGCGCTGGCTCAGCGGTACGGGAATATTGAAGTGATCGCCATCAACGACGGCTCGTCTGATAACACCGCGCAGGTGCTGCAGCAGCTGGCGCTGGAGCAGCCGCGCCTGCGGGTGATTAACCTCGCGGAGAACCAGGGAAAAGCGGTGGCGCTCAAAGCCGGGGCGGCGGCGGCCCGGGGCGATCTGCTGGTCTGCATTGACGGCGACGCCCTGCTCGACCGCGACACCGCGGCCTATCTGGTCGCGCCGCTGATTCAGTATCCCCACGTCGGGGCGGTTACCGGGAACCCGCGCATTCGCACGCGCTCCACGCTGATTGGCCGCATTCAGGTTGGCGAGTTTTCGTCCATCATTGGGCTCATCAAGCGGACGCAGCGGATCTATGGCCGGGTCTTTACCGTCTCCGGCGTCATCGCCGCCTTTCGCCGACAGGCGCTGGCGGACGTCGGGTACTGGAGCCCGGACATGATCACCGAAGACATCGACATCAGCTGGAAGCTCCAGCTGCGCCACTGGGATATCTTTTTCGAGCCGCGGGCGCTGTGCTGGATCCTGATGCCGGAGACGCTGAAGGGCCTGTGGAAGCAGCGTCTGCGCTGGGCACAGGGCGGCGCGGAGGTATTTCTGGTGAACCTGCGCAAGATGGTGCGCTGGGAGCATCACCGCATGTGGCCCCTGTTTCTGGAGTACGCGCTGTCAACGCTGTGGGCCTTTGCGTATGCGATAACGGTGCTGCTGTACATCATCAGCCACGTCGCGCCCATTCCCGCCAGGCTGACCGTTGAAACCCTCTTTCCCCCGGCGTTTACCGGGCTGCTGCTGGGCGTGATGTGCCTGCTGCAGTTCCTGGTCAGCTTGTACATCGAGCGGCGCTATGAGCGCAAGGTGGCCAGCTCACTTTTCTGGGTGATTTGGTTTCCGATGGTCTACTGGATGATTGGTCTGTTCACCACCCTCGTCGCATTTCCAAAAGTCATGCTTAAACGTCAGCGCGCCCGCGCGCGCTGGATCAGTCCGGACAGGGGAAAAGGAAGCCTTCAATGAACGAAAATACCTTAATTTTGACTGAACATCGGTTGCTGCCACGACTTTTTGATGCCGCGTTAACCGTGGTGGCGTGGGGCGGGTTTCTGTTCTTCCTGTATGCCAGGCTGTGGATGCAGTTAACCGAGGAGAGCGACCACCGGTGGAGCGTGATTATTGCCTCCTTTAATACGGTGTTGATCTATTTGCTGTTCGCCGCGCTCAACGGCTGGCTGCTGATTTTGTGGTATCAGTACAACCGCCGCCGCGCGAACGTAAGACGACGTCAGCCGGGCTTGTTGCATCATGACGAACTTGCCCGCAGCTTTAACGTCTCACCGCAGCTCATCTCGGAGATGAGCCAGCACAACCTGCTGACGGTTTATCATGACCAGATTGGACGCATCATCGAATTGAAAACCAGCGCGCAGCAGGACGAGGAAGCGCAGTAACAAAAAGCCCCCACAGAGAATACCCTGCGGGGGCTTTTTTAGCGCAGATGCACGTTACTTATCCTTGAGTACAATCAGCGGCTCGATATCGCTCTCTTTTTTCACCACCAGCGAGTCATCGCCGCGCAGGCAGGTCCCGCCGTAATTTCCGCCCACGGTAAAGGTACAGACCTGAATGTACTTGCCGTCGACGTTCGGCAGGCACCACAGCTGCTGGTAGATGTTTTTTCGGTCAACAAACTTGCCGCTGGATTTATCCAGCAGCTCGTCCTGGGCGCTGATGAGATCGATATTGCTGCCGCAGCGTCCGGCAATCGGCTTGACGGCGTATCCGGTCTGCTTCAGTAGGTCGTTCACTTCAAAATCGGTGTCGAGCAGGTAACGGTGGTTCGGGAACAGCTGCCACAGGACCGGAAGAATCGCCTTGTTGCCGGGAATAACGGTCCACAGCGGTTCAAAGACCAGCACTTCCGGGCGCAGCAGAACATCAATCAGGCGTACCTCGCCCTCAGGATGCCCGGTGCGGATCGGCACTGCGGCGTATTCGGTTTCGCTCACCTCGCGGATCTGCTCTATCGCCGTCTCCCACGCCCAGGTTTTCCACACGCAGTTGACGTGGCGACCTTCGTCGTCAATAAGCTGCCCGGCAGCATCCCAGCTCAGGGCGCCAAGCCCGTGCAGAATTTTGGTTTCAAACCCGGCCTGCATCAGCGAGCGCTGGATAAAGAGCGCGTGATAGTCCTCTTCGACATCGTTGTCCTGCATGATGTGAACGAACGGCCGCGCGTGGCTGTGCTTCCATGCGCCGGTCAGCTCTTCCAGCAGCCCTTCCGCCGGGTTGTGCCCGCTGCCGCGATAGCCGTTTTTGACCCACTCTTCGAGGATCAACCCGCCTTCTGTGTGACAAGACGCGGAGTCGGCATTGTACTCGTAGACCTTAATCCCGCGCTCATCCATGCAGAAATCCATACGACCGGTGATCATATGGTGGCGGCGCCACTGCCAGGAAAGGCGCAGGCGCGGCCAGAGGATTTTCGGGATGTCGAACAGCGCCAGCAGATTGTCGTCTTTCAGCACCTTGTCCGTCGCGTGCAGGTACATCAGGTGCAGTTCGTTGGTGGCCTTGATCAGCTCCTGCTCGGCGCTTTCGGTGATGGTGAAATACTGGCAGGGATCTTTGTTGATCACATGGCCGTTCGCACGGATATACGCCTGCTGCAGCGCGTCATTTTCGTTCAGCCATTTTCCGTCGAACTGACGTTTGTTTTTCAGCCGCGCGCCGCGGATTTTCAGCAGTTCACCGTCCGGTTCAGGCTGGGTAATGCTGTGCTCCGTGTCGTCCGTCTGGATCATCCAGCCGAGAATTTCGGTATCGCTGAAGGTGTCATGAAGGGTATAGCAGCCATTCTCCACGGTCATGCGCAGCTCGCGCGTCCACTGCTGCCCGAGCGGCAGCGGCGAGTGAATAACGTTCTGCTCCGCAATACGCACCTTATCGTCGAGAAGCTGGGTGATCACCGCCACGTGGCCGGTCTCGTGAAACTCGCCGCCTTTTTGCCAGATCAGCAGCGCCCCGGCGCGCGGCGCGCGCTTCGAGCCATTGGCAAAAGCCTGAAGGGGCAGAATGTTATCGTTCACCACCTGGCGCAAAAAGCGCAGGGAGAAGATTTCCCACGCCATGCCGACGTCGGTAAACACGAAGCCATAGTTGAGGAACAGGAAACGGCGGGCAAACTCAACGCACTGCCACTTGTGGCCCATGTATTCGTTGCCAATATAGCTGCGAAAGTCCGCGTCTTCCGGGTAGTTACGCGGGTCCAGACTGCCGTAATTTGAAGAGTAAATCGCCACGCCACCGGGCGCATAGCCTAACAACGTCCCGAATGGCGCATCACTGCTTAACTTTCCTTTACGCATGTATCCAACCTAAAACAGGCAGGCGGCAATTTTTTATGGGTTGTCGTCGTCTGCACGTTGTAATTAACCTGACAGAGGAGCGTTTATCATACACCTGCGCGACGCGTGAATAACATTTAAAACAGCCAGCATGCCGCGAAATGCCCTGGCGCAATCTCCTGCATCGCAGGCTCCTGCGTCTGGCAAACCGGCCTGGCGTGCGGGCAGCGGCTGCAGAACTTACAGCCCGGCAGCGCGGACGTGGGGCCTGGAATGTCGCCGCGCAGGGTGGCGTCTTCGAGATTGCGGATGCGCGGATCGGGCTGGGGAACCGCCGCCAGCAGCGCGCGGGTGTAAGGGTGTGCCGGGCGCTGATACAGTTCATTCGCCGGAGCCACCTCTACCAGTTTGCCGAGATACATCACCCCAATACGGCTGGAGATATGGCGCACCATCGAGAGATCGTGGGCGATAAACAGATAGGTTAGCCCCAACTCCTGCTGCAGGTCCTGCAAAATATTCACCACCTGCGCCTGCACCGATACGTCCAGCGCCGAGAGCGGCTCATCGCACAGCACAAATTCAGGATGCACGGACAACGCGCGGGCAATACTGATGCGCTGACGCTGCCCGCCGCTGAACTCATGCGGGAACCGTTCAAGGTGTTCGTGCTTCAGCCCCACTTTGTAGAGCAGCGTTTCCGTACGTTCTCGCTGTTCTTCGCGGCTGTAGCCGTGGATCTGCATCGGTTCGGCCACCAGCTGTCGCACCGTCATACCGGGGTTGAGCGAGGAGTAAGGATCCTGAAAAATTGCCTGCATCCGCTTACGCAGCGGCTTGAGTTCTCTTTCGCGGGCGTGGGCGATTGCCTGTCCGGCAAAGTGGATCTCGCCAGAGGTAATATCGAAAAGGCGCAGTATGGCGCGCCCAAGGGTGGATTTTCCGCAGCCGGACTCCCCCACCAGGCCAAACGTCTCGCCGGGCTGGATATCAAAGCTCACGCCATCAACCGCCTTCACGGCCACGCCTTTACGCAGCAAACCGCCGTTGAGCGGATAGTGCTTGCGCAGATCGCGCACGCTCACTAATGGCGCCTGTTGTTCACTCATGCCTGAATCTCCTCGGCCCATAGCCAGCAGGCGGCGCGATGGCCCTCTCCGGCGGTGTAAAATGCGGGTTGCCGTTCACACTGGGGCATGCGCTTCGGGCAGCGTTCCGCAAATGGACAGCCCGGCGGCGGGTTAAGCAGGCCAGGCGGCGAACCTTCAATGGGCGATAAACGTTGATTCACCTCATCCGGGCGCGGCAGCGAGGCCAGCAGACCCTGGGTGTAAGGATGCGCAGGGCGATAAAAAATGTCCTCCACGCTCCCCTCCTCCATCACCAGGCCGCCGTACATCACCACCACGCGGCTGCAGACCTGCGCCACCACGCCGAGATCGTGGGTGATCAGCAAAATCGCGGTCCGGGTCTGCTGTTGCAGACTTTTCAGCAGGCGCAGGATCTGCGCCTGAATGGTCACGTCCAGCGCGGTGGTCGGCTCATCGGCAATAAGAAGCTTCGGATTGCAGGAGAGCGCAATAGCGATCATCACCCGCTGGCGCATCCCGCCGCTGAACTCGTGGGGATACTGGTCGTATCGGCGTTCCGCTTCAGCAATGCCCACCTGATCCAGCATGGCTATTGCTGCCGCTTTGGCCGCTTTTTTCGACAGTTTTTTATTTCGCACCAGGATCTCAGACATCTGCTTGCCGATAGTGAGCACCGGGTTCAGGGCGGTCATCGGATCCTGAAAAATCATCGCGATCTCGTTGCCGCGAATGGCACGCATCTGCGCGGGCGTTTTCTGCGCCAGGTCCTCATTCTGGAAGCGAATGCTGCCGCCGGTTATCCGTCCGTTGCTCCCCAGAAGCTGGATAATCGACTTACAGGTGACGCTTTTCCCGCAGCCCGACTCGCCGACGATACCGACGAGTTCCCCCGGCTGAACCTGAAAGCTCACGCCACGCACCGCCTGAACCTCGCCCTCGCGGGTGCGGAACGTGGTTTGCAGGTTCTCAAGCGCTAATAAGTTACTCATCGCGATTTGCTCCCGGCTCAAAGGCGGTACGGAACACATCGCCCAGCACGTTAAAGCTGAACACCGTCAGCAGGATCAGAATGCCGGGGAACATCGCCAGCCACGACGCTTCGCCAATATAAGACTGGGCGTTGTTAAGCATGCTTCCCCATGATGCCGCCGGTGCCTGCACGCCCAGCCCTAAGAAGCTGAGCGTAGACTCCATCAGAATGGCCGAGGCGATATTCAGCGTGGCCGCCACGATAATGGTCGGCAGCACGCCGGGAATGATGTGGCGCACGATAATACGCAGCGGATGCGCTCCCGACGCGCGGGCATAAAGCACGTACTCGCGCTCTTTCACCGATAGGGTTTCAGCACGCACCAGACGCGACATGTTCATCCACGTCAGCAGGCTGATAATCAGAATGATGTTATCCACGCCCGGCTTGAGGTAAGCATTCACCACCAGCAGCAGGAAGAAGGCCGGAATGGCCATCAGGATATCCACGGCGCGCATCATCAGGTTATCCAGCCAGCCGCCAAAATAGCCGCTCACCGTTCCTACCACCGTGCCGATAAGCGTGGAAAAGAGCATGGCAAGAAAACCGACCATCAGGGAGATCTGGCCGCCGTACAGCGCGCGGGTAAAGTAGTCGCGCCCGTATTCGTCGGTGCCGAACCAGTGCGCGGCATCCGGCGGCAACGTGCGCGCGCCGAGCGCCATCCGATCTGGATCGTACGGACTTAACCCCGCACAGAGCGCGGCGACAACGAAAATAAAAAGCACAAACAGGGAGAACTGCGCCGGACGGTTGCGGCGCAGCTGGTGACGAACCTGCTGCCAGCGTCTGCTCATCCGGTTACCTCAGCGTACGAATGCGGGGATCGGCGAAGCGATAAAGCACGTCGGCGATCAGGTTACCGACGATCAGCATTATCGACGAGAGCATGATGATCGCCATAATCAGCGGGTAGTCCAGCGAGGCGATCGACTGGATCCCGAGCAGCCCCATCCCCGGCCAGGAGAAGACGCTTTCCGTCACATAGGCCCCCACAATCAGCTCACCGAACGACAATCCGAACAGGGTGATCACCGGCAGCAGCACGTTTTTCAGCACGTGGCGGAACAGAATGCTGGAACGCGTGGCGCCGTAGGCCAGCTGGGTCTGCACGTAGTCGGCCGAGAGCTGCGAGATGGTGTTGGAGCGGATGTAGCGTACGTAGCTGGAAAGATTATAAAACGTGAGAGCAATACACGGCAGCACGCCGTGGCGCAGCAGATCCAGCGCATTATCTTCCATGCCGATGGTGCGCATCCCCATGCTGGGGAACCAGTTAAGCTGCACGGCAAAAACGGTGATGAGCAAAATGCCGAACCAGAAAATCGGTACCGAGATGCCGATATAGGCAAACAGGTTCAACAGGTGATCCAGCCAGCGGTGCTTAAATGCCCCCGCCAGCAGCCCCAGCGGGATCGCCAGCACGATAGCCATCAGCAGCGACGCCCCCATCAGCCCCAGCGTGGCCGGAATGCGTTCGCCGATCATCTCCAGCACCGGGCGGTGGTAAATCAACGAATAGCCGAGATCGCCCTGCAGGACGCTTTTCAGCCACAAGACGTACTGCGTGACCAGCGGCTTATCCAGTCCCAGGCTCTGGCGAATGCGCTCAATATCTTCCGGCGCCATACGCGGCGTGATGTACGCGGCCACGGGGTCGCCGGGCGCGAGCTTGACCAGCAAAAACGCCACCAGCGAAATAAAGAAAAGCATCGGCAGCAGCTGCAGCAGCCGACGCGTGAGGAGTGTGTTCACGACGTGCCCTTAAAAGGCCCCGATCTTACGACCGGGGCAACAGCCTATTTTTGATAAATTTTTGACAGATCCTGGAACAGATAAACCGGCTTCGGCTCCGCTTCCTTCGTGCCGCCGAAGCGTTTATCCACGGCGACGGTCGCATTGGTGTAGGCGATCGGGTAGTAGGTCATCTCGTTCGCCACGGTCTGCTGAATTTGCTTGTAGATATCGGCACGTTTCGCGGCGTCGGTTTCCACCGCACCTTTATCCCACAGGGCATCAAACTGCGGATTTTTGTAGTGCGCGTAGTTATAGGCTTCGTTGCTCATGAACAGCGATTTGTAACCGTCCGGCTCTGATCCCATAATGTAGCCGCCCAGGTTCAGTTCCCACGCGGTGTTGTTCATATCAAGACTGCGCTGAGACATGGCGTTGGAGTCCAGCGGCATCAGCTCCACGTTCACCCCAATGCCCTTCAGCGCCTGCTGAATGTAGAGCGCCATGCTTTCCTGGGTTTTGTTGGTGTTCACATACGCCAGGCGCAGCTTGAGATTATCCGGCGCGCCGGACGTCTTCAGCAGGTCTTTGGCTTTTTGCAGATCGAATTTGTACTGTTCAACGTCATCCGTCTTGTAAAGCGTATCTGGCGTCAGGAACGAGGTTGCCGGTTTAGCGTAGTCCAGCGAGGTAAACGCGGTCTGGGTTAGCTCGTCTTTGTTGATGGCGTACGCGATGGCCTGACGCAGCGCTTTGCTCTTCATCACCGCCACGTTCTGGTTGAACGTCATATAGGCCAGACGGCCTTCCGGATAGACCACGAAGTCAAATTTCCCGGTATTTTTCAGGCGGTTCACATCCTGCGGGTCAACCATCTTGAGGTTGATTTCACCGTTTTGCAGCGCCAGGTTGGCGGCGTTGCTGTCTTTGGCGAAACGGTAGGTGACGGAATCAAGCTTCGGTTTGCCGTTCCAGTAATCGTCGAAGCGCGTAAGGGCGTAATACTGACCGGCGCGATACTCTTTAAATTTGAACGGCCCGGAACCGACCGGCGCATCGTTTTTGGTGCTCTTTTCCAGGTCGCCTTCACCGGCGAACACGTGCTGCGGGATCGGGTAGATCTGCACCAGGGTGCCGGTAAAGGCCGCGCTGACCTGCGGTAAGGTGAACTTAACGGTGCGCTCATCAATCTTGCTCACTTCAACAGGCTTGCCGCCGTAGGTAAACATGCTGCGGAAGAAGCTGTGCTGTTTGGCATCCAGCAGCTTATTGAAGGTGAAGACCACGTCGTCCGCCGTCAGCGGCTGGCCGTCCTGCCATTTCAGGTTCGGTTTTAACGTCAGAGTGTAGCTCAGGTTGTCGGCAGAAGGCGTCAAGCTTTCCGCCAGGCCCCACTCAATGTTGCCGTTATTAAAGCTGTACAGCGGGGCATAAAGCGCCTGCATGATGGTTAATGTTGTGCGGTCGCTGGCGTAGAGCGGATTAACGGCTAACGGGTCGCCGGAGGTAATCCCGATAATGAGCGAACCGCCCTCTTTTGGCGCGTCGCTTTTTGCCGCCGCGGCCGAATTTGTCTCTTTATTTTTCGCATCATCACAGCCCGCCTGGCCTAACGCGAGCGAAACGACCACTGCCGATAACAGAAGCTTGCGCATCTCACTAACTCCTTGCCTTATAAAGTGTTTATTACTGCATCTTTTATTTATGTTGAAGCATCATATTCAGCTTTAGTGGTTTACGCATTAATTATGAAAATGCGATTTTCGATTAAGCTTATGCCGGATTTGATATATATAAGCAGCAGAAGGAATAGCGGTTAATTGCTTGCGCTCACAACGTTAAACGCTTCACAAATCTCCTGCTACACTGCCTCAACACATCACTAAAAAGGCAGGCCAACATGTCAGACAACACGTATCAGCCACCCAAAGTATGGGAATGGAAAAAGAACGGCGGCGGCGCGTTCGCCAACATCAACCGTCCAATTTCCGGCGCAACGCATGAGAAGGATTTGCCCGTAGGCTCTCACCCGCTGCAGCTCTACTCACTGGGCACACCGAACGGCCAGAAGGTGACGATCATGCTCGAAGAGCTATTGGCACTGGGCGTGACGGGCGCGGAATACGATGCGTGGTTGATCCGCATCGGCGAGGGCGACCAGTTCTCCAGCGGGTTTGTCGACGTGAACCCGAACTCGAAAATACCGGCGCTGCGTGACCACTCCACGAACCCGCCAACGCGCGTCTTTGAATCCGGCAATATCCTGCTTTACCTGGCAGAGAAATTCGGTCACTTCCTGCCGAAAGATCCGGCGGGACGCACCGAGACGCTGAACTGGCTGTTTTGGCTCCAGGGCGCGGCACCGTTCCTCGGCGGCGGCTTTGGCCACTTCTACAACTATGCGCCGGTAAAAATCGAGTACGCGATTGACCGCTTCACCATGGAAGCCAAGCGCCTGTTCGACGTGCTGGATAAACAGCTGGCGCGCGGTCGCTACGTGGCGGGTGAGGAGTACACCATCGCGGATATGGCGATTTGGCCTTGGTTCGGCTGCGTGGCGCTGGGCAGCGTCTATAACGCCGCCGAGTTCCTGGACGCGGAGAAGTACACTAACGTCCAGCGCTGGGCGAAGGACGTGGCGAACCGCCATGCGGTTAAGCGCGGTCGCATCGTTAACCGCACCAGCGGCGAGCTGAACGAGCAGCTCCACGAACGCCACGCGGCGAGCGACTTCGATACCAATACGGAAGACAAGCGTCAGGCGTAACGTTCCGCCGGGCGGCTCCCCGCCCGGCAGCCGCGATCCTTGCCCAGGGCATGATTAGCCTAAAGGTTGAGTGGCTATTGCTGGCACTATCTGGACGTTTTTCTCACCTCAGAATGAGAAACGCCGTATCAACTGACAGCAGTCACAAAGGATCTGTTATGAGACTTATTAAAACAACGCTGGTTATCAGCGCCCTCATTTTTTCCACCTCTGGAATGGCCATCGACAAAACCGCCGCCGGCGCGGTAGCAGGTGCTGCTATTGGCGCAGCCACGGGCAAAGATCTGAAATCAACCGTGGGTGGTGCCGTGGTTGGCGCAGGCACGGGTGCAATGTTCAAAAACGGCGAAAAAGGCAAAGACGCACGTAAGGGCGGTGCCGTGGGTGCCGTCGTTGGCGCGGGCGCGGCTGCGGTGACGGGCAATAGCGTGCTGAAAGGCGCGGCCGTGGGTGCCGGCACGGGCGCGCTGATTGGTGAAGCGACGCACTAACAGCATCGGGAAAAGAAAGAAGTAAGGCCGCATCAGGCGGCCTGTTGTGTTATGCCGTCAGGCGGAACTTCTGCACCGAGCGTTGAAGCTCTTCGGTCTGGCGTTCCAGCGCCGCAGCTGCCGCGGAAACCTCTTCGACCAGCGAGGCGTTCTGCTGGGTGACGCCGTCCATCTGCGTAATGGCAATCCCGACCTGCGAAATGCCCTTACTTTGCTCCTCAGAAGCCGACGCGATTTGCTTCATAATGGTCGTCACCTCCGTCACGTCGCGCAAAATCGCATCCATGGTGGTGCCGGTGTCGCTCACCAGCTGCGCACCCTGCTCGACGCGGGTCACGGAATCGGTAATCAGACCCTCAATTTCTTTTGCCGCATTGGCGCTGCGGCTTGCCAGGTTGCGGACTTCACCCGCCACCACGGCGAATCCACGCCCCTGCTCGCCCGCGCGCGCCGCTTCTACGGCCGCATTGAGCGCCAGAATATTGGTCTGGAAGGCAATGCTGTTGATGACGTTGGTGATTTCAGCAATTTTCTTCGAGCTTTCCGAAATACCGCTCATGGTGGTGACCACCTCTTCCACCAGCGAGCCGCCGCGGCTGGCGGTGGTTGAGGCCACATCGGCAAGCTGGCTGGCCTGACGCGCGCTTTCGGCGTTCAGCTTCACGGTAGCGGTCAGCTGTTCCATGCTGGCCGCCGTCTCTTCCAGCGCGGCAGCCTGCTCTTCGGTACGGGAAGAGAGATCGTTGTTGCCGCTGGAGATCTCCGTCGCGCCGCGCCAGATATTCTCACTGCCGGAGCGAATGGTGCTGACCGCTTCACGCAGGCTGTCCTGCATGGCGCTCAGCAGCGGCACCAGCTGTCCCACGCAGTTGCGGCCGAAAGGCGCAATGGGCTGGCTGAGATCGCCCTGGGCAATCTGGCGGAACTGCTGGCGAATGCGCTCCAGCGGTTTGACCAGCATCGCCACCAGGTAGCGGTCGGTAAAGAGCAGGATCAGCAGGCCGATAATGGTGGCGACGATAATAACCGTGCGGGTCATGCTGGTCAGGCCGTCGACCACCATGCGGGTGCTGTCGAGCGTCTTCGCGGCGGCATTGTTGAACTTCTCGGCAGCGGCACCGAACGCACGGCTCAGCGGCGGCGTAACGTTGTTGGCCTGCTGGCGGTAGCCGTCCAGGGTCGCCTGCTTCGCCTG
This sequence comes from Enterobacter sp. IF2SW-B1, assembly GCF_001743375.1. NCBI lineage: Bacteria > Pseudomonadati > Pseudomonadota > Gammaproteobacteria > Enterobacterales > Enterobacteriaceae > Enterobacter > Enterobacter sp. IF2SW-B1. Next base: position 309,534 of record NZ_MJAA01000002.1, on the reverse strand, counting down.
CTCCATTTGCGGCGTCACGCCCTGTTCAAGCAGCGCCTGCCAGGCACCGATCACCTGCGCAGAGACCTGCTCATCCATTGGGCCAGGCGAGATCGCCTTCATTTCGGCCAGTTTCTTACCCATGTTGTCCAGCGCCTGTTGGGCAGAGGACAAATCCGGCGTGCCACCAGCGGCTTTGACCTCCATGGCGCGGCTCAGACGGGTCACAAAGCGGAAATACTGATCGTTGCCCTGGCTGAGCACCATCATCTGTTTAACCAGCTGGCGATCGACTTCATTGCCGTCTGATACCCGTGACAGGGACCAGGTGCTGTACAGCCCGACGCCCGCCCACATTAAACAAAAAATCCCGAGGATCGTCAGCATAACGAAACGGATCGTGAAATTACGGAGCATATTCATAAGTCTTCCTTGCCGTGAGGGTGAATTCGCCCAGAGGCGAGTGCTACTCTCGTTATCGGCAGGGTGCAGGGAAATTATAACCTTTTGTGATTATTTTTAGTTAGCGTGGCTTCACAGGTCGCACAGCCACCGTTAACCCTTATCTTCGCACGACATGATGTGATAAGTTCAGAATGAAAACGACGTTTCAAAAAATCATCTATAAGAAAAGGAGACATCATGTCCTGGTACCCTGACGCTACCCGCTACGAGAATATGCAGTACCGCTACTGTGGCAAGAGCGGCCTGCGCCTGCCCGCGCTGTCGCTGGGCCTGTGGCATAGCTTCGGCCACGTTCAGCCCCTTGACTCCCAGCGCGCGCTGCTGCGTAAAGCCTTCGATCTCGGGATTACCCATTTCGATCTTGCCAACAACTACGGACCGCCTGCGGGAAGCGCGGAAGAGAACTTTGGCCGCCTGCTGCGTGAGGACTTTGCCCGGTATCGCGACGAGCTGATTATCTCCACTAAAGCCGGTTACGACATGTGGCCAGGCCCGTACGGTTCAGGCGGCTCACGCAAGTATCTGCTCGCCAGTCTCGACCAGAGCCTGAAACGTATGGGCATCGAATACGTGGATATTTTCTATTCCCACCGCGTGGATGAAAATACGCCAATGGAAGAGACGGCCTCCGCGCTGGCTCATGCTGTTCAGAGTGGGAAAGCACTGTACGTGGGCATTTCCTCCTACTCTACCGAGCGCACACAAAAAATGGCCGCGCTGCTGCACGAGTGGAAGATCCCGCTGCTGATCCACCAGCCGTCCTATAACCTGCTTAACCGCTGGGTCGATAAGACCGGCTTGCTGGATACGCTGGAAGCAAACGGCACGGGGTGTATTGCCTTTACCCCGCTGGCGCAGGGTCTGCTGACCGGAAAATACCTGAACGGTATTCCGGAAGGTTCTCGCATGCAGCGCGAGGGGAACAAAGTGCGCGGCCTGACGCAGAAAATGCTGACGGAAGCTAACCTGAACAGTCTTCGTCTGCTTAATGAGATGGCGCAGGCGCGCGGGCAGACAATGGCGCAGATGGCGCTGAGCTGGCTGCTGAAAGATGCTCGCGTGACGTCAGTGCTGATTGGCGCGAGCCGCCCGGAACAGCTTGAGGAGAATGTTCAGGCGCTGGGTAATCTGCGCTTTACGGAAGATGAACTGACGCGGATTGACCAGCACGTGGCGGACGGGGAACTGAATTTGTGGCAGGCTTCGTCGGATAAATAGTGTGGTTCGTTGCTTTCTCCCCTCACCCTAACCCTCTCCCCGGCAGAGGGTTAGGGTGAGGGGAGAAATGTGTACCTTATTTCTTACTGATCTTATCCAGATACCCCATCACAAACGCCGACAGCACAAACGTCAGGTGGATAATCACATACCACATCAGCTTATTATCCGGGACGTTTTTCGCGTCCATAAACACGCGTAACAGGTGGATAGAGGAGATTGCCACTATAGATGCCGCAACTTTATTCTTCAGCGACGAGGCGTCCATTTTCCCCAGCCAGCTGAGCTTTTCTTTATGCTCGGCGATATCAAGCTGAGAGACGAAGTTCTCATAACCGGAAAACATCACCATCACCAGTAAGCCGCCCACCAGCGTCATATCCACCAGCGACAGCAGAACCAGAATTAAATCAGCTTCCGCCACGGAGAAAATGTTAGGCAATACGTGGAAAATCTCCTGGAAGAACTTGATCGTCAGGGCGACCAGAGCCAGGGAAAGACCGAAATAGACGGGTGCGAGCAGCCAGCGAGAGGCATACATTGCGTTTTCAAAGAAGCGTTCCATAAAATCCTGTCTGCAAACGAAACCAGCGCTCAGTATATCTCAACGGCGCTGACTGTTTGCAAGAACTAACCAGTACGCCACTCAGACGTCGTCCGGGTTAACCTCAGGACGCGCATACTCCGGCCAGACCAGCACCACCAGCTCCGGGTAGGCTTCCAGACTAAACTCGCGAAAACACTGGCGAAGGTTTAATACGTCCAGGTCGGAATACGAGACCTTCTCACCGTTAAGACAGCGCTTTTTGATGTTGTCGTAATATTTATAAACCGCTGAATTCAGATCGCTACAGCGACGCTGCGCCTCAAACAGACCGGGCGTGTCATTAATTTCCGACATTTTCATGCGCTTAATTGTCGCGTGTAAGAAGTCGATATATTCATGATTCACCCGCCAGTACCAGACAGGCGTAACTGAGTTCATCAAAACAGAGAAATGATCTTCTCCTTCCTCTTTTGTCATCAGTTCAGGTTGTGGCGGTTCACTGGTGTCTTTCGACACTTTCGTTTTATTGAACTCCTGCATCAATAAAAGCACACCAGCGGTCAGTAATAGTAATGTGATGACCGTAAAAAAGATGCTGTTCATGGGTTGGCTCCATTTTTTTTGATTTTAAAATTGCCTCATGATATTGTCAACGAATCTCACGCCTTTACCAACCCCACCCTGTTGAAATTAAAGGAAATTAAAAATGCTGCCCGACTATCTCGTCCCGGCTAAGTACCACATTACGCCTGTGGAACAGCAACCGACGGAAGAAGAAAAAAAGGCCAGTTTCACTCAGGGGAAAAGAAAGCTCTCTGATTTCGAGCCTGATATATTAATTGGCGTTTCTCACACTGGCAAATCCCGTAATATGCTGCTGGAAGAGCACGATCGCCATATAAAAGACCGCTTATTTCGCGCTATAAAAATTGAAGCCTTCGTCCACCTGCTGAATGACCTGCAGGCAGAAGGCGAAATAGATGCCCAGAAACTAAGTCAAATAATGGCTGAAAAAACGAAAGAAATAAATGAGGCCGGCAATGAAATTTGGCTTAATCTAATTACGCGAGAAAAAAACAACCCTATTTTTTATACCCTGGGGGAAGATTAACGTGAAAGAAGTTAAAGACAATAACGTTTATTTGACTTTAGATGATAAAAAAAGTGATGAATTTATCTTAAAGCAAAACATCGAGGCGCTAAGAAATGCAAAAAATGCCGAGATGACGCGTATTACACAAGACCTGGTATCGATCCCGGCAACGCTGGTGCGTCTGAAATGGCAGAATCGCCGCGAGATTTATCCGTTACAGGTTAAAGAAGAAATTTACGGCGCCGTGATGAACGCCATCATCGAACAGCTTCCAGAACTGAAAGAGAAACTGCTGGGACGTCTGGAGGCCAACTATCAGTATCTGCTTGCCAGAGAAGTCGCCACCCTGCGCCTGACGCGCAAACTGTCAGCCGGTGAGTACCGTACGTCAAACGTCACCTGCGTTGCGCTTGATGAGGACGCGCTGACCACCCCCTCTACCGCACCGACGGACAACAAAAACGCATAAACCGACAGGCATAAAAAAAGCCGGCTTTCGCCAGCTTCTTTATCACTTCGAGGCCGCTTTCTCTTCCCCGACCAGCCCAATCTTCAGATAACCCGCCTGATGCAGCGTGTCCATTACCTTCATCATGGTTTCGTAGTCGACGGTTTTGTCCGCCCGGAAGAAGACGGTGGTGTCTTTCTTGCCGCCGGTCAGCTGGTCCAGCGCCGGAATAACGGAGGTATCCGTCACAGGGTCGTTCCCCAGGAACATGGATTTATCCGCTTTCACCGACAAATAAATTGGCTTTTCCGGACGCGGCTGCGGCTGGCTGGAGGAGGCAGGCAGATTCACCTTCACGTCGACCGTCGCCAGGGGGGCTGCCACCATGAAGATAATCAGCAGCACCAGCATGACGTCGATAAACGGCGTCACGTTGATTTCGTGCATTTCGCCGTTATCGTCCAGATTTTCGTTTAGACGCATTGCCATACAATCAACCTACGCGCAGTTTAGACGCCGCATGCACCGGCTTCACGGCGCTGGCATTCAGGTCGAGATCGCGGCTTTGCAGCAGCAGAACCTGAGCGGCAACGTCGCCGAGCGTGGCTTTGTAGTTGCCGATCATACGCGCGAAAAAGTTGTAGATAACCACCGCCGGAATTGCCGCGACCAGACCGATTGCCGTCGCCAGCAGCGCTTCCGCGATACCCGGGGCCACTACCGCCAGGTTGGTGGTTTGGGTCTGAGCAATGCCGATAAAGCTGTTCATGATGCCCCAGACCGTACCGAAAAGACCGATGAACGGTGAAATCGCGCCGATGGTCGCCAGATACCCATTGCCGCGTCCCATGTGTCGGCCAACGGCCGCAACGCGACGCTCCAGACGGAAACCGGTACGCTCTTTAATACCTTCGTTATCTTCACTGCCGGCGGAGAGTTCCAGCTCGTTCTGAGCTTCATTCACTAACAGGGTGGTCAGGCTTTTCGGGTGGAAGGATGAGGTCATCTCAGAAGCCTGATCTAGAGAGCGAGCTTCTGCCAGCTGCTGCTGTTCCCGCTTGAGGCGACGCTTCTGCGAAAGCAGCTCGGCGCTTTTGCTGAAGAAGATAGCCCAGGTGACAACGGACGCCAGAATCAGGCCGATCATCACAATCTTAACCACGATGTCAGCATGATGATACATGCCCCAAACGGAGAGATCCGTCTGCATCAAATTATTACCCACTCTGTATCTCCAGGACGCAAATCACAAAATCTGAACGTAATAATATCAAAAAGCCGTCGAATTGATAGTCGTTCTCATTAGTATTTACATGGTGCCGTAATTTTCGCTCAGTTTCCTTGCGCTTACGCAGTAAAAATTTCTTATGCACTTTTTTGCTAATATTTTCTGCTTATTCGATAAGCATGCGGGTGCAGTTTTTTACAATCGTGGTAGTCTGGACGTCCAGACGTATAAAAACAGGGTTAGCGAACATGACGAAGAAGCATCTTGATACCACGCTGGTGCAGGCGGGACGCAGCAAAAAATACACTCAGGGATCGGTCAACAGCGTGATTCAGCGCGCCTCCTCGCTGGTGTTTGATACCGTTGAGGAGAAAAAAATCGCCACGCGTAACCGCGCAAAAGGCGGGCTGTTCTACGGTCGCCGCGGCACGCTAACCCATTTTTCGCTGCAGGAAGCGATGTGCGAGCTGGAGGGGGGCGCGGGCTGCGCGTTGTTCCCGTGCGGTGCGGCGGCAGTCGCCAACACCATTCTGGCGTTTGTCGAACAGGGCGACCATATCCTGATGACCAACACCGCCTATGAACCCAGCCAGGATTTCTGCACAAAAATTCTCAGCAAGCTCGGCGTGACCACCAGCTGGTTTGACCCGCTGATTGGTGAAGGCATAGCTGAACTTATCCAGCCAAACACGCGCATTGTGTTCCTGGAATCTCCTGGCTCCATCACCATGGAAGTGCACGACGTTCCGGCTATCGTGAAGGCCGTGCGCAGCAAAGCGCCAGAGGCGATTATCATGATCGACAACACCTGGGCGGCAGGTGTGCTGTTTAAGGCGCTGGAATTCGATATTGATATCTCGATTCAGGCGGCAACGAAATACCTGATTGGACACTCTGACGGGATGATTGGCACCGCGGTTTCCAACGCGCGCTGCTGGGACCAGCTGCGGGAAAATGCCTACCTGATGGGCCAGATGGTGGATGCAGACACGGCATACATGACCAGCCGGGGCATTCGTACGCTCGGCGTGCGTCTGCGTCAGCATCATGAAAGTAGCCTGAAAATCGCTGAATGGCTGGCGCAGCATCCGCAGGTTGAGCGCGTGAACCATCCGGCGCTGCCGAGTAGTAAAGGCCATGAGTTCTGGCAACGTGACTTTACGGGCAGCAGCGGGTTGTTCTCGTTTGTGCTTAAAAAACGGCTGAGTAATGACGAACTGGCAAGCTATCTGGATAATTTTACCCTCTTCAGCATGGCCTACTCCTGGGGCGGTTTTGAATCTCTGATCCTGCCGAATCAGCCGGAGCAGATCGGGGCCCTGCGCCCCGGCGGAGAAGTGGACTTCAGCGGCACCCTCATTAGATTGCATATCGGTTTAGAAAATGTGGACGATTTAATTGCGGATTTATCTGCAGGCTTTGAACGTATCGTGTAGAGTGCGGGCTGAAAATGTACTCCCCGGACGCTTTTGTGAACACTGCATGCAGAAAAGTCTGCATGAGTTGCGCCTGCGATCAATCCCGACAGGTGAAATTGGGAGTACAATAGCGTTATCTCTGCTGTTCCACAGGAAAGTCCATGGCTGTTATTCAAGATATTATCGCGGCGCTCTGGCAACATGATTTTGCCGCCCTGGCGGATCCCCACGTTGTAGGCGTCGTCTATTTCGTGATGTTCGCGACGCTGTTTCTGGAAAATGGATTACTGCCAGCCTCGTTTTTACCCGGTGACAGTTTGCTTTTGCTTGCCGGGGCGCTGATCGGCAAAGGCGTCATGGACTTTACGCCAACGATGGTTATCCTTACCTCCGCCGCGAGCCTGGGCTGCTGGCTGAGCTATCTGCAGGGCCGCTGGCTGGGGAACACGCGTGTGGTGAAGGGCTGGCTGGCGCAGTTACCGCATAAATATCACCAGCGTGCGACCTGTATGTTTGACCGCCACGGCCTGCTGGCGCTGCTCGCCGGGCGTTTCCTGGCGTTTGTTCGCACCCTTCTGCCCACCATGGCGGGTATTTCCGGGCTGTCTAACCGCCGCTTCCAGTTCTTCAACTGGCTGAGCGCCCTGCTGTGGGTTGGCGTGGTCACCACCCTCGGCTACGCGCTGAACATGATCCCCTTTGTGAAGCACCATGAAGATCAGGTGATGACCTTCCTGATGATCCTGCCGATATTCCTGCTGGTTGCTGGGCTGGTGGGTACCATTGCGGTGGTGATTAAGAAAAAGTATTGCAGTGCATAAACAAAAGCCGGGTGGCGTTACCGCTTTCCCGGCCTACGTTTCCCCTCAGGCGCCCTGCATCGTTCTTATACGTGACGCATCTTCTCCCGGCGTGACGCCGAAATAGCGCTTAAACTCCCGACTGAACTGCGACGCACTTTCATAGCCGACGCGCATGGCCGCCGCGCTGGCCTTCATGCCGTCGTGGATCATCAACATCCGCGCCTTATGCAAACGGTAGGTTTTGAGGTACTGCAGCGGCGAGGTACTGGTCACCGACTTAAAGTTGTGGTGAAACGCCGAAACGCTCATGTTCGCTTCCGCCGCCAGCTGGTCAACGCTGAGGTTCTCCGTGTACTGGCTTTCAATACGCTTGAGCACGCGGCTGATCAGGCTGAAGTGGGTCTGTCGGCTCACCAGCGCAAGTAACGCCCCGCCGCCCGGCCCCAGCAGCACGTGATAAAGAATTTCGCGGATAATCTGCTTGCCGAGAATACGCGCGTCCAGCGGCCTTTCCATGACGTCCAGCAGGCGCTCAATGGCGCAGAGGATCTCTTCCGACAACGTCGCCGAGTTAATCCCGCTGGAGGCCATCGACGGCTGGAAAAGCTCGTCTTCGCCAATCTCCATCAGCAACTCCTGCAGTTGAAGAATATCGACGTTGACGCGAATACCCGCCAGCGGGACCGACTCTGTCGCGAAGGTTTCACATTCGAAGGGTAAAGGTACCGTCAGGAGCAGATATTCATTGGTGTCGTAGCGGAACACCCGCTCGTTGATATAGCCAATCTTATGGCCTGAAAAGAGAAAAACGATGCCCGGCTGGTACATCACCGGCGTGCGCGTCCCGGGCTGCGTGCCGTAGAGCAGGCGAATGTCCGGCAGCAGGTCGCTAACCTTATTTTCTTTATCTATCAGCATTTTAATCTGCGAGGTAAGCTGAAGGCAGATCGCTTCACGGTTCATTTTACGTTACTCCGGGTACGGTTTCCGACCCTCACAGTCTGCGCATTTTTACGAAGTTTCTCCAGCGCTCTGTAGAAATGGGCAAGACATCGGCAGGAATGTGCATTGAGAGCCTGGCCCCGGACGGCCACAATGAGCAGCATCAGGTAGCCATCAGCGCCACCACGGTTTTTCACCCACTAAAGGGAACGAGCAATGAACAACTTTAATCTTCACACCCCAACCCGCATTCTGTTTGGTAAAGACGCTATCGCCGACCTGCGCGCGCAGATCCCTGCTGACGCCCGCGTGCTGATCACCTACGGTGGCGGCAGCGTGAAAAAAACCGGCGTGCTGGATCAAGTTTACAGCGCTCTGGACGGACTGGACGTGACTGAGTTCGGCGGCATTGAGCCAAACCCGTCTTACGAAACGCTGATGAACGCGGTGAAAATCGCCCGCGAAGAAAACATCACCTTCCTGCTGGCGGTCGGCGGCGGCTCCGTGCTGGACGGCACTAAATTCATCGCGGCGGCAGCGCACTACGCTGATGGCATCGATCCGTGGCACATCCTGGAAACCCGCGGCAGCGACATTAAAAGCGCGATCCCGATGGGATCCGTATTGACCCTGCCAGCGACGGGTTCTGAATCCAACAAGGGCGCGGTGATCTCCCGCAAAACCACCGGCGACAAGCAGGCCTTTATGAACGAACACGTTCAGCCTGTCTTTGCCATTCTGGATCCGGTTTACACCTACACCCTGCCCGCGCGTCAGGTGGCGAACGGCGTGGTCGATGCCTTTGTACACACCGTCGAGCAGTACGTGACCTACCCTGTTAATGCCAAAATTCAGGATCGCTTCGCGGAAGGCATTCTGCTGACGCTGATTGAAGACGGCCCGAAAGCGCTGAAAGAGCCGGAAAACTACGACGTGCGTGCCAACGTCATGTGGGCCGCGACGCAGGCGCTGAACGGCCTGATCGGCGCTGGCGTGCCGCAGGACTGGGCAACCCATATGCTGGGCCACGAGCTGACGGCGATGCACGGCCTGGACCACGCCCAGACGCTGGCCGTTGTGCTGCCTGCGCTGTGGAACGAAAAACGGGATACCAAGCGCGCCAAACTGCTGCAGTACGCCGAGCGCGTGTGGAACATCACCGAGGGCTCTGACGATGCGCGTATTAATGCCGCCATTGAAGCGACCCGTAACTTCTTTGAAAGCCTGGGCGTGCCAACGCGTCTGTCCGGCTACGGCCTGGACGGCAGCTCCATTCCTGCCCTGCTGGCAAAACTCGAAGAGCACGGCATGACCCAGTTGGGCGAGCACGGTGACATTACGCTGGACGTCAGCCGTCGGATCTACGAAGCGGCACGCTAAGCGTTTTTGGCATCCTGACTTTCGTTTTTTGACATTTCGTCCAGACTTAATGCACACCCCATCGCCGGAGTCCCCCTCCGGCGATGCGCACCTGAAGGAGGAAAAATGGCAAACCAAACCGTAATCAAGCTGCAGGACGGCAACGTGATGCCCCAGCTGGGGCTAGGTGTATGGAAAGCCGGTAACGACGAGGTCGTCTCCGCCATTCATAAAGCACTCGAAGTCGGCTATCGGTCGATTGATACCGCCGCCGCGTACAAAAACGAGGACGGCGTGGGGACCGCGCTGGCCAGCGCCGGCGTCCCCCGCGATGAGCTGTTCATCACCACTAAACTGTGGAACGACGATCAAAAGCGCCCCCGCGAAGCGTTGCAGGAGAGCCTGGAGAAACTCCAGCTTGATTTCGTCGATCTGTACCTGATGCACTGGCCGGTTCCGGCCATCGACCATTACGTTGACGCCTGGAAAGGGATGATTGAACTGCAGAAAGAGGGGCTGGTGAAAAGCATCGGCGTCTGTAACTTCCAGGTGCATCACCTGCAGCGCCTGATTGACGAAACGGGCGTCGCTCCGGTGATTAACCAGATCGAACTGCACCCGCTGCTGCAGCAGCGCCAGCTTCACGCCTGGAACGCCACCCACAAGATCCAGACCGAGTCCTGGAGCCCGTTGGCGCAGGGCGGTGAAGGCGTGTTCGATCAGAAAATCATCCGCGACCTGGCGGATAAATACGGCAAAACCCCGGCGCAGATCGTCATTCGCTGGCATCTGGACAACGGCCTGGTGGTGATCCCGAAATCGGTCACGCCGTCGCGCATTGCCGAGAACTTCGACGTCTGGGATTTCCGACTGGACAAAGACGAGCTGGGTGAAATTGCGAAGCTGGATAAAGGTAAGCGGCTTGGGCCGGACCCGGATCAGTTTGGCGGGTAATCGCGTTAAAACGCCGGGTGGCGGCTTCGCCTTACCCGACCTACAAAAAACCCCGGCAAGCCGGGGTTTTCTTTTACGCTTTACGCTTCACAGGTTTCTTCACACTGGAATTACCGTTCGAACGCTGATGCACAATCGGCGTATGTTTGGTCAGCGCCGGGCGCGTATTGCGGTTCTGGCGACGCGCTTCGCGCATCTCATCCAGCGTAGGAGCCGGAACCAGGCAGTCGCGGCGCGAGCCAATGAGGTGTTTTTTACCCATCTCTTCCAGCGCCTGGCGGATCAGCGGCCAGTTTTTCGGATCGTGGTAACGCAGCAGCGCCTTATGCAGGCGACGCTGTTTATCCCCTTTCGGCACCACCACCTCTTCACTCTTGTAGCCAATCTTACTCAGCGGATTTTTGCCGGTGTAATACATGGTCGTCGAGTTGGCGAGCGGTGAAGGATAGAAGTTCTGCACCTGATCCAGACGGAAGCGACGCTGCTTCAGCCACAGCGCCAGGTTCACCATGTCTTCATCGCGCGTGCCAGGATGCGCGGAGATGAAGTACGGGATCAAATACTGCTCTTTGCCCGCCTGCTTCGAGTAGGTGTCGAACAGCTGCTTAAAGCGATCGTAGCTGCCCATGCCCGGCTTCATCATCTTCGACAGTGGGCCTTCTTCGGTGTGCTCCGGCGCAATCTTCAGATAACCGCCGACGTGGTGCGTCGCCAACTCTTTGATATAGCGAGGATCTTCCACGGCGATGTCGTAACGCACCCCGGAGGCGATGAGGATCTTTTTGATGCCCTTCAGATCGCGCGCGCGGCGGTAGAGGTTGATCGTCGGCTCGTGGTTAGTATCCATGTGCTCGCAAATGCTTGGGTAGACGCAGGAGAGACGACGGCAGGTCTGCTCCGCGCGCGGCGACTTGCAGCGCAGCATATACATGTTCGCGGTTGGGCCGCCGAGATCGGAGATCACGCCGGTAAAGCCCGGCACCGAGTCGCGAATGGCTTCGATCTCATTGATGATCGAATCCTCAGAGCGGCTCTGGATAATACGGCCTTCGTGTTCGGTAATGGAGCAGAAGGAGCAGCCGCCGAAGCAGCCGCGCATGATGTTGATCGAGAAGCGGATCATCTCATACGCCGGGATACGGGCGTTGCCGTACGCCGGGTGTGGCACGCGCTTGTACGGCAGCGCAAAGACGCTGTCCATCTCTTCGGTGGAGAGCGGGATCGCCGGTGGGTTGATCCAGATGAAGCGCTCGCCGTGCTTCTGCATTAGCGCGCGGGCGCAGCCCGGGTTGGTTTCATGGTGCAGAATACGGGACGCGTGCGCGTAGAGCACCTTGTCGGCTTTCACCTTCTCGTAGGACGGCAGCAGCACGTAGGTCTTTTCCCACGGCTTCGGACGCGGCGGCTGCACAACGATAGCCTTCGCTTCCGCTTTCTTCGGTTCAACCGGCTTGTTATCGGCACACGGCAGATCTTCACCGTACGGGTGCGGGATCGGGTCGATTTTGCCCGGCATATCAATAATGCGTGAATCCACCCCGCTCCAGCCCGGAAGCGCTTCTTTCACCATGATCGCAGTATTGCGCACGTCGCGGATGCTGCTCACCGGCTCGCCCTGCGACAGACGGTGCGCCACCTCCACCAGCGGACGCTCGCCGTTACCGTAAATCAGCATGTCGGCCTTGGAGTCCACCAGCACCGAGCGGCGCACGGTATCTGACCAGTAGTCGTAGTGCGCGGTGCGGCGCAGGCTCGCCTCGATGCCGCCGAGGATCACCGGCACGTCTTTCCAGGCTTCTTTGCAGCGCTGGGTATAAACCAGGGTCGCGCGGTCCGGACGTTTGCCCGCCACGTTATCCGGCGTGTAGGCGTCGTCATGGCGCAGCTTACGGTCGGCGGTATAGCGGTTGATCATCGAGTCCATGTTGCCGGCGGTCACGCCGAAGAACAGGTTTGGTTTCCCCAGACGCATGAAGTCGTCTTTGCTGTTCCAGTCGGGCTGGGAGATGATCCCCACGCGGAAGCCCTGCGCTTCGAGCATACGACCACAAATGGCCATGCCGAAGCTCGGGTGGTCAACGTAGGCATCGCCCGTGACCAGAATGATATCGCAGCTGTCCCAGCCCAGTTGGTCCATCTCTTCCCGGGACATCGGCAGGAACGGCGCCGGTCCAAAGCAGGCCGCCCAGTACTGGGGCCAGGAGAAGAGGTCACGATCCGGCTGGATCAGGGAAATTGCGCTCATAGTGCTTCCGAAGAAAAAATAGACAAAAGGGCGGGGATTATACGCTGGAACATTGTGGGAAATGAAGGGGTATTATGCGGGCTGTTGCCCTCACCCCAACCCTCTCCCACAGGGAGAGGGAGAAAAGCACGTTACGGCGCCGGATTCACCAGCATCTGCCCTACCGAGCCTCTGTCCATCATCTCCAGCGTCTGGCTGTGGAACAGGAACGGGAAGTGCGGCCACGAAGGCTGGCCGTAGTAGACGAGCAGTTCAACCTGGCCGTCCACCCACACGGTATCTTTCCAGCCGCGATCTTCCGGGAACGGCATCGCGCCATTAACGTTGCGGATCAGGAATGACACACCTTCAATATGGAACGACTGCGGCATGTCTGACCGGACCGTCCAGCGCTCCCAGGTGCCCTGCTGAGCGGTGATATCAATGCGATTTACATCCCACAGCGCGCCGTTGATGCCCGGATCGTCGCCCAGGCTGATATCACGGCTGCGCACCGGCGAGCCGCTCATAATCTCCTGCGGCAGCAGGCGCATCGGCAGGCTATCGGTGACCAGCGGCAGCAGGCCGGTTGGACGCAGAGTAAGCACCAGCGTGGAGACCAGAATGCTCGACGGCTCAAAGAACCCGCGAATACGGTCAACGATGCTCGCGGCTTCACCACAGGTGACGGAGACTTCGTCCCCGTTGGTCATATCCACCAGAATTTCACGACGTTCACCCGGCGCCAGCGCCAGCTGTTTAACGGAGACCGGCGCGGGTAAAAAGCCCTGGTCGCCGGAGATCACGTGCAGCGGGCGGCCATCGCTCATCTGCAGCTGATAGCGACGCGAGTTAGAGGCGTTGAGCAGGCGCAGGCGCACCCAGCCGCGGGACACTTCCACGTACGGGCTCTGCGCGCCGTTAACCAGCAAGGTATCGCCGACAAAGCCACCGCTGCCCGGCTCGCTGTACTCCGGCGTGCCGAAGTTATCCAGACGTTTGTCCTGAATAATGACCGGGAAATCGTCCACGCCGTAGTGGTTCGGTATCGGCAGAGATTTACTGACCTCATCTTCCACCAGCCACATGCCGGCCAGACCGTTATAGACCTGCTGCGCCGTACGGTTAGGGGTATTGGCGTGATACCACAGGGTTGCCGCGCTCTGGCGAATCGGCAGGACGGGCGCCCAGTCGGCGTTGGGGGACATCATTCGCGCCGCGCCGCCAATCAAAGGGCCAGGAACCTGTAAGCCGCTGATGGTCATGGCGACATTTTCAGCCGTACGGTTGCTGTAAATGAGCTTAACGTCATCGCCGTTCCAAACGCGGATGGTCGGCCCGAGGTAGCGCCCGTTAATGCCCCACACCGGCGCGCGCGTGCCCTGGGTAAAGGACCAGTGGCTGCGCTGAAGCGTGAGGAAAAGCGGCTGCCCGCGACGGGATTCAATCAACGGCGGAATGGGCAGCGGCTGCTGCTGCCCGGCGGCGCTGGCTGTCAGCGGCATCGCACCCGCACAAAGGGCAATCCCCGAAGCCTGAATAAACTGACGCCGACTGAGTGACATATAAGCTCCATCTGAAACGACTAACAACGCGGGAATTCTTTTTCCCTTTAACGCCGAATTAAACCTTACCGGCGGCTTCTCTTTCTGCGACTTCTTTATCCAGCAGCGCAATATGCTGAGCCATGAGCTCGCGGCAGTGTGCTGCCAGTTCGCGCACCTGGTCTTTACCGTATTTGCTGGTATCGACGGGTGGCAGCATTTCGACAATCACCAGACCATTATTCAGGCGGTTAAGATTAATCTTATTAGAAGTATTGGAAACGCACACGGGAATAATTGGAACACCTGCCGCAATTGCGGCATGAAACGCGCCGGTTTTAAATGGCAGCAGGCCGCGGCCGCGGCTACGCGTCCCTTCAGGGAACATCCAGATTGAGATCCGGCGCTTTTTAAAATGATTCACCACTTCTGCAATGGTGCCGTGCGCTTTTGCACGGTTGTTACGGTCGATCAGCAGGTTACCGGTCAGCCAGTACAGCTGGCCAAAAAACGGGATCCACAGCAGGCTTTTTTTCCCCACCGTCACGGTCGGAGGCAGAACAATATTGGAGGCCGTCACCATATCGTAGTTGTTCTGATGGTTGGCGATATAGATGGCGTTACCGAAGTTCTCCGCTCCTTCAGGCAGGCGTTTTTCAACCTTCAGACCAAACAGCGGCGCAAGGCGACCGAACATATGGCCAAAGGTGGCAACATGCTTCGGATTACGCGGGCTGAACAGGCAGTAAATAGAGCCGAAAATACAGACCAGAATGCAGTAAATAACGGTAAGAATGAGACGAACAATGTATAGCATAGCGACCTCTGAAGCCCTGACAGCTGACAATTATACTTCACCTGTGGCCAGGTAAGGACTTTATTACGAGCGCGTATTGTTAATCGCAACGCACGAATTAACAACGATTTTACGGGAAATTTTATTGAAATACCCCCTCCGGACAGAGGGGGTGTCATGACATTACTCTTCGCTGTCGCCCGCGCTGCTGCGCGCAGGCGAATCAATCTCCACGCGGTCGATACGCTGCAGGCCGCGCATCAGCGAACCGCGGCGACCGCGCTCGCCCACCACTTTCTGCAGCTCTTCCGGGCGAAGCTTGATTTTACGCTTGCCAACGTGGATGGTCAGCGTGCTCTGCGGCGGCAGCAGGAAGAGGTGCGCCAGGCCATCTTCACCTTTCGCGGCTTCCGCCGACGGGATGTTGATGATCTTGTTGCCCTTACCTTTCGACAGCTCCGGCAGATCGCTGACCGGGAACATCAGCATGCGTCCGGCAGAGGTGATCGCCAGCAGCATGTCGCTCTCGTTCTCAATCACCAGCGGCGTCATCACGCGGGCATTGTCCGGCAGGCTGATCAGCGCTTTACCGGCACGGTTACGCGACACGAGGTCGTTAAAGGTACAGATAAAGCCGTAGCCCGCATCGGACGCCATCAGCAGCTTCTGGTCGTCGGCCTCCATCAGCATGTGGTCAACCGTTGCGCCCGGCGGCAGCGTCAACTTACCGGTGAGCGGTTCGCCCTGGCCGCGCGCGGAAGGCAGCGTGATCGGGTCGATAGCGTAGCTGCGGCCCGTGGAGTCGATAAACGCCACCGGCTGGTTGCTCTTGCCTTTCACCGCCGCTTTAAAGCTGTCGCCCGCTTTGTAGCTTAGGCCCGGCGCGTCGATATCGTGGCCTTTGGCGCTGCGCACCCAGCCGCTCTGCGACAGGACAATGGTCACCGGCTCGGACGGCTGCATGTCGTGCTCGTTCATCGCCTTCGCTTCTTCGCGCTCGTGCAGTGGAGAACGACGGTCGTCACCGAAGGCATCGGCATCCGCCTGCAGCTCTTTCTTCAGCAGGGTGTTCATCTTGCGCTCGGAGGCGAGGATCGCCTGCAGCTGATCGCGCTCTTTTTCCAGCTCGCTTTGCTCGCCGCGGATCTTCATCTCTTCCAGCTTAGCGAGATGACGCAGCTTCAGTTCGAGGATCGCTTCGGCCTGGGTTTCGCTGATGCCAAAGCGTGACATCAGCGCAGGCTTCGGCTCGTCCTCGGTACGGATGATCTCAATCACTTCATCGATATTGAGGAATGCCACCAGCAAACCTTCGAGGATATGCAGGCGCTTAAGCACTTTCTCCAGACGATGGTTCAGACGACGGCGCACCGTATCGCGGCGGAATGTCAGCCACTCGCTGAGGATCTCCAGCAGGTTTTTCACCGCCGGACGACCGTCCAGACCAATCATATTCAGGTTGATGCGGTAGCTTTTTTCCAGATCGGTAGTGGCGAACAGGTGGTTCATCACCTGCTCCATGTCCACGCGGTTAGAGCGCGGCACGATCACCAGACGAGTCGGGTTCTCGTGGTCGGATTCGTCGCGCAGATCGTCCACCATCGGCAGCTTTTTATTGCGCATCTGGGCGGCGATCTGCTCCAGCACTTTGGCACCGGAAACCTGGTGCGGCAGCGCGGTGATCACCACGGCGCCGTCCTCTTTATTCCACACCGCGCGCATGCGCACGGAGCCGCGACCGTTCTGGTAGATTTTGCGGATTTCTGCACGCGAGGTGATGATCTCGGCTTCGGTCGGGTAATCCGGCCCCTGCACGATATCCAGCAGGTCGTCCAGCGAGGTTTTTGGCTGCTCGATCAAGGTGATGGCGGCTTTCGCCACTTCACGCAGGTTGTGCGGCGGAATGTCCGTCGCCATGCCCACGGCGATACCGGTGGTGCCGTTCAGCAGGATGTTCGGCAGACGCGCAGGCAGCATCTTCGGCTCCTGCAGCGTACCGTCGAAGTTTGGCACCCAGTCAACGGTTCCCTGACCCAGCTCGCCCAGCAGCACTTCGGCGTATTTGGACAGGCGGGATTCGGTATAACGCATCGCTGCGAAGGATTTCGGATCGTCCGGCGCACCCCAGTTCCCCTGCCCGTCCACCAGCGGATATCGGTAAGAGAACGGCTGGGCCATCAGCACCATCGCTTCATAGCAGGCACTGTCGCCGTGCGGATGGTATTTACCCAGTACGTCACCGACGGTACGGGCGGATTTCTTGAACTTAGCGGTGGCGTTCAGCCCCAGTTCGGACATCGCATAGACGATGCGGCGCTGAACGGGCTTCAGGCCATCCCCGATAAACGGCAACGCCCTGTCCATGATGACGTACATGGAGTAGTTCAGGTAGGCGTTTTCCGTGAATTCATGTAGCGCGAGGCGCTCTGCCATATCGCTCATTACGTGTGATTCCTCAACTCAGAAACCGAAGGGTTTCAGGCAATATTGCCGCAGATACTACCTCATCTGACGAATTGAGTCACAAAGAAAAAGGGCCGCATAAGCGGCCCTTTTCGGGTTATTTGTTCAGCTTGATAACCTGCTTCACGTCGATTTCAAACTCGTTCCAGTCTTTGTCGACTTTACCCTGCAGCTCTACTTTATCCTGCGGGGTGACGGTCACGCCGTTCCAGCGCTTGTGGTCAATCTCAACCACCACCGTGCCGGACTCGTCGCGGAAGGTGTAGCGGTCATCGGACAGGCGCTCGGTAATGTTCCCGCGCAGCTTCACCCAGGCATCGTCCTTCAGATCTTTCACTTTAGCCGCGGTGGTGAGGTTGGCGTTGTTATCGACAAAACCGCCCTGCTGGGTTTGCGTCTGGGTCTGTGTCGCAGATGGGCCAGTAAAGCCGCCCTGTGCAGCAAAGACCGGCGCGGTGGTCATCATCATGATGGCAGCAATTGCAGCGAATTTTTTCATCTTCATCTCTCCCTTTAACGTCGTTTCGCAGTCCATTAAACAGGGTAAACCTTAACAACTTCTTAAGGGGAAAATTTATTTATTTTTACTGTACAGCAGGCGCTTGCAGAGGGTTTACTGACGGCATCAAGGAGGGAACATGCGCATTTTACTGGTAGAAGACGACAGGTTAATCGGCGATGGCATCAAAGCAGGCTTAAGCAAACTGGGCTTTAGCGTGGACTGGTTTACCGACGGGAAAACCGGGCAGGCCGCGCTCGCCTCAGCGCCCTATGATGCCGTGGTGCTTGACCTGACCCTACCGGGAATTGACGGTCTGGAGATCCTGCGCGCCTGGCGCGAAAGCGGCCGCAGCGAGCCGGTACTGATCCTGACCGCGCGGGATGCGCTGAACCAGCGCGTTGAAGGGCTGCGCCTCGGTGCGGACGATTATCTCTGTAAGCCGTTCGCGCTGATAGAAGTGGCCGCCCGTCTGGAAGCACTGGTGCGCCGCAGCCACGGTCAGACCCGCAGCGAGCTGCGCCACGGCAAGGTGACGCTCGATCCGGCAAGCCTCGCCGCCACGCTGGAGGGCGAAACGCTGACGCTTAAACCCAAAGAGTTCGCCCTGCTGGAGCTGCTGATGCGCAACGCGGGCCGGGTGCTGCCGCGCAAGCTGATCGAGGAAAAGCTTTATACCTGGGACGATGACGTCTCCAGCAACGCCGTCGAAGTCCATGTCCATCATTTACGCCGCAAGCTCGGGAGCGAGTTTATCCGCACCGTGCACGGCATCGGCTACACCCTGGGTGACGCATGAAGCTGAGCCTGAAGCTGCGCCTGACGCTCCTCTTTTTAGCGCTGTCTCTGACGGCCTGGTTTGCCGCCAGCCTGGTGGCGTGGCAGCAGACCACCCACAAGCTCGATAAGCTGTTCGACACCCAGCAGATGCTGTTTGCCAAACGGCTGCTGACGATGGATCTGGACGAGATCCGCGCGCCGGAGCGCATGCGCGAGGTGCCGAAAAAGGCCAAACACGGGCATCTGGACGATGACGCGCTGGCCTTCGCTATTTACGCTTCAGACGGCACGATGCTCCTTAACGACGGCGAAAACGGGCGCGATATCCCGTATCACTATCGTCGTGACGGCTTTGATGACGGACGGCTTCAGGATGACAACGATGAATGGCGCTTTTTATGGCTGACGTCGCCAGACGGAAAATACCGTGTCGTTGTCGGCCAGGAGTGGGAGTACCGGCAGGATATGGCGCTGGACGTGGTCAGCTCGCAGCTGACGCCGTGGCTGGTGGCGCTGCCGGTGATGCTGCTGTTGCTTATTGTCCTGCTGAGCCGGGAGCTGAAGCCCCTGAAAAAGCTGGCCCAGACCCTGCGTTCCCGCTCGCCGGACGCCACCGACGCCCTGCCCACTCAGGGCGTGCCGGCGGAAGTGCGCCCCCTGCTCGACTCGCTGAACCATCTTTTTACCCGTACCCAGGAGATGATGACCCGCGAGCGCCGCTTTACCTCCGACGCCGCCCACGAGCTGCGCAGCCCGCTGGCGGCGCTGAAGGTGCAAACCGACGTGGCGCAGCTTTCTCAGGACGATCCGCAGGCGCAGGAAAAAGCGCTGGCGCAGCTGCACGCGGGTATCGACCGCGCCTCCCGGCTGGTGGATCAGCTCCTCACCCTGTCACGCCTGGACTCGCTGGACAGCCTGGACGGCGTAGAACAGATAGCGATGGCCGACCTGCTGCAGTCTGCGGTAATGGATATTTATCCTTCGGCACAGCAGGCGGGTATTGATATTCGCCTGCACATCAACGCGCCGGAGGTGACCCGCACGGGTCAGCAGCTGCTTCTGAGCCTGCTGGCGCGCAACCTGCTGGATAACGCCACCCGCTACAGCCCGCGCGGCAGCGTGGTAGACGTGACGCTGAACACCCGTAGCGTTACCGTGCGCGACAATGGCCCGGGCATTTCGCCCGATGCGCTGGCGCGTCTCGGCGAGCGCTTTTATCGTCCACCGGGTCAGGACGCCACGGGCAGCGGGCTGGGGCTATCCATTGTGAAACGCATTGCCGCGCTGCACGGCATGCGCGTCTCGCTGGGCAATGCGCCAGAAGGCGGCTTTGAAGTGAAGGTTAACTGGTAAGGGATTATTGCATTTAGCGCAAAAGACTTTGCACATTTTGCTTATTTTTCCGCTCCGTCCTCGCGCGTAGAATACCCGGCATACTCTCATCACCGAGGACAAATAATGAGCAATATTCTGATTATCAACGGCGCGAAAGAGTTCGCGCACTCTAAAGGCCAGCTGAATGACACCCTGACCGAGGTCGCGGACGGTTTCCTGCGCGACGCCGGGCATGATGTTAAGGTCGTGCGCGCGGACAGCAACTATGACGTGAAGGCCGAAGTGCAGAACTTCCTGTGGGCCGATGTGGTTGTCTGGCAGATGCCGGGCTGGTGGATGGGCGCGCCGTGGACCGTGAAAAAGTACATGGACGACGTCTTCACCGAAGGTCACGGTTCGCTGTATGCCAGCGACGGACGCACCCGCTCAGACGCCTCTAAAAAATACGGCTCCGGCGGTCTGATTCAGGGCAAAAAATATATGCTCTCCCTGACCTGGAACGCCCCTCTGGAAGCCTTCACCGAAAAAGATCAGTTCTTCGAAGGCGTGGGCGTAGACGGCGCGTATCTGCCGTTCCACAAGGCGAACCAGTTCCTGGGGATGGATCCGCTGCCGACCTTTATCGTCAACGACGTGATTAAAATGCCTGACGTCCCGAGCTATATCGCAGAATATCGCAAGCATCTCGCGAAAATTTTTGCTTAACTGGTAGCCTGGAATTAAAGGAGTAGTAACCATGCTTACAGTAATCGCAGAAATCCGTACTCGTCCAGGTCAACATCACCGCCAGGCGGTGCTGGATCAGTTCGCGAAAATCATCCCAACCGTACTGAAAGAAGAAGGCTGCCACGGCTACGCGCCGATGGTGGACGCCGCTACCGACGCAAGCTTCCAGGCCACTGCGCCAGACTCCATTATCATGGTTGAGCAGTGGGAAACCGTCGCGCACCTTGAAGCACACCTGCAGACCGCGCACATGAAAGCGTGGAGCGATGCGGTGAAGGGTGACGTGCTGGAGACCCACATCCGTATTCTGGAGCAAGGGGTTTAAAACCTGCCTTCCCTCTCCTTCCGGGGAGGGAATTCTCTCTGACCTGCTATGCTTATTCTGACTTCATGATTAACAGGAGGATGGAATGGGTCTTTTTAACTTCGTGAAAGAAGCAGGCGAAAAGCTATGGGATAACCTGACCGACCACAAAGGTCAGAGCGACAAAATCACCGAGCACCTCAAGAAACTCAACATTCCCGGTTCAGACAAAGTTCAGGTTAACGTTACCGACGGCAAGGCCAGCGTGACGGGTGACGGGCTGACCCAGGAGCAGAAAGAAAAAATCCAGGTCGCCGTCGGCAACATCGCGGGCGTCAGCGAGGTGGAGAACAACATCACCACGACCGATGCCAAAGATGAAGCCACCTACTACACGGTAAAATCCGGCGACACCCTGAGCGCTATCTCCAAAACCGTGTACGGCGATGCCAACCAGTACAACAAGATTTTTGAGGCTAACCGCCCGATGCTCTCCAGCCCGGATAAAATCTACCCCGGCCAGACGCTGCGTATTCCTAAAGCGTGATCCGCGAGTCGGGGGTCGCCCCCCGACCGTTTTTACCAGTACAGTTTCCAGCTCTGCGTAAAGCGCACCAGCGCCTCCACGTAGAAGTAATCTCCCCAGCTCGCACACTCGTCTACCCCTTTGTTGCTCGCCAGGTGATAGACCGAGTGCTTCAGCAGCCCGGTGCCCTTCTCCTCTTTGCCCATCAGGTAGTGCTTCGTCAGTGACGACATAATGCCTTTGGCCCACTCCAGATACCGCTCCCGGTCTGGATCCGTCACGGGCAGGTGCTTCACCAGCTCCAGCAGCCCGCACACCGCAATCGCCGCCGAGGACGAATCGCGCAGCGCGTCGGTCCCCACCAGCGCCAGATCCCAGTGGCAGACGTAGTCTTCCGGGAGGCGGTTGAGAAAGTAGTTCGCCAGCCGCTTCGACAGGGCAATCATCGTCTCGTCGCCGGTATAGATATAGCTCAGCAGGAAGCCGTAAATCCCCCACGCCTGCCCGCGCGACCAGCAGGAGTCATCGGCATAGCCCTGCTGGGTATTGCCGTAGCGCGGCGCGCCGGTTACCACGTCCATATAATAGGTGTGGAACGTGGAGGCATCGTCGCGGATGAGATAGTTTGCCGCCTGCATGACGTGCGCTTTTGCGGCGTCAGCAAAGCGCGGATCCCCCGTCTGCTCCGTCGCCCAGTAGAGCAACGGCAGGTTCATGTTGCAGTCGATGATCATCCGTCCGGCCTGCTCCGGGTCTGAAAGATCGCCCCACGCCTGAATGATTTTCGCCTTCTCATGAAAGCGCTCCAGCAGGGCTTCAGCCGCCAGCAGGGAGAAACCGCGCGCCTCGCGGCTGCCGGTGAGTCGCCAGGCTGCCACGCAGGAGAGCGTGTACAGGAAGCCCAGATCGTGAGTGTTGGTGTCGCTGCGCCCGGCGATGCGCAGGCCGAAGGAGCGCACGTGTTTTTCCGCCATCGAGCGGAATTTCTCCTCGCCGCTCATCTCCCACGCCAGCCACAGCTGGCCGGTCCAGAAGCTGGTTGTCCACTCTACGTTGTCGGTCAGCGGGTAATAACCGTTCCGGCAGGTTTCCGCCGGGAACTGCTCTCCGAATGCCGTTAAATGACGGCTAATCAGCTCGAGGACGTGGCTACGCGCAGAGATCAGTTCATCGCTAAACAGGCGCGAGTCTACGGGAGCAGGAATGGCAGACAGGCGTTCCTCTCTGATACGACTTAACATATTTCGGTTCCTTGTGGTCAGCGTGATGAAGGTTCTGCTACGTTCAGCGGGCGGGGGCCGCGCCATTTGCTCTGGCAGGCGGATAACGTAAAGGCAGAAATAAGGGTAAAGATCAGCGCCGTCGCCCCCATGATGATATAGGTCTGTTCAAAGCCGATGCGGTCATACATATATCCGGCAGGCGAGGAAACCACCACGTTCCCCACGTACAGCATCGCCTGATAGCCCAGTAAATACATGGTGGCGTTCACGCGCTTGTCGAAATGCTCCGCAATATATTTAAAGACCGACACCAGCAGCAGGCAAATTTCCATACCGTATAGCGGCTTGAGCACGGAAATTAACAGATGCGAGTCGCACATCCCGGAAATAATCAAACGCGCCCCGACGATCAGCCCGACAATTAATAGCCCGCGCCTGGCGCCAATAAAGTTAACGAACAGCGGGACAACCATATACATGACGAATTCTATGCCCGACTGCACGGTGCCGAGATAGCCAAACACCGCGTTGCCCTCATGAATATCATCAAAGAAGGTAACGAAATAGCGCGAGAACTGCTGCTCGGCGATAAACATCATCCACGCCACGCCCGCCACGTACAGGCAAAAAGCCCAGAATTTACGGTTACGCAGCAGGGCGTACACATCTGCGGGGGCAATTTTCTCTTTGGTCAGTACCGCATCGGCATGAACGGAGTTAGTGTTCACTTTCAGGCTGAGCAGGACAACCAGCATCACGATCGACGTCACGCTGCCCATAATGAAGTTATAGGTCGGTGAGAGGTTGAACAGCAGGCCGGAGAAGGACGATGCCACCGCCCAGCCGAGCGAGCCCCACATACGAATTTGCCCGAACTCCATGCCGTTTAAGCGGCTGAAGCGGTCGGAATAAGATTCACACGCCGCCACGCCCGCATACCAGGCAAAGCTTAAATAGAGCGCGCCGATAATAATCCCCAGCAAGGTGCTGGACATTAACAGCGGCTGATAGACGTAAATAAAAAACGGCGCCATCAGGGCCGACATGGCGACCACAAAATAGAGCAGATATTTGCTCATGCCGATTTTATCGAGAATATAGCCGTAGATGGGTTTGAGGATAACGGAAAATATTCCGTTCACGGCGAACACGGTTCCAATTACCGTCCCGCTGAGATTCGCTTTTTGACCCAGCCAGATCGCCAGCAGGCCAATACTCGCGGACCAGGTAAAGAAATAGAGAAAAATAAAGCTGCTGATTTTGTAATATTCGGTTCTGTTGGTTGTCGATGTATTTTTCATACCATCCTCGCCGAGGTGTAGGGTCAGAATTTTTATAACGTGAACGACAGCAGACGTTCGCCTCCAGGGTCGCGGATTACGACCCGGTTATGGTTCATATCCAGATGCGGCGCGGCCGCAACGTTCTGTTTTTCACTGGCAATGACGGCGCAGCAGAGCCAGCGCTCTCCCGGTTGGAGATCGGTTTTTAACAGCGGAATGGAGGCGCACTCCGGGAACATGATGCTGCTGTTCGGCGGCGTGACGATGCTGTCCGGGGTGCGTTCAATGAAAGGCGACAGATCGACAATCGCACTGCTGCCGTTCTCAGCCGCCAGATAGCTGCCGCGCGCGCGGATTTGGTGCTCCGTTTTCATCACGGCGAAACCGCCCTCCGCCGTTTGCAGCGTGCGCGCGCTGTTGATGCGGTGCAGGCGCAAATGCCACTCGCCGAAGGGGATTTGCCAGGTCTCGATGTGCACGTCGTGCCACGGCGACCAGCGTGAATAGATGTAGTTTTCATCCACCCGCACCGCGGCGCACTCGCGACGGCCGCGGAAATAGTTATCCCCGTCCGCCAGCAGCAGCATGGAATCACAGGCCGCATGCTTCAGGCCAAAGCGCCCGCGCTCAATGGTGAAGCCAAAGCGGCTGGAGTAGGCAAATTTGGTGTATTTCGCTTCGGTGTTGACGTAGTTATTCAGCTCCAGCTGACCGGCGGTGAGCATGGTGACGTGCTGAGAGTTCGTCGAATGCATCAGGATCTGCTGCGCGCGCGGGATGACGCGCTTCTCCGCCAGCGCGGGCAGCGGCTGTTCTTCTGCCTGCCAGAACGGATGCGTCTCCGGCAGCGCCAGAATCAGGTAGCTTTTTAGCGCCCAGTAGGGCGAGCCGGGAGAGTTATAGTCCTCACACATGGCGAGGTTCGGACAGGCAAAACCGAGGGTCAGAATGCCGTCCCGGTCGGTAATTGTCCGCTGCTGCCACCAGCGGAGATGGCGCAGGATAATGCCCTTCACAATACCCGGCGTGAACACGTCAAGTTCAGAGAAGGCAACCGCGCTCCAGAAGGCGACCATCGCAAAGCGGTAGGTCAGGCTGCGGCCAAACGGTACCGACGCGCCGTCCGCGGCGGACCAGTAGATAAAGTCCTCCGCAAACAGACGCGAGCGCTCGCGCAGCACTTCTGCCCTCGCCTCATCGCCGCTTAAAGTGGCGTAAATCAGGCCGTAGAAGTGGAACGCCATGGAGATGTAATAATCTTTCGGGCGACCCGCGCCGTCGGAATACCAGCCGTCACCCAGGTAATAGGCCTCCATCAGCGCAAACCGATGGTCGATGGCGGCCTGGTCGTACGGCAGCCCGGCGCGTTTGAAGCCCAGCTGGACCATAATGGCAAAGTAGTTCCAGTTGCTGTCGGGCATCTGCGCGTCGGCAATCTGATTCAGCCACGCGTGCAGGTTCATCACCTCGCGCTCGCTGAAGCAATCGGTGAGTTTATTCCCCAGCAGGGAAAGCCCCAGACCGTAGGACGCCATCTCGACCAGACGCTGATCGTACGGATCGGTTTCGCCCCAGTAGCCCGGGCTTTGCGGATCGGTGCCGATCCTGATGGCCTGCATGTACTTCTCGCTAAACGGCGAAGCATCGCCCGAAGCCAACAGCGGAAACAGCCCCCATAGCGCGCGGGAGAGACCCTCCATCTGCGCGATATCCGTCGCGTAGTGCGCGCAGGTATCACCCAGCGAGAACCGCGAATGATTTACCGGAAACTGCTTATCCAGCGCGCCAAGTAAGGTATTCAGAGACGCCACGACGTCCTGGCGTGAAGACAACAGATTTGATTTTTCTTCGCTTTCCGCCCGCATAGTTCCACCCTCGTCATCAACTGCGGCCAAGCATAGTGAATGCGTAAGGTGGAGAAATGTTAGCCACGTCACAGGTGAGAACGTTCGATAAACCTGCGGTTGATAAAATTTAAAAAGGTGGTTTATAAATCTCTTCTGACGGGGAAAAGTTGAGTTTTATTGCACTATGCATGACGCGCCCATAACCGATCGTCTTGAGCTCATTACCTTAAACGACACCGTAGCGTCGTTCAGCCGCCTGTTTGCTAACACGGTGCGTTACCACCACTGGCATCAGTGTCTTGAAATTCTCTATGTGGAAGAAGGGTTTGGCGTCGCGATTGTCGATAACCGTCACTACACCATGCGCCCCGGACGCCTGTTTTTCTTTCCGCCGTTCACCCTGCATAAAGTCAGGGTGGACGAACAGGCGGAAGCGATTTACCGGCGCACGATTATTCACCTCGACCACCACGCGGTACTGAAGTGCCTGCGTGATTTTCCGCACACGCAGCAGCGGCTGGAGAAACTCTCGCGTCGCGGCTCAGAGGCGTGGGTGGTTGACCTGGCACACTGCCACAGCCATGTCGATCATCTGTTCAGCTGTTATCCGCCGCCGATGAGCAGCGAAAGCATCGCCGGGCTGCTGATTAGCCTGTTTGCTATGTTGCCTGACGATCGTACCGGCGCACCGGGCAGCAGCACGGGGATCGCCAGCCAGGTGATGTTCTGGCTGGACGAGCATTATCAGGAGAAATTCCGCCTCGACGCGCTGGCAGCGGAACTGGGCAGATCGCGCAGCTACGTGTCGCGAAAATTTCATGTGGAGACGGGGGAGAAAATCCACCACTACCTGAACACGCTCCGCCTGCGAAAGGCGTGCGAATGCCTGCTGCACAGTGACGCGAGCGTGCGGGAGATTGCCGCGCGGGTGGGATTTTCTGACGTGACCTGGTTTATCAGCGCATTTAAGAAGGGGATTGGCGAGACGCCGCTGCAGTACCGGAAGAACCATCGTGCGGTATGACACCCTCACCCGCCCCTCTCCTTCAAAGGAGAGGGAGACAATCAACTGCTTTTCTTGCCCGGCTTTAGCCCACGGTGAAGCTCGTTGATGCGCTTCATCGACTTGATGGTGCGCTGCGGCTCGGTGGAGGCGACGGATAACACAATCATCTCCAGGCACAGCAGCACCGTGCCGTGGAGCGGGATTTTGCCCTTCTCGCCGCCGCGCGGTACGTGGATCACCACGCTGGCCTCTTTGCTGAATCGGGAGTCGGTGGCATTGGTGAGCAAAATGGTGGGGATCCCCAGCCGTTTCGCTTCGCGCAGCGTGGTCTGTCCTTCCCGATGCGCGGATTTTTGCGCCATCATGATCAGCACATCCCCGCGCTGGAGACCTATCAGCTGCTCGGCCAGCCCTATTCCGGTGCGGTTAAGCGGCGTGGCGGGTAGCCCCATCCGGCTGAACAGCCTGGCGGTGTAGTCGGCCAAAATCCCGGATGCGCCAATCCCAAATATGGCAACCTGCCTCGCCTGCGCCAGCAGCGAGACCGCCTGCGCCATCGCGAAGCGGTTGTGGGGTTCAGACAACACTTCACACGTATGCTGATGCCCCTCCAGCACGAAATCAATGCTCGCATTGACGTCGCTGGTCAGCGTATTCACCGTGGTGGAGATCTTTTCGCTGGAGGTCACGACCGGGCCAAACCACTGCTCCAGCGTCTGCTTGAGATCGCGCAGCCCGGCGAAACCCAGCGCCTGGATGGCGCGAACGACGGTAGCGTCCGACGTTTTCAGCAGCGTCGCGATCTCCATTGCCGTCTGCTCCATCACCGCTTCACGATTTTCATTGATATAGCGCGCCACCTGCAGCAGGCGCGGCGTGAGCTGGTGCGACCGGGAGCGGAGGCGGTCGCCGAAGAGATCAACTTTACGGCTCATCGTGACGCCTCCGGCAGCGGACGTCCGGCAATCTGCGACTGGACCTGCGCGGCCATCAGCCCTAACGAGGCGAACGAGTTCGAGATGGCCTCTTCACGCGAGATCAGCACGTAATGTCCGGTCCGACAGGCATTCAGGAACTGACACCAGCCCGGCATCACCGCATCCATCGCCGCCAGCTCATCCTGCGGTTTGCCGCCCGTATCCCCGCGCCAGGTGGCGAAAACGAAATCCGCATCCAGCTCCGGCAGCCGCTCGGCGCTGACGTCAATGCGTCCCCCTTCCGGGATAGACTCAATCAGCGGCGGGAAGGTGAACCCGGCATCACGCAGCACGCGGCCCAGCGAGTGATAGCTGTGCATGGCGTTGATTTTCCCCTGATTGGCCTGAATCACCGACACGCTCACTTTGCGGGTATCAATAGTCGCTTTCAGCGCCTTAATTTGCTCCTGATAGCGCCGCTCCAGAACCTTGAGCCGCGCCTGCGTGCCCGTCAGCTGCGCCAGCTTGCGGTAGATCTCCGGCGCGCCGCCGTCGAGATGATCGATACTCACCGTCGGGGCAATTTTCTCCAGCTGTTCCACCGGGGTATTTCGCGTCGGCTCGGTAATGATCAGGTCAGGCTTTGCGGCGGCGATGGCTTCAATGTCGATATCCGCAGTGCCGATAAACTTGATGTCGGAATTATCGAAGTCGACGCCGGTCAACATGCCGCTGGAGCGCAGAAAATGGCTGCCGTCCGGCCGGGTGCGGCCATGGCTCGCCACCGGCGGTACGCCAAGTTCAATCAGCGGAATAGTAATGTCCAGGTCGTGTAGCGAGACGATCCGTTTCGGATGCACCGGCACCACCACCTTACGGTTCAGATCGTCAGTAAACGTCTGCGTCGGCTCGGTCGCGCTCGCCGCAAACCCCACCAGCAACAGCAATGAAAACAGTATGCGCATGTTAATCCCCTAAAATCTGTCCCGACGCTGCCAGAGCAGCAGCAGGAAAAACGGTCCGCCAATCAGTGAAATCACAATTCCCGCCGGCAGCTGCAGCGGGAGGAATGCCAGCCGCCCGACGTTATCCGCCAGTAGCACCAGCAGCGCCCCCAGCACGGCGCTACCCGTCAGGAGCGCCGTTTGCCCGCCGCGGAGCAGCAGGCGCGCCATGTGCGGCGCAATCAGCCCGACAAAACCAATGCTGCCCACGCAGGAGACGCAGGCCGCCGTCAGCACTACCGGGGCGAGTACCCTTAGAAGCGCCAGCCGGTTTGTGCGCACGCCAAGGCCCGCTGCGGTGTAGTTACCAAGCAGCGCCACGTCCGCAGCGCGGGCGGTAAACAGCATCAGCGCAAACGCCGGAAGCGCCCAGGCAGCGGCAATGCAGACCAGCGTCCAGTTTGCCGCGTGGAGGCTGCCCGCCAGCCACAGCATCGCCGTCTGCACGTCGCGCACGTCCGCCGTAGTCATAAAAACGCCCATTGCGGCGGCAAAGACCCACGACACGCCGATGCCGATCAGGATGAATCGCGGACGTGAGATATCGCGCGCCAGGGCCACCACCAGCAGCGCGGTGAGCAGCCCCCCGGCCATGCCAACCAGCGGCCGCCAGGCCAGGCCCAGCGCCGGGAACTGAAATATCAGCAGCAGTACCGCCGCGCTACAGCCCTCTTTCACCCCGATAAGCCCCGGATCGGCCAGGCCATTGCGGGTAATGGACTGCATTGCCGCCCCCGCCATGCCGAGCATCCCACCGCACAGCGCCGCCATCAGCAGGCGCGGCAGGCGGATATCCATCACGATGTAGCGCGTCTCTGACGTCAGGCTTTCTGGATAAAACAGCGCGCGCCCGATGGCGGAAGTAGGGATGGGCAGAGAGCCGTGCGTCAGGCCAAACCCCGTCAGCAGGCAGGCGGCCAGCGTCAGGATGACCAGACATACCAGCGCCTTTGGGCGGACCAGCGCCGAGAAGGTGCCAACGCGTAGCGCACGCAGTCCGGCGCGGTTCATTTAAACATCCTCGAGGCCATGAAGATAAAGACCGGGGCGCCAACCAGCGCGGTCATGATGCCGGTTGCCAGCTCCCAGGGCGAAAACAGCGTGCGGGCAGCGATATCCGCCAGCAGCAGAACCAGCGCCCCGCACAGGGCGGACAGCGGCACCATCACGCGCAGATCGACCGACACCAGACGGCGAACGAGCTGAGGCACCACGAGGCCGATAAAGCCGATCGGCCCGGCGAGGGAGACCGCCGCACCGCAGAGCAGCGCGATGGCCATCAGGGCAAGCAGCCGCGTTTTCAGCAGCGATACGCCAAGCCCCTGCGCCATTCTGTCGCCCAGCGCCAGCATGTTGAGCGAGGGCGACAGCCAGAGCGCCAGCGCAAAGCCCACGCCAGCCACCCACAGGGCAGCGGCAATCGTTTCACCGCTGACCCCCGCTAAATCCCCCGCCAGCCAGGTGCGCATGGCGAGCAGCGTCTGTTCATCGAGGATGAGCACCGTGGCGGTTATCGACGAGGCAAACGCCGACAACGCCACGCCGCACAGCGTGACCTTCATCGGCGTAAGCCCGGTGCGTCCGGACGAGGAGAACGTGAGCACCAGCAGAAACAGCGCCGCGGCTCCGGCGGCGGCAATCAGCGGGCGCCCAAACGGCAGCGTCATCCCCAGCGCGCTCGTCAGCACCACAGCCAGCGCCGCCCCGGCGTTGAGCCCCAGAATATGCGGTTCGCCGAGCGGGTTGCGGATCGTGGATTGCAGCAGCACGCCCGCCACGCCGAGCGCGGCCCCCGTCACCATCGCGGCGCAGAGGCGCAGCAGTCTGAGCTTGATGATGATGTTATGGTCGAAATTGCGCGGATCGAAGTGGAGGATGGCCTCCACCACCGTTTGCGGGGCGATAAAGCGGGCGCCGATCCCCAGATGGGCAATCGCACCCGTTGCAAGCAGCAGGGCGAACATCAGGAAAGCCAGAGAGGTGCGCATCATGATTGTTTTGCGACCTGGCGAAACGGCATAAAGAACGGTTTACCGGTCAGCGGATTGATGGACATATGCACGTCGACATCAAACACCGCTTTAATCAGCTCCGGCGTGCAGGCGTCCCCTTCATGCAGTACGCCCTCGACTTTTCCCTGGCGTAAAAAGACCAGCGAATCGCCGTAGCTCACGGCGAAGTTGAGATCGTGCAGCACCACCACCACGGTACGTCCGTGCTCGCGCGTCAGCGTATGCAGCAGTTCGAGGATCTCCACCTGGTAGCGGAGATCGAGGAACGTGGTGGGTTCATCCAGCAGGATATAGGGCGTTTGCTGCGCCAGCGCCATGGCGATCCAGCAGCGCTGACGCTGGCCGCCGGACAGGCTTTCGACGGGCATGTGGGCAAACTCGGCCGTGCCGGTCAGGCGCAGGGCCTCCTCCACCGCCTGCTCGTCCTCGTCGCTCCACTGGCGCATAACGTTCTGCCAGGGAAAACGCCCGCGCGAGACCAGCTCAAAGACGGTTAACCCTTCCGGCAGCAGCGGAGACTGCGGCAGGATGCCAAGCTGGCGGGCGACGGCTTTCGTCGGCTGCGCGTGGATCGCCTTGCCGTCGAGAACCGCCGCGCCGCCAAGCGGCTGAAGCAAACGTGCGATGGTACTCAGCAGCGTGGATTTTCCGCAGCCGTTCGCCCCCACCAGAACGGTGATTTTCTGCTGGGGGATCGCAAGGGAAATATCATCAACGATGATTTTTTTCTGATAACCGGCAGAAAGATTCTCCAGAACCAGACCCGGTTTTGTCGTGTTGTGAGCCACGTGCATGCCAACGTAATAAAAAAGGGAAACAAATATAAATAAAAATCATTCTCTTTTGATAGTTTGAGGCCGCGCCATGTAGTAGTCAAGGGAAGAAACACCCTGAAAAAACCAGGGGTAAAGGTGTGCTACTACACTGGTCGGTAAAACAATAAAGACTTAATTTTCAATTGATTAATTGATTACCTCTGTGCTTTTCCGTTACGTTTCAGAGATGTAGCCGATTTTTATCTTTTTTCATTTACTACTACATTTCCGCATGATTGAATGATTCTCAATTACATGTTCGATGCCAGTTCTGGCTAACGGGCAGACCATAAAGGGCAATGACTCACAGGTTCTTCCGTGAAGGTGCTTCACGGATATTTTGGGATAATAGTTGTAATGGCTACGTTCACACCTTCACTCTCTGGGATAAAAGGGCGCGCGCTCTTTTCACTGCTGTTTATGGCGCCGCTGTCGCAGGCAGCAGACACCACGGCTAAAGACGGCGAAACGCTTACCGTCACCGCCGATCCAAATGCTACGGCGGATGCCACCAACGGCTACCAGCCGCTGAATACCTCCACCGCCACGCTGACCAACATGCCGATGCTGGATATCCCGCAGGTGGTGAATACCGTCAGCGATAAGGTGCTGGCGGATCAGCACGCCACCACGCTCGATGAAGCGCTCTATAACGTCAGCAACGTGGTGCAGACCAACACTCTGGGCGGTACGCAGGATGCCTTCGTACGCCGCGGGTTTGGCGCAAACCGCGACGGCTCCATCATGACCAACGGCCTGCGCACCGTGCTGCCGCGCAGCTTTAACGCCGCAACCGAACGCGTGGAGGTGCTGAAAGGCCCGGCCTCAACGCTGTACGGCATTCTCGATCCGGGCGGCCTGATTAACGTCGTCACGAAGCGCCCGGAGAAAATCTTCGGTGGCTCGATTTCTGCCACCTCTTCCAGCTTTGGCGGCGGCACCGGACAGGTCGATGTCACCGGTCCGATTGAGGGCACGCGCCTGGCGTATCGCCTCACGGGCGAGTATCAGGACGAGGATTACTGGCGTAATTTTGGCAACGAACGCAGCACCTTTATCGCCCCGTCGCTCACCTGGTTCGGCGACGATGCCACCGTGACCGTGCTCTATTCGCATCGCGACTATAAGACGCCGTTCGATCGCGGAACGATCTTCGATCTCAACACTAAAAAGGCCGTCGACGTCGATCGCAAAACCCGCTTTGACGAGCCCTTCAACGTGACCGACGGGCAGTCCGATCTCGCTCAGCTTAACGCGGAATACCGCCTCAACAGCCAGTGGACCGCGAAGTTCGACTACAGCTACAGCCAGGATAAATACAGTGACAACCAGGCCCGCGTCATGGCCTACGATTCAAAAACCGGCACCCTGACCCGCCGGGTGGATGCAACCCAGGGCTCGACCCAGCGCATGCACAGCACCCGTGCGGATCTGCAGGGCAACGTGGATATCGCGGGCTTTTATAATGAGATCCTCACCGGCGTGTCGTATGAAAATTACGATCTGCTGCGCACGGACATGATGCGCTGTAAGAACGTTAAAGGTTTCAATATCTATAATCCGGTTTACGGCAAACTCGACGAGTGTACAACCGTCTCCGCCGCTGACAGCGACCAGACGCTCAAGCAGGAGAGCTACTCGGCCTACGCCCAGGATGCCCTGTACCTGACGGATAAATGGATCGCCGTCGCCGGGCTGCGCTACCAGTATTACACCCAGTACGCGGGCAAAGGTCGTCCGTTTAACGTCAATACCGATAGCCGCGACGAGCAGTGGACGCCGAAGCTGGGGCTGGTTTACAAACTGACGCCAGCAGTCTCGCTGTTTGCCAACTATTCGCAGACGTTTATGCCGCAGTCGTCCATTGCGAGCTACATTGGCGACCTGCCGCCGGAAACCTCAAACGCGTACGAAGTAGGGGCAAAGTTCGATCTGTTCGACGGCATTACCGCCAATATCGCGCTGTTTGATATTCACAAGCGCAACGTGCTGTATACCGAAAGCATTGGGGGCGAAACCATCGCCAAAACCGCGGGCCGCGTGCGCTCCCAGGGTGTGGAGGTGGATCTTGCCGGGTCACTGACCGAGAACACCAATATTATCGCCAGCTACGGCTATACCGACGCGAAGGTGCTTGAAGACCCGGACTACGCGGGCAAACCGCTGCCGAACGTGCCGCGCCACACCGGCTCACTCTTCCTGACGTACGATATTCATAATGCGTTTGCCGGGAATACCCTGACGCTCGGCGGCGGCGGGCACGGCGTAAGCCGCCGCTCGGCGACCAACGGCGCGGATTATTATCTGCCGGGCTATTTCGTGGCGGATGCGTTTGCGGCGTATAAGATGAAGCTGCAGTATCCGGTGACGCTGCAGGTGAACGTGAAGAACCTGTTTGATAAGACCTACTACACGTCGTCGATTGCGACCAACAACCTGGGCAACCAGATTGGCGACCCGCGCGAAGTGCAGTTTACGGTCAAGATGGAGTTTTGATGTAAAAAAGCCCGGTGGCGCTAATGCTTACCGGGCCTACGATCCATTCCCTCTCCCTGTGGGAGAGGGTTAGGGTGAGGGCATCAGGCCTCAATATCCGCCATATCCCCTTTCTCCTGCAGCCAGTTACGTCGGTCTTCCGAACGTTTCTTGGCGAGGAGCATATCCATCACGGCGTTGGTTTGCTGTTCGTCTTCGTCGCTGATCGTCAGCTGCACCAGGCGGCGCGTGTTCGGATCCAGCGTCGTTTCGCGCAGCTGCATCGGGTTCATTTCGCCCAGCCCTTTAAAGCGCTGCACATTTGGTTTGCCCTTCTTACGCTTAAGCTGCTCCAGCACGCCCGCCTTCTCTTCTTCCGTCAGCGCGTAGTAAACCTCTTTGCCGAGGTCGATACGGTAGAGCGGCGGCAGCGCCACGTGGACGTGACCGTTTTTCACCAGCGTGCGGAAGTGCTTCACAAACAGCGCGCACAGCAGCGTGGCGATGTGCAGACCATCGGAGTCCGCATCCGCGAGAATACAGATCTTGCCGTAGCGCAGCTGGCTCAGATCCTCGCTGTCCGGATCGATGCCGATCGCAACGGAGATGTCGTGCACTTCCTGCGAGGCCAGCACTTCGTCTGAAGAGACTTCCCAGGTGTTCAGGATCTTACCCTTGAGTGGCATGATCGCCTGATATTCACGATCGCGCGCCTGTTTGGCCGACCCACCCGCCGAATCCCCTTCCACGAGGAACAGCTCGGTGCGGTTGAGATCCTGCGCGGTGCAGTCCGCCAGCTTGCCCGGCAGCGCAGGGCCGCTGGTCAGCTTTTTACGCACCACTTTCTTCGCGGCACGCAGACGACGCTGGGCGCTGGAGATCGCCATTTCAGCCAGCATCTCAGCCGCCTGAACGTTCTGGTTCAGCCACAGGGTAAACGCATCTTTCACCACGCCGGAGACGAACGCCGCGCACTGGCGCGATGACAGACGTTCTTTGGTCTGACCGGCAAACTGCGGATCCTGCATCTTCACGGAGAGCACGTAGGCGCAGCGGTCCCAGATATCTTCCGCCGAGAGCTTCACGCCGCGCGGCAGAATGTTGCGGTATTCGCAGAACTCACGCATCGCGTCCAGCAGTCCCTGACGCAGGCCGTTGACGTGGGTACCGCCGAGCATGGTTGGGATCAGGTTGACGTAGCTTTCGGTCAGCAGCTCGCCGCCTTCCGGCAGCCACAGCAACGCCCAGTCCACCGCTTCGGTATCACCGCTAAAGTTACCGACAAACGGTTTTTCCGGCAGCGTCGGCAGGCCGTTTACCGCTTCGCACAGGTAGTCGTTCAGGCCATCGGCATAGCACCAGGTCTGCTCGGTGTTGTTGACGTGATCTTTAAAGGTAATTTCCACGCCCGGGCACAGTACCGCTTTGGCTTTCAGCAGATGCGTCAGGCGAGAAACGGAAAAACGCGGGCTGTCGAAGAAGCTTTCGTCAGGCCAGAAGTGGACGCTCGTGCCGGTGTTGCGTTTAGCGCACGTGCCGACAACCTGCAGATCCTGCACCTTCTCGCCGTTTTCAAACGCGATGTTGTAGACCTGACCGTCGCGACGGACGTTCACTTCCACGCGTTTGGACAGGGCGTTCACCACGGAAATCCCCACGCCGTGCAGACCACCGGAGAACTGATAGTTCTTGTTGGAGAACTTACCGCCCGCGTGCAGTCGGCAGAGAATCAGCTCAACGGCAGGCACGCCCTCTTCCGGGTGGATGTCCACCGGCATGCCGCGACCGTCGTCGATGACCTCCAGCGACTGATCGGCGTGCAGGATGACGTCAACGCGTTTGGCATGGCCCGCCAGCGCTTCGTCCACACTGTTATCAATAACTTCCTGGCCCAGATGGTTCGGGCGCGTCGTATCGGTATACATCCCCGGGCGGCGGCGAACCGGCTCAAGCCCGGTGAGTACCTCAATGGCATCAGCGTTATAGGTTTGCGTCATGATTTAAACTAGCAATTCGCATTGATTGTCAGTGGCTGTGCAGTCCAAGAAAATCGACAATCTGGGTGAAATGATCCTCAAAGCCCGTGAAAGCATGGTTTCCGCCCTCTTCTATAGTCTGGCGGCAGGAGGCGTAATACGCCACTGCCTGGCGGTAATCCAGCACTTCATCACCCGTCTGCTGCAGCAGCCAGATGAGATCCGGCGCTTCAAGCGGGTCGACCTGCATAACTTTGAGATCGTAAATATGGCGTGACTCTAGCACATATTGCTGCCCGGTGTAGGGGTTCTCGTTTTCGCCAAGAAAGTCCCTCAGCAGCTCAAATGGCCGTACCGCCGGATTAACCACAACGGCGGGCAGCATAAAGCATTGTGAGAGCCAGGTGGCATAGTACCCGCCCAGCGATGAGCCGACTACGCCAAAGGATTCACCGCCGTGTTCAAGCACGATCGATTCGAGCATTTCCGCCGCCTCCGCCGGGTACGGCGGCAGCTGCGGGATAATCATCTCAACGTGGGGGTGATGCTCGCTCAGCCACTGGCGAAACTGCGTCGCTTTTGCGGAGCGCGGCGAGCTGTTGAATCCGTGCAGATAAAGGAGCGTAGACATCAGTAGCCTTCTGAAGCGGTATCCGGGCGGAACTCTGCGCCTGCCAGACGGCAGACTTCCGTGGTCAGCGTGCCGTCGGCATGCAGTTCCAGCCAGCGCCAACCTGGCGCGATGGTATCCAGCGTAAAGTTGGCGCAGTGCGGCTTAAACTGCACACAGGTTGACGGCGTCGCCAGCATGCGACGTCCGTTCCAGTCGAGATCCTGTTCCTGATGGATGTGTCCGCACAGCAGGTGTTTCACGCGCGGGTATTTCGCCAGCACGCTATCCAGCGCCGCGGAGTTACGCAGGCTGTGCTGATCCAGCCAGCTGCAGCCCGCCGGCAGCGGATGATGATGGAGCAACAGCAGCGTATGACGTTCAGGTTCGGCAGCCAGTTTGGTCTCCAGCCAGTCGAGTTGAAACTCGCTTAATTCACCGTGCGGGACGCCAAATACCTGGCTGTCCAGCAGCAGGATCTGCCACTGTTCACCCGCAAATACGCACTTCGCCGGAGAAATCCCCGCATCCTGAAGGGAGCTGTACATTGCGGGCTGGAAATCGTGGTTTCCGGGCAGCCAGACGCAAGGCACGCTAAAGCTCGCGATGCCTTCAGCAAAATGCTGGTAGGCCGCGGAGGACTGGTCCTGCGCCAGATCGCCCGTTGCGACAATCAGGTCGCAGTCGCGATGTTCAGCGTGAATGGCGCTCAGTACCGCCTGATAACTCTCCCAAGTATTAACCCCCAGCAAAGTTTCATGCTTTTCGGCAAAAAGGTGGGTATCGGTGATTTGTAATATCCTGACTGGCGCCCCACCAGCAACAGTCAGGTTCAACAGGCTTTCCAAATGGTGTCCTTAGGTAGGTTTATGACGCTAACAAACCGGAATCGCCATTGCTCCATGTGCTAAACAATATCTTAGCCAGTCGGCTAAAAACTGGTTAATTTGATGCTTTTCGTCGCGTTGATGCAACTTTTTATTCGGATAATCATACCGCGCCTTGAAGCGAAAGATCTGCTGACTTGAACACACTTCAGCGACCATCGCGTCATGATAGAGACGCACCGTCATTGACGGCAGGCTCCAGTAGCTGATGCTGGGCGCTGTTTGTTCTATTTCCACCAGCGTAGTGTAGCGCGTTGATTCTGTTATCGTTAACCGATACTGCGCGTTGCTCACCTGATAGCTTACCGTTTCGCCGGGTGCGTCGTTTCTCGGCAGCAGGCGGCGCAGCTGTGCGAAATTGGTTTCGCACAGGCGCATCATTTCTGGGAAGTCAGGCGTATAGCGCTTCATTTTTTCCACTCGTTTCGTAATGTCTGATAATGCAGCTGCAGCCATTGCAGGGCGATGACAGACGCTGCGTTGTCGATTTTCCCCTCTTCTACCCACTGATAAGCCTGTTCCCGGCTCACCACATGAACCCGAATATCTTCGTTTTCATCAGCCAGACCGTGAATACCTTCTGCGGTCGTGGCGTCCACTTCGCCCACCATAATGGATAAGCGTTCGCTGGTGCCACCCGGACTCGCCAGATAGCTCAACACCGGTTTTGTGCGGCCTACCACCAGCCCGGCCTCTTCCAGCGCCTCGCGACGGGCGACGTCTTCAACCGACTCGCCCTCTTCGATCATCCCTGCCACCATCTCCAGCAGCCACGGGCTTTCACTGGTGTCATACGCGGCAATGCGGATCTGCTCCACCAGCACGACTTCGTCACGCACTGGGTCAAAGGGTAGCAAGACAGCCGCATGCCCGCGCTCAAAAATTTCACGTCTGATTTCGCCGCTCATTTCACCGTTGAACAGGCGATGCCTGAAACGGTAAAGATCCATCGAAAAAAAACCGCTATAAAGCGTTTCTCGTGCAATAATTTCTACATCGTTTTTGGCGAATGTCACGGGCAACTTTTCTGGTTTTTGCATGAGTCGAGTCCTGGTAGCAATGGTGATGAAATTATGAATTTCAAGGCTGTTTGGCTGCCGTTTGTAAGGCTATATGGTAGATTGGTGCAAATTACCGCCAGATGGCACGTAACGCCAACCTTTTGGTGTGGATGATTCTGTTAGAATCGGCAATTATTTTTTAATTAGATCAGCGCTAATACTGCTTCACAACAAGGAATGCAAATGAAGAAATTGCTCCCCATCCTTATCGGCCTGAGCCTGACGGGCTTCAGTGCAATGAGCCAGGCGGAAAACCTGTTACAGGTCTACCAGCAGGCACGTCTGGGCAACCCTGATTTACGTAAATCAGCGGCCGATCGTGATGCTGCGTTTGAAAAGATTAACGAAGCGCGTAGCCCGCTGCTGCCGCAGTTAGGTTTAGGTGCAGATTATACCTACAGCAACGGTTTCCGCGACGCTAACGGCGTTAACTCCAATGCTACCAGCGCCTCACTGCAATTAACACAGACGCTGTTTGATATGTCCAAATGGCGCGCCCTGACCCTGCAGGAAAAGAGCGCGGGCATCCAGGATGTGACCTATCAGACCGACCAGCAAACGCTGATCCTGAATACTGCCACCGCGTACTTCAACGTGCTGAGCGCCATTGACGCGCTCTCCTACACCGAAGCGCAGAAACAGGCGATCTACCGCCAGTTGGATCAAACCACCCAGCGCTTCAACGTGGGTCTGGTGGCGATCACCGACGTGCAGAACGCCCGTTCACAGTACGACACCGTGCTGGCTAACGAAGTGACCGCGCGTAATAACCTCGACAACGCGCTGGAATCCCTGCGCCAGGTGACCGGGAATTACTATCCTGAGCTGGCTTCCCTGAACGTCGACAGCTTCAAAACGGATAAGCCGCAGGCCGTTAACGCCCTGCTGAAAGAGGCGGAAAACCGCAACCTGACGTTGCTGCAGGCGCGTCTGAGCCAGGACCTGGCCCGCGAGCAAATTCGTCAGGCGCAGGACGGCCACCTGCCAACCCTGAGCCTGAGCGCGTCCACCGGCGTTTCTGACACGACCTACAGCGGCTCTAAAACCAATTCTGCCCAGTATGACGACAGCAATATGGGTCAGAACAAAGTGGGCCTGAGCTTCTCTCTGCCACTGTACCAGGGCGGTCAAGTAAACTCCCAGGTGAAGCAGGCGCAGTACAACTTTGTTGGCGCGAGCGAGCAGCTGGAAAGCGCGCACCGCAACGTGGTGCAGACCGTGCGTTCGTCCTTCAACAACGTGAACGCGTCTATCAGTAGTATCAACGCCTATAAACAGGCCGTTGTGTCTGCACAGAGCTCCCTGGACGCGATGGAAGCGGGTTACTCGGTCGGTACACGTACTATCGTTGACGTGCTCGACGCGACCACCACGCTGTACAACGCGAAACAGCAGCTCTCCAGCGCGCGTTATCAGTACCTGATTAACCAGCTGAACATTAAGCAGGCTCTGGGTACGCTGAACGAGCAAGACCTGCAGATGCTGAACAGCGCGCTGGGCAAACCGGTCTCTACCTCGCCGGACAGCGTTGCGCCGGAGAACCCGGAGCAGGTTGCCGCCGTTGATAACTTCAACGCTAACGGCAGCGCCCCTGCCGCACAGCCAGCGGCCGCGCGTAGCACTGCACCTGCAAGCAGCGGTTCTAACCCGTTCCGTAACTAAGAGTGTTATCACGCCCTCTCTCACCGGGAGAGGGCGCAGCTGAATCACACCCGAACGTAAGCCAACGTAAAGATCCCCCTGATTCCGCCCCTCTTCGCTTCATTTTCAACCACTCATCCACTATCCTGAGCGTTATTACCACTGGGTCCTGGAAGACAAACATGAAACGGACAAAAACGATTAACCACGCGTCGTTCCGCAAAAGCTGGAACGCACGTCATCTCACCCCTGTTGCGCTGGCAGTAACCGCTGTCTTTATGCTGGCAGGCTGTGAGAAAAACGACGAAACGGTTTCGCTGTATCAAAACGCGGACGACTGCTCCGCCGCAACCGGCCAGACAGCAGAATGTAAAACCGCCTACACCAACGCCCTGAAAGAAGCGGAACGCACCGCGCCGAAATACGCCTCACGCGAAGACTGCGTGGCGGAATTTGGTGAAGGACAGTGTCAGCAGACGCCAGCTCAGGCAGGTACTGCGCCGGAGAATCAGGCGCAGGCGCAGTCCAGCGGCAGCTTCTGGATGCCATTAATGGCAGGTTACATGATGGGCCGCCTGATGGGCGGCGGTGCGGGCTATCAGCAGCAACCGCTGTTTAGCTCGAAAAACCCGGCCAGCCCGGCTTATGGTCAATATACCGATGCCAGCGGCAAAGGCTATGGCGCAGCGACCCCGGGCCGCACCGTGACCGTCCCGAAAACCGCGATGGCGCCGAAGCCTGCGACCACCAGCACCATCACCCGCGGTGGGTTCGGTGAGTCTGTGGCGAAACAGACCAGCATGCAGCGTAGTGCAACAGGCACTTCCACTCGCTCAATGGGCGGCTGATCATGGAACGAGTCGGTATTACCGAGCGCCCGGACTGGCGCGAAAAAGCCACTGAATACGGTTTTAACTTCCACACCATGTACGGCGAGCCGTACTGGTGTGAAGATGCTTACTACAAACTGACGCTCGACCAGGTGGAAAAACTGGAAGAGGTGACGGCCGAGCTGCACCAGATGTGCCTGAAGGTGGTGGATAAAGTCATCGACAGCGACGAGCTGATGACTAAATTCCGTATTCCGAAGCACACCTGGAGTTTCGTCCGTCAGTCGTGGAAAACGAATCAGCCTTCGCTTTACTCTCGCCTCGATCTGGCGTGGGATGGCGTGGGTGAGCCGAAGCTTCTAGAAAACAACGCGGATACGCCGACCTCTCTTTACGAAGCGGCATTCTTCCAGTGGATTTGGCTGGAAGATCAGATGAACGCCGGAAACCTGCCGGAAGGTAGCGACCAGTTCAACAGCCTGCAGGAAAAGCTGATTGAGCGTTTCGCCGAACTGCGGGAGCAGTTTGGCTTCAATCTGCTGCATCTTGCCTGCTGTCGCGACACGGAAGAAGACAGGGGCACGGTTCAGTATCTGCAGGACTGCGCGGCCGAAGCGGAAGTGGCGACTGAATTCCTCTATATCGAAGATATTGGCCTGGGTGAAAAAGGTCAGTTTACGGATATGCAGGATCAGGTGATCAGCAA
Source organism: Enterobacter sp. IF2SW-B1 (assembly GCF_001743375.1). NCBI lineage: Bacteria > Pseudomonadati > Pseudomonadota > Gammaproteobacteria > Enterobacterales > Enterobacteriaceae > Enterobacter > Enterobacter sp. IF2SW-B1. Next base: position 267,590 of record NZ_MJAA01000002.1, on the reverse strand, counting down.
CCTGTTCAAGCTCTATCCGTGGGAATATATGCTGCGTGAAATGTTCTCCACCAAGCTGGAAGACGCGGGCGTGCGCTGGCTGGAACCGGCGTGGAAGAGCATTATCTCCAACAAAGCCCTGCTGCCGATGCTGTGGGAGATGTTCCCGAACCACCCTAACCTGTTGCCAGCTTACTTTGCCGAAGATGAGTTCCCGCCGATGGAGAAATACGTCGTTAAGCCTATCTTTTCCCGCGAAGGCGCGAACGTCTCCATTATCGAAAACGGTAAAACGCTGGAAGCGGTTGAAGGGCCATACGGTGAAGAAGGGATGATCGTCCAGGAGTTTTATCAACTGCCGAAGTTTGGCGACAGCTATACGCTGATCGGCAGCTGGCTTATTAACGATCATCCTGCCGGGATTGGTATTCGCGAAGATCGCGCGTTGATTACGCAGGATCTGTCACGGTTCTATCCGCATATTTTTGTTGAATAAAACTTGCCCGGTGGCGCTACGCTTACCGGGCATGTTTTTACCCCACCTGCGCCGACAGCATACTCAAACTGCCCATCTCAATGCCGTCAACCGGAATGGTAACCGGCTCCTGACCGTCCCATGCACCTAACACATACAGCAGCGGCAGGAAGTGTTCCGGCGTCGGGTTAGAGAGCGAACCGCCTTCGTGATCCAGATAGTTCACTAACGGATGCTTCTCAACCGGGCCTTGCCAGGTCAGGTTCGCTTTGACGTAGGCGTTAAAAGCGCTCGCCCACGGGTATGGCGTGTTCTCACCGTGCCAGCGCGCCGTACGCAGGTTATGCACCACGTTGCCGCTTGCCACCAGCATGATGCCCTCATCACGCAGGGTCGCCAGTTTGCGGCCCATTTCCAGATGCCAGGCCGCCGGTTTAGTGCTGTCGATACTTAACTGCACCATCGGAATATCTGCATCAGGGTACATCTTAATCAGTACACCCCACGAGCCGTGGTCAAAGCCCCAGGCTTCTTTATCCAGCGCCACTGGAACAGGTGCGAGCAACTCTACCAGCCGCTGTGCCAGCGCAGGCGAGCCGGGAGCCGGATAATGCGTATCATACAGCGCCTGCGGGAAGCCGCCGAAATCATGAATGGTTTTAGGCGCTTCCATGGCCGTCACGCCGGTACCACGGGTAAACCAGTGCGCAGACACCACCACAATCGCCTTCGGACGCGGCAATGTCTCCCCCAGATGACGCCAGGCGCGGGTATAAACGTTGTCTTCCAGAACGTTCATTGGGCTGCCGTGGCCTAAAAACAGTGCAGGCATACGAGAAGAAGACATGGTGGTATCCTTAGAGAAGGTGTCAATTTGATGGTTCTACATTACGCGCATTCAGGTGAAGATAAACGCAGATAACCGTGAAGATCATCATCAGGAAATTTGAACGTAAGATATCGCTTAAGGAGAGTGCATGTCAGTACCCTTAATTTTGACCGTGCTTGCGGGTGCCGCGACCTTTATCGGTGCGTTCCTCGGCGTGCTCGGGCAAAAACCGTCTAATCGTCTTCTGGCGTTCTCGCTGGGCTTCGCCGCTGGGATCATGCTGCTTATCTCGCTGATGGAGATGCTGCCAGCAGCGCTTCACACCGAGGGAATGTCTCCGGTTCTGGGCTACGGCATGTTCATCGTTGGTCTGCTGGGCTATTTTGCGCTCGACCGTATGCTGCCCCACGCCCACCCTCAGGATTTGATGCAAAAAAGCGTTACTCCAATCCCCGGCAACATCAAGCGCACGGCGATCCTGCTGACGCTGGGTATCAGCCTGCACAACTTCCCGGAAGGTGTCGCCACGTATGTCACGGCCAGCAGCAATCTGGAAATGGGATTTGGTGTCGCGCTGGCGGTAGCCTTACACAATATTCCTGAAGGACTTGCCGTGGCCGGGCCGGTTTATGCCGCAACGGGTTCAAAACGTACTGCCGTCTTCTGGGCGGGGATTTCCGGGATGGCCGAAATTCTCGGCGGCGTACTGGCGTGGCTGATCCTTGGAAGCCTCGTCTCCCCTGTCGTGATGGCGGCGATTATGGCTGCCGTGGCCGGGATTATGGTTGCGCTCTCTGTCGATGAGCTGATGCCGCTGGCGAAAGAGATCGATCCTAACAATAATCCCAGCTACGGCGTGCTGTGCGGCATGTCGGTGATGGGGTTAAGCCTGGTGCTGCTGCAAACGGCAGGTATAGGCTGACACGGATGCCCTCATCGATGAGGGCAATTCTTTGATGCGCCCCAGCGCAGTCGTTGCATTTTACACTGTCTGCGGCTCTGTATTTACAATTGGAAAATCAAGAGTTTTTATGGATATTTTTAAGCGCAATATTTTCCAATTAAATTGCGCTTAAAAAACCGCTGCTGCATGAAATATTAACCGGTTACGATAGTAATAAATTATATATTAACCTCCTCTAAAAATATCTTTAAGCCTCATTAATCGTAAAAGCCTCCCTCATCCCGTTATACTTTGCGAGTATTCTGAAAATTAATATTCAGATTATGAATTCAATTGAAAAAGGATATTTTCATGTATATGGGTAAAAAAGTATTGTTAGCGGTTGCGATGGCTGCCATCGTTTCGGGTTCTGCTTTTGCTGATGACCAGGGTTCCGGCAAAATCAAATTCAAAGGCGTGGTCATTGATGCACCGTGCAGCATTGCACCAGACAGCGTTGATAAAGAAGTGGACCTCGGTGAAGTTACCACTGCCGTGATCAACGCTAACAAAAAGTCTACCGCTGTTCCGGTTGATATCAATCTGGAGAACTGCCAGCTTGACGATCCGGCGGACGAAACGGATACGCCAGTGACCAAAGTTGACGTGACCTTCACCAGCGCAGCAACTGACGCTACTGACACCAGCCTGATGAGCAACACCTATGCTAGCGGTGCTCAGAACGTCGGTGTTCGTCTGCTGGACAACAACGAAGCCAACATCACCCTGGGTTCGGCTCAAACGGTCGATCTGCTGGCGGGTTCCACCACTCAGACTCTGCACTTCAAAGCATTAATGGAAGTTGCTCAGGGTAAAACTGCCACAGCGGGTCAGGTTGAAGCGACTGCCAACTATGTGCTGATGTACAAATAAGGCAATGCATCACGATAAAACCGGCTGGCATTATTTGCCAGCCGGTATGTGATATTATTTTGGTAACAGGATGATGACATATAAATTACAATCTAAAATCATCATTGCGTCCCTGTTAATGACGAAGATTGCCTCTGCCACCGAGTTTAATATCAATGCCATTGATAAAGACCAGCGGAGCAGCGTTGACCTCTCCCTTTTTAAAAATGAAATAGCGGTTACCCCTGGCAGCTATTTTGTTACCGTATCAATTAACGACACACCGCTGGCTAACGGCTGGCAGCTTAGCTGGAAAGAGGTAAATAACACGGTACAGGTGTGTATTCCTCCTGAACTGGCGGATACGTTTGCCCTGAAAGAGGAAGTCCGCGACGCCTTACCCGAAAAAGAAGGATGCGTCGACTTTTCCTCCAGACCGGATATCACCTTTAATTTTGAACAAGCGACCCAGACGCTGAAGGTCACCGTACCCCAGGCATGGTTGCAGTACCGCGCCGCCGACTGGATGCCACCCGCAACGTGGGACAATGGCGTACCGGGCGTGATTCTGGATTACAACCTGTTCGCCAGCCACTATCAGCCCAGCGACGGCAGCAGCACCAACAACGCCAACACCTATGGCACGGCGGGCGCGAATATGGGCGCATGGCGCCTGCGCAGTGATTATCAGTACAGCCAAACGCATACCGATGCAGGTTCGGATCATGACGGACGCTTTTCGCGCGTCTACATGTTCCGCCCTCTTCCTTCACTTGGTGCTAAGCTGACGCTGGGTGAAACGGACTTCCAGTCCTCAATCTTTGACGCTTTTACCTATACCGGCGCCTCCCTGATCAGCGATGAGCGCATGCTGCCCTGGTCGCTGCGTGGCTATGCGCCACAAATTACCGGTATCGCGCAAACCAACGCGACCGTCACCGTCAGCCTGTCCGATCGCGTAATTTATCAAAGTAAAGTTCCGCCTGGCCCCTTTGTTATTCAGGATCTTAACCAGTCCGTTCAGGGGACGCTGGACGTAAAAGTGACGGAGGAAGACGGGCGCGTCAGCACCTTCCAGGTCTCGGCGGAATCGGTGCCTTTTTTAACGCGTAAAGGGCAGGTTCGCTACAAGCTGGCGGCGGGTAAAGCGCGTAAAGACGCCTCTCATGACGTCGAAGACACCGGTTTTATGAGCGGTGAATTCTCATGGGGAATGCTGTCAAACACCTCGCTCTATGGCGGGACGCTTGCCGACGGGGATCATTACCGTTCCATTGCCGCCGGGATCGGGCAAAATATGGCGCATCTGGGTGCTCTCTCTTTTGACGTCACGCAGGCCACCAGCCAGCTCCCCTTCCAGGATAGCCAGACGGGTTACAGCTACCGTTTTAACTACAGTAAGCGTTTCGATACTACCGGCAGCCAGCTTACGCTTGCCAGCTACCGCTACTCCGATCGGAAATTCCTGAGCTATGCCCGCTTCCTTGATTATGACGACAACGATCGTCAGACAGAAAAGCAGACGCTGAGCGTAACCGCCAGCCAGTACATCAGCTCGTTATCGCTCAACCTCTACGTCAACGTACTGCGTCAGACCTGGTGGAACGAAGCCCCGTCCACGACCGGAAGCATTACCGCAGGCTATAACTTTGATCTGGGGCGCTGGAAAAACCTCGGCGTCACCCTCTCCTGGAGCAAGACGCATTACGAAGATGAAGACGACGATACGCAGTTTTACCTGTCCCTGAGCGTACCGATCGATCCGGATCATCGCCTCAGTTACGATCTGCACAACAGCGATAGCCTGAGCCAAAATGTCTCCTGGTACGACACGTCCGATCGCAATAATACCTGGGGCGTCTCCGCGGGGACGGAGAGTGAACACGCGGACGCGGGCGCACAGATGAGCGGCAACTATCAGCATTATTCACCGTTTGGCGATCTGAATATCTCCGGAAGTTATAAAGCTGATGAATATAACTCCCTGAGCGCCAGCTGGAATGGCTCGTTTACCTCAACGGCCAAAGGCGCGGCGCTGCACCGTCGCAGCTACGGAAACGAACCGCGCGTGATGGTCAGCACCGACGGCGTCGGCAACATTCCGCTGAACATGTCGCGGGATGAAACCAACCGCTTTGGTATCGGCGTTTTACCGTCGGTTTCCAGTTACTCTCCCGCCAGCGTACAGGTCAATCTGGATAACCTGCCTGACGGCGTCGATGTGGACAACCGCATCACGACCACCACCTGGACCGAGGGGGCGATTGGCTACCGCCAGATTGCCACGCGCGCTGGCAACGATATTGCCGGCATTATCCGTACGCCAGCCGGCACTCCGCCGCTGGGCGCGATTGTTCACCTGCTGGAAAGTGACCAGCAAATCGGCATGGTCGCCGACGAAGGCCACGTCTGGCTGGGAGCAGTCGAGCCTGAACAACAATTCCGGGTAACGTGGGGTGACAATCAGCAGTGTCGCTTCTCGCTGCCTCCACACCTTGAAAACAGTATGCAGTTGATACTGCCATGCCAGTAAGAAACCATGATGAAACTGACCTCATTCACTAGCCTGTGCCTGATGTTAATCGGCACCGCATTTACCACCCACGCCGCCGTTAACCTGGACCGCACCCGCATTGTGTTTCCGGAAAGCGATAAGGCCAGCAGCCTCAAGATTGATAATCAGAGCAAAACGTTGCCTTATCTGGCGCTCTCCTGGATAGAAGATGAAAACGGACGCAAGGAGGACAGCCATTTTATGGCGCTTCCGCCGATTCAACGTCTTGAAGCGGGCGCCTCGTCTCAGGTCCGGATTGTGAAGCAGGCCGCGACCGCCCGGTTGCCGAAAGACCGGGAATCGCTGTTTTATTTCAACCTGCGCGAGGTGCCGCCGAAAAGTTCCAGCGCGAGCGAGGAACGCAGCGTCATGCAGGTCGCGATGCAGAGCAGGATCAAACTGTTCTGGCGTCCTAAAGCCATCGCCAAAAAGGCAGGCGATCAGGCAGAAATGCGTATGGAAGTCACCGCAAACGCGAAAGGGCTCACCGTGCATAACCCTACGCCTTATTACATCACGCTGGCGTGGCTGAGCAAAAATGCGAAAACCATGCTGCCCGGTTTTGACAGCCTGATGATCGCCCCGTTTGCGACGGCGACAACCTCTACCGGTGACTATCACGGCAACTACTACAGCATTGGCTACATCGATGATTACGGTGCGCTGAAAAAGGTCGACGCGCAATGTTCAGGTACGGCGAAATGTACGCTCAGCGAGCATAAGGTCGATAAAGATGCGCAAGCTCGCTAATCTGCTGTTCCTGCTGCTGATATCCGCTCTGCCCGTAAGAGAAGCGCTGGCGCTGGACTGCTATCTTGGTGCTTCAGGCGGGCCGGTTGAAGAGACAAAAACCATCTCGCCCTTTGCTATCCCCAGCAACGCGCAGGTGGGGCAGAAAATCTGGGAATCAGATGACATTAAAATCCCGGTTACCTGCGATCACAACGTCAACGGCGGCTTTGAGCCGGAAGACGTATTCGCCTGGGTTAACCCTTATCCTACCGCAACGGACCCTTACTATGAACTTGGCGTAACCTACGAAGGGGTGGATTACGATGCCACGGGCCAGCCGAATGGCGTGGACACCCGCCAGTGTCTTGATAACAAGAATATCCTCATCTATACCCCGGATCAGATACGGCAGATGGGCTGGGAAAACCTGATCTGCTCCGGAAACCCGGATGACATTCATCCGACACGCACGTTTATTGCCCGCTTTCGCCTGTTTGTAAAAATTAAGGCGATTCCGCCTCACGGCTACGTGAGTTCCCTCGGCGATTACATCGTGGTGCAGTTTGACGGTAAAGGCGGGGTCAACCAGATGGCCGACGCGAAAAACCTGAAGTATCACATCAACGGCTTGCAAAACATTACCGTTCTGGACTGCGGGGCAACCTTCAGCATCTACCCTGAAAACCAGGAGATCGATTTTGGCACCTTCAGCGCTCGCGACATCGTGAACCAGAAAACGCGCGTTCGCGAATTTACGGTCAAAACCACCAAGGTGCAGGACGCGCAGTGCTCTGATGGATTCAAAATGGACTCGTCATTCTACACGAACGAAAAACTCAGCGCTGACGATACGGCGCTATTGATTGGGAATGGGCTAAAACTGCGTATTCTGAACGGAACGGATCCGTTTACCTTCAACCACTACCAGGAGTATGCCGACTTCACCGGGAGTACGTTGCAGTATGAGCAAAAGTACACGGCAGAGCTGTCGTGGGATGAGGGAAAAGCGATCCAGTCCGGACCGTTTGAAACCGTGGTGCTGTTTAAAATTAACTACCACTAGCGACAAAAAAGCCGGGTTTCCCCGGCTTTTTCACATCAGCTGTCTCAGCTGGCCTTGCGCTCGTGCGCCTGGCGGTACTCCACCAGATCTTCAATTGTGACAACCGGCATGTTGTGCAGACGCGCAAAGGTGATGCACTCTGGCGCGCGGGCCATGGTGCCGTCATCGTTGGTCAGCTCGCACAGCACGCCCGCAGGCTTAAAGCCCGCCAGTGTCACCAGGTCGATCGTTGCTTCGGTGTGACCACCGCGGGTCAGCACGCCGCCCGCCTGCGCGCGCAGCGGGAAGACGTGGCCTGGACGATGCAGATCGGAGGGTTTCGCATCATCAGCAATGGCGGCACGCACGGTGGTCAGGCGGTCAGCCGCCGATACACCGGTAGTCACGCCATGCGCCGCTTCAATGGTCACGGTAAAGCCGGTACCAAAGGCGCTGGTGTTGTTCTCAACCATCATCGGCAGCTCAAGCTGCTTACGACGATCTTCGGTAATACACAGGCATACGATGCCGCTGCCGTGACGGATGGTCAGCGCCATCTGTTCAACGGTCATGTTTTCGGCGGCGAAAATCATGTCGCCTTCGTTTTCACGGTTTTCATCGTCAAGCACCATCACACCGCGGCCTTCGCGCAGTGCATCCAGTGCATGTTCAACACGTTGAGTTGAAGTGCCAAAAGAGGAAAGTAGCGTCTGATTCATGGTAAAAAAACCTCATTAACATTATGGTTACCAGAATCAGGGCAGTCTTAGGAGCGCCGTATAAGCGGCAAAAAGATAACGTGAGCGGGCCCATGCCCGACTGGATCGTTACTCTCTCCCATCCGGACTTTAACCGTCGGCCCCGGAATTACACCGGATCTGCTGACCTTTGAGCATTCACCCAAAGCGCTCGCGGGCTTTCAGCGTTAAGCTGATTTACCGCCGGTGGGGAATTTCGCCCCGCCCTGAGAATAAGCGAGATAACTATAACGCTATTGATTAACCTGGGCAATGCATAAGCTTCAAACAAATCTGCTTTATCCTGGGTCATGACGCGCTACAATGTTCATCAACACCGACTTATCAAGGGAAGCCATTATGATTGACCCGAAAAAAATTGAGCAGATCGCGCGTCAGGTTCATGAGTCCATGCCAAAGGGCATTCGTGAATTTGGTGATGACGTTGAGAAGAAAATCCGCCAGACGCTGCAGGCGCAGTTGGTTCGCCTTGATTTAGTCAGCCGCGAAGAGTTTGACGTGCAGACCCAGGTTCTGCTGCGCACCCGCGAGAAGCTGGCGCTGCTGGAACAGCGTCTGAGCGAGCTGGAAAACCGCAATGCGCCGGAAGAAGTGAAGCCGGCACCGGCCATTCCACCGGTGGACGACCAGGAGTAAGTGCGGCCTGATGCCCTCTCCCACAGGGAGAGGGTGAAAAAAAAACGGGCCAACTGGCCCGTTTTTTTTACTGACTGTCTTTCTGGATCTTCTTGATGATGTTGGTGGTTGAACACCCGTCCTCAAAATTGAGCACCATCACCTCACCGCCGTTGGCCCAGACCTCTTCGCTACCTGCGATTTGCTCTGGCTTGTAATCGCCGCCCTTCACCAGCAGGTCTGGCAGGATCCCGGCAATCAGGCGCTGCGGCGTGTCTTCTTCAAACGACACCACCCAGTCCACCGCTTCCAGCGCGCCAAGCACAATCATACGTTGCTCGAGCGGGTTCACCGGGCGCGTTTCGCCCTTCAGACGTTTGGTCGACGCATCGCTGTTCACTGCCACAATGAGGCGATCGCCCAGCTTGCGCGCATTCGCCAGATACGACACGTGGCCCGCGTGCAGGATGTCGAACACGCCGTTGGTCATCACCACTTTTTCACCGCGCTTGCGCGCGGCGGCAACGGCCACCTTCAGCTCGTCTTCGGTCATGACGCCAAAACCGGTATCCGCACGCCCGCGCACCGCGTTTTCCAGCTCGATTGGCGAAACGGTTGAAGTACCCAATTTACCGACAACCACGCCCGCCGCGGCGTTCGCGAAGTAGCACGCCTCTTCCAGGGAGTTACCCGCCGCCAGCGTTGCCGCCAGCACGCCGATCACCGTATCACCGGCACCGGTCACGTCGTACACTTCCTGCGCCTGGGTTGGCATATGCAGCGGCGCCTTGCCCGGCTGCAGCAGCGTCATCCCCTGTTCGGAACGGGTGACCAGCAGCGCGGACAGCTCGAAGTCAGCAATGATCTTCATGCCGCGCTCAACCAGTTCTTCCTCGGTTTTGCACTTGCCCGCCACCGCTTCGAACTCAGAAAGGTTTGGCGTCAGCAGGGTTGCGCCGCGATAGCGCTCAAAATCGGTGCCTTTCGGATCGATCAGCACCGGTACGCTGGCTTTACGCGCCAGCTGAATCATCGTTTGCACGCTCGCCAGCGCGCCTTTGGCGTAGTCAGACAGCACCAGCGCGCCGATGTTGCCCAGCGCCTGGTTAATGCGCTCGTGCAGCGGCTCAGGATCAACGCCTTCGAACCCTTCTTCGAAATCGAGGCGGATCAGCTGCTGGTTACGCGACAGCACGCGCAGCTTGGTGATAGTTGGGTGTGTCGGAACAGAAACGAAGTCGCACTTCACGTTCACGTCCGCCAGCGACTTGCTCAGCGCACGCGCCGCATCGTCGATACCGGTCAGGCCCACCAGGCGCGAATGCGCGCCCAGCGAGGCTATGTTCATCGCCACGTTTGCCGCGCCGCCGGGACGCTCTTCAATGGTGTCGACCTTAACCACCGGTACCGGCGCTTCAGGAGAGATGCGGCTGGTCGGCCCATACCAGTAGCGATCCAGCATCACATCCCCGACAACCATTACTCCAGCACGTTCAAACTCTGGCAGTGTTACTTTCATTCCTGACTCCAGAAAGATTCACAATTTGCGCGCGATAATATCACACTTGTTTTGTTACGCACGGCTCCACCAGCCATTTCTGCCAGCTTGCCGTCACCTGGGCGCGCTCTGCGGTAAAACAGTCCAGCGCCACGTGGCCCGGCTGTTCCTGCAATGCCAGGTGATGAAGTTCATCGCGCAGCGTGGTGTAGGCGCGGGTTAAGGCCTGCGCCTCCTGCTCGTCCATGATGTCGTTTTGCGCCAGCAGTTCCAGAATGCGCACGTTATCGGACCAGCGCGTCAGCTTCGGCTTGTCGTGGGCATGCAGCAGCACCAGGTACTGAGTGATGAACTCAATATCGGTAATCCCGCCCTCATCGGCTTTGATATCAAAGCGATCGCGATGTTTGTTACCCAAATGCGCGCGCATTTTCTCACGCATTTCGCGCACTTCAGTTTGCAGGGTGCTGCCCTCGCGCGGGGTCGTCATGACTGACTTGCGGATCGCATCGAACTGCGTTTTGAGCTGCGGATCGCCGTACACCACGCGGGCGCGCACCAGCGCCTGATGTTCCCACGTCCAGGCTTCGTTCTTCTGATAATCGGCAAACGCGTCCGTCGAGGTGACCAGCATGCCTGCCGCGCCGGACGGGCGCAGGCGCGCGTCCACCTCGTACAGAATGCCCGACGAAGTGCGGGTGCTGAACAGGTGCATGATGCGCTGGGCCAGGCGCAGGTAGAACTGCCGCCCGTCAATCTCACGCTCGCCGTCGGTCATGACGTCTGCCGGACAGTCGTGGAGGAAAATCAGATCCAGATCGGAGCTGTAGCCCAGCTCCCAGCCGCCCAGCTTGCCGTAACCGACCACGGCAAACCCTCGCCCCTCGCGGTCAGCAAGATGCTTCGGCTGGCCGTAGCGGGCCACCATCTGCACCCACGCCTGATGGACTACCGCGTCGATGATCGCCTCCGCCAGCCAGGTTAAGTGATCGCTCACTTTCATTACCGGCAGCGTACCGGCGATATCCGCCGCCGCCACGCGCAGCATCTGCGCCTGCTTAAACTGACGCAGCGCCTCGAGCTGTTGCTCTTCGTCCTCTTCCGGCACGCGCAGCAGATACTGGCGCAGCTCGTCGCGGTAGGCGTCCATCGCCGTCGGCTGATAGAGCGTGTTCGGGTCAAGCAGTTCGTCCAGCAGCAGCGGGTATCGCGCCAGCTTGTTGGCCACCATCGGCGACGCGGCGCAGAGGGAAATCAGGTGTTTCAGCGCGCCGGGAAACTCGCTCAGCAGTTCAAGATAGGTGGTACGCGTGATAATCCCGCTCAGCAGCGGCATCATGCGCGACAGCGGCACCGGCGCATCCTCGCGGGAGCAGACCTCGCTCAGCAGGTGCGGCATCAGATGATCCAGCACCTGACGACCGCGCGGCCCAATGGCGCGCTTGTTCAGCTCAAGACGGAAATCGGCAATCAAGGCCACCACGCGATGGCGGGCGTCGTCGCTTAAGTGCGCCAGCACCGGCGTGGTGTCATCTTCCTGGAGCGCGTCCTGCCACAGTTCGCGCCAGTGCTCGGAGAGCGCATCGTCCGGCGATTCACTTTCGTCGTCACCAATAAGATCGTTAAAGATGCGGCGAACGCCTGCCATATGGGCATCCAGCCGTTCGGTCAACGTTGACCAGTCATCCACCCGCATGCCCCAGGCCAGACGCGCCCGGTTCAGCTCATCTCCTGGCAACGTCTGGGTCTGTTCGTCGTTGATGCTTTGCAGCAGGTTTTCCAGACGGCGCAGGAACAGATAGGCCTCGCGCAGGGTTTGCGCGTCGCCGTCCGGCAGCAAATGCAGTTGCTCAATGGCGCTCAGCGTCGGCAGCAGCGAGCGGGACTGCAGCGACGGCTCACGCCCGCCGCGGATCAGCTGGAAGACCTGAACGATAAATTCGATTTCGCGGATGCCGCCCGCGCCGAGCTTGATGTTGTCCTTCAGGCCGCGACGGCGCACCTCGCGGGCGATCATCCCTTTCATATTGCGCAGGGACTGGATCACGCTAAAGTCGATGTAACGGCGGAACACGAACGGGCGCAGCATGGCGCGCAACTCGTTGGCGTAGGCGTCGTCGCTGTCGCCCATGATCCGCGCTTTGACCATCGCGTAACGCTCCCAGTCGCGCCCCTGCTCCTGGTAATAATCTTCCAGCGCGGCGAAGCTCAGCACCAGCGGGCCGCTGTCGCCAAACGGGCGCAGGCGCATGTCCACGCGGTAAACAAAGCCGTCCTGCGTAGGCTGGTCCAGCGCCTTAATCAGACGCTGCCCGAGTCGGGTAAAGAACTGGGCGTTATCCAGCTCGCGACGACCGCCTCGCGTGGCGCCATTCTCCGGCCAGGCAAAGATCAGGTCGATATCCGAGGAGAAGTTCAGCTCGCAGCCGCCCAGCTTGCCCATCCCCAGAATCAACAGCGGCTGCGGAACCCCTTCTTCGCTGCACGGCGTGCCCCACTCTTTACAGCAGGCGGCGTAGAGCCAGTCCCGCGCGGCGACAATCAGCGTCTGCGCCAGCTCGCTCAGCTGCTGCAAGGTGCTCTCTTCACTCACCAGCTCCAGCGCCTGCGCCCAGGCAATGCGCACCATCACCCGGCGGCGGAACTGACGCAGAACGCGCATCAGCGTGGCTTCATCCGCCACCTCTGCCAGCGCGGTTTGCAGCCAGCCAGCATAGTGCCGCCACTCATCAGCCTGCGGCGGCGCGCTTTCCAGCTCTGCCAGCCAGTCAGGATTGGCGCTGACGCTCTCCTGCACAAAATCACTGAACGTGAGCACGCTTTTCGCCTGCTCGCTTAACGATGACGCGGGTAACGACTCGGGCAGACGTTCGCAAACGGTCTGCCAGTGCTGCTGTAACTGCGAAGAAAGCGGCATATCAGGGGTTCCTTGCCAGAATTAACGTTTTCCGCTGTGCAGCCAGTATGGATCCTGCGAAATGGCTTCGTTGCGGAAATGCTCGATCTCAATCTGCTGACGGGTCTCAATGGCATGCTTAAGCCCCTGCCAGTTCTCCAGCCAGGCCTGCGCCTTCACGCCCTCGTACGCTCCCGACAGAAGCAACATGCTGTCGATATTACGCGCCAGGCGGGGAAGCTGGTCGCCATACTGGTCGCCCAGCGGATGCGCGAAAGTGGTTCTCAGCTCGGCGGCGTGGCGGGAAAGATGGATATCCGCGAAGCGTTTAAAGTTGTCCGCGATTTTGGTCTGCGCTTTTGCATCGAGGAAGACGCGCCAGCCGCGCGTCACCAGAAACTCGGTCAGCGCCAGTTTTGCCGCGGCATTTTGCGGGCTATAAAGCGCGGTTTGCGCCGACACGTCGGAAAGCAGCAGCGTTTCGGTCTGGGTCAGCAGATCGCGTAAGTGAGCGCTAGCTTTACGCGGTACGATACCGCCAAACAGCGTCAGGGTATGACGCACCAGACCAATAGCGGCCAGCACCTGTTTTTTGGCATTTTTGACGTTACGCGCCCACAGTTCTTCATGGTACTGCCATTGGGAGAGCGCCAGCTCCAGCGCCGCTTCCATGCCCTGCTCAATGCTGGCTTTCGGGACGACGCGCAAAATCGGAGTCTCTCTCAGCACGCGTGGCGCATTTCCGGCAGCCAGGTGGTAGCCGCGCGCCGCTTTGCTCAAGCTGCCCTGACGTAAACCCGGCTGGCTTACCAGCTTGCGCGCCAGCTTCAGCACGTCGCTCGCATCCCCTTCCAGAAGTTCCAGCTCCAGCTCGCAGATCGGTTCCTGGAACTCACCCGCCTTCACCTCGCCTAAATCCAGCGCGATTTCAATGCGGCTCTTGCCTTCCGTCACCAGCCATTTCTCGCGAGCGAAATCGGTGCTGAACAGTGGCTGCACCTGCCCTGCCAGCGTGGCGGGCAGTTCGCCTTCCGGCCAGACTTCCGCCGGGAAACGTTCCAGCTCAAGTTCTGGCTTACTGATGTCGATATTGTATTCCGGGCGCTGATGCAAACCGCCGACCACGCGGCCGGCGATTTTCATCGTCATCTCGTAGCGTCCGTTCGCGCCGCGGATACGCAGCCCCATATCGTGGTTGCGCAGCCAGTTGTCCGGCGTTTCGTAGTAGATGTTGAGCAACGGTACGGGTTCATGGTGCTCGCCGGAGAGCGTATTCAGATGCTGACGGAGCGCGTCAACGCTGTCTTTTTCGACGATAAATTTTAATTCGATTTCCTGAGCCATAGCCTTGTACTTTTGCGGGCGTCACAGACGCGTCAATGAGGGCGAACTTCCTCGCCATTTATTTGTCAGTACATAGTATTTTGCGCCAAATTGCCATGCAATGAGCAATTTGTCGGGCGTAAATGTGTAGAGTCGTGACACAGATGATTCTGATTGCTGATGAATGCTTTGCGTAGAGACACTGTTGCCACTACTATCGTTCCACTTTTTATGAAAATAACGACTAATGATGCTTAAATTACGCCTGATTGGACTTACTTTACTCGCTTTTAGCGCCGCAACCGCAGTGCACGCTGAAGAGAAGCGTTACGTTTCTGACGAACTTAACACCTGGGTGCGCAGTGGCCCCGGAGACAATTATCGCCTCGTGGGCACGGTGAATGCCGGCGAGGAAGTCACCCTGTTGCAGACCAACGCGGAGACCAATTACGGTCAGGTTCGCGACAGTTCCGGCCGTACCTCCTGGATCCCAATGAAAGAGCTGAGCACCGTGCCAAGCCTGCGCACCCGCGTGCCGGATCTGGAAAACCAGGTGAAGACACTGACCGACAAGCTGAACAACATCGACGGGACCTGGAACCAGCGCACCGCTGAAATGCAGCAGAAAGTGGCGCAGAGCGACGGCGTGATCAACGGTCTGAAAGAAGAGAATCAAAAGCTCAAAAACGAGCTGATCGTCGCGCAGAAAAAAGTGAACGCCGCGAACCTGCAGCTTGATGACAAACAGCGCACTATTATCATGCAGTGGTTTATGTATGGCGGCGGCGTGCTGGGCGTTGGTCTGGTGCTGGGTCTGGTTCTGCCACATCTGATCCCAAGCCGTAAGCGTAAAGATCGCTGGATGAACTAATTCGTCTTCTCTGCCAGACTTACGTATCATTCTGGAAAAGAGAAAACGGGAGAGTTAGGCGTGAAGAGTTATCTGGTCGGTGGTGCGGTACGTGATGCGTTGTTAGGTCTGCCGGTCAAAGATAAAGACTGGGTGGTGGTGGGCGCCACCCCGGAAGAGATGCTTGACGCGGGCTACCAGCAGGTAGGCCGCGATTTTCCCGTGTTCCTGCATCCGAAAAGCCGGGAAGAGTACGCCCTGGCGCGTACCGAACGGAAATCCGGTTCCGGTTATACCGGCTTCACCTGCTACGCCGCGCCGGATGTGACGCTGGAGCAGGATCTGCTGCGCCGCGATCTCACCATTAACGCCCTGGCCCAGGACGAAAACGGCCATATCATCGACGCCTACGGCGGGCAGGACGACCTGCGCGATCGTCTTTTGCGTCACGTCTCCCCGGCATTTTCTGAAGATCCGCTCCGCGTGCTGCGCGTGGCGCGTTTTGCCGCGCGTTACGCGCATCTGAGCTTCCGTATTGCGGATGAGACGATGGCGTTGATGACGGCCATGACCGAGGCGGGCGAGCTGGAACACCTGACGCCGGAGCGCGTCTGGAAAGAGACGGAAAATGCCCTCACCACCCGCAACCCGCAGGTCTTTTTCCAGGTTCTGCGCGACTGCGGCGCGCTGAAGGTGCTGTTCCCGGAAATCGACGCGCTGTTTGGCGTGCCCGCACCGGCGAAATGGCATCCCGAAATTGATACCGGCGTACACACGCTGATGACGCTGAGCATGGCCGCCATGCTCAGCCCTGAGGTGGACGTACGTTTTTCCACCCTGTGCCACGATCTCGGCAAAGGCTTAACGCCGAAAGAGTTCTGGCCGCGCCATCACGGGCACGGTCCGGCGGGGGTAAAGCTGGTTGACGGGCTCTGCCAGCGTCTGCGCGTGCCGAATGACATCCGCGATCTGGCAAAGCTGGTCGCCGAGTTCCACGACCTGATCCATACCTTCCCGATCCTGAAGCCCGCCACCATCGTGAAGCTGTTCGATAATATCGACGCCTGGCGCAAGCCGCAGCGCGTGGAGCAGATTGCGCTCACCAGCGAAGCGGACGTGCGCGGCCGCACCGGGTTTGAAGCGTCCGATTATCCCCAGGGGCGTTTGCTGCGCGAAGCGTGGGAAGTCGCAAAAGCGGTGCCAACGAAAGACGTGGTTGAGGCAGGATTTAAAGGCCCGGAGATTCGCGAGGAGCTAACCAAACGGCGGATTGACGCGGTTACCGCGTGGAAGGAAAAGCGTTGCCCTCAGCCGAAAGAGTGAGGGCAATCGGTTATCAGAAGAAGACCACGTACACCGCAGCCGCGACGATAAAGCGGTAGATCGCGAACGGAATAAACGAGATACGCTTAATCAGCTGCAGGAAGGTTTTGATGGCAATCAGCGCCACGATAAAGGCGGTGATAAAGCCCACGGCAAACATCGGAATATCGCCTGTGGTCAGGAAGCCAATGCTTTTGTAAAGGTCCAGCGCGGTGGCGCCCATCATCATCGGCACCGCCAGCAGGAACGAGAACTCGGACGCCGCATAGCGGCTCACGCCCATCAGCATCCCGCCTGAAATGGTCGCACCTGAACGGGAGAAGCCCGGCCACAGCGCCAGACACTGGAAGCAGCCAATGATAAACGCCTGACGATAGGTCATATCGTCCAGGCCTTCCGCACGCGGGACTTTTGGCTTCAGCACTTCCGCGGCAATCAGCAGGAAACCGCCCACCACCAGCGCGTACATGACGTTAATCGGGTTAAACAGCGATTTAATGGTGTCGTGGAATACCAGCCCCAATACCACCGCCGGGATCATCCCGAGCAGGATGTGAATCAGCGTCAGGCGGCCTTTGCCCTCTCCTTCACGCTGCGGCAGACGGCCAAAATGGATGCCGATCAGGCCAAACAGGCGACGCCAGAACATCACCACCACCGCCAGAATCGAGCCCAGCTGAATTACCACCTCAAACGTCTTTGCGGTATCGCCTTCGAAGCCCAGCAGATGGCCAACGATAATCATATGGCCCGTACTGGAAACCGGCAAAAACTCCGTCAATCCTTCGACCACACCCAGAATTGCCGCCACCAGCAGCGAGTGCATATCGCTCATCTATAAACCCCTAAAAAAAGATATAAAAAAACGGTTGCCCCTAACGGCTACCGTGAAAGATACAGCCTTAAGACCGATATAACCTAAAATGGTTTAGCAATTATGACGTTAATTGTTTCCTTTCAGATTTGTGCCACGCTCGATAATCACGCCTACGTTGGCCGCGCGCGCCACTGCCCCCGGCTTGCTCAGCTTAATGCGTACCCACGGTGAGTTGAATTTGGTCAGCAGCAGATCCGCCACCTCTTCCGCCACCCGTTCCACCAACGCAAAACGCTGTCCTTCCACGTGGCCGATCACCGCTTCGCTGATGTCGGCATAGCTCAGACAGTCATTCACGTCATCGCTTTTTGCCGATTTGCGGTTATCCCATCCCATTTCGATATCGAACACCAGTTTCTGCTCGATGGTCTGTTCCCAGTCGTAAACACCAATTGTGGTGATTACCGAAAGTTGCTCTATAAATACAATATCCATCACGACCTGCCTGCTTTTTGGCTAAACCGGATACCACTTCCGGCGAATTATGCGTATTATCCACAGATGCTGAGAATACAGATACATTTTCAAAACGGAACAGCGTTATGAGTGCAATCGCGCCTGGAATGATCCTCCTCGCCTATCTTTGCGGCTCAATCTCCAGCGCCATTCTGGTCTGCCGCATTGCCGGGTTACCTGACCCGCGTGAAAGTGGTTCCGGGAATCCGGGAGCGACCAACGTGCTTCGAATTGGCGGCAAGGGAGCAGCCGTAGCGGTTTTGATTTTTGATGTTCTGAAGGGGATGCTACCCGTCTGGGGCGCGTATGCGCTGGGCGTCACGCCATTCTGGCTGGGGCTCATCGCCATCGCCGCCTGCGTCGGCCATATCTGGCCCGTATTCTTCGGCTTTAAAGGCGGCAAAGGGGTGGCGACCGCCTTTGGTGCCATCGCGCCCATCGGATGGGACTTAACCGGCGTCATGGCCGGGACCTGGCTGCTGACCATTCTGCTGAGCGGCTATTCGTCGCTGGGTGCCATCGTCAGCGCGCTGATCGCCCCATTTTACGTCTGGTGGTTTAAACCCCAATTCACCTTCCCGGTATCGATGCTCTCCTGCCTGATCCTGCTGCGTCATCACGACAATATCCAGCGCCTGTGGCGACGCCAGGAAACGAAGATCTGGACGAAGCTCAAGCGAAAGAAAAAAGATCCCGAGTAGGCGGTTAGTTATGCCTTATAACCAAATGTGATTTTTGTCACCTTCTGCCTGTGGTAACTGTTAGAGACACAACACAACCACACAATAAAGAAAATGGCAGAAATCACAGACACCACTCCCCTTTCAACGGTAGGAATTCCCCCTGATGGCGACATTCAGTGGGTGCGCAGTGCATCGGACGTTTCACGTCTCGTTAATGACGGCTCACAGGGCCGGGCTAACGCCCGGATCGTGGTCGGTATCGCTCTGGGCGGGATTTTCCTCGATGCCTACGATCTGGGCGCGCTGGCCTTTGGTATCAAAGACATTACCCGCGAATTTAACCTGACGCCCGCCGGTACCGGCATGGTGGCCTCGGCAATTACCTTTGGTGCGATTGTCGGGGCGCTGCTCGGCGGTTACCTCACGGATAAAATCGGGCGCTACCGCGTCTTTATGGCCGACATGGTATTCTTTGTCGTCGCCGCTATCGCCTGCGCGCTGGCCCCGAATGAATATGTGCTGGCGGGCGCGCGCTTTGTGATGGGCCTTGGCGTGGGGATCGACCTTCCCGTGGCGATGGCGTTCCTGAGCGAGTTTGCCAGGCTGAAAGGGCCGGGCAATAAGGCCTCCAGCGTCGCGATGTGGTGCCCTACCTGGTATGCGGCGATCAGCATCTCTTACCTTCTGGTTCTCTTTTTCTACGCAGTGCTGCCGGAAAGCCACAGCGACTGGCTCTGGCGTTTGATTCTCGGCTTTGGCGCGGTACCCGCGCTGGTGATTATCGCCATCCGCAGCCGCTATATGAGCGAATCGCCGGTCTGGGCGGCGAATCAGGGCAACCTGAAAGAGGCGGCGTCCATTTTGCGGCAGTCGTACAATATTAACGCTCACGTCCCGCAGGATGCGCTCACCCAGCCTGCGCCTGTCGTGAATAAAGCCAAATGGTCGAACTATCTGAACCTGTTCCGCGGCATCTATCTGCGGCGTACCACGCTCGCCACGCTGCTGTCCGTCGTCTCCTCGTTCGCCTATAACGCCGTGGCCTTTGGCCTGCCGGTGATTATTTCAAGCTTCTTCGTGCAGTCTATGCTGACCACTATTGTGATCTCGCTGGCGCTGAACCTGCTTTTTGCGTTTATCGGCGGATTACTGGCGGTGCGCTATGTGCCGCGCTTCGGCGCGTGGCGGATGTCGCTGGCGGGTTACGCCTGTCAGCTTGTGGCGCTGCTGGGGCTGGCGCTGATTGGTCGACCGGACGGTGCTTCTGAAGGGGTGCTTGCCGTGGCGATGCTGGCGCTTTTCCTGTTCGGTCAGGGATTTGGCCCGGGCGCGCATACCATGACGTTCGCCTCGCTGAGCTACCCGACCTCGCTGCGCGGCGTGGGCGTGGGTCTCAACCAGACGCTGATGCGCAGCAGCTCCACGCTGTCGCTGTTCCTGTTCCCGCTGCTGGTCGCGTCTCTCGACACCGCCGTGTTCTGGGTGATTGCGCTGGCGCCGTTTATCGGTCTGGCGTCATTGCTGGCGATCCGCTGGGAGCCGTCCGGGTATGATGTGGATGCGGAGGACTACCGGTAACGACACATCGCTTCGGTGGGTTCACCCCCACCGAAGTGCGCTTACAAATCTTCCAGCAGCGTTCGGGAGAGTTTTTTTAGCATTTCCAGCTCATCATCATTCATTCGCATGCTGCAGCGAATCTGGTCCGGCAGCGCCATCACCTGCTTTTTCAGTTCTTTCGCCTTATCGGTCAATACGACATTTTTCATCCTTTCATCCCCCACAACCGCGATACGGTTGAGAAAACCTTTTGCCTCAAGCTTCTGAACCAGCGGGGTCAATGTGCCTGAATCAAAATAGGTTTTATCGCTGAGATCGCGAAGCGGGATGTTGTCTTTCTCATAAAGCGCCATCAAAACAACAAATTGCGGATAGGTCAGATCCATCTCCTGCAGCAGGGGGCGATACTGGCGCACGAACGCATTGGTGACCGAGTACAGCGAGAAGCACAATAAATCATCTAGTGTTTTGTTTTCTTTCATTTTTCTATCAACCCTGAATCTGTTGTCTAAAAAAAATTATAAATAATGTTTGACTAAAAGTATCTTGCGCGCAAGTATTACATCAACAACTAAGTAGCGCACTATTTAGTTATCCAATCAAATACGTTAAAAGGGGTACCACCATGAAAACATTAACCGCCATCTTGATTTCTTCCGTCTTCACGTCAGCCGCGGCATCCGCTCAAACCACCAATACTCCAGCCCCGACCGCAGGCGTACAGGCATTTCTTGATGTCCTGAATGCTGGCAAAGGGAAACCGATGGAACAGATGACCCCGCAGGAGGCCCGCCAGGTACTGATCGGCGCACAGCAAGGAGCAAAATTGCCGCCCGCTCAGGTGACTGAAAAAACGATCCAGGTCAATGGCCAGACGATCGCCCTAAAAATTGTGAAGCCTGAACATGCTGCCGGTACGCTCCCGGTATTTATGTTCTTCCACGGTGGCGGTTGGGTGCTGGGTGATTTTCCAACCCACGAACGTTTAATCCGCGATCTGGTTCGCGCATCAGGCGCCGCAGCGGTTTACGTTGATTACACACCGTCACCTGAAGCCCATTTCCCGGTGGCAATCAATCAGGCCTATGAAGCGACAAAATGGGTAGCCGAGCACGGCCAGGAAATTGGCGTGGACGGCAGCCGTCTGGGCCTGGTTGGTAACAGCGTGGGCGGCAACATGGTGGCTTCAGTGGCGTTGCAGGCCAAACAGTTTAATGGGCCAAAAATTCGCTACAACGTGATGCTCTGGCCAGTGACGGACGCCAGCTTTGATACGGCTTCCTATCACCAGTTCGAAAATGGCTATTTCCTGTCAAAAAACATGATGAAGTGGTTCTGGGATAACTACACCACCAGCGCTGCCGATCGTAACAATATCCTTGCCTCTCCGCTTCGCGCCAGCACTGCACAGTTGAAAGGCTTCCCGGAGACGCTGATTCAGACAGCTGAGCTGGACGTTCTGCGGGATGAAGGTGAAGCATTCGGGCGTAAACTGGATGCGGCTGGCGTCCCGGTGACCGTCACGCGCTATAACGGCATGATCCACGATTACGGCCTGCTTAACCCGCTGAGCCAGGAGCCAACGGTTAAAGTCGCCCTTGAGCAGGCAGGTGCAGCATTGCATGACCACCTGAAATAGGATCGTCATGCTTCATACAGAGCACGGCCCCGGGCCGTGCTTTTTAATTTCCTCTATCCATAAGCGACTCATATGACAGCCTTCATTTCCGCCAGGGCATACTGAAACGACCCCGATGATGCGCAGATGGAAGCAGCATGTTAGCAGCTCAGATCACTGATAATACGTATAAAGGCTGGCAGGCGTCGCTTGCCCTGCAGTTTTGTCACACCCCTGAGAAAACCCTCCTGCGTTCCGCTCGACACGTCGGGCCGCTCACCGTACAACGTCCGTTTTATCCCGAAGGAAAAACCTGCCACCTCTATCTGCTGCACCCGCCCGGCGGCGTCGTGGGCGGCGATACGCTGGATATTTCCGTTCGGCTCGATGCCAAAAGCCACGCGCTTATCACCATGCCCGGCGCCAGCAAGTTCTACCGCAGCAGCGGCCCGCAGGCGCGTCTGAGCCAGCACTTTTATCTTGATGAAAACGCCACGCTGGAGTGGCTGCCGCAGGACACCATTATCTTTCCCGGCGCGAACACCGCGCTGCGTTCCGTCTTCCACCTTAAGGCCTCCAGCACGCTGCTGGCGTGGGAGCTGTACTGCCTGGGCCGCCCGGTAATCGGTGAGACCTTCAGCCACGGCACGCTGGAGAGCCGCCTTGAGGTGTGGGTGGATGACGAACCGCGCCTGATAGAGCGCCAGCACCTCGGCGACGGCGATCTCACGCCCGTTGCCGGACACCCATGGATCGGCACCCTGCTGTTCTATCCGGCCCGGGAAGAACATCTCGACACGGTGCGCGCGCTGCTCGCGCCTCTGGGCCATTTTGCAGGGGCAACGCTCACCGACGATCTGCTGTCGGTGCGTTTTCTCTCCCACGACAACCTGATTTGCCAGCGGGCGATGCGCGACATCTGGCAGTCGCTTCGCCCGCTTCTTACTACCAAAACCGCCTGTTCGCCGCGCATCTGGCAGACATAAGAGAAACGTTATGGAACTGACCCCCAGAGAAAAAGACAAGCTGTTGCTGTTTACCGCCGCGCTGGTTGCCGAACGCCGCCTTGCGCGCGGGGTAAAGCTCAACTACCCGGAATCGGTCGCGTTGATCAGCGCCTTCATCATGGAAGGCGCGCGCGACGGCGAAACCGTCGCCGCGCTGATGGAGGCGGGCCGCCACGTCCTGACGCGCGATCAGGTGATGGAGGGCGTGCCGGAGATGATCCCGGATATTCAGGTGGAAGCCACCTTCCCGGACGGCTCCAAGCTCGTCACCGTCCACAACCCGATCGTGTAAGGAGCACGTGATGATCCCAGGTGAATACCAGATCCAGCCCGGCACTATTGCGATCAACGTCGGGCGAGACACTCAAAGCGTGATTGTGGAAAACCACGGCGACAGGCCGATCCAGGTGGGATCGCACTATCACTTTTACGAGGTCAACCCGGCGCTGAAGTTTGATCGCGAAGCCACCAGGGGCTACCGGCTGAACATTCCGGCGGGCACCGCCGTGCGCTTCGAGCCAGGCCAGAAGCGAGAGGTGACGCTGGTACAGGTGACGGGCGCGCAGCGCATTTTTGGCTTTCGCGGCGAGGTCATGGGCGAGGTGAAACATGGCTGAAATTTCACGTCAGGCGTATGCCGACATGTTCGGCCCCACTACCGGGGATAAAGTGCGGCTGGCGGACAGCGAGCTGTGGATCGAAGTGGAAGACGATCTCACGGTCTACGGCGAAGAGGTCAAGTTCGGCGGCGGGAAGGTGATCCGCGACGGCATGGGCCAGGGGCAGATGACCGCTGACGGCTGCGTGGATCTGGTGCTCACCAACGCGCTGATCGTCGACCACTGGGGGATCGTGAAGGCCGATATCGGCGTGAAGAACGGGCGGATCTTCGCCGTCGGCAAAGCCGGGAACCCGGACATTCAGCCCGGCGTGACGATCCCGATCGGCGCTGCGACGGAAGTGATTGCCGCCGAGGGGAAGATCGTCACCGCTGGCGGGATCGACACCCACATCCACTGGATCTGCCCGCAGCAGGCGGAAGAGGCGCTGGTCTCCGGCGTCACCACCATGATTGGCGGCGGCACCGGACCGGCGGCGGGCACCAACGCCACCACCTGCACGCCGGGGCCGTGGTATATCGCCCGCATGCTGCAGGCCGCCGATACGCTGCCGGTGAATATTGGCCTGCTCGGCAAAGGTAACGGCTCCAACCCGGATGCCCTGCGCGAGCAGATCGCCGCCGGCGCCATCGGGCTGAAGATCCACGAAGACTGGGGCGCGACGCCCGCGGCGATCAACTGCTCGCTGGAGGTGGCCGAAGAGATGGATATTCAGGTGGCGCTGCACAGCGACACGCTGAACGAGTCCGGGTTTGTCGAAGACACGCTGGCGGCCATCGGCGGGCGCACGATCCACACCTTCCACACCGAAGGCGCGGGCGGCGGCCACGCGCCGGATATCATCACCGCCTGCGCGCACCCGAATATTCTGCCCTCTTCCACCAACCCGACCTTGCCCTACACGGTGAACACCATCGACGAGCACCTCGACATGCTGATGGTTTGCCATCACCTTGACCCGGATATCGCCGAGGACGTGGCGTTTGCCGAATCCCGCATTCGCCGGGAGACCATCGCTGCGGAAGACGTGCTGCACGATATCGGCGCGTTCTCGCTCACCTCGTCAGATTCGCAGGCCATGGGCCGCGTCGGGGAAGTGATTATCCGCACCTGGCAGGTGGCGCACCGCATGAAGGTCCAGCGCGGCGCGCTGCCGGAAGAGACGGGCGATAACGACAACTTCCGGGTGAAGCGCTATGTCGCCAAATACACCATCAACCCGGCACTGACCCACGGCATCGCCCATGAAGTCGGTTCGATTGAGGCGGGCAAGCTGGCGGATCTGGTGGTCTGGTCCCCCGCCTTCTTTGGCGTAAAACCGGACACCATAGTCAAAGGCGGGATGATCGCCTGCGCGCCGATGGGCGACATCAACGCCTCGATCCCCACGCCGCAGCCGGTGCATTACCGCCCGATGTTTGGCGCGCTGGGCGCCGCACGTCACGCCACGCGGCTGACGTTTGTTTCTCAGGCGGCCCACGCGAACGGCATCCCGCAGCAGCTCAGCCTGCAGAGCGCCACGGCGGTGGTAAAAGGCTGCCGGACGGTGAAAAAGGCCGACATGATCCACAACGATTTACAGCCGAATATCACCGTTGACGCGCAAACCTACGAGGTGCGCGTCAACGGCGAGCTGATAACCAGCGAACCGGCCGACGTTCTGCCGATGGCGCAACGCTATTTCCTGTTTTGAGGAGTGAAGATGATCTATTTGACCCAACGTCTGGACCACGCGCACCCGATCACCGCCAGCGTCACGCTGCCGATTGACGTGCGGGTGAAAAGCCGCGCCCGCGTGGCGCTTAACGACGGGCGCGAAGCCGGACTGATGCTGCCGCGCGGCCTGCTGCTGCGCGGGGGCGACCTGTTGACCACCGACGACGGCAGCGAAGTGATCGAAGTGATCGCCGCCCCGGAGTCGGTTTCCGTGGTGCGCTGCGCCGATCCGTTCCTGCTCGCCCGCGCCTGCTACCACCTGGGCAACCGCCACGTGCCGCTGCAGGTCATGCCCGGCGAGCTGCGTTATCACCACGATCACGTTCTCGACGACATGCTGCGCCAGTTCGGGCTGGAGGTAACCTTCGCCAGCCTGCCGTTTGAACCGGAAGCGGGCGCTTACACTAGCGATGCCCACAGTCACTCTCACGCTCATTCACATTAAGGATCAATCATGCGCAAGTATTTACCGCTATTACTGCTGGCTTTTTCCGTTCCCGCGCTCGCGCATCCCGGCCACGGCGCCGACAGCTTTCAGGCTGGTTTTTTCCATCCGCTGACCGGGCTGGATCACCTGCTGATGCTGACCGGGGCTGGCGTGCTGTCTGCCCTGAGCGGCCGCAAGCTCCTGCTGCCGTTTGCCACTCTCGGCATGATGCTTGTCGGCGCCGTTGCGGGCAGCCTGCTCGGCGGCTTTAGCGGCATGGAGATGCTGATTATCGCCTCGCTGGCGGTCTGCGGCGTGATGATGTTTAAAACTGAAAACCGCCTGCTGCTGGCGGTACCTGCCCTGGCGATGTTCCACGGCTGGGCGCACGGCGTGGAGATGTCTGGCCACAGCTTTTGGCTGTTCACTAGCGGGTTTATGTTCGCCAGCGCGACGGTGCTGTGCGCCAGTTTCGCCGCAGGCTTGCTGCTGCGCCGTCACGACGGGCTGCGTAAAACCTTCGGCGGCGGGTTGATCGTCTCCGCCCTGCTGGCGCTGATGAGCTGATGGAGCATGCCCGCCAGCGGCTGCGCCTGATGCAGCTCTCCAGCAGCAGCCTGCCGGTCGGGTCGTTTACCTGGTCGCAGGGGCTGGAGTGGGCCGTTGAGGCGGGCTGGGTTACGAGCACCGACGCCTTCAGGCGCTGGCAGATCCAGCAGATGGAGCAAAGCTTTTTCTGCGTCGATCTGCCGATGTTTATCCGGCTGTTCCGGGCCTGCGAACAGCAGGACGTCGCGGCAGCAAAACGCTGGACGGCATATTTGCTCGCCTGCCGGGAAACGCGCGAGCTGCGCGAAGAGGAGCGCAACCGTGGTGCGGCCTTTACGCGCCTGATTAAAAGCTGGGAGCCGAACTGCCCGGCAGAGTGGCTGCCGCTGTTTGCACAGAGCCAGCTCTGCGGCATGGCGTGGCTCGGCGTGCGCTGGGGCATTGGCGCGCGCGAGCTGGCGCTGAGCCTCGGCTACAGCTGGATAGAGAGCGCAGTGATGGCGGGCGTCAAGCTCGTCCCCTTCGGACAGCAGGCGGCGCAGCAGCTGATTATCGAGCTGAGCGACCATTTTGCCGCCGGGTTTGAACAGGCATTTTTACGTGGCGACGACGCGCTGGGGGCAGCTACGCCACTGTCGGCCATCGCCTCCGCGCGCCACGAAACACAATATTCACGACTATTCCGTTCCTGAGGAGTCAACATGGCTGATTACAAACATCCCCTGCGCGTTGGCGTGGGCGGCCCGGTAGGCTCGGGCAAAACCGCCCTGCTGGAAGCGCTCTGCAAGGCAATGCGCGACACGTACCATCTGGCGGTGGTGACCAATGATATCTACACCAAAGAGGATCAGCGCATCCTCACCGAGGCGGGCGCGCTTGAGCCGGAGCGCATCGTGGGCGTGGAGACGGGCGGCTGCCCGCATACCGCCATCCGCGAAGATGCCTCAATGAACCTCGCGGCGGTAGAAGCACTCAGCGAGAAGTTCGGTAATCTGGATCTGATCTTCGTTGAAAGCGGCGGCGACAACCTGAGCGCGACCTTCAGCCCGGAGCTGGCGGACCTGACTATTTACGTGATCGACGTGGCCGAAGGGGAAAAAATCCCGCGCAAGGGCGGACCGGGGATCACCAAATCCGATTTTCTGGTGATCAACAAAACTGACCTCGCGCCGTACGTCGGTGCGTCGCTGGAGGTGATGGAGCGTGATACCAACCGCATGCGCGGCGAGCGCCCGTGGACCTTTACCAACCTGAAGGCGGGTGACGGTCTGGGGACGATTATTGCGTTTCTGGAAGAGAAAGGGATGCTGCGGGTGTAGTCGTAAATTTCCCTCTCCCCTGTGGGGAGAGGGTTAGGGTGAGGGGGTTACGCCTCAGGCAGTTCCGCCAGCGGCCAGCGCGGACGCACGGACACGCTCAGGTCGGACGTTGCCCCCGCATTCAGGCGCACCATACCGGCGTAGGCGATCATCGCCCCGTTATCGGTACAGAATTCCGGACGCGCATAGAACACTTCCCCGCGACGCTTTTGCATCATCTCCGCAAGCTTCGCGCGCAGCGTGCGGTTGGCGCTGACGCCGCCCGCCATCACCAGACGCTTAAACCCGGTCTGATCCAGCGCGCGCTTGCACTTGATCATCAGCGTATCCACCACCGCGTCTTCAAACGCGCGGGCGATATCGGCGCGGGTCTGGTCGCTGTCGTCGTTATTGCGGATCGTGTTGGCCGCGAAGGTTTTCAGCCCGGAGAAGCTGAAGTCCAGCCCCGGACGGTCGGTCATCGGGCGCGGGAAAACAAAGCGCCCTTCCGTTCCCTGCGACGCCATTTTAGAGAGCATCGGGCCGCCTGGGTAATCCAGACCCAGCAGCTTGGCGGTTTTATCGAACGCTTCGCCGGCGGCGTCGTCGATCGACTCGCCCAGCAGCTCGTACTTGCCAATACCCGTTACGCTAATCAGCTGGGTATGCCCACCGGAGACCAGCAGCGCCACGAACGGGAATTCGGGCGGATTCTCTTCCAGCATCGGTGCCAGAAGATGCCCTTCCATGTGGTGAACCGGAATGGCGGGAACGTCCCACGCGAAGGCCAGCGAACGCCCTACCGTCGCGCCGACCAGCAGCGCACCGACCAGACCCGGCCCTGCGGTATAGGCTACGGCGTCAATATCGGTTGAGCTTAATCCGGCCTCTTTCAGCGCCGCCTGAATCAGGGGAACCGTTTTACGCACGTGGTCACGAGAGGCCAGTTCAGGTACGACGCCGCCGTAGTCAGCGTGCAATTTCACCTGACTATACAGCTGGTTGGCCAGAAGCCCTTTTTCGTCGTCGTAAATGGCGATGCCGGTTTCATCGCAGGATGTTTCAATACCCAGTACACGCATGACTTGTTTTACCTCGTTTCAATACCGCGCAGTGTAGAGCCTGGGCGGGTTGATGTAAAACTTTGTTCGCCCCAGGAAGAAGGCTCGTGTATACTCCTCCCCCTTATTAAAGTCCCTTTCAAAATCGCATCGGTGCTTTACAAAGCAGCAGCATTTGCAGTAAAATTCCGCACCATTTTGAAATAAGCTGGCGTTGATGCCAGCGGCAAACCGAATTTATTAAAGGTGAGAGTTACATGCCGGTAATTAAAGTACGTGAAAACGAGCCGTTCGACGTAGCACTGCGTCGCTTCAAACGTTCATGCGAGAAAGCAGGTGTTCTGGCTGAAGTTCGTCGTCGTGAGTTTTATGAAAAACCAACGACCGAACGTAAGCGCGCTAAAGCTTCCGCTGTGAAACGTCACGCGAAGAAACTGGCTCGCGAAAACGCACGCCGTACTCGTCTGTACTAATCTGTTGAGGGCCAACGCCCTCAATTGACAGACAGAGTAGTAGTCGTAAGGCCGTGCTTCCGGAAGGAATGCGCGGCTTGTTTTCGTTTATAAGTCGCTTAAATTTTTGGGGCATATGGCCGGAAGAATCCCACGCGTTTTCATCAATGACCTGCTCGCCAGAACCGACATCGTCGATCTCATCGACGCGCGGGTAAAGCTGAAAAAGCAGGGCAAGAACTACCATGCGTGCTGTCCGTTCCATAACGAAAAAACCCCCTCCTTCACCGTAAACGGTGAAAAGCAGTTTTACCATTGCTTCGGCTGTGGCGCACACGGTAATGCCGTCGATTTTTTAATGAACTACGACAAGCTCGAGTTCGTTGAAACCGTCGAAGAACTGGCGGCGATGCATAATCTTGAAGTGCCGTATGAAGCAGGCAGTGGGCCAAGTCAGATCGAGCGCCATCAGCGGCAAACGCTGTATCAACTGATGGATGGCCTGAATTCGTTTTACCAACAGTCTCTTAAGCACTCTGCGGCTGAGCCTGCGCGTCAGTATCTGAACAAGCGCGGACTGAGCGACGATGTGATTGCGCGTTTCGCTATTGGTTACGCCCCGCCCGGCTGGGACAACGTGTTAAAGCGTTTTGGCGGCAATAGCGAAGATCGTAAATCCCTCATCGACGCAGGCATGCTGGTCACTAACGACCAGGGACGAAGCTACGACCGCTTCCGTGAACGGGTGATGTTCCCGATCCGCGACAAGCGTGGCCGGGTAATTGGTTTTGGTGGTCGCGTGCTGGGTGATGCCCTGCCGAAATACCTCAACTCTCCGGAAACCGATATTTTCCATAAGGGCCGCCAGTTGTACGGTCTTTATGAGGCGCAGCAGGACAATGCGGAACCTCCGCGTCTGCTGGTCGTCGAAGGCTATATGGACGTCGTTGCGCTGGCGCAGTACGACATTAACTACGCGGTTGCGTCGTTAGGTACGTCCACCACTGCCGATCATATTCAACTGCTGTTCAGGGTGACCAACAACGTCATCTGCTGTTACGACGGTGACCGAGCCGGACGCGACGCCGCCTGGCGAGCGCTGGAAACCGCGCTGCCGTATATGACCGACGGACGTCAGCTACGCTTTATGTTCCTGCCCGACGGTGAAGACCCGGATACGCTGGTGCGTAAAGAGGGCAAAGCGGCATTCGAAGCGCGGATGGAGCAGGCACAGCCGCTCTCCACGTTTCTGTTTAACAGCCTAATGCCGCAGGTGGATTTGAGTACCCCTGACGGGCGCGCGCAGCTCAGTACTCTGGCGCTGCCGTTAATCAGCCAGGTGCCCGGCGAAACGCTGCGCATCTATCTGCGTCAGGAGTTAGGCAACAAGCTCGGTATCCTGGATGACAGCCAGCTTGAACGTTTAATGCCTAAACAGGCTGAAAACGGCACGGTTCGCCCCGCGCCTCAGCTAAAACGCACAACCATGCGTATACTGATAGGGTTACTGGTGCAAAACCCCGAACTTGCTCCGCAAGTGCCGTCGCTGGCGGGTTTGAACCACGAAAAGTTGCCCGGACTTGGCTTATTTTCAGAACTGGTCAACACTTGTTTGTCTCAGCCAGGTCTGACCACCGGACAACTTTTAGAGCATTATCGCGGCACAAAAGAGGCCGCTACCCTTGAAAAACTGTCGATGTGGGACGATATAGCAGATAAGGAAATTGCAGAAAAAACGTTCACCGACTCGCTCAACCATATGTTTGATTCGATGCTTGAGTTGCGCCAGGAAGAGTTGATAGCTCGCGAGCGCACCCATGGCTTAAGCAGCGAAGAACGCCGGGAGCTCTGGATGATTAACCAGGAACTGGCGAAGAAATAAAAAATTTAACGGCTTAAGTGCCGAATATCGATCGGGAAGCCCCCGGCAGCCGCACTGAGAGGCAGCGGCAAAAATATAAGTACGCCCTCGCTTTAAAGGTTGGCAGCACCATCGCCGACACCAATCAAACGAATTAAGTGTGGATACCGTCTTATGGAGCAAAACCCGCAGTCACAGCTGAAACTTCTTGTCCAACGCGGTAAGGAGCAAGGCTATCTGACCTATGCCGAGGTCAATGACCATCTGCCGGAAGATATCGTCGATTCAGACCAGATCGAAGACATCATCCAAATGATCAATGACATGGGCATTCAGGTGATGGAAGAAGCACCGGATGCCGATGATCTGTTGCTGGCTGAAACCTCCAACAACACTGACGAAGATGCGGAAGAAGCTGCTGCACAGGTCCTGTCCAGCGTGGAATCTGAAATCGGGCGTACCACTGACCCGGTCCGCATGTACATGCGCGAAATGGGTACCGTTGAACTGTTGACCCGCGAAGGCGAAATTGACATCGCAAAACGCATCGAAGACGGGATCAACCAGGTTCAGTGCTCTGTTGCCGAATACCCGGAAGCGATTACCTATCTGCTGGAGCAGTACGATCGCGTTGAAGCGGAAGAAGCGCGCCTGTCTGACCTGATCACCGGTTTTGTCGACCCGAACGCTGAAGAAGATATGGCTCCTACCGCCACTCACGTCGGTTCTGAGCTGTCTCAGGAAGAGATGGATGACGACGAAGATGAAGATGAGGAAGAAGACGACGACAGCGCGGACGATGACAACAGCATCGACCCGGAACTGGCGCGCGAGAAGTTTGCCGAGCTGCGTACCCAGTACGAAGTAACGCGTGACACCATCAAAGCGAAAGGCCGCAGCCATGCCGCCGCTCAGGAAGAGATCCTTAAGCTGTCTGAAGTATTCAAACAGTTCCGCCTGGTGCCAAAACAGTTCGACTACCTGGTAAACAGCATGCGCGTGATGATGGATCGCGTACGCACCCAGGAACGCATCATCATGAAGCTGTGCGTTGAGCAGTGCAAAATGCCGAAGAAGAACTTCATCACCCTCTTCACCGGCAACGAAACCAGCGAAACCTGGTTCAACGCGGCTATCGCGATGAACAAGCCGTGGTCTGAAAAACTGCACGACGTGAAGGACGATGTCTATCGCGGTCTGCAGAAGCTGCAGCAAATTGAAGAAGAGACCGGCCTGACCATCGAGCAGGTCAAAGACATCAACCGTCGTATGTCCATCGGTGAAGCGAAAGCGCGCCGTGCGAAGAAAGAGATGGTTGAGGCGAACTTGCGTCTGGTTATCTCTATCGCTAAGAAATACACCAACCGCGGTCTGCAGTTCCTGGATCTGATTCAGGAAGGCAACATCGGTCTGATGAAAGCGGTAGATAAGTTTGAATACCGTCGTGGTTATAAGTTCTCTACTTACGCGACATGGTGGATCCGTCAGGCGATCACCCGCTCTATCGCGGACCAGGCACGCACCATCCGTATTCCGGTTCATATGATTGAGACCATCAACAAGCTCAACCGTATCTCCCGCCAGATGCTGCAGGAGATGGGCCGCGAGCCGACGCCGGAAGAGCTGGCCGAGCGCATGCTGATGCCGGAAGACAAGATCCGTAAAGTGCTGAAGATCGCCAAAGAGCCAATCTCCATGGAAACACCAATCGGTGACGATGAAGATTCGCATCTGGGGGATTTCATCGAGGATACCACCCTCGAGCTGCCGCTGGACTCGGCTACAACCGAGAGCCTGCGTGCCGCCACTCACGACGTTCTGGCTGGCCTGACCGCCCGTGAAGCAAAAGTGCTGCGTATGCGTTTCGGTATCGACATGAATACCGACCACACGCTGGAAGAAGTGGGTAAACAGTTCGACGTGACACGCGAACGTATCCGTCAGATCGAAGCGAAGGCGCTGCGTAAGCTGCGTCATCCAAGCCGCTCTGAAGTGCTGCGTAGCTTCCTGGACGACTAATCCTGGTAAACAGCAAAAAGCTCCCAATCGGGAGCTTTTTTTTTGTTTATTCCCTCTCCCCGTGGGAGAGGGCCAGGGTGAGGGCATCAGGCCGCAAAGGAGCTAAAGCCCCCGCACCATCAGCGCCTCATCCAGCTCCCTGTAGGCCTCCACCAGCTTATCCAGCGTCGCTCTGTTGAGCCCGCTAGGATTCGGCAACACCCACACCTGCGTAACGCCAATGGTGATGCTCTGCTTACCCCACTTAGCCCCGCGCTGGCTGAACGCCTGCTCGTAGGCCTGCTTACCGAGGATCGCCAGCGCGGCGGGCTGATAGTCTTCAATCTTCTTCACCAGTTCCCGCCCGCCGCTGCGCAGCTCATGCAGGTTGACCTCGCTTGCCTGTACCGTCGGCCGCTCGACCAACATGGTAATTCCGCAGCGCGTGTCCAGCAGGTGCTGCTCCTCTTCCGGCTTGAGTAACCTGTCGGTAAACCCGGCCTGGTAGATCACCTTCCAGAAGCGATTGCCCGGATGGGCGAAGTGAAAGCCGGTGTGCGCCGAGGACTTTCCCGGATTGATTCCGCAAAACACCACCCTCAGGCCAGGGGCCAGAATGTCGTTGATCATCTTTACTCCCGCTGATACGTCGTAATGGAAGTATAAAGGATTGATAATGCGTTGTTTATAAAAACAGCAGGCAGGTGTGAATGGCTGGATTGCTGCGGGGAGTTACTTTATAATTCACCGCCACGGCCCCTTAGCTCAGTGGTTAGAGCAGGCGACTCATAATCGCTTGGTCGCTGGTTCAAGTCCAGCAGGGGCCACCAAATTTTAGATGTAGAATCAAAGAATTAAGCCACTCGATTGAGTGGCTTTTTTATTGGTTTTTTATGAGCCGGTGGCACCGCCGTTAACCGTGGCTCATCGAAGCCGTTCGGACACGTTCAGAGGCGCCAGGAGTTGCAATCAGACGCTCCACGGATTCCATCGTCACGAACGTACAGCTGCAGTCCACATTGGTGCACTGATGATAGCGCTCTTTGGTGTTTTCACTTAAATAGCGACTGGTACGCGCATGCGCTGAATGCTTGCACTTAGGACAATGAAACATATACCCTCCGTTTAATTCACTTTATGTGAATCAATAATACTCAAAAACAACGTAATGGCAAATGAATTACTCTCTATCCACAGAAAACTTTTCGTCGGTGACGTTCAGCTCAAGGTTAAGCTGCGTGGTAAATCCACTCCCGCTCAGCGTATGAACCACTTCGCTGATGATCCACGCCTGCTCGTCAATGACTCGTTTAAAGCCGTTAACCAGCACCGGCGTTTCGGGAAACAGATCGGCTCGCCCCAGCGCCAGCTGGATAGAAAATTTCACAGTTCCCCGCTGAAGCGCGCGCCACTTCGCCTCCGCAGCCCTGAGCGCCTGCTCTTCAGATGCATACACCGTAGCAAGCTCAAACACGTTCTCCGCCGATCCCACCAGCCTCTCTTGCGGCTTCGGCTCCATGCCTTTAGCTCCCGACGCGGCGGCATCCGGATGCTGTAGCACCTCTGTGGGCTGCCCCCCAATCTGGCGATTAATACTCAATTGAGGATTCTGCTGTTTTGGATCGCGCGTTTGCAGCCATTTGGCCGTCACGCCGGAATAACTTTCACGGTCGGCGACGGAAAAAAGGTGCCGATCGCCATCCCCACGTTCAATCATCATTAAGGGAATCGCTGTGCCGCTGGCCGTCACGGCCTGGCCCGCTTTCATGAAAATGACCTTCCCGGCTTTGATGGAAACAAATGCACCATTGCGTTCGGCCAGGCGGGTGAGAAACGCCGCGTCAGTCTCCTGAGACTGGTCAATATGAGAAATGGCAATGGATGAAAGCCCAGCCGCAACGCTTGTGGTCAACTGGTTCCGCTGAGCAATAGTAGTGACTATCGCGCCGATCGTCGTGTCATGCCACGACTGTTCGCGCCGCACGTTTAGCTTCCCACGAAAATCCGCGCTGCATCCCCGAATGGTCAGGGTGTCCGGCGCCCCCCGAAATTCAATTGTGTCGATCGTGAAGTTCCCTTTCGGCTGGAGCGGAGCTCCCTCCCACCCCAGCCATAAGGAGAGCGTTGCTCCCCGGGCTGGCAGGTCTAACAGCCCATCGGAATCATCCAGTTGAATATCCAGCTGATCGGCTTCCAGCCCACGTTTGTCGGTCATAGATAAACTGATAAGGCGGTGGCTGAAATTTTGCGTGATATCACGGTCGTTAAGCTTAAGCATAAAGTCAGGGGCGATTTTGCCGCCCGCCCGGATATTCATCTCGGCGATCATCCCACCAGCCCTCCAATGCTATTACGTGCGCTCGTCACCAGCTCTTCAGCCTGCGTTCTCAGATCGCCAAACATCTTCATCAGCGATTCGTCCACGCGTTTTAGCGACAGGGAAAATTCAATTTTTCGCGCGGTACCATCACTGTAAAAATCCGAATGCGTGTGCGTGACTTTCTCAATGATAAACATGCCGTGAATGATGCCGGTACCATCTATCAACGGCCATGCCCGCCCTTCATTCGCCATCAGCTCAACCGCCTTGAGAGAAAGCCGCCCTCCCGTCAGCTCCGGGTAAAGTACTCCGGTGAGGCTAAAGGAGGTCTCACCTTCGCCAAGATATTGCCAGGCTTTGGGCTTCCCGATGCGATCGTTGGACGCCCAGCGGTAGTCCTTTGTAAACTGCATTGTCTGATACGGTAAGGTTCGTCGTTCAAAGACAAACAGACCCAGCACCATTAACATTTTCTCTCTCCTCAACCATACATAAAGCTGGATTGCTGCCGTCTCGCTTTATCCTGTTCAATGTTATCTATTGCCTCCCGGATTTGACGCGTCAGATCCATTCCGGAGGCCGTGCCTCCCTGCAGCGTAATGTTGTACTCGCTTTTACTCTGATCGACGTAAGAGCGTCCCCCTGTGGCGATGGTTGGCTGATACCCCTGGTAACCGCCATAGGTCCCCGTACCCGGAATATAAGAGCTGCCCACAGGAGAGGATGCCGCTTCTGCTTTTGCCGCAGCGGAGTCGAGATTCCCCGACTCGTTTTTGATAAGACCGAGTTTCTCCAGCAGCCAGCTGGCCTTGCCGCTCAGGCTGTTAAATAGATCAAGCGGTGCCGTTAACGCATCGCCCAACGCCTGCCCAAAAATCACGCCAGCATTTTTACAGCCATCCAGCGTTTCCTGCGTCGCCTTGATCGGCGCAACCAAATCGGTGAACCATTGCCAGATACCGCCCAGCTTCTCCGAGATAGCATCAAATACCGTTATCACCGGTGAGAATATCGCCCCCAGCGGTGCGAAGGCCGTCGAAAGCCCTTCCATCACCCCGCCAAAGAAGGCGCTGATGGGTTCCCAGTATTTAAAAATCAGCAAGGCTCCGGCGGCAATCGCCGCGCCAAGGGCAATCACCGGCCAGCTAAGGGCACCCAGCACCGTCATGATGGCGCCCCCCACTACGCTGAACACCGTTCCCAACATCCCGGCCGCGGTAATAACCATATTGACGCCCGTCAGAACCGGGGCGATAACCGTTCCTACGCCGCCCAGTACGCCAGCAAACGCCTGCGCGCCGACAACAATGCTGGCCAGGGTCTGCGTCAGCTCAGGGTTGGCATTCACCCAAAGGGTGGCCGTGCTGAGCCAGCCGGTTGCGGTTGTTATCAGGTTGCGGAGAGCGCCATCTGCTTTATCGAACACGTCAATCTTCAACCCGCTCCACGCGGCCTGGAATCGGTTGATATCGCCGTCAAGATTATCGGTCTGAACGGAAGCCGCGAGCGCGGTACTGCCCTTTGCCCCCTGCAGCTGCTTACGTTTTTCATCAAGCGATCCATCACCCGCGGCGGAAACCAGCGCCCCTGCGGCTTTTATGGCATCCGGAGTCTGAACATGGCGCAACATCGCGCTGAGCGCGTCCCCGGCGGAGGCACCGTACATCCCCTTTTCCGCCAGAACGCCAAGCCGCGCCGTTGTCTCTTCAAGCCCCATACCAGCGGCGT
Organism: Enterobacter sp. IF2SW-B1; assembly: GCF_001743375.1. Classification (NCBI taxonomy): domain Bacteria; kingdom Pseudomonadati; phylum Pseudomonadota; class Gammaproteobacteria; order Enterobacterales; family Enterobacteriaceae; genus Enterobacter; species Enterobacter sp. IF2SW-B1. The sequence goes on along the minus strand of NZ_MJAA01000002.1, from coordinate 230,690 downwards.
CCGCGGCTGGCGCAGCGGCGTTCAGGGCCGCCGCCATATCAGCGAGGCTGGTATTCGAAGAGGTAAAACCGCGCGTAAGCACGTCTGCGATGCGTCCGGCATCTGCATCTGCCAGGTTATACGCGGCCTGCGTGCTGCTGATAATATCGGCCGCTTTTGCAGCGTCGATATTCCCCGCCTGACTGAGGTTGATCGTTGGCACAGTGGCCGCAAGCACTCCATCGGCGTCATAGCCTGAACGGGCCAGTTCGCTCTGTGTCCGGACGACCGCATCCGCAGGCGTTCCGGTGCTAACACTAACTTCCCGTGCCTGCCGGCGAATGGCCTCAAGCCGGAGGTCTCCCTTCTCCAGGCCAAGGTTTGCCTGAATGGCAGGCATCTGTTTTTCAAAACTGATGCCTGGCGCCATAAAGCGGGACGTCTGGTCAAAGCCCGCTTTTGCCATACTCACGCCCGCATTAGCCAGTTGCTGGACTCGCGAGATAGCGCGCTTGCCTGACTCGTAGCGGTTCTGAACGGTACTCAGCCGCTCCTGCTGCTGGTTGACGCGGGACAGCGCATCCCGCTGCCGGTTAAGCTGCTGCGTTTTTTCGCTGATGTTGGTTCGTAGACGACGCTCGTCCGACGAAAGCGTGCGCGTGTTTATCCCCGCCCGCGCGAGCTCAGCACGCTGACGCTGTACCGAATGGCGTAGGCTGTTGTACTCAAGCTTAAGGTCGGCTGCCGATTTTCGGGCCGCGGACAGCGCATCAGCCTGTGCCAGGGTGGGGTTTTGCGTGTTTTTAAACTGCACCGCCAGCGCCGCTGCCTGCTGTTTCGCATGAGCAAGGGACTGCTCCGTCATGGCGAGCTGGCCGTTTGCTTTCCTGAAGCCGTTGATACGCCCCGCCTGCTCATCGAGTGCCCCGAGCGCCACCTGCGCATCGCGGATATCGTTCGCGAGAGTGAGGCTGGCGTTATGGAGAGCGTTAAGCGGTCGGGTTGCCCGGTCGACAGCCTTAAGCAATTCCTGAAGTCTGACATTATTACTCATGGTGGTTTCCGCTTCGCTGCAGCGCTTTTTCGCGCCATAAGAGGAGTTCGGTCACGCTCAGGGTGTACAGCTCTGACGGCGGCCAGTGAAATATCACCGCGATATCCGCCATCAGATCGTCGACCGACAGATTTTCAGGAAATTTCAGCGAGCCGAAGCCGGTGACAAAAAACCGATCACCTTGCCAGCAAAAGAGAGCAGATCGCAGGCATCCAGGCGCGCAACCTCATGCTCGGTCAGGGCTGGCGAGGTCATTCGCGGCAGCACCTTGATCAGCGCATCTACGTCAGATTGCGCCAGCGACGCCAGCGATACCCCTCGCAGGGTCCCTGCATTCGGTTTTGAAACGGTCACCTTTTCAATTTTTTGCTCACCGCGCTGAACGGGGCTATCAAGCGTGACGATATGTGGATTTTCGTTCATGGCGATCTCGTTGGTATTTTCCATTTCGTTACTCTTCACAAAGTTAACTTACCGGCCAGCGATCCCGGCCGGTTAAAGGGTTACAGGCCGATGGCCTTACGGTGTTCTGCCAGGCGATCGACGCCATCGACTTTCAGCACCATGTTGATGATGTCGATTTCGATGATCTCTTTGCCATCAATGGTCAGCTGGTAGTAGGCGCACTCGGTGGACATTTTGGTGGTGCCACTCTCGCCCTGCTTGTTTTCACCGCCATCAAACTCTTTATGACGACCGCGCATGACGATTTCGACGGCGGAAATTTCGCCGGTGTCATCGCGCTGATAAGAGCCGGTAAAGCGCAGCGGCACGCTGTCCGCGCCCGGAGAGGCATACTGCGCCCACAGCGCGGCGTCCGGAAGACCGCCAACGGTCCACTCCAGCGCCAGGGCATCATCGTCCAGACCGAGGTCTACAGAGACCGAGCCAGGCATACCGCCGCCGCGATACTTCTCCAGCTTGCGGGTAAGCTTCGGCAAGGTGACGGACTCAACAACGCCCATGTAGCTCAGGCCATCATTGAACATATTCAGATATTTCAGTTTGCGTGGTAACGCCATGCTTCAGCTCCTTAGCTATTAACCGAATCTGACAGGTCTGCCAGATAGGTATCGGTGATGCGCTGGCGCAGGGTCAGATTTTCCAGCGGCGGGACAGGGGTGTAGTCATAATCGATATACAGTTTCCCCGCTTTCAGGGTTGATGCGTCGTTCGACTCAGGGTCATACCAGCAGGAGCCGTCGACGATATAGCCGTTGGTTTTCAGCTCGCGGAACTTGGCATTAATACCGGACACGATGTCGCGGATAAGCGTTGGCGTGATGGGTTTATCCATCGCCCACGCGTGCGCTTCCGCCATGGTATCGGCCAGCACCTGCGCGGTACGGGTGTAGTTTTCAAAGACGAATAACGGATCGTCTGAGCAGGTGCGGTTACCCCAGAATTTGAAGCCGTCGTTGCGAATCAGCGTGGTGACGCCAGCCTGGTTAAGCAGGTTCGCGTCGGTGGCCTGTTCCTGCAGATCCCAGGAGACCGAAGCGCTTACGCCAGTGACGCCGTTAACGCCAACGTTTGACAGGGTTTTATGCCAGCCCATTGTCTGATCGATTTTGGCACGCAGGCCAAGCGCACGGGCGGTCGCCCAGGCCATTGTCGTCGCATTCGTAGTGGTATCCCACGCCAGAAAATCAGGGTGGATAACCATCAGCTCGCGCTGGCTAAAGTTTTTGCGGTAGTTGATCGCCTCAGAAATGGTTTTGCACCCCCATGCGCTGACATAGCCAAACGCGCGCAGGCTCTGGCACGTGGCGGCCAGAGCGGTCGCGACTTCCTGAGAGTCCAGCCCCGGTACGCCGAGAATGCGAGGCTTAACGCCGGTCACCGTTTTCGCCGTGAGAAGCGCCTTCAGACCGGTGTATTTACCGTTTTCATCGGTGGTACCGATGATGTTGGAAACGGTCTGTTTGCGGGCCTCTTCCGGGGTCTCTGCAGTGCCTTCAGCCACGCGAACAACCACGACAACCGGTTTACACTGGTCGGCGATCGCCTGCAGAGAAGCGGACAGCGTCCCCGCCTTGCCGGCTTTCGCAATCGCAGTTTGTACGTTGGTAATGAGCACGGGCTCGTTTAAAGGAAATGTCTTGTCGTCAGCATCGCTGGCCGTACAGACCATGCCGATGATTGCCGTCGAGACGGTGGAAATGGTGCGGGTGCCATCGTTGATTTCGATAACTTCCACGCCGTGGTGATAATCGCCCATCCGGTTAACTCCTTCGTTTAGTGGTGAGGCTATTGTCTGTGGAGCGCGCGATTGATGCGACGTATTGGGGTTGGGGAAAGGATTACACAACAAACGAAAAGCCCTCCGGAGGGAGGGCTCAGGCCATTCTGGCAAAAAGCACGGCGTATCGATTTATAATTTTGTTTCAGGCAGAGGCGGCCAGACCGGTTTATCAACATCGACCCGACTCAGAAGCACACGGTATTTCTTCCACTCCTGCAAGTTCGCTGTTTCTTCCTCAGTCGCCATATCCAGCTCAACCGCATCCTGCAGCGTGGCGATGACGTTATTTGCCTGAGTCAGCAGCTCCAGTTTATTGCGTTGTGCTTCTGCTGCATAATCCACCGGCGCGGCAGTAATTTTGCCATCAACAAAAAGAAACGCACCGCCTAATGCTTTCTCACCCGCAGCGGTAAATACATCCGGTACACTCTCTGGCCCGATTTCAACGACAATCTGATTAACCGGAAAAATCGTGCTCGCATCATAAGAGAAATGAACGATTTCTTTCGAGTCAGGATTGAAAGAAACTTTCAACGTTTCTTTTGAAAGTTTCTTAAGCCACTGATACCAGTCATTGCCATTTTCATCTTTCAGAAAAACAACATTCATTTCCGGTGATTTAGCAACATAATATAATTCGAGCTCCTCCGGCGTAAGTTTTGCCACTTTCGCTGGAGTATATTTTCCCCATTTTTCTAATGGGTCATATTTTTTAAATACACCTGATTGCATTGTCATTACGCCACCCATGCCGTATACCAGTTTCCGCCGATGTTATATTGGACATAACGATATAGCACCGCTGTGTAGTTTGTCTTTTGCTGCACAGCGGTGACAACAGCACCATCTGGAGCATATGCAAACGTGTTATCGTTATTCCCGTTGGTTGCCGTTCCTGATGAAGCCAGCCTCATTCCCCCTTGCAGAAAGTTAGCGACAGTCCAGGCTTGTGTTGAAAAGTTCCCGTTGACCCATGCAGTAGTTGCATAAGGGCTCAAATCCTGCTGGGGCGGCGGGTTATTACTGGAATAAACCCTGACCAAACCGCCTGACTCAAACAGCCCCTGACCAGCGACAATATTCCCCCCTGTCCCAATCTGGCCGGGAACATTTAAATTCCCATTAGCATTAAATGAATATATTGCCCCGGCTCCGCTATCACCCAAAATTTGAATAATAGCGGAACCAAAATCACCACTTCCTGAACGTAATATTCCAAAACTAACCGACGCACCAAATCCATATCCACTCGTCGCGGATGTTCCTTTTACAATTGGTAGATACATCGAAGTATCTTTAGGAGTAGTATAACCAGGAACAAAAAATGGAGCCGAGGCATCAATATATTGATTTGCAAACGCCCCGCCGCCTTGCCAGTATTCAGGCTTTATCGCGTAATAACATGCATTATTTAAATACTCAACGCTTCCGCCGTAGTTTGTGATAACGTTCGTCCAGCTCCCCCAATAGCCATTATCCGCATTTAAGGTGCGGAATCTCAGCCGCTTCCCGCCGTCGCTATAGGACGCGGCATACTGCACACGATAGCCATCGCCACCAAGGCCGCCCACATCAAGAATCGTCGCCTCATAACCCGGTGAATATGCTGCATCGGCATAACAGAAGCTCACTGAGTTAGCCGGGAGGGCGCTTGCATCGGCAATTGCCGTACCCGCTCTGGCGGCTACCGTTCTCAACGCCAGCGCACCACCGTTAACCAGCACGCGCCCCGGTGTGATGTCGTCGCGGCTTTCCTGAACATTTTTACCTGCGGCAGTACCCAAGCTGTTTTTGAGCTTTGTCACGTCATCATTGACGGTCTTTACAGCCTTAGGTGTGGCCGCAAGCGTCTCAGACGTGCTGTCGGTCGCACTGCTTAGCTGAGTAAACCCTTTTTCCTTAAGCGTGGCGTCAGGATGGAGGCGGGACTGCTCATGCTCTGCGAGCTTGTCGTCGACATAATCCTGGGTTGCCATCACCGTTGAGGTATCAATCGTCAGCTCGACTGACTCAATGTCGCTTACCATGATGACCATACGCACGGTCTGCGCACGTCCGGATCCTTCCGCCAACAACGGCTTATAGCTTTCTGCCATGTTCCCAACGGCAATCAGTGTCCCCGTGTCATCATAGAGGCCCATTTCTCGCATCCAGAAACCACCGGTTTCAGGCGGAATGAGCAGCTCCGCGATCACATAATTCTGATGCTTGTTATCCTGGCTGATTTTATTCAGCGCATGGCGCCAGACTTCATTAACCAGCTTCGTCTGCCCGGCATCAGGCACCGGCAACGAGCCCCCACCGTCACCCACCGCCATCGCCGTAAAATTCACTTTCTTGCCGTTCGGGACGGTCGCTGCAGCCAGTTTTTCGGCACCGGCTTTGGTGATAACCGTTTTATATTTCACTGTCATTGTGCTCTCACTTATCCGGGATAAACCGTGATGATGTCGCCGTCATAGCCCAAGGCGCCGGTATAGAGATAACCCGGAATGTCCTGGATGATATTCAGGCCAATAAGGTGGCGGCTGGCAGGCTTTGCATCAGCAACCAGCCTCTCCATTTCGTAATACATTTCCTCGTTAATACCGGTGTCCAGCACGCCAATATCAAGGCGGAAAGTGCCGGGCGGATCGTTGGTTTCCCACCACTCGGTGACGTTAATCAGATAGCCAAGCGGCTCCACCACGCGACGCACGGCGCCAATCGTCCCTTTGTGGGCATGGATAAACCACGCCGCGCGGATCACGTCCCGCTTGGTGGCTTCCGGCCAGCTCTCGTCCCAGCGGTCAACCGAAAATGCCCATGCCAGCCACGGCAGCAAATTCGCCGGGCAGGTATCCACATTCCAGAGGTGGCGCAGCGGAACGGGCGTATTTTCGATGTCCGCACAGGCGCGCGCTGCCGCGACCTCAAGGGGCGATGAGCCAACCGGTAAAAGGCGGGTGTTACTCATCGTTCCCTCCCACGGTTAAGCTGAAGTGGCTGCACCATGAGGCCTGGGTTTCATCAAGCACGATGTCAGCCGCGGGTGCGGTCAGTTCCACCCGCTGCACCCCTTCTACGTGAAGAGCGGCGTAAATGGCGGACTTGCGAATATCGCGTCCAAGACGATGCTGAGCCGTGATATAGGCCTGTAACCGGGTTCTTGCCGCGTTGAGTACCGGCTCGCTTTCGGGGCCGGGAAAAAGGAAAAGCGATGCTTCAATGCTGTAGTCAACTATTTTGGCCGACTGGACGGTAACGCGGTCGGCAACCGGCCTGACGTCTTCATCGTTTAGGGCGTTACGAACAATAGCGATCAGCTCTTCAGACGCTATGCCGTTATTCTCCCGGGAGAGTACAGAAATCGTGACGTTCGCCGGCTGCGGGCTGATGACGGAGATGTCCGCTACCCGCCCATCGGCACTGCGGCCATGGAACTGGTACGCGCCAGTCGAGCCCGCGACACTCAGCCCTTCCGGGGCCTGCTGAATGCGCAGACGAAAATCGGTATCGGACTCCATCACAGCCGGCGTGGGCGGAAATGTGGTGTCGTCGGCAGGGGCGATCACCAGACGCGCAAGGTTAGCGTTTGCCCCTATCTGGTCCAGATCGCTGCCCGCTGCATAAGCCAACATGACCGCACGCGCGGCCTCGTTAACCCGCTGACGCCACATGACTTCCCGGTAGGCATTCTCCTGCAGGAGCTTCACAATCGGCTCTGACTCCAGCGTCAGCGTCCGCGCAATCGCCTCTCGTTCCTCTTCGGGATAGAGCGAGACAAAGGTGGCCTTTCGTTCTGCCAACAGCGTTTCATAATCCACCTCTTCCACGACATCAGGCGCGGCGAGCTGGCTCAGATCAACAATAGCCATAGCGTTTAACTCAGTGAAATGGTGATAGAAAAGGATTGTCCGGAGGTCGGGCGCGTGCCGGTGATATCGACATACAGCGTCCCGTCGTTCTCCGAACGCTCGAAAGTGATTGCCGTCAGGCTTATCCGCGGCTCCCATTTCTGGATGGCGGAATAGCATGCGGACATGATTTGCAGACGCAGCGCAGGGCTCTGCGGCCTGTCGATCATCGCCGCCAGCAGCGAGCCGTAATCCCGGCGCATGACCCGCGAGCCAATCGGCGTGACCAGAATGTCGCGCACGCTTTGCCGGATGTGTTCAGCCTCTGAAATGCTCAGCCCGGTCTGCCTGTTCATTCCCCTGTATCGCACCGTCATTGTGTCCCCTTAGTCCAGCTTCCGCCGCTTTGCACGCTGCCGTGCGCGTGGTTGTCCACCTGCACCCCGTTGGAGGTGAATTTACCGCCGGAATGCTCAATATTTCCGGTCATCACACCGCCCTGCTGCACTTCAAGAGAGGCGGTAATTAACTTGTTGGTACACACCACTTCAGGCGTATCCAGCGTGATGCGGGACGTTGACGTCACCCGCACCTCCGGCACGGTGGCGGTGAGCGATTCAGAGGCGGTAATGTCGGCCGTTTTAATGCCTGCAACCGTCAGCGCCCCGCGTCCGGGTTCGTACTCAATCACCGCGCCGTCAGGAAAAGAGACGTGGAAGGCATCGGGCGACCCGGACGGCGCCGGATGGTCGTCAGAGAAAATGCCGGGCAGCACAAAGGCGGTATCAAGCTCGCCGCCGATGGCCAGCAGCAGCACCTGCTCGCCCTCGGAAGGCGCCCACCACACGCGCGAACGTCCCGCACGACAGGTTTGCCAGTTCAGCCAGGTGGTTTTCATCCCGCCGGTCTGGACACGACAAAGCCCCCTGTTGAGGTCAACATCGGTCACAACACCGATACGTATCAGATTGCGGATCGCGCGAGCGATACCGTTAATGGAAGTTAATGTATTCATGAGAAGAGAATGCCGTTCAGAGAGAACGGCAGCAACGAGACGGGGTTTTATGCGGGATGAAACAACACGCTGTACAAACAGCGGGCTCTCGGCGCGGGGGAACTTACGCCTCCCACTGGCTGACCAGCTCACCGTTGATGTACAACGACGTCGGACGCGTGACGGGCTCCGGCAGCGGCGGCTCCGGGGAATACGTCGCGTACAGAGCGCTCTGATCCTGTGCAACAAGCATGCGCTCGGTTAATTGCAAACTGATGCTGATATCCATCGTATCGTCATCGTTTAAGACGATCGTGAAGGAACATCCGTTTTTACGGCCTTCATCAAGGGTAAAAATGTCCGGCTGGTTTTCCCGAAGCCAGGCCAGCACGGGAACGAACAATCCCTCGCTGTTGCCGGTGAAACCGCTGACCTTTGCATTCAGTTGATAGTGTTTTTCAAAGGAGAGCGAGGAGGCCAGGCGGGCGTCAATATGCCCGCTTCCGACCGACATCTGCAGGCGTTCCGGGCTAGCGTTCAGTTGGGGGATCGCGTCAATTAATGCCTGGCGCAGGCTCTTGAGTTTGTGCATCGAATTTATCCTGACAGTTTTTAATGGTTTCAACCTGCAGCGCGCAGGCGATAAGGGCATACTCAAGCCTGCGAATATCCGCGCTGAGATCGCCGTTAGTGGCGGGTTCGCTGCCCGGCATCGGGCAGAGGCTCACCTTCGGGCAGGCGTGGTAAACAATGGGCTGCGGAGGCGCAGGCGGTGCGGGTGTGCAACCTGCGGACAGCATCAGGCAGCCGAGCGTTATACCAGTGGCGTAACGCTTCATTTTCATTGAGTAATCTCCCGATAGTCGCTTCCCGTTTCGCGCTCTCCTCACCCGCAGTGACAAGCGCCTCACGGAGCCTGACCTGGGCGTTTTCGTTTGATCGGGCAATCCGTTGCGACAGGGACAGCTGATGGTTAAGCGTGGCGAGGGCATTTTTTTGCTCGCTGGCGACCCGGTTAGCCGTAGCTAAGGAACGGGACAGGGTCAGGTTGTCATGACGAAGCCACAGCGTGATGGCCAGCAGACCGGCCAGCGCCAGCATGAGAGTTCTCATGGCAGCCCCTTCATGCACCAGGCCTTCTCGCGGACGCGACGATTTTCCAGCCCGGCATTTTTGACGCCGTTGACGTACACCCAGCGGGTAAGCTGCTCGCACGCCTGCGACCACTGTTTACGCTTGATAAACGACACCAGCGTCGAACGACAGGCAGCGCCTGCGCCGACATTAAACGTGAAGCTCACCAGCGCGTCGTAGACCCGTGGCGGCATTTCTACCGGCGCGCACGCCGCCAGCCGCCGCTCCACGTTGAGCACATCAGCGACCAGGTTTGCCGCGGCCTCACGCTCGGTAATATCCCGCGTGGGCACAACGTTTGCCGTGTGGCCAATGCCTGACGTCCATACGCCGGCGCTACACCGGTAGGGCGAGAGGCGGCATCCTTCGAGATCGGCAATCAACGCCAGCCCATCCGGGGAGGTTTTCAGTAACCGAAAGTCAGGCATCAGCACCGCCAGGGCCAGCACGCCGGCGATGCTGCAACGCTTAATGATTGAGTTCACGAATGCTCTTCTTATCGAGACCAAGAGATTTGAGATAGCGCCAGGTTTTTCGCTTAAACCAGTAATTCGTCAGCGCGGTAAAAATGGCGCAAAGACTTCCCACGTACAGCGCGACTTTTTCAGGAGACATCGCCCCGAACCAGGCCAGCGCCACGGCCAGCCAGTAGGCGATAAACGTGGTGATTTTCTCCAGGCTCAGTCCCATAGGTTTACGGATTCTTTTGTGGGGGCGGTATCCACCTCCGGCATCTCTACCGGCGTGCCGTGAGGCAAGATAACCCCTGACTCCGCGAGGCCAGAGTTGGCCTCCAGAACGGCTTCAACGACGCCAGCCGTGCGCCCATAAAAGCGGGCGCAAACGGCATCAAGCGTGTCCCCCTGCATTGCATAGATCTTCATCAGTCGCTCCCAACATCCGGTTTCCAGGTACTGAAGAGTTTCCCGGGCCAGCAGGCTTTTCGCTATCGCTGACGGATGGACGCTCGCGGACACAACAAACCATCCGAGGGAAGCGAAGCGCGGTTCAATGGGAACGTAAAAATCTAATGAGGGTGTTCGGTCCGGGTAACAAAACCGGGTTTAACGCCAGCTCTCGTCTTCCCAGACTTCCCGCAGAATAGTGTCCAGCGCCTCGCGATCGGCCTCTTTTTCAAGCCCCTGGAGCTCTACCCCCGTCACCGAGCCTACTCTCACGGTCACCCTCGTTGACGGAAACAGGGACCCTATTCTGCGGGTCAGTTCGCACTGAAAGGCTTCGGCGACGGACTGGCCAGCCAGCCGATCTTTATCGAGAGTAATGTTCACCCGAACGTTACTCTCTTTTTTGATTCGTTCCGGAACAGGCGATGCCGAGAAAACAACGGTAAAGGCGTTGTTCTTGATTAAATTCCCCCGCGCAATCTCAGCAATCAAATTCAGGGCAATCTCACGATCTCTTTCCTGACACGTTCCTTCTGTCGTCAGCCGAGCAATCATCTCGACTCGTTCAATCATGACCTGCTCGTTCAACTCTCTGTCCACACAACCTCCACCACGAGATACTGTATAAACATACAGTAGCATGTATTCATAAAAAGAGTGAAGCGAAAAATCAGAACCTTTAACGGTATGTACATGATATCGATAAAGATTAGCGTACTCGACTGGTTAACAGATCCGTTAAATACCCAATACGTTCAAGGATTTTCCGCGCCTTTTCCTGATAAGAACACGCTGCAGGAAATAGCGTTCCGTCAGCTGCGCCCCTGCACCATTTGTCGTTAAAACGGCTAACGCCTCCGGCCATAAGATGCAGGGCCTCGCCCCGGCTGATGGCTATCCCGGTAGCGAGCCGTATCTCGTCAATCACCTTCTCTGGTACCCCGTTCTGCGGGTCGCTCGCGAAGATGATGGGCGACGTAGCGCCGGGGCGGATGAATTTGATGCGTTCGGTTAATGCCCGTCTCGCACGCCGGCTTAGGGGCTGAGACAGATCGTCCTGCGTACAGTTATTGACAGAACTCCGAGAGGGCTCAGGCGCATTCTTAATTTCCGGGGCCCTCTTCGGCACAATTTTCCACTGGGTGAGCCGGGTGACAATCGGGCTGCCCGCGCCGACGGCGGAGTCGTACACGCCACGAATACGGACCGTTTCCTCGCCGTACTGGTTAAACCCGGCGCGCGGTCCATACAGCGTGCGCACCTGTAAATCATCGCGACGGACAAACGGCCCTCCCTGCGCAGTAACGTAACCCGCCCAGTCACCGGCGTCGGCGGCATCATGGACGGCGGCAAACTCAACGCTCAAGCCGCGCGCGGCCTCTGTATCCGCCATACGTCGCAGCTCGCGGTAGACCGTTACCGGCGCGCCGCCGATGAACTGAAACTGACGAATGTGCCAGCGTCCCGCCCAGGCCGAAACGGCGGACGCCGTCTCCTTCAGAAGCCCGCCGCTTTCGTGATCGGTCTCGCCATCAAGCGCATAGCCGTCGATATTCTTTGAGATGTATTTGGCTATGTAACCGGTAGCACTGCCTTTCTTAGGATCGATCGCTTCCGCGTGAAAGCGCGCTCTTATGGCACTTTCGCTCTGCAGCTCAACAGCATCCTCCTGCCGCGCGTAATCCCCGATAATCTGGCGAACGCAGTCAACATCTTCCGGCAGCATAAACATCAGCATGTGCCAGTGGGGCGTACCGTCGTGATGGGGTTCCGCAACGCGGATACCAAAAATACGCCGCCCGTCCCGGTGGAGTTTTGCCCGGATACGTGCCCAGAGACGGGTAAAGTAGCCTTGCGTATCCGCCGGGCTGGCTCCGTTCCACTTAGCGTTGGGGTAGCCCGACTTCACGGTCGCGTGATACTGCGCGGGCGCGGTTAAGGTATAGAACTCGCCCACGTAGCCCAGCGCCTCACAGATATTTTCAAAACCGCGAATGCGGGTCATCAGTTCACAGCGGCGTATCGCCGGGTTAGACACCGAGGTATCGTATTTTTCAATCAGGCTGATGCGGTTGCCCTCTTCATCTTCAAGCTCCATGCCCTTGAGAAATTCGCGGGTGCGGCGCTTCTGCTCGCGCCACTCGGTCACGCAGCGCCTGCTCGCATACGCCGTTCTCTTTTTGCTGACGTTGCCGAGGGCAATCTGCAAATGCTCGCGCCAGGCCGCCGCGATACGGCGCAGGCGCCCGCGCCACCACACCTCGGAAAACATGCGGATCACCGCCGAGGCAACGTCATCTTTGTTGAAAAACGTCTTTGACACCCGTTCCCAGTGGGGAGGCGAAACGTTGAACTGCCGGGCGATCAGTCCGGCGCGCTGGTACCAGACGTAAAGCGTCCGGTATTCGCCCATCTCAGCATCGTTAATATTCGCCAGCTCGCCACGAATAAAGCTGGCGATATCTGCGGCCAGCAGGTCGATGTCCGCGCGGGACATATCCGGAAGACGGTTATAGCGCGTAACCAGCTCAACCATCCTCGAAGCGAGGTATTGCAGAATCTGGGTGTCGAAATGGTCATTAAACACGGCCCTGGAGACCGTATTGTGCAGGCCCTTGCAGGCATAGCGTTCAGAGACCAGACGCAGGCGGGGCAATATCCTTTTGCAGAAGCGGATCGAGAAAGCATTAGCCTTCAGGCTGCCCTGATGCTGCTCGAGGGCGTCAATCGTGCGCCAGACCTCGAAGCGCACGCAGTCAGGCTGCTGTGAGAGGGCAATTCTTGCCTGCTGCAGCGCCGCGAAGAGGCGATCGCGACGCTGCTGTTGGGTGTGCGTGAGGTAAGGGCTGGCAATGGCCGACCGTGGAGCGTTCCACGGATAAGCAAATGACGTCGCCAACTCATCCTCCCCGGACGTGTTTATTTTTCATCTCCGCGATCTCCTGGCATGTGATGCACAAGGCCACTCCAGGTACCGCCTTTCGACGCGCCTCAGGTATTGGCGCATCGCAGTCCTCGCACAGAAAACGCGAAGGCGATGCGGGTCGCCTGCGGGCGCTGTTAATGTGGCGCTCTCTGTCTTCCTGCTCGCGCGCCTGCGCAAGATCGATAAAATCGGCCATCAGTGCAGCTCCTGTGATTCACGCTCGTAGCGGGCTGCCTCGTGGCACAGCAGTTCGGCAACGTCCTCTCCGCTCATGCCGGTTTTGTAGATATGGCTCGCCAGCGCCTCCAGGCGCAGGGAGACCGCGAGGGCTCGCGCGCATCGTTCCTCTGTTTTTGCCTCCATCAGCAGGCGTTTCAGTTCTTCATTTCCGATCGGATATGGGCGGTTTTCACTGTTTCGCATCACGCGTTCTCCTTAATTTCAGGCAATAGGCTGCCCGGCGGGTTTACGCCATTAGGTTTTTGGTTGGGTTATATCGGCATGGTCAGCCGTTCAGGAAATAAACTCACAACGGCACGAAAATGATTCATGGCGGTAATTAGCGCCCGTTTCTCTTCGGTCGTCAGCTCGCTGATATCGCACTCATGACGGGCGACGGGTAATCTCGCCAGGTAAAAGATGGCGGCCAGCGCCCTGCTGTTCTCCTCAAAACAGGGATCGCGCTTATCGCGCAGCTCGGCCATAAACCGTGCCAGCTCTTTTCCGCTATCGCTCCCGTATCGGGCGCGCAGTTCAGCGACGTGGTTAAGCCCGTTAAGACGTGCTCCCACGCTAAGTGGAACCCTTGCATGGGCAGCTTCTATCGCCATATCTCCCCTCGCATAAATTCACGCACGCTAATGTGCTGAAAACGCTCATAGCACGGCATTTTCCGCCGTTTGATGATTGCGATTTCACAAACCATGCTGCAAAATTCCCATTTTGATAATGTCTGCAATCATTAGCCTCTGTTTGCCAACTTCTGCCGCTGATTGCTCGAATTTGCAATGATATTAATACCCAATTGAGTATTAGTAAACACCCAAAGGAATATATTTTGATACTGGATTCTCAAGTGAATAATGAAGAGTTACTCGATAGAATCTGTCAGGTATATGGTTTCACGCAGAAAATCCAGCTGGCCCGGCACTTTAATATCGCCGCCAGCTCGCTTCAGAACCGCTACGCGCGCGGTACCATCTCTTACGACTTCGCGGTTCAGTGCGCGCTGGACACCGGTGCCAGCCTGCGCTGGCTGATGACCGGGCAAGGTGCGCAGTTTGAAGGTAACCCCGCATCGGGAGATCCGGTTTCAGTTTCGGCATTCACACTCAGTGATGGTAAGCTGGAAGAAAATACCATTTTGAGCATCGATGCCAGTTTCTTTAGCAAACCGCTGGCTCGCGGCATCGCCGTTCGGGCGGAGGGAAAGCTTCACTTTATCGAAAAAGAGGCGTCTTTAACCGACGGCCTTTGGCTGGTCGAGATTGAAGGCACCGCCAGCATCCGCGACTTAACGCTGTTACCGGGCAAAAAACTTCACGTAGCGGGCGGTAAAGTTCCGTTTGAGTGCGGTATCAGCGAGATAAAAACGGTGGGTCGCGTGGTGGGGATCTACAGCGAGGTTATTTAAGGGACAGAGCGGGAAACAGTGAAAACGAAGCCATTTTGCGTATTCGCTCTCCTGCTCATATCTCGTACCTCACAAACTGCAAATCTAAAGAAATCCCCCATCGCGCCGATCATCATCCGTGTGTATTATTTCCTGTAGCTTTTACAACAACTACCCTTAACTCAAATACTTAAGCGCCAAAGCGAAAGGCATCATGAGCACACCGATCAAACGGCTAGAAATCATTAAAAATGCCATTGAACTGGAAGATGACGACATCATCCAGAGCCAGCTGACACGCCTGAAAAATGAAGCGTTTGACGATGAGCTACAGGCAATCGTCGTGGCGCTTGAGGAAAAGAACTATACCTCGGCCATGGCGGCCATAACCGCCTGGCTGCAGGGCCAACGCGCCGTGACCCAGTGGCGTGACCCACAGGTAGCCGCCAGCAAGCTGGAGCTGAAGGCGCTGGAAGAGCGTCTGCGCGATCTGATTGACCGCCGCAACGCTCGCGTGCAGCAGCTTGATGAGTTCAACGATCTCTATTTCTCCCGCCTCGGACCGCTGATGCAGCAGATCCTCGCCCTGCGTAAAACGCTGGCGGAGCTGAACCTGCGTCGTCAGCAGGCGGAGGCACGTCGTCGCGAGGAGGATTACCGCCGCTGTCAGCGCTATATGGCGCAGGCGGTGGAGGTGCTGGCGACGCTTACCCAGCGCTGGCGCGATCTCCCGGCTGACTCCGTCCAGGCCGCTCAGGCGCGTAAGCATCTGGAGCAGCAAAGCAATCTGATTACCAACCTGCTGGCCGAAGCGCTCGAACTGGAAAGCGGCTTAACGCGCGAAGAAGAGCCCGCGCGTCAGGCGCGCGACGAGGCCAACGAAGAGTACGAGAAGTATCGCGAACAGCATCACGATGCCGAAGTGCGGCTGCGCAAGGGCAAGCATCTCTCGGAAGAAGATCAGAACGAACTCAAGCGCCTCTGGCGGCAGGCGAGCAAGCTCTGCCATCCGGATTTAGTCGCAGACGATCTGAAAGAGGAAGCCAACGCGATGATGGTGCAGCTCAACCAGGCCAAACAGCGCGGCGACGTCAAAACCATTCGCTCGCTGGTGGCCCGCCTGCAGCAGGGGTTTGAGCCATTGATGGCGAGCGACAGGCTGAACGATCTGGAGCGTATCCGCAAAAAAATGGCGCAGGTCCGCGAGCAAATCGACACCTTAGTGAACGAGCTGGCGGAGCTGGAAAAAGAGGAGTCCTGGCTGCTGGTCTCGTCGCTGAGCAATATGGAAGCGTACTTTGCTCAGCAGGAGAAAGCGCTAAAAGAGGTATGCGCCTCGCTCGAACACCAGGTTAACGAAGCGCAGATGGATTCGGCAGCCTGATTATTTAGCGTGCCAGTATGCGCTGGCACGCACCAGATGCTGGTCAATCGCGTTGGTTTCAAACTGGCGGCTCAGGTTTTTTACCACCTTCCCTTCTCCGGTCAGCCAGATAAAGTAATCCTCCTCCGGCACGGCCAGCGCCGCCAGACGGTCAACCACCGCCTGCTCGCTGTGGCCCTCCACCCAGGTGATGTTGAAATCACTCAGGTGCGCCAGATAGTCCTTATAAGATTCGTCACCTACGGTCACCACCGCATGAATCTCCGGACAAACCGGCAGTTTAGCAATGCTCTCTAAACGTCGACGCAGCGCCGGCATGCCGGACTCGTCGCACACGTACAACTGCCAGGCGTAATCCTCCGGCACTACCAGCGAACCGCGCGGGCCGCCGATCGTCAACCTGTCGCCCACCTTCGCCTCGACTGCCCAGCCGCTGGCAATCCCGCCGTCATGAATGAAGAAATCGAGCGCCAGCTCATGATTTGCCTCATCGTACAGCGGCGTATAGTCGCGCGCCTGTGGACGTACGCCATCGCCCCAGTCGATGCCTTCATCGGTGACCTTCGGCGGGACAAACGTGGTGCCAGGTGCAGGGAAAAAGACTTTGGTGTGGTCGTCGAAGCCGCGGGAGCTAAAGCCCTCCAGCGCCTCGCCGCCTAAAACAATGCGCTGAAAGCCTGCGCTAATGCGCTCAACGCGGCGCACCGTCAGCTCGCGAAAGCGCAGGTCATTACGCACGCGCTGTGGGTAACGGGTAGATGCCATTTTTAGCCTCTTCTCTGGTGAATACGATATATCGGAATTGATTTTTAAATGATAATGATTACTAATCAGTAAAAAAGCAAGATTTTTTAGATTGCATCTGAATATATCTTAGATATAGTTTAGATATATCAAATTAAGAGACATAACATGCGACATGAACACGACGGCGGCGGACGCCGACCGCGCTTTTTCGGCCACGGCGACCTGCGACTGGTGATTCTGGATATCCTGACCCGCAGCGCCAGCCACGGCTATGAGCTGATCAAAGAGATCGAGAACCTGACCCAGGGGAACTACACGCCGAGCCCCGGTGTGATCTACCCGACGCTGGATTATCTGCAGGATCAAACCTTTATCACCATTACGGAAGAAGAGAGCGGTCGTAAGAAGATTGCGATTACCGCTGAAGGACAACGCTGGCTGGACGAAAACCGGGAACAGCTGGAACAGATCCAGGTGCGTATTAAGGCGCGCAGCGTCGGCTTTGAGCTGCGCAAAAACCCGCAGATGAAGCGGGCGCTGGATAATTTTAAAGCGGTGTTAGACCTGAAGGTAAATCAGGGGGAGCTCAGCGACGCGCAGCTCAAGCAGATTATCGGCATAATCGACCGCGCGGCGCTGGAGATCTCCCAGCTGGATTAAGCCGGCGCGTGCTCGCTCACTCGGAATACGCGTACCAGCTCTTTCAGGTGCATCGCCTGCTCGTTAAGGGATGCTGCCGCCGCGACGGACTCCTCCACCAGCGCAGAGTTCTGCTGGGTGGTGGCATCAATCAGGCCAATCGCGCTGTTGATCTGCGAGATCCCCTCCGTCTGCTCGTGGCTGGCCTGGCGGATCTCGCGCAGGATCGTGTCCATCTCCTCCACGTTGCCGACCATGCCGTTGATCAACGCGCTCGCTTTTTCCACCAGATTCATCCCATCCTGGGTCTGGCTGGTGGAGCTCTCGATCAGCTCGCGAATTTCACTGGCAGACGACGCGCTCTTCTGGGCAAGCTGGCGAACTTCACCGGCAACCACCGCGAAGCCGCGGCCGTGCTCGCCCGCACGCGCCGCTTCCACCGCCGCGTTCAGCGCCAGAATGTTGGTCTGGAACGCAATGGCGTCGATCAGGTCGATAATGTCGGACATCCGGTTCGACGTCTCGTTAATCAGGCGCATTTTGCTGGTCACCTGCTTCATCATCTCCCCGTTGTTTTTGACCACCGTGGCGGCATCTGCCGAGAGATTAGTCGCTTCCCCGGTGTGCGAGGCGGTGTTTTTCACCGTCGCGGTGATCTGCTCCATCGAGGCGGCGGTCTGTTCAACGGAACTTGCCTGCTCCTCGGTGCGCGCGGCAAGATCCTGGTTACCGGCGACAATCTGCGCGGCTGCGCTGGAGATATTCTCCGAGCCTGTTTGCACCTGCTGCACAATATCCAGCAGGCGGTTTTTCATCTCCATCAGCGCGTGCAGCAATAGGCCCGTTTCGTCTTTGCCGTGCGGCGTGATGCTGCCCGTCAGGTCGCCCTCTGAAATGGCATTGGCAAAATTCACCGCCTCGCCGAGTGGGCGGGTAATAGCGCGCACGATAAACCAGCCAATCAGGCTGCCAGCGGCGACGCTAAAGAGGGTGATCAGGATCAGCAGCAGTCGGCTAGACCTGAAGTCTCCTTCCACCTGCGCCCCCGCGCTCTGCATCTCATGGTTCTGAATCGCAATCAGCTCCTGCACTTTAGCTTTATAGGCCTGCTGCACGGTGAGGGTATGGGTCATCATCTCCTGGATAGCACCCGCACGGTCATTATTCTGCACCGCCTGCAAAATGCGATAGCGCGAGTCCAGATACTGCTGACGAACGTCGCGGATCTCGGCAAGGACCTGCTGCGATTTCGGGTCCTGCAACACCGTATTCAGCTCGCCCAAAATCACCGTGATATGCTCGCTGATCTCTTTAAGATGCTGCTGCGACTGTGCCGTGTACGTTCCCTGTTCATCCAGCAGCATGAGCTGCTGAGTGCTAATAAATTCCTGGAAGTTGTCGATTAACTGGTTCGCTTTTACCGTGGTGGGATAATCATGGGTAATGATGGATTGCATCCCGTTGTTAGCCCGGTTCAGGCTCAGTAAGGACATACTGGCGCTGATCACCATCAGGACAATAAAGAATCCAAACGCCAGAAATAATTTCGTGCCGATCTTTACGTCATGTAAGAACATATTTTCTCCATCGATGTGATTATTTCTCAGACGATCGCTGTTATCGGTAACGAATCCGCTAACTTTATGACTTTGATCGTTTTTTTATTTCATAACCATCACAATGGATAGGTAGAGGCTATTAATTCCGCCCCATCGATCGTTACCAGACCACCAGAACAGGGTTTTGCAAAATAGCATCGGGGAAAACTGACTTAGGCAGGGATAAATAACTGAGGCACTTTCTTTAGTTATTTAATATCTCATTAACAATAAAAAACATTAATAGTCACAACCACAAATTAAAAAGCCGTTTATTCCTTACGGTATAAACGACTTTTCCGGAACATTACTGGCTCAATGGAGCACCGTCACCGCATCCTTAAGACGCCCGGCGCGGTGTTTCACCATGGCAGAGATGTGCGCGCTCTCCTCGACCAGGTCGGCATTTTTTTGCGTAATGCTGTCCAGTTCCGCCACCGCGCGGGTTAGCTCTGACAACCCGGTCGCCTGTTCGGACGTCGAGTGGCTGATCTGCGCGATGAGCTGCGTGACGTTTTTCACCTGCTCGACAATGTCATCCATCGTGCGGCCTGCGGCGTGCACCTGCTCCGAGCCGGACTGTACCCTGCTGGCGCTGGCATCAATCAGCTTGCGGATATCGTTAGCCGCATTCGCGCTGCGGCTGGCAAGGTGGCGAACTTCCCCCGCGACCACGGCAAAGCCTTTCCCCTGCTCGCCGGCTCTTGCCGCTTCAACGGCCGCATTCAGCGCCAGGATATTGGTCTGGAAAGCGATGTCGTTAATCAGGGAGGTAATCGAGCCGATGCGCTGCGTGCTATCGGCGATGTCATCCATCGTTTTCACCACGGTCTGCATCGCGTTGCCGCCTTTCGTCGCCGCGCTGCTCGCGGCGACGGAGAGTTTGTCCACTTCGGCGGCGGTTTCTGAGTTGCTCTGAACGGAAGCGGCCATCTGGTTCATCGTTGCGACGGTCTGCTGCACGTTCGCCACGGTCTGACGCGTACGATCGTTCAGCGCTTCGTTCCCCTGCGCCAGCCTGTCGCTGCCGTCACGGACGCTCATCACCTGGCTTGAGACGTCATTGATGAGCCAGCGGCACATCAGCCCCAACTGTCCTACCGCGCGCAGGGTTAACCCCAGCTCGTCGCTGCGGTTCAGATGCTGCACGCTGTTGCGCTCGCCGGTCGCCACCTTCAGCGCCTGATGCGCGACGTTTTCGATCGGGCGGACAATCTGTTGCTCAAACAGCAGCGTTCCCAGTAGCGTTATCACGGCGGCCGCTGCGAGCGGCACCCAGCCTGCGGAGGTGGTCATCAGGGTAGCGGCAAGCGCGGCAAAGAGCGCCGCCATCACGCTGCGTACGCGCCAGCGTAGCGGCATGGAAGGAAGTTTACCCAACCAGCCCTTACGCACCACCAGTCCTTTTTGGATGCGTTTTTTACAGCTCTCGTTATTCAGCGCCCGGTAGAGCGGCTCTACGGCAGCGATCTCTTCCTCCGTGGCTTTGGTGCGGATCGACATATACCCCGTCACCTGCCCATTCCGCACCATCGGTACCGCATTCGCGCGCACCCAGTAATGATCGCCATTTTTACGTCGGTTTTTGACAATGCCACTCCACGGCTCACCCTGCTGCAGGGTGTACCACATATCGGCAAACGCCGCTTTTGGCATGTCGGGATGGCGCACCAGATTGTGCGGCTGGCCCATCAGCTCATCAAGCTGATAGCCGCTCACCTGCACAAAGGTGTCGTTTGCATGGGTCATATAGCTGTGGACGTCGGTGGTCGACATTAAGGTGGTGTCATCGTCCAGAGGATAATTATTCTGGGTGACACAGGAAGGAGAAGACATGACGGGCATTCCTTGCAGGTTATTCGAATGTTAATTTTGTGGTTTATTGTTTTTTCGGCGGTAAACAATTTATCTTTAGTTGTTAAACTTGATGGAGATCGCAGATTTCACTTAAACCGCACTTTTTGTGAGATTTTATAATTCATTGATTCCAAATACTTTCGCAAAGAAATTACCTATAAATCATGACCTGTTAACGCCCACTTAAGCCGCAAGCCATGCACTCCTTTAGTGCAATTGCCTTTTTGTGCACCTGAGAATGCGGGTTGCCCTGTCCCCCCTAAATCCCGTTTCGATTGCTCCGGCATGATTAAATATTGCGCAACATAATTTTAACCTGGCGTTTATCCCGATTTTCGTTAAGTCATCTGAAGTGGCGTAATCCCTGCAATACTTAACTCAGTATCATGTGATACGCGATCCCCGGGAGCATATTTTGAACAGGTTACCTTCCAGCGCCTCGGCTCTTGCCTGTACCGCGCACGCACTGAATCTCATTGAGAAGCGAACGCTCGATCATGAGGAGATGAAACAACTTAACCGAGAGGTCATTGATTACTTTAAAGAGCATGTGAATCCTGGTTTTCTGGAGTATCGCAAATCTGTTACCGCCGGCGGGGATTACGGAGCCGTAGAGTGGCAAGCGGGAAGTCTCAACACGCTTGTCGACACCCAGGGACAGGAGTTTATAGATTGCCTGGGTGGTTTCGGTATCTTTAACGTGGGGCACCGTAATCCAGTAGTGGTTTCCGCCGTACAGAATCAACTTGCGAAACAACCTCTCCATAGTCAGGAACTGCTCGACCCGCTTCGCGCCATGCTCGCGAAAACGCTGGCGGCCTTAACGCCCGGCAAGCTGAAATACAGCTTCTTCAGCAACAGCGGCACCGAGTCGGTCGAGGCGGCGATCAAGCTCGCCAAGGCGTACCAGTCGCCACGCGGGAAATTCACCTTTATCGCCACCAGCGGCGCGTTCCACGGGAAATCCCTGGGGGCACTGTCTGCGACCGCCAAATCCACCTTCCGCAAACCGTTTATGCCGCTGCTGCCGGGCTTCCGCCACGTGCCGTTCGGCGACATTAACGCCATGCGCACCGTGCTGAGCGAATGCCGTAAAACCGGCGATGACGTGGCGGCGGTGATTCTCGAGCCGATTCAGGGTGAAGGCGGCGTGATTTTGCCTCCACAGGGCTACCTGCCCGCCGTGCGTCAGCTGTGCGATGAGTTTGGCGCGCTGCTGATCCTCGACGAAGTGCAGACCGGGATGGGGCGCACCGGCAGGATGTTTGCCTGCGAGCACGAGAACGTTCAGCCGGACATACTGTGTCTTGCGAAGGCGCTCGGCGGCGGCGTGATGCCGATTGGTGCAACGGTTGCCACCGAGGAGGTGTTCTCGGTGCTGTTCGACAATCCGTTCCTGCACACCACCACCTTTGGCGG
Source organism: Enterobacter sp. IF2SW-B1 (assembly GCF_001743375.1). NCBI lineage: Bacteria > Pseudomonadati > Pseudomonadota > Gammaproteobacteria > Enterobacterales > Enterobacteriaceae > Enterobacter > Enterobacter sp. IF2SW-B1. The sequence continues at coordinate 208,361 of NZ_MJAA01000002.1, read as the reverse complement.
TAACCCGCTGGCCTGTGCGGCGGCGCTGGCCACCATCAACGTGCTGCTGGAGCAAAACCTGCCTGCGCAGGCGGAGCAGAAAGGCGACATGCTGCTGGACGGCTTCCGCCAGCTGGGGCGTGAGTACCCGGAGCTGGTGCAGGAGGCGCGCGGCAAAGGGATGCTGATGGCAATCGAGTTTGTCGACAATGAAATCGGCTACAGCTTCTCGAGCGAGATGTTCCGCCAGCGGGTGCTGGTAGCCGGCACGCTCAACAACTCGAAAACCATCCGCATTGAGCCACCGCTGACGCTGACCATTGAGCAGTGTGAGCAGGTGCTGAAGGCGGCGCGCAAGGCGCTGGCAGCGCTGCGGGTAAGAGTAGAAGAAGTATGATTTAATCCCTCCTCTTATGGAGGAGGGAGTTATATCCACTCTAATTTCATTTCAATTTGTAATTAAACATGGCATATTGAAAATCACTCTTACATTGCCCTAAAGAACAATTCCCGTTTTAAATTAATATTTAATTTTAATAAAAGGATAGCGTTCAATAACAATGCAGAAATATCACTCTCGGCGATTGCACCTTACTGAATCAGGCTAAATAGCGCATCAAACATACCCTCCCATTCTAAAAACTAATAAATTTTTAATTAAAACCCATTTAAGAATTTCTAAGCAAAAATCAACCAGCAATAGATTGATATAATATGTCTCGCCTCATAAAATACGCTTTCGGAACATCACGAGAATGTGCAAAACACAGCGTACTGTATGATTCTGTATATTCATGATTTTTAATCTGAATAGTCTTGTATTAAGTCACCTTTAATTTTGTTTCAACTTGACAGAAAACTGTTTATTTAAAAGGATTTGTATGAAAAAGCATGTTTTAGCAATGGTTGTTGCTGCATCTATGGCAAGCGGCGTGATGATGAACGCACAGGCAGACACCACCACAGTAAGCGGCGGTACCGTTAATTTCGTCGGTCAGGTTGTTAACGCTGCCTGTTCAGTTGCTGCCGATTCTGTTGACCAGACCGTTATCCTGAGCCAGGTTCGTACCGTGAAGCTGACTCAAAGCGGAATGCTGGCGAATCAGAAAGAAGATTTCAACATTAAACTGGAAGATTGCGACACCACTGTCAGCCAGAACGCAGCGGTTATTTTCAACGCGCAGCAGGATGCAACTCAGCCGGGCGCTATGGCGAATACCGCAGGTGCAGGTTCCGCACAGAACGTGGCTCTGCAGCTGTTTGGACCGGACGGTAAAAACCTGGATCTGGGTACCACCTCTTCTGCAATCGGCCTGATCAATGGTGAAAACATTATCCCACTGAGCGTTGACTACATCGCTACAGGCGCAGCAACACCAGGTAACGTAGCATCCACCGCTACCTTCCAGATGGTTTATTCCTAATCGAATTAGGATGCTGTCATCCCTCCTTCGTACGCCTGTACGAAGGAGGGATTTTTAATATAACCGACCGTTTTATATAGATTAAATACATAGGCTTAAACGGCATGTTTTATTCTATGTATTTGATTATGTATTCAATGAAGTGATATATAAATGAAACAAATTAATACTGTATCTTTGATAACGAAGCTGATTACGCATTCTTTTTTATTCGCAGCTACGGTGCTGACTACGGCTCACGCTGGGGGGATAGGCCTGGGCGCAACGCGTATTATTTACCCTCAGGGTGATAAACAGATTTCGTTACCTATTACGAACTCGTCTCAAAGCAATGCTTTCCTGGTGCAATCGTGGGTTGCGAACGCCGATCAATCGAAGTCCACAGACTTTATTGTCACGCCTCCACTTTTTGTTATGCATCCTAAAAAAGAAAACACCATCAGGATTATGTACGCTGGCCCAGATTTGCCGAAAGACAGAGAAAGCGTTTTTTATTTCAACAGCAAAGCTATCCCGGCCGTGGATAAAAGTAAGCTGCAGGGAAATACATTGCAGATTGCGACGCAGAGCGTCATTAAGCTTTTTATTCGCCCAAAAAAATTGCCTACCCCGTCAATTGACGCGCCAAAGGCGCTGCGCTGCACGGTCAGTAACGGCAAGTTGACCATCAAAAACGCGTCGCCTTATTACGTGTCGCTGGTGCAATTCAAAGCGGGAAACGCAAAGTTAACCAATAACATGGTTCCGCCAATGAACAGCCTGGTCGTTGATCTACCTGCCGGTAGCGGGAGCCAGGTGACGTTCCAGACCGTTAACGATTTCGGTGCTACCACCCCTGTTCAGACATGCCCTGGAGCATAATTTTCCCGGAAAAATACCGAACATAGCGCGTTGAAGCAGGCAGAGAAAAATGAAGTTTCGCAAGTATCAGACAAGGATAGTCAATCATCGTTTGGCCCCTCTCACGCTGGCCATGCTCGGCGCATTCGCATCCGTTAATGCGGATGCGGGCTATTATTTCAACCCTGCCTTTCTTTCAAGCGATCCTGCGGCGGTTGCTGATTTATCACGTTTTAGTAATTCTGGTCAGGCGCCAGGGGTCTATCGCGTGGACGTATGGCTGAATGACAATTTTTTAGCCACGCGCGACGTGACGTTTAACGTGCGCAAAAATTCAACACCTACGGATGACGATACGGGGCTGACGCCCTGCCTCTCGCATAAGTCACTTGATGCGATGGGGGTAAATGTCGATGTCTTACCCGGTCTTAAGGACGAAAAAGCGGGCAACTGTGTCGATTTGCCGGCAGCCATTCCCGCTGCCACCACATTTTTTGATTTTGAACACCAGCGCCTGAATATCAGTATTCCGCAAGCGGCGCTGCGTAATAACGCGCGCGGGTACATTCCCCCTGAGCAATGGGACGAAGGCATTAACGCCCTGATGCTGAATTATGACTTTTCGGGTTCGCATAGTCACAATAGCGGTGATTACGGTTCGACGACAGACAACTATTTTCTGGGACTTAACAGTGGATTAAACCTGGGGCCGTGGCGGCTGCGGGATTTCTCTACATGGAGCTACAACAGCAGCGGCTCAGAGACCTACACCAACTGGGAACACATTAAAACCTATGTTGAACGTGCCGTTATCCCGCTAAAAAGCAAGCTAACAATCGGCGAGAACTATACCACTTCGGATGTCTTCGACAGCCTGCCATTCCGCGGGGTGCAGATCAATTCTGATGACAACATGCTGCCTGATAGTATGAAAGGTTTTGCGCCAACCATTCATGGGATCGCTAAATCCAACGCCCAGGTCACCATCAAACAAAACGGTTACACCATTTATCAAAGCTATGTGCCGCCCGGGGCGTTTGCCATTAACGATCTGTACCCCACCTCCTCCAGCGGTGACCTGAATGTAGAGGTCAAAGAATCTGACGGAACGATCAGCAGCTACTCTGTGCCCTATTCCGCGGTTCCGGTTTTGCAGCGTGAAGGCACCGTAAAATATGCCGCCACCGCGGCCCGCTATCGCAGTAACAGCGACCAGCAGGAGGACACAAACTTTGTCCAGGGAACGCTTATCTGGGGGTTACCAAAAGGATTTACCGTCTACGGTGGTACGCAGCTGACAGAAAAATACTCTGCCTTTGCGTTGGGTACCGGGGTGAACCTGGGGAATTTTGGCGCCGTATCGGCCGATCTCACCTCCGCACAAAGCGAACTGAGCGACGGTAGCTCACATAACGGGCAGTCAATACGTTTCTTATATGCAAAATCGTTGAACGGCATGGGCACCAATTTCCAGCTGTTAGGCTATCGCTATTCCACATCCGGTTTTTATACCCTGGATGAAACCACCTATAAGCAAATGAAAGGTTATGTCGGCCAGGACGATCCCAACGACCACACCGACGACAATCAGCCCGTGTGGACCGATTATTACAATCTGTACTACACCAAACGCGGCAAGCTGCAGGCCAATATTTCCCAACAGCTGGGCACTGCCGGGTCGATTTTCCTCAACGGCAGCCAGCAAACGTACTGGCATACCGATGAAAAAAATACGCTTATTCAGCTGGGTTATAGCGGAACGGTTGCGGGCGTAACCTATAACCTGACCTACAACTACAATAAATCCCCTGGCATGAGTGAAAGCGATCGTATTTATTCTTTAACGCTCTCCTTCCCGCTCAATCTGTGGCTTCATCCAGGTGGAGATGTGACCAAACGTTTAAACAGCATTTACGCCACATACGGCATGAGCACCGATAACGACGGCAGGGTCAATAATACTGCCGGCATCAACGGAACGCTGCTTGAAGACAATAACCTCAGCTACAGCGTTCAGCAGGGATATCAGAACCAACATACCGGTGCCAGTGGAAGCATCAGCACGGAATATGATAGCGCCTACGGTAATGCGAGCCTGGGGTACAACTACAGTAACAATGGCGATTATCAACAGATCAACTACGGCCTCAGCGGCGGTATCGTCGCGCATCGCAACGGCATCACCTTAAGCCAGCCGTTGGGGGATACCAATGTCCTGATCGCCGCGCCGGGCGCCAGTAACGTTAAGGTCGAAGACGGCCCAGGGATCCACACCGACTGGCGTGGTTATGCGGTTGTGCCGTATGCCAGCGCATACCACCGTAACCGCATGGCGCTGAACACCAACTCGCTCAGCGACGATCTGGACATTGACGAGGCTGTAACCCACGTTGTTCCAACCCAGGGCGCCCTGGTTCGCGCCACCTTTAAGGCGCGCTCAGGAACGCGCGCGATGATTGCACTTATGCATAACGGGCGCCCTGTGCCCTTTGGCGCGGTTGTTACGCGCAGCGATGAAGGTGGGGACACCATCGTAGGCGATAACGGCGAAGCGTATCTGTCTGGGCTGGGCGAGACAGGGAGTCTGACAGCGCAATGGGGCGACACAGATGATAAAAAATGTGTTGCCGTTTACAAGCTAAGTGAAACAAAGCAGTCCCTCGTGCGTTTAAAAGCGGAGTGCCGATAAGTGAAAGTACGCATTATTTTTTTATTACTCAGCCTTACGGCTTCTACGCAAAGTCTGGCAGCGGTCTGTCATAACTTTGATCACAGCATTACGAATGTGAATTACGATCTGACGGCCACGCTGACAAAAGAACAAAACCAGCTGGGACAGGCAGTTGAACTGGTTAAATCACAGGATGTGGGCGTAAACGCCATATGTGACTATCATCCGGATGGCGATTCTCGTACCTATCGCTCATACAGGAATACCTACCCGGTGATTTTCACGGAAGACCAGTGGCAGTATATGAATCTTGATCCGATCTATATTGCAGGGGCGATGCGGATAACCGATTCCGAAATTGGTGAATATTTTCCGCCTGGAGACTATATCCATATGGGTAAAGATTACAGGGTGGATAAAGAGGATATGAACATACCTTTCCCGGTATATGACTCCAACCTGGTATTCCGGTTAAAAATTATCAAACCTTTTATCGGCACGGTCATTATCCCCAGTAAAGTGATGTTTAATGTTTATATCACCACCGAAAATACCGACCCGTTGAATGATATTGTTTATCAAATAACATACAGCGGCGCGGTCACGGTGCCGCAAAACTGCATCATAAATGCAGGGCAAATCATTACGGTTGACCTGGGAAAACTCAACAGTTCTTCATTCACGAAAGCGGGTGAGAAACCTTCTAATGCGCCGGTAAAAACCTTTAATGTTCCCATCGAGTGTAATGCGGACGTGATTTCGCCCGCGCATCTTACGCTTCGACTGATCGCCAACGCAGACAGCAACGTCGGCCAGGCGATCGCTACGGATAATAAAGATGTCGGCGTGGTGGTAACCAACGAAAATGGCACCGTCATGATACCTAACGACGCCTCCAGCACCGCTGATTTTATTACTGATAGTTCGGGCCATGCTGATGTCACGTTAAAAACCTACCCCATCAGCACGACAGGGAAGGCCCCGGCAGAAGGTCTGTTTACTGCGTTGGCCTGTTTACGTATCGATTTTGCGTAAGGGTGAAAAATGAGAGTCTTGTATTTTGTCGCCCTGGCGACGCTGTTCTCTGGCATAGCAACAACGTACGCCGATGAGAGTTTTACAGTTAACCTCCAGATATACGGCACAATTATCGGCGAATCGTGTGAAGTTGATGTGAACAGTAAAGAACAAACGGTTGATTTAGGCGCATTCGATATATCTGAATTTCCCGCAACCGGAACAACGACGCCGGAAAAAGCGTTCACGATCGATCTTAAAAATTGTTCACGCGCCATTCAGGGGACAAAAATCTGGTTCAGCGGTATGCCGGATACCAATAACTCGGACCTGCTGGCGCTCAGCGACACGGGTAAAGGAACGGCTGGCGAAATGGCGACGGGCATTGGCGTAGAGCTTCTCAATGCCGGAATGAATCCGATTAAAATAAATAATACGGAATCCGAAATTTATCCCTTAAAGCAGGGAGATAATAGCCTGACGTTTAATTTACGGTACAAATCGACCCTGCCCGAGGTTACGACAGGGAATGCTACGGCCATCATGTATTTTGATCTGCTCTATCAGTAGGATGCGGAAATGAAAAAGTTTTTCACAATAATATTCACCGCGCTTTTTCTGGTGCCATTTTTTTCAGCGCGTACACTGGCGCACGACGGTACAATTTATATCACTGGCGTGATCCATAAAAAGACGTGCAGTATCGCGCCTGATTCTCAGAACCTGACCGTCACAATGGACAGCGTGCAAAGTAAATATTTCACCCAGTCAGGTATGGGCGCTGATTATCATCCGTTTGCTATTAATGTGGAAAACTGTGCCGGAACAGAAGGCTCAGTCAGTATTACCTTTGACGGCACACCCGATACAGCAAACCCGGATTTACTGACGCTCATCGGCGGTGAAGGCTACGCAACCGGTATCGGCGTAGGAATTTACAACCAGGACAAGTCGCTCATCTCTATGGGAAGTAAAAGCCAGAAGACGATGATTATTCCTAATCAAAGCGACGCGACTCTCCAGTTTTACGCCCGCTATGTTGCCACCGCAAACAAGGTCACCACGGGAACGGCAAATGCGACGACAACCTTTATTCTCAATTATGCGTAAGTGTGTTTATCCGGCGAAGATCCTGCTTCTCTTTTTTCTCTCCACCATCATGCTTCAGGCGCAAGCTGGCGTGGTGATCGGCGGAACGCGGTTTGTCTATCCGGAACGTGAGAAATCGATCAGCTTTTCCGTGCGTAACCCTTCTGACGAATCGTATCTGATCTACACCAAAGTCGAGCCGGGTGGCCTGTGGACTGGGGCGGATGCCCCACACGGGGTTCAATCCGCATTTGTGGCCACGCCGCAGCTGTTCTCATTGCGTCCGCAACGCGAAAACACGATTCGGCTGATATTTACGGGAGGAAAGTTACCCGAGAACCGGGAAACGCTGTTCACGTTAAACGTTGCGGCGATCCCTTCCGCTAACCCGCACACCACGGGTGTGCAAACGGCGGTACGTTCACGCTTTAAACTTTTTTATCGGCCCACCGGGCTCACCGGCAATCCCGATGATGCTTATCAGGCCTTACGCTGGTCACGAAACAAAAAAAACGTCGTTGTGAATAATCCGACGCCTTACTACATCACGCTTTATCAGCTCAGCCTCGGCGGTAAGCGCATCGCTGATGGCGGCCTTGTCGCCCCTTTTAGCGAGCGAGCGCTCGAGGGTTGTCCAGACCCAGGGGTATGCCAGGTGCGCTGGCAAGCGATTAATGACTATGGACGCATTATGCCTGTTCGTACACAGGCACTGGCGTCCTAGTCCCGTCTCTCTCTTTTACGGAATAATATCAATGGAAGTTTCAACCTCCCTTCGTCGCCTTTCGCTTCTGCTGGCTGCGACCCTGACTTTCTCAGCCGCAGCGCAGGCAGAGCAAGCAACGCCACAGCAGATTGAACAAACAGGAAAAGCCGCCGAAGCGTATTTCGCCGCCCATCCTGAAAAAATGGGTGAAATTGTCTCTACCTATCTCGCTGAACATCCTGAGTTTTTAGTTGCGGCAGGGGAAAGCCTTCGCCAGCGTCAGGAGATAGCGCAGCAACAGGCCATGGTGCAAAATGTCATCCTCCATCGCGAGCAGCTGCTTGCTGGCGGCGATCCTGTTGTCGGGCCCGCCAACGCAAAAGTCGCCGTGGTGTCTTTTGTGGATGAGCAATGCGTGAACTGCAACGTCACAGAAACGCTTATCCATGCCAACCCGGATATCCGTTTTATCTTTAAAAAATTGCCTTCGGCCGGGTCGGCAAACAAAGTGTTACAGGACAATGTGAAGCTCGTGAAGCAGATCGGTTTTGCCAACGCGCCGGCGTTTGTGGTTTTACCTCAGGAAAAAGATCCGGTCATTCAGCGCATTAGCGTCATGTCAGGAAACGTCTCTTCCGATGCATTAATCATGGCGATCCAGAAAGCCAAAGGATAAGCCAGGATGCCCGATGACGCGCATGAGTGCGTCATCGGGCATCGAATTACTCCGGCAACAGCCCCACAAAACTGCGTTTCTTACGCGGCTCCGACATCAACTCCTCAAGCTTATCCACGCACGCCAGATAGTGCGGGGTTTGCTTATGCGCCAGCACCGCCTCTTCGTCTTTGTAGGCCTCGTAGATAAAGAACCGGGTTTTCACCCTCGGGTCCTGCAACACGTCAAAGCGCAGGTTTCCCGGCTCCTTGATTGCTCCCTCGTGGTTGGCGCGAAACACCTCCAGGAACTCGTCCACCCGCTCGGGCTTGATGTTAATCTCAACCAGAGTCACGTTCATTTTGCTTCTCCCTGTTTCTCGTCCTGCCAGAACTGGAACGCCTCCCGGGCGCTCACGTTCTCGTGAACCACTTTTTTCACCGCTTTCAGCATGGCGAGCGGCGCGCTGGACTGGAAAATATTGCGCCCCATGTCCACGCCGGACGCCCCCTGATCAATCGCCCGCCAGCACATCTCCAGCGCCTCAAGCTCCGGCAGCTTTTTGCCCCCGGCGATCACAATCGGCACCGGGCAGCTGGCGGTCACTTTTTCAAAGCCCTCGTCCACGTAGTAGGTTTTGACGAACTGCGCCCCCATCTCGGCGGCGATGCGGCTGGCGAGCGAGAAGTAGCGCGCGTCACGCGCCATCTCCTTGCCGACGCCCGTTACCGCCAGCGTTGGCATGCCGTAGCGCGCCCCTGCATCGACAAGCTTGATGATGTTGTTGATAGATTGATGCTCAAACTCGCTTCCGATGTACACCTGCGCCGCCACCGCGCAGACGTTCAGGCGCAGGGCATCTTCCATCGCCACCGCCACGCACTCGTTCGACAGCTCGCCCAGAATGGAGTTACCTCCGGAAGCGCGCAGCACCACCGGTTTGTTTGTCGCGGCGGGCACCTGGCTCCTGAGAATGCCACGGGTACACATCAGCACGTCTGTTTCACCGAACAGCGGGGCGATGGAGAGATCGATACGCTCAAGGCCGGTGGTCGGCCCCTGAAAGTAGCCGTGGTCAAAGGCCAGCATTACCGTGCGGTTGCTCTGCGGGTTAAAGATGCGCGCCAGGCGGGACTGCATGCCCCAGTCCAGCGAGCCGCAGCCCTTCAGCGTGAACGGCACATTCTGCTGCGGCGTGCCGATGCCAAAATCCTTGCCATCTTTGATGTCGTCTAAATCAGCCATTTGCTCCCCCGTCAGAAATCGTATTTGCTGATGTTTTCTTTGGTGAACACCACCCGCTCCGGCAGCAGCACGATGCCGTTGCCCTTCGCCTCATACTGATAGCCCTGCACGCTGTTCGGCTCCACCTTCAGCGCGCCGATACCTTTTACGTCCACGCTGTCGCCAGGGTTAAGATCGCCTTTTTTCAATAGACGATCGGCGACATTGACCGCAATTTTGCCCTGTTGTACGACATCCCACAGGCCGAAGGCTTTCACCGTCCCGCGCTCAACGTACGGACGCATGACGTTCGGCGTGCTGAAGCCGACAATCGCCACCCCTTCCCGCTTCAGGTTTTCCGCCGCCTGCGCCGCCGCCGGCAGGGCATTGGCGTCCGGCGCGATGATCGCGTCCAGATCCGGATACGCTTTTAAGATCCCCTCGGCGGTCTGCAGAGATTTGGTGGCGTCGTTATAGCCAAACTGGGTGGTCACGATCTGCCACTGGGGGTGATCTTTCTCGATTTTGGCCTTCGCCTCTTTCACCCACTGGTTCTGGTCGGTGACGGTTGGGCTGGAGTAGAAGAACGCCACTTTGGCATTCGGTTTGGTGACCTGCTTGCCCGCCATCTCTACCAGCAGGCCGCCGAGCTGTTCCGGCGTCCCCTGGTTGATATAAATGCTGCGGCACTCCGGTTTGGTGTCGGAATCCCAGGTCAGCACCTTCACGCCGCGCTGCATCGCGCGCTTCAGCGCCGGGCAGAGACCGTCCGGCGACACGGCGGAGACGATAATGGCGTTGTAGCCCTGGTTGACGAAGTTATTGATGAGCTGCACCTGGCCGGAAACGCTCGGCTCTGTCGGGCCATCATAGGTCACGTCCACGCCAAGATCTTTCCCCGCCTCTTTCGCGCCGTTGCCGCCGCTGGTGAAGAAACCCACGCCCACCAGCTTGGGGATAAAGGCAATGCGGTCCGCCGCTTGCGCCGAAGCGAAGCTGAGGGCCATTGCCAGGACGAGCAGTTTTGTTTTCATCTTACGCTCCGGATAGTTTTCTGAAGAGAGATCGCACCCATTCGCGGTGCAGACTTAGCGAACGTCCCATCACCACCACAACCAGCAGCGCCCCCGACAGCGCGCTCGACACCTGGTTGGGGATGCCGACCATCTGTAATCCCTGCTGGAGATAACCCACCAGCAGCGCCGCCAGCGCCGTACCCAGCACCGACCCTGAACCCCCGTAAATATTTGCCCCGCCGAGTACGGCGGCGGTGAGCGCGGGCATCAGCAAATCGCGCCCCAGATCCGAACGCGCAGAGCCGAAATAGGAGACCATCACCAGCGCGGCCACCGCCGACGCCACGCCCACCAGACCGTACAGCGCGTAGGGCATGCCGTTCACCGACAGCGCCGCATAGCGCGCCGCGCGCGGATTCTGGCCGATTAAAAACAGATGGCGGCCAAAGCGCCCGCGATGGGTAATCAGCCAGAAGAAGGCGGTAATCACCGCGAACAGCACCAGCGGGATCGGCAGCCCCAGCACAGTGAGGTTAGCGAACGCGGTAAAACCGTCCGGGAAGCCGCCGATGCCCTCGTAGCCCGTCGCCCCCGCCATGCCGGAGAGCAGCAGCGCGCCGCCGCCGTAGAGGTAGAGCGTGCCGAGGGTAATAACTAAAGGGCTAATGCCGGTGTAGTGGATCAGCGCCGCATTCACCAGCCCACACAGCAGGCCAAGCAGCAGCGTCAGCGGAACGGCGATCGTCATGGGCCACCCCGCCTGCATCATCACCCCCAGCGCGATGGCGCACAGGCCGATGGTGGAGCCCAGCGAAATGTCGATCCCGCCGCTGATAATCACCAGCGTCAGCGGCAGCGCCACGATGCCGATGCAGATGAAATCGCTGGTGCTGAACAGCAGCATGTTAACGTCGAGCATGCGCGGGTTAATGGCGCCGAAGAGCAGGATCTCCAGCACCAGCAATATCAGCAGCGCGCTTTCCCAGTTGAGCCTCATTTACGCCACCTCTTTGTTGCGTTTGGGAAAGGGGGTGACGTGCTTTCCCCCTATGTTGCCAGGCTGGAACCGGCCGTACTTCAGCGCCCGCTGATGGCGTGACAGCGCCTGGCGCAGCCGCCCGTCGAGCACCAGCACGCCCAGCAGCACCAGCCCGGCGATGAAGTCGTTCCACCACGCCGGTAGCCTGAACAGCACCAGCACGGTGTCGATTTGAGTAAGGAAGAACGCGCCGAGGAACGCACCGACCAGCGTGCCGGTGCCGCCCAGCAGTGAAATACCGCCGAGCACGCAGGCGGCAATGGCCTTCATCTCCAGCCCGCTGCCGGTCTGGTTGGGCACAAAGCCGATCTGCGCGGCGAAGACGATCCCGGCGCAGGCCGCCAGCATGCCGTTAAGGGTGAAGGCGATCATGCGCGTGCGGTTCACCGCCACGCCCAGCTGGCGCGCGGCGGTGAGGTTATCCCCCACCGCGTAAAAATCACGCCCGAACGCGGTGCGCGATAGCCCCCACGCGCCAACGACAACGAGAATCAACACTCCCACGCCGAGCGGCGAAATGCCGATGGCGGCAGGCTCGGAGAGAGATTTCAGCCCCGGCGGCAGCCCTTCAATCCACTTTCCGCCCGTCCAGAGCAGCATCGCGCCGCGGTACAGCCCCAGCGTGCCGAGGGTGGCGACAATCGCCGGAATGCGCAGCCCCACCACCAGAAAACCGTTGAACGCCCCCGCCAGCGCGCCAATCGACAGTGCAAAAAGTATCGATACCGGCAGGCTGTAGCCACCGTTGAGCGCCACGCCGACGGCAATGGCGGACAGCCCGACGGTCGAGCCCACGGAGACGTCGATATTGCGGGTCAGCATCACCAGCGCCGCGCCGATGGCCAGCAGGATCAGGATCTGCGCGCTGGCGAAGATCATCCCCAGCGTTTGCAGGCTGAAGTAGGACGGATTCAGCGCCACCAGCACTGCGAACAGCGCCAGAATGGCAAGAAACGCGCTCAGCTCGCGGTTTTTGAGTAAGATCTTCATGATTGTCCTCCAAACGCCAGCGCCATCATCCGATCGAGACTGACGGCGTGGCGCGGCAGCTCGCCGCTGAGTACGCCCTGATGCATCACCAGCACGCGGTCCGCGAGGCCGGGAAATTCATCGAGATCGCTTGAGATCATCAGCACCGCAACGTTCTGCGCCGCCACGCTTTTAATGAGCTGGTAGATATCGGCGCGCGCCGACACGTCCACGCCGCGCGTCGGCTCATCGACGATCAGCAATAAAGGATTGGCCTCCAGACAGCGCGCCAGCAGCACCTTCTGCTGGTTGCCGCCGGAGAGCGTGCGCACGGTTTGATCCGCATGATTGAGCTTGATCCCCAGCGCCCGGTGATAGCGCTCCACCACCGCAGACTCCCGCTTTCGCTGCTGCCAGAGCGACGGCTCGTTCAGTGCCACCGTGTTCCAGCGGACAGGCGCGTCGAGAAACAGGCCGGACACCTGCCTGTCTTCCGGCAGATAAACCAGCCCTTTTTCCAGACGTAAACCCACCGGATCGGAGGTGATCTCCCGGCTCTCCAGCCACACCCGTCCGCCGCGTACGGGACGCAGGCCGTAGAGCGTTTCGGCAAACTCGGTGCGCCCGGATCCGACCAGTCCGGCAAGGCCGACGATCTCCCCGGCGTAAATCTCCAGGCTGAGATCGATAAAGCCCTCTCCGGTGAGATCTTCCACGCGCAGCACCGGAAAATCCTGCGGCTGGGTGCGGCGGTTTCCCGGTAGCGCCAGCCACAGCTTTTGCGCATCGCTTAAGCCTTTTTCGCGGCTGACCGGCGTCATGGCGGCGATCAGGGCGCTGTCGTCAAACTGGGCGGTTTCTCCGCTGAGCACCACCGCGCCGTCGCGCATCACCGAAACGTGGCTCGACAGCGTGCGGATTTCCGGCAGCTTATGCGAGATAAAGACGATCCCGACGCCGAACGCCTGTAAGGCGCGGATCTGGCGAAACAGCCGTTCGGTTTCGCCGGGCGTCAGCGAGGCCGTGGGCTCGTCGAGGATCAGAATTCTGGCGTTGCGCATCAGCCCGCGCAGGATCTCAACCATCTGCTGGTCCGCCACTTCCAGGGTGCTGGCCGTTGCATCAAGGTTAAGCTGACATTGCAGCTGCTGGAGTTTCTCCGCCAGCCGCTTTTCCCGATCGCGCTCGCGCGGCAGGCGGAACAGGATGTTTTCCCTCACGGTCAGGTTGGGGAAAAGCAGAGGCTCCTGCGGCACCAGATAAATGCCTAACCGATGCGCCTGCGCCGGGGTAAGCCGTGCAAAAGACTCGCCCGCAACCGAAAGTTCACCGCTATCCGGCGTTTCTACCCCGGCGATGATCTTCATCAGCGTCGATTTTCCCGCGCCGTTACCGCCCATAAGCGCATGCACCTGCCCCGCAAGCAGCGTGAAATCAATGCCTTTTAAGACCGGCACGCCTGAGAACTGCTTGCTGATATTTCGCGCGTTGAGAAGTGGTGTCATCATCGCTCCGCTATTGAACAAATGATTTTTAGATTTAATAATGTTCAAAAGCGTAGACGGTGAACTATATTTACAACCGTGCAGGGATCACAGTTTTATCGATTGAGATTCAGATTAACCAGAAACGATCTAAAAGATCCGTTTTGCCGCGTAGCTCACATTTTCACGCCGCGCCATTACGAACATATGATCTAAATTTTTATAAGAGTTCAATTATGAGCGATAAACGCACTGCGGAAGAAGGACGGTTTGCCGGTCTGGCGCTGGCGGAAGAAGAGCTGGTGGCGCGCGTGGCCTGGTGCTACTACCACGACGGGCTGACCCAGAACGATATCGGCGAACGCCTCGGGCTGCCGCGCCTGAAAATCTCCCGCCTGCTGGAGAAAGGCCGCCAGTCGGGGGTGATCCGCGTGCAGATCAACTCCCGCTACGAGGGCTGCCTGTCGCTGGAAACCGAGCTACAGCATCGCTTTGGCCTGAAGCTGGTGCGCGTGATGCCTGCCCTAAATACCCCGCCGATGAACGTGCGGCTGGGCATTGGCGCGGCGCAGTCGCTGATGGGCGTGCTGGAGCCCGGCCAGCTGCTGGCGGTGGGGTTCGGTGAAACCACCATGAGCAGCCTGCAACACTTAAGCGGTTTTATCAGCTCGCAGCAGATCCGCCTGGTGACGCTTTCCGGCGGCGTGGGGCCGTATATGACCGGTATCGGCCAGCTGGATGCGGCCTGTAGCGTCAGCATGATCCCCGCCCCGCTTCGCGTCTCATCTGCGGAAGTCGCCGGGATCTTAAAACGTGAGACCAGCGTGCGGGACGTGATCCTCGCCGCGACCGCCGCTGACGTGGCGGTGGTCGGCATTGGTTCCGTGAACCAGCGCCGTGACGCGACCATACTGCGCTCCGGCTATATCAGCGAAGGTGAACAGCTGATGTACGCCCGTAAAGGGGCGGTAGGCGATATCCTCGGTTATTTCCTTAACGCCGAAGGGGAATGCGTCGAGGAGCTGGAGATCCATAAAGAACTGCTGGGCGTCACGCTCGATGAACTGGCGCAACTGCCCACCATCGTCGGCGTGGCCGGAGGGGAAGAGAAAGCCGATGCGATTTACGCCGCACTGAAAGGTCGCCGTATTAATGGCCTGGTGACGGAAGAGACGACAGCCCGCGCGGTGCTGGCTCTGGCCGAATAAGAGTCGCCCTGCGCTAATAGCGAGGCAAGCTCATGAGTTACCTTTTAGCGTTAGATGCAGGGACAGGCAGCGTTCGCGCCGTGATTTTCGATTTACAGGGCAACCAGATTGCCGTCGGCCAGGCCGAGTGGAAGCACCTGAGCGTGGAGAACGTGCCGGGGTCGATGGAGTTCGATCTCGACACCAACTGGCAGCTGGCCTGCCGGTGCATTCAGCAGGCGCTGGAGCGCGCGCGCCTGAGCGCGGCGGATATTCAGTCCGTCGCCTGCTGTTCAATGCGCGAAGGGATCGTGCTGTACGACCGCAGCGGCGAGGCCATCTGGGCCTGCGCCAACGTCGACGCCCGCGCCAGCCGCGAGGTGGCTGAACTCAAAGAGATCCACGACTACCGTTTTGAATCCGAAGTGTATGACGTTTCCGGCCAGACGCTTGCCCTTAGCGCCATGCCGCGCCTGCTCTGGCTGGCGCATCACCGTCCGGACATCTACCGCAAGGCCGCGACCATCACCATGATCAGCGACTGGCTGGCGGCAAAGCTCTCCGGCGAGCTGGCGGTCGATCCGTCTAACGCGGGCACCACCGGCATGCTGGATCTCTTTTCACGCGACTGGCGTCCGGCGCTGCTCGACATGGCCGGGCTGCGCGCCGATATTCTCTCGCCGGTGAAAGAGACCGGCACCGTGCTGGGGGCCATCACGAAAGAAGCCGCACAGCAGAGCGGTTTACGCGAGGGCACGCCGGTCGTGATGGGCGGCGGCGACGTGCAGCTGGGCTGCCTGGGGCTGGGCGTTGTCCGCGCCGGACAAACGGCGGTGCTGGGCGGCACCTTCTGGCAGCAGGTGGTTAACCTGCCGCAGGTGCGCACCGATCCTGAGATGAACATCCGCGTAAACCCGCACGTTATCCCCGGCATGGCGCAGGCGGAGTCGATCAGCTTCTTTACCGGGCTGACCATGCGCTGGTTCCGCGACGCCTTTTGTGCCGAAGAGAAGCTGATTGCCGAGCGGATGGGGATGGACACCTATTCCCTGCTGGAAGAGATGGCGGGCCGCGTACCCGCTGGCTCCCACGGCGTAATGCCAATCTTCTCCGACGCGATGCATTTCAAGCAGTGGTACCACGCCGCGCCGTCGTTTATTAACCTCTCTATCGACCCGGAAAAGTGCAACAAAGCGACGCTGTTCCGCGCCCTGGAGGAGAACGCGGCAATCGTCTCGGCCTGTAACCTGACGCAGATTTCGCGCTTCTCCGGCGTGACGTTTGATAGCCTGGTGTTTGCGGGCGGCGGCGCAAAGGGCGCCCTGTGGAGCCAGATTTTAAGCGACGTCACCGGCCTGCCGGTGCGCGTGCCGGAAGTCAAAGAGGCAACGGCGCTCGGCTGCGCCATTGCCGCCGGAACGGGTGCGGGGATGTTTGCGGATATGGCCTCGACGGGCGAGCGGCTGGTGAAGTGGAGCCGCGAGTTTACGCCAAACCCGCAGCACCGGGAGCTGTACGACAGCATGATGGAGAAGTGGCAGGCGGTGTACGCGGATCAGCTCGGGCTGGTGGACAGCGGGCTGACCACGTCGATGTGGCAGGCGCCGGGGTTAGCGCGGGCAGCGACGCCGTAAATAACGCCGGATGGCGCTGCGCTTATCCGTCCTGGGGTTTTGTAGCCCCGGTAAGCGTAGCGCCACCGGGGAAGTTCTTTGAGATCTATCACAATCATTCGATCCCGCTTTTACCTTTCTGCTGCCGCTGGCTAAATTAGTAACTCATCCGACCACATAACAATAATTTTACACTGGAAGAGACTATGAGCCGCTACCCGTCGCTATTCGCCCCCCTCGATCTGGGGTTTACCACCCTTAAAAACCGCGTGCTGATGGGCTCGATGCACACCGGGCTGGAGGAGCGTCCGGACGGGGCCGAGCGCCTGGCAGCCTTCTATGCCGAACGCGCCCGCCACGGGGTGGCGCTGATTGTCACCGGCGGCGTAGCCCCTGCCCCTTCAGGCGTGACGATGGAGGGCGGCGCAGTCCTGAATGATGCGACACAGCTGCCGCATCACCGCATTGTCACGGACGCGGTGCATAACGAAGGCGGCAAAATCGCCCTGCAAATTCTGCACACCGGGCGCTACAGCTATCAGCCAAAGCTGGTTGCGCCATCGGCTATTCAGGCGCCGATTAACCGCTTTACCCCTCACGCCCTCAGCCACGACGAGATCCTGGCGCTGATCGACGATTTTGCCCGCTGCGCCGCGCTGGCGCGTGAGGCGGGCTACGACGGCGTGGAGGTGATGGGCTCTGAAGGCTATCTGATTAACGAATTCCTCGCCGCCCGCACCAACCAGCGCGACGACGAATGGGGCGGTGACTATGCCCGCCGGATGCGCTTTGCCGTGGAGGTGGTGCGCGCGGTGCGCGAACGTGCGGGCGCGGACTTTATTATTATCTTCCGCCTGTCGATGCTCGACCTGGTGGAGGGCGGCGGCACGTTCGACGAAACCGTGCAGCTGGCGCAGGCGATTGAAGCCGCAGGTGCCACCATCATCAACACCGGGATTGGCTGGCACGAAGCGCGCATCCCGACCATCGCCACGCCGGTGCCGCGCGCGGCGTTCAGCTGGGTAACGCGCAAGCTGAAGGGCAAAGTCTCCGTTCCGCTGGTAACGACGAATCGCATTAACGATCCGCAGGTGGCGGACGATGTGATCTCACGCGGCGACGCCGATATGGTATCGATGGCGCGTCCGTTCCTCGCGGACTCCGAACTGCTCTCCAAAGCGCAAAGCGGCCGTGCGGATGAGATCAACACCTGCATCGGCTGTAACCAGGCCTGTCTGGATCAGATCTTCGCCGGCAAAGTCACCTCATGCCTGGTGAACCCCCGCGCCTGCCATGAAACCAAAATGCCGGTGGTTGCAACGGTCAATAAAAAACGCCTGGCCGTGGTGGGCGCTGGCCCCGCTGGGCTGGCGTTTGCGGTGAATGCCGCCTCGCGCGGGCACAGCGTGACGCTGTTTGATGCCGCCGGTGAAATTGGCGGGCAGTTTAATATCGCCAAACAGATCCCCGGCAAAGAGGAGTTCTATGAAACCCTGCGCTACTACCGCCGGATGATCGATCTGACGGGTGTTGATCTGCGGCTTAACCAGCTTGTCAGCGCGGCGGATCTGATCGGTTTCGACGAGGTGATCCTCGCGAGCGGGATCGCACCGCGCACGCCTGCAATCGAGGGTATCGATCATCCGAAGGTGTTGAGCTATCTGGACGTATTGCGTGACAAAGCGCCCGTTGGCGAGAAGGTGGCGATTATCGGCTGCGGCGGGATCGGCTTTGATACCGCGATGTATTTAAGCCAGCCGGGCGAGGCCACCAGCCAGAACATCGCCGAGTTTTGCGTAGAATGGGGCATTGATACCAGCCTGAGCCAGTCCGGCGGATTACGGCCGGAAGGGCCGCAGCTGCCGAAAAGCCCGCGCCAGATCGTGATGCTCCAGCGTAAGGCCAGCAAGCCGGGTGAAGGGCTGGGCAAAACCACGGGCTGGATCCACCGCGCCACCCTGCTCTCGCGCGGAGTGAAGATGATCCCGGGGGTGAGCTACCAGAAGATCGACGACGACGGGCTGCATGTGCTGATCGGTGGTGAACCGCAGCTGCTGCGCGTGGATCATGTGATTTTGTGCGCCGGACAGGAGCCAAAGCGCGATCTGGCCGATCCGCTGCGCGAAGCGGGTAAAACGGTGCATTTGATCGGCGGGTGCGACGTGGCGATGGAGCTGGATGCGCGGCGGGCGATTGCGCAGGGCACCCAGCTTGCACTGGTTATTTAGCGACGACGCCCCAGCTTCACCGCTTTCAGCACCACAAACTTGTTATTGGTCGCAATAGTGACGCAGTTGCCGAAAATCTTCTTCAGCTTGTGGAAGTAGTCCAGGTGGCGGTTCGCCACGATATACAGCTCGCCGTTGATTTTCAGGCAGCGGCGCGCGTGGTGGAACATCTCCCACGCGACGTTATCCGTCAGGGCGTGCTTCTGGTGGAACGGCGGGTTGCAGAACACGGCGTTGAAGCGGAAAGGCTCAACGCCGGAGAGCGCGTTGTTGATCATAAATTCGCAGCGATCCACCGCTTCCGGCATGTTGGTTTCTACGTTCAGACGGCTGGAGGCCACCGCCATCGGCGACTCGTCGCTGAACACCACGCTGGCTTCCGGATTCTTCGCCAGCAGCGTCAGGCCAATCACGCCATTGCCGCAGCCCAGATCGACAATCTCCCCTTCCAGGTTTTCCGGCAGGTGCTCCATAAAGAAACGCGCCCCAATATCCAGCCCGGTGCGGGAGAAAACGTTCGCATGGTTATGGATGGTCCAGTCGGTGCCTTCCAGTTTCCAGCTCAGCGTCTCCGGCGCGTCGGCCAGCGCCGGTGCGCTGAAGGTGCAGTTGATCAGGCGCGCTTTTTTCCAGGCAAGCGTGGTAGTGGTCGGGCCGAGGACCTTCTCGAACAGCTCCAGCGTCGACGTGTGAATATCGCGCGCTTTGGCACCCGCAATGATGCGGGTTTCCGGCGTGACGACTTTACGCAGCGCGCGCAGCTGCTGCTCCAGCAGCGCCATGGTTTTTGGCACCTTGATCAATACCACGCCCGGCGCCTGCGGGTAGTCCGCGGTGCTGTCGAGGAACTTCACGCTGGACTCGTCGATGTCGTTATGGCGCAGGTTTTCACGCGTCGCCAGTTCGCTCAGGTAGGAATCGCCAATGCTGTACGGCGTGTGCTCTGCCAGGGCGCAGCCCAGGGCACCAAACGCGTCATTCAGGATCAGAACCGGGCCGCGGATTTCAGTCTCATCCAACTGCTGCAGCAGATATTCATCCGCCGCTTCCCACGCCTGAAGCGGGTTTACGTCGTCCGTTTCCGGGAAACGTTTAAGGTTGAGTGAACGGAAACCGTTGTCTAAGTGGCTCATCGGCCCTCCTGAATGGTAAAATTTGGCGTATCCCTGAAAAGGGTGCGTGAGTATACCCGTTTTCGCATTAATTTGGGCTTTTGATGAACCAACTTACTTATCTCCAGGGCTATCCGGAGCATTTACTGACTCAGGTTCGCAGCCTGATTGCCGAGCAGAAGCTCGGCGCGGTGCTGGAAAAACGCTATCCCGGCACGCACGATTTCGCGACCAATAAGGCCCTCTGGCAGTATACGCAGGATCTGAAAAGCCGATATCTGAAGAGCGCGCCGCCGATCAACAAGGTGATGTACGACAACAAGATCCACGTGCTGAAAAACGCGCTCGGCCTGCACACCGCCATCTCCCGCGTGCAGGGCGGCAAGCTGAAGGCTAAGGCGGAGATCCGCGTGGCGACGGTGTTTCGTAACGCGCCGGAAGCCTTTCTGCGGATGATCGTGGTGCATGAGCTGGCGCACCTGAAAGAGAAAGAGCACGACAAAGCGTTCTATTCCCTGTGCTGCCACATGGAGCCGCAGTATCACCAGCTGGAGTTTGATACCCGCCTGTGGCTTACGCATTTATCGTTAAATGGTAATGCGGAATAGCGCACTGGTTTTGCAATAATCCCGTGCTACAGTGGCTAAAGGTTCCCCGCTACGGAGTACGTAAACGTTTATGATACGTTTCGCAGTCATTGGAACGAACTGGATCACGCGCCAGTTCGTCGACGCCGCCCACGAAACCGGCAAACTTAAACTCACCGCAGTCTATTCCCGCAGCCTTGAGCAGGCGCAGAGCTTTGCTAACGACTACCTCGTCGAGCATCTCTTCACCTCCCTGGATGAAATGGCGCAAAGCGACGCCATTGACGCGGTTTATATCGCCAGCCCGAACTCCCTGCACTTCCCGCAAACGGCGCTGTTTCTCGGCCACAAAAAGCACGTGATTTGCGAGAAGCCGCTGGCCTCCAATATTGAGGAAGTGGAAGCGGCCATTGCGCTTGCCCGCGAAAACCAGGTGGTGCTGTTCGAAGCGTTCAAAACCGCCAGCCTGCCGAATTTCCTTCTGCTGCAGCAGTCCCTGCCGAAAATTGGCAAAGTGCGCAAAGCCTTTATCAACTACTGCCAGTATTCGTCGCGCTATCAGCGCTATCTGGACGGCGAGAATCCGAATACCTTTAACCCGGCCTTCTCAAACGGCTCGATTATGGATATCGGTTTTTACTGCCTGGCCTCTGCCGTAGCGCTGTGGGGCGAGCCGCACGGCGTTACGGCCACCGCCAGCCTGCTGGAGAGCGGCGTGGATGCACACGGTTTGGTGGTGCTGGATTACGGTGATTTCAGCGTCACGCTGCAGCACTCCAAGGTGAGCGATTCCGTGTTGCCGAGCGAAATTCAGGGCGAAGCCGGGTCGCTGGTCATCGAGAAGATCTCCGAATGCCAGAAGGTGAGCTTCGTGCCGCGCGGCGGCAAAGCGCAGGAACTGACGCAGCCTCAGCATATTAACACTATGCTCTATGAGGCAGAGGTCTTCGCCCGTCTGGTGGAAGACAACGAAGTGAATCACCCAGGCCTTGCGGTAAGCCGCACCACGGCGAAGCTGCAAACCGAGATCCGCCGCCAGACCGGCGTGGTGTTCCCGGCAGACGGCGTCGGCGCGGAAGCGATCGCGTAAAGCTGTGTAATGAAACGGCGCAGGCCATTGACGAAACCGATGGTCTGACATATTTTGTTACCTGCAAAGGGGAGTAACTTCTTCGCCGGTGGATCGTCATTACGATGCGTTAAATATGCATCCGGTCGCCGGGCAACCTTCGTGGTTGTAAGTGAGACCTTGCCGGAAGGCGAGGTCTATGCATAAAAAGCTAACGGCTATCGTCTTCTGACCATGGCCGTTTTTGTTTTTTATGTGTAAGGAAAATAGTATGCATTCTGTCGGCACTCCAATGCTGTGGGGCGGATTCGCGGTTGTCGTGCTCATCATGCTGGCGATCGACCTCTTTTTGCAGGGTCGTCGCGGCGAGCACGGCATGAGCGTTAAGCAGGCCGCCGTCTGGTCGCTGGTCTGGGTTACCCTCTCGCTCCTCTTTTGCGCCGCCTTCTGGTGGTATCTGGCCTCGACTGAAGGCCGTGCGGTGGCCGATCCTCAGGCACTCGCCTTCCTCACCGGTTATCTGATTGAAAAAGCCCTGGCGGTTGATAACGTCTTCGTCTGGCTGATGCTGTTCAGCTATTTCGCCGTGCCTGCAGCCCTGCAGCGCCGCGTGCTGGTCTACGGCGTGCTGGGTGCCATCATCCTGCGTACCATCATGATCTTCGCCGGCAGTTGGCTGATTACCCAGTTCGAATGGCTGCTGTACGTGTTCGGCGCGTTCCTGCTGTTCACCGGGGTCAAAATGGCGCTGGCGAAAGAAGACGATACCGGTATCGGTGATAAGCCGCTGGTGAAGTGGATCCGCGGTCATCTGCGCATGACGGACAAGATCGAGAGCGAGCACTTCTTCGTGCGTAAGAACGGCCTGCTGTTTGCTACCCCGCTGCTGCTGGTGCTGATTCTGGTCGAGCTGAGCGACGTGATTTTCGCGGTAGACAGCATCCCGGCAATCTTCGCGGTGACGACCGATCCGTTCATCGTGCTGACCTCTAACCTGTTTGCGATCCTCGGCCTGCGCGCCATGTATTTCCTGCTGGCAGGTGCGGCAGAGCGCTTCTCGATGCTGAAGTACGGTCTGTCGGTGATCCTGGTCTTCATTGGTATCAAGATGCTGATCGTGGATTTCTACCACATCCCGATCGCCATTTCGCTTGGCGTGGTGTTCGGCATTCTGCTGGTGACGCTGGTTATCAATACCTGGGTTAACCGCCAGCACGATAAAAAGCAGCAGGCGGAGTAATCCCCTCACCCTAACCCTCTCCTCAAAGGGGAGAGGGTTAACACACTTTTGTGACTCAATAGTTAAAAAATATGATGTGACACGTAAAATCCAGCATTTTACTCTTCCGCCTTTCCCCGCTTTCCTTGATACTCAACCAGGCAAACAAATATTTACATCCTGAAATAAATGTGACTTAGAGCACATCCAGGATGGAACACAATTTCACTTAGGAATTTAGTATGAGCACACAATCTAAGGGCCTGCTTGCGCGTCTGACGCAGGGTAGCCTGGTTAAACAAATCCTGGTAGGTCTGGTTCTGGGTATTCTGCTGGCCCTGGTGTCAAAACCTGCCGCGGAAGCGACGGGGCTTCTCGGAACGCTTTTCGTGGGCGCGCTGAAGGCCGTTGCGCCGGTGCTGGTACTGATGCTGGTCATGGCTTCTATCGCCAATCACCAACACGGACAAAAAACCAACATTCGCCCGATTCTCTTTTTATATCTGCTGGGCACGTTTTCTGCTGCGCTGACCGCAGTGGTCTTTAGCTTCCTCTTCCCCTCCACGCTACATCTGACCTCTGCGGCGGGCGACGTCACGCCGCCTTCAGGCATTGTGGAAGTGCTGCGCGGCCTGCTGATGAGCATGGTTACGAACCCCATTGATGCCCTGCTGAATGCCAACTACATTGGCATCCTGGTGTGGGCGATCGGCCTGGGCTTCGCCCTGCGTCACGGCAACGAAACGACGAAAAACCTGGTCAACGACATGTCCAACGCCGTGACCTTTATCGTTAAGGTCGTGATTCGCTTTGCACCCATCGGTATCTTCGGCCTGGTGTCGTCTACCCTGGCCACAACCGGCTTTGACGCGCTGTGGGGCTACGCGCAACTGCTGATGGTGCTGGTCGGCTGTATGCTGCTGGTGGCGCTGGTGATCAACCCGCTGCTGGTGTTCTGGCAGATCCGCCGTAACCCGTATCCGCTGGTGCTGACCTGCCTGCGCGAGAGCGGTGTATACGCCTTCTTCACCCGCAGCTCGGCGGCAAACATTCCGGTCAACATGGCGCTGGCGGAGAAGCTGAACCTGGATCGCGATACCTATTCCGTGTCGATCCCGCTGGGTGCGACCGTGAACATGGCGGGTGCGGCGATCACCATCACCGTGCTGACCCTGGCGGCAGTGCATACGCTGGGTATTCCTGTGGATCTGCCAACGGCGCTGCTGCTGAGCGTGGTGGCGTCGCTGTGTGCCTGTGGCGCATCCGGCGTGGCGGGCGGTTCGCTGCTGCTGATCCCGCTGGCGTGCAATATGTTCGGCATCCCGAACGAGATCGCCATGCAGGTTGTGGCCGTCGGCTTCATCATCGGCGTGCTGCAGGACTCCTGCGAAACCGCGCTGAACTCCTCTACCGACGTGCTGTTCACCGCAGCGGCCTGTCAGGCGGAAGACGCGCGTTTAGCGAAGAATGCCCTGCGAGGTTAACAGCAAAACGGCAACCCTGAGGTTGCCGTTTTTTGTGTTTGTACCCTCTCCTCGTGGGAGAGGGTCAGGGTGAGGGCATCAGGCCGCACCGATTAAAGTTCAGTAGGTCGGGTAAGCGCTAGCGCCACCCGACAAAACACTTAAAGCGTCACACCACTCTTAAAGATCGCCAACTCGCGGAAGTCGTTCTTCTCGTTACAGGTCTGCCTGCCGTTAGCAAACTCCACGATAGTGTCCACGAACTCCGTCAGCAGTTGCGGCATCGCTTTGCCGTGGATCAGCTGGCCTGCGTCGAAATCGATCCAGTGCTTTTTCTTCGCCGCCAGCTCGCTGTTGGTGGCGATTTTGACCGTCGGCACAAAACCGCCGTACGGCGTACCGCGACCGGTGCTGAACAACACCATGTGACAACCCGCCCCCGCCAGCGCGCTGGTGGCGACCGCATCGTTACCCGGTGCGCTCAGCAGGTTCAGGCCGTGGGTTTTCAGGCGTTCGCCGTAGCGCAGAACGTCCACCACCTGGCTGGCCCCAGCTTTCTGGGTGCAGCCGAGGGATTTCTCCTCCAGCGTGGTGATTCCGCCCGCCTTGTTCCCCGGGGACGGATTCTCGTAAATCGGCTGATTGTGGGCAATGAAGTACTGTTTGAAGTCGTTCACCATGGTGACGGTCTTCTCAAACGTCTCTTCGTCGCGGCAGTGGCTCATCAGAATGCGCTCCGCGCCAAACATCTCCGGCACTTCGGTCAGCACCGTGGTGCCGCCGTTGGCAATCACGTAATCCGAGAAGCGGCCCAGCATTGGGTTAGCGGTAATGCCGGAAAGACCGTCAGACCCGCCGCACTCCAGGCCAAACTTCAGCTCGCTCAGCCTGCCCGGCCCGCGCCTGTCGTGGCGCATCACCTCGTACAGCTGATGCAGCTGCTCAACGCCCGCTTCCACTTCGTCGTCCTGATGCTGGCACACCATGAAGTGAACGCGCTCAGGGTCGAATTCTCCCAGCGTGTCGCGGAAGGCGTCGACCTGGTTGTTCTCGCAGCCGAGGCCGATCACCAGCACCGCGCCCGCATTCGGGTGGCGCACCATGTTTTGCAGCATGGTGCGGGTGTTAATGTGGTCGTCACCCAGCTGGGAGCAGCCGTAGGTGTGGCTGAACAGATGTACCCCGTCGATGCCCTCGGCATCGTGGGTCTCCTTCAGAAAGCGGGTCTGGATCTGACGCGCAATCCCGTTCACGCAGCCGACGGTCGGCAGGATCCACAGCTCGTTGCGGATCCCCACATCACCGTTTGCGCGACGGTAGATTTGCACCTCACGATCCCCCGCCTGCACGCCTGCCTTCGGTAGTTCAGGCTGATAGCTGTACTCGTCCAGATCGCTGAGATTGGTGCGGGTATTGTGGGAATGAATATATTCACCCGGCGCAATATCCGCCAGCGCATGGCCGATGGGCAAACCGTACTTCACCACGTTCTCCCCTTTTGCAATGGGGATCAGGGCAAACTTGTGTCCACGTCCAATGGCCTGGCGCAACGTGACCGACTGGTTATCGAAGGCCACTTCCGTGCCTTCGGTTAAATCTGCCAGCGCGACGGCCACGTTATCCAGCGAATGGATTTTGATGTATTGCATATCAACCTCAGACGGCCTTAGTTCAGTTCAATGGCGAAGTAGTCACGCGCATTGTTAAAGCAGATGTTTTTCACCATTTCGCCCAGCAGCTGGATATCCGCTGGCGCTTCACCCGCGTGCACCCAGCGGCCAATCATCTGGCACAGGATGCGGCGGAAATATTCGTGGCGAGTGTAGGAGAGGAAGCTGCGGCTGTCGGTCAGCATGCCGACAAAGCGGCTTAACAGACCGAGCTGCGCCAGCTGCGTCATCTGACGCTCCATGCCGTCTTTCTGATCGTTGAACCACCAGCCGGATCCGAACTGCATCTTGCCCGGCATACCTTCGCCCTGGAAGTTGCCCACCATGGTGCCCAGCACTTCGTTATCGCGCGGGTTCAGGCAGTAGAGAATGGTTTTCGGCAGCAGGTTTTGCTCGTTCTGTTTGCTCAGCAGTTTTGACAGCTCTTCCGCCAGCGGGCGATCGTTGATGGAGTCAAAGCCCACGTCCGCGCCCAGCAGTTTGAACTGGCGCTGGTTGTTATTGCGCAGCGCGCCGATGTGGTACTGCTGTACCCAGCCGCGACGGGCGTATTCCGCGCCGAGAAACACCAGCACCGCGGTTTTGAACTGCGCTACTTCATGCTGGCTAAGCGATTCACCGGAGAGGCGACGCGCCAGGATGCTGTCCAGTTCGGCTTCGTTGGATTCCGCGAAAAGCACCACGTCCAGCGCGTGGTCAGAGACTTTACAGCCGTGCGCCGCGAAGTGGTCCAGACGTTTGGTCAGCGCGGTTTGCAGATCGGCGAAACGACGGATGTCGGTATCGGACACTTCCGCCAGCTTCGCCATATAGTCGTTGAACGTGGCCTGCTCAATATTGAAGGCTTTGTCCGGGCGCCAGCTTGGCAGCACTTTAATGTCAAAAGAGGCGTCTTTGGCGACAACGGCATGATGCTCCAGGGAGTCAATCGGATCGTCGGTGGTGCCCACCATCTTTACATTCATCTGCTTCATGATGCCGCGCGCGGAGAAGTTATCCTGCGCCAGCAGCGCATTGCACTGGTCCCAGATCTCATCCGCCGTAGCGGGAGAAAGCAGCTTGCCGGTGATGCCAAACGGACGGCGTAGTTCGAGGTGCGTCCAGTTGTAAAGCGGGTTGCCGATAGTGTGCGGAACGGTCGCCGCCCAGGCGTCGAACTTCTCGCGATCGGTCGCGTCGCCGGTACACAGGCGCTCGGACACGCCATTGGTGCGCATTGCGCGCCATTTATAGTGGTCACCCTTCAGCCAGATATCATACAGGTTATTGAAACGATAATTTTCGGCAACCTGCTGCGGGGGTAAGTGGCAGTGGTAGTCGAAAATCGGCTGGTCTTTAGCGTAGTCGTGGTACAGGCGGCGGGCAAATTCGGTATCTAACAGAAAATCGTCGGTCATAAACGGCGTCATTATCGTCTTCCTCATTACGAGAGCGTCAGAAAGCGTATGTTCATATGCTGCAAAGTTATCACACCAATTTCCACCCACCGAAGCTTTTTTCGTGAGTGAGATCAATAAACGCTAACAAATAAATTACCCTCAATGGGGTAAACCCTTCTACAGGCCGCGCCGTTTCTGGCTTTGCGCGCAGCGATTAATGTCCCTACAAAGAATCATACATTTGTGATGTCACTCACCTTTTAAAGTTGTATGACAAGTTATCGTTTCGCCGTCGCAAACACTAAGCCGACGGAATGCGTTACCGGTGTGAGACACATCGGATTTAACGGTACGGATACCGACTTATGCACGCTTACTTATGGCAAGGTTCGGGCCGTTCCGGGACATTCTCCCGGCTACGCCCCTCCCGTTACACAACTGCTCCCGGCAACGGTTGAGAGGTTGCCGTGCTCTGGCGCGGAAATAACATAACGATGAGGTTTTAGATGCGTAAAATTAAAGGGTTACGTTGGTATATGATCGCACTGGTGACGCTGGGCACCGTGCTGGGCTACCTGACACGTAACACCGTGGCAGCCGCGGCGCCAACGTTGATGGAAGAGCTGCATATCTCCACGCAGCAATACTCTTACATCATCGCGGCCTATTCTGCCGCTTACACCGTCATGCAGCCTGTTGCTGGGTATGTTCTCGATATTCTGGGTACCAAAATCGGCTATGCCTTCTTCGCCATCGCCTGGGCGGTATTCTGCGGTGCAACCGCACTGGCAGGCAGCTGGGGCGGTCTGGCGCTGGCCCGTGGCGCGGTCGGTGCGGCAGAAGCCGCAATGATCCCGGCAGGGCTGAAAGCCAGCTCTGAGTGGTTCCCGGCAAAAGAGCGTTCCATCGCGGTGGGCTACTTCAACGTGGGCTCGTCCATCGGCGCAATGATTGCGCCGCCGCTGGTGGTGTGGGCCATCGTGATGCACAGCTGGCAGATGGCATTCATTATCTCTGGCGTGCTGAGCTTCGCCTGGGCAATGGCGTGGCTGGTTTTCTATAAACACCCGCGCGATCAGAAAAAACTCTCCGAGGAAGAACGCGAATACATTATTGGTGGTCAGGAAGCGCAGCATCAGACCAACAATGGCAAGAAGATGTCCGTCTGGCAGATCCTGGGCACCCGTCAGTTTTGGGGTATCGCCCTGCCGCGCTTCCTGGCTGAACCGGCCTGGGGTACCTTTAACGCATGGATCCCACTGTTTATGTTTAAAGTCTACGGCTTTAACCTGAAAGAGATCGCGATGTTCGCCTGGATGCCAATGCTGTTCGCTGACCTGGGCTGTATCGTGGGCGGCTACCTGCCACCGCTGTTCCAGCGCTGGTTTGGGGTGAACCTGATTGTTTCCCGTAAGATGGTGGTGACCATGGGCGCCCTGCTGATGATTGGCCCGGGCATGATCGGCCTGTTCACCAGTCCGTATGTGGCTATCGCCCTGCTGTGCATCGGTGGATTTGCGCACCAGTCCCTGTCCGGCGCGCTGATTACGCTCTCCTCTGACGTCTTCGGTCGCAACGAAGTGGCCACCGCCAACGGCCTGACCGGTATGGCCGCGTGGACCGCGAGTACGATGTTTGCGCTGGTCGTCGGCGCGCTGGCGGATACCATCGGCTTCAGCCCGCTGTTCGCGGTGCTGGCAATCTTCGACCTGATGGGCGCGGTGGTTATCTGGACGGTGCTGAAAAGCAAATCCGCAGAGGAGCTGGCGAAAGAGTCTCTCGGGCGACCGGCTACGCAGAGTTAGCGAAAATGCGTTTCACCGAAGCCGCCCCCGGGCGGCTTTTTTAATGGCAAAATCTGGAGAGTATTCCGTGAAAGTGGTATAACAAATCATCTGCCGTACCCTGCCTGGAGCGCATATGGAAATCACCGAACCACGTCGTTTATATCAACAACTTGCTGCCGAGCTGAAAGATCGCATCGAGCAAGGGGTCTATCTTGTCGGTGATAAACTTCCCGCCGAGCGCTTTATCGCGGATGAAAAAAGCGTAAGCCGAACCGTGGTGCGCGAAGCGATTATCATGCTGGAAGTGGAAGGCTACGTTGAGGTACGCAAAGGTTCCGGCATTCACGTTATTTCTAATCAGCCTAAACACTCTCCGGTGGCGGATGAAAGTCTTGAATTCGCCAGCTACGGTCCGTTTGAGCTGCTCCAGGCTCGCCAGCTGATCGAAAGCAATATTGCCGAATTTGCCGCCACGCAGGTGACCAAGCAGGACATCATGAAGCTGATGGAGATCCAGGAGAACGCTCGCAAGGAAAAATGTTTCCGTGATTCCGAGTGGGACCTGCAGTTTCACGTTCAGGTCGCCCTGGCAACCCAGAATACGGCGCTGGCGGCAATCGTTGAGAAAATGTGGACTCAGCGCGTTCACAACCCGTACTGGAAAAAACTGCACGATCATATTGATTCGCGTACCGTGGACAACTGGTGTGACGACCACGATCAAATTCTTAAGGCGCTGATTCGTAAAGATCCCCACGCCGCGAAGCTCGCCATGTGGCAGCACCTGGAAAACACCAAGCAGATGCTCTTCAATGAAACCAGCGACGACTTCGAATTTAACGCTGACCGCTATCTTTTTGCCGATAATCCTGTCGTTCATCTCGATACGGCCCCGAGCGGCGCAAAATAGGCGACCTTTCTACCGGCAGGCGCTTCGCTGCGCCTCCCCGGCTGAATGGGTAAGCAAAACATATATAGTGTCAGCCTTTGTAAAATCCCTCGCTCACTTTCAGGGCTTACGCCAAAATCACCTCACCCTGCAAATTCTGTGACGCAGAACGTTGGGCTTTGTTACAATTGGATTCACTTCGTTATTTTGAAAGTTAGTGCTTGCTAACCAGCCAATTAACAGGGAACAGTGTTGGCCACACCGCAATGTGTCCGCGAGCGACCATAATGAAATCACAACAATGTCGCCGTGCTGTTTGTCCCGGATAACAGGCGAGACGTTAACCGATTTCCAGGAACACTGAATGGAACTTTTGACCCAACTGCTGCATGCCCTTTGGGCGCAGGATTTTGAAACGCTGGCCAACCCTTCCATGATTGGCATGCTCTATTTTGTCTTGTTTATGATTCTGTTCCTTGAGAATGGTTTGCTGCCTGCAGCCTTCTTGCCGGGTGACAGTTTGCTGGTGCTTGTCGGCGTGCTGTGTGCTAAAGGCGCAATGGCGTTCCCGCAAACCATTTTATTACTGACCGTCGCGGCCAGCCTTGGCTGCTGGGTGAGCTATATCCAGGGAAGATGGCTGGGCAATACCCGAATAGTACAGAACTGGCTTTCCCATCTGCCTGCGCACTATCACCAGCGGGCACACCACCTGTTCCATAAGCATGGGCTTTCCGCGCTGCTGATTGGCCGCTTTATCGCCTTTGTGCGTACCCTGCTGCCCACCATTGCCGGGCTGTCCGGGTTGAGCAGCGCACGCTTCCAGTTCTTCAACTGGATGAGCGGCCTGTTATGGGTTCTGATCCTGACGACGCTGGGCTATGCGCTGGGTAAGACGCCGGTCTTCATGAAATACGAAGATCAGCTGATGTCCTGCCTGATGCTGCTACCTGTTGTTCTGCTGGTCTTCGGCCTGATCGGCTCGCTGGTTGTCCTGTGGAAGAAAAAATACGGAGCGCGAGGTTAACGATGGTTATCTCACCGCTCGCCATGCGCCGCTTTGCCTGTGCCTTTATTGCACTGGTGATGCTCAGCGTCGTACTGCTGGCCTGGAACACGCTTTCACATCAGGACGCTACGCTGGCCATTCGCCCGGTAAACCAGGGGGGCGGTGTGCCTGACGGTTTTTCTGTCTGGCATCATCTGGATGCAAACGGCATCCGCTTTAAAAGCATCACCCCGCAGGACGATGTTTTACTGATTAAGTTTGATTCCCGTGCGCAGAGCGCTGCCGCGAAAGCGGTTCTTGACCGTACGCTGCCGCACGGCTATATCATTGCCCAGCAGGAAGATGACAACCCGCCAGCCGCGTGGTTATCATTGATTCGCGATACGTCGCATCGGTTTGGATAACTTCCTGGATTCCGAATCTTTTCACTCACTTTGGTGAATCCCCCGTTTACTTACTATGCTTAAGTACGCGGAGCACCCCTCGAATGTACTCCGCATCATTTTGGATAGCGGCTAACCCCGCAGCACAATGGAAGGTTTCGATAATGAAATTCCGCATGACCCTGGCTCTGGCCCTTTTTTCTTTAAGCACAACGACCTTCGCAAACTCTCTCTGTCAGGAGAAAGAACAGGATATTCAGCGTGAGATCGGTTATGCCGAAAAGCATAACAATCAGCACCGTGTTGATGGTCTCAAAAAAGCGCTGAGCGAAGTGAAAGCGAACTGTTCAGACAGCAAGCTGCGTGCCGATCATCAAAAGAAAATCGCTGAACAGAAGGACGAGATAGCCGAGCGCCGTCAAGACCTGCAGGAAGCGAAAGAGAAAGGGGATGCGGAAAAAATTGCTAAGCGCGAGAAGAAGTTGAAAGAGGCGCAGGACGACCTGAAAGCGCTGGAAGCTCGCGATTATTGAGTTAACGGAAATCTCAACAGGAGAGAATCATGTCAAAAGATACGACGTCTGAACATCTGCGCGCTGAACTGAAATCCCTGGCCGATACCCTTGAAGAGGTGCTGAACTCCTCTGCCGATAAGTCGAAAGAAGAAGTAAGCAAGCTGCGCAGCAAAGCGGAGCAGGCGCTGAAAGAGAGCCGCTACCGCCTGGGTGAAACCGGTGATGCACTGGCGAAACAGACCCGTGAAGCGGCTGCGCGTGCAGATGAATATGTGCGCGACAATCCATGGACGGGAGTTGGTATTGGTGCCGCAGTGGGTGTGGTACTGGGTGTCCTGCTGACGCGTCGTTGATATGGAAGATCCTCGTCACGCACAAGGGCCTGCTAATAACGTCCTCGGCATCGGCCAGCGTATTTTAACGACGCTGGTTGGGATTGCCGAAACGCGCGTCCGGCTGGCAGTGGTCGAACTGGAAGAGGAGAAAGCGAACCTCTTCCAGATGCTGCTGATGCTCGGGCTGACCATGCTCTTCGCCGCGTTTGGTCTGATGAGCCTGATGGTGTTAATCATCTGGGCCATTGACCCGCAGTATCGACTTAACGCGATGATTGCCACGACCGTCGTTCTGCTGGTCGCGGCGCTGATTGGCGGCATATGGACGATGCGTAAAGCGCGCAGGTCCACTTTCCTGCGCCACACGCGCCAGGAACTGGCTAACGATCGCGCCCTGCTGGAGGATGACAAGCCGTGAGCGATAAAGCGGAACGTCAGAAGCGAAAAGCGTACCTGTTAAGTCAGATCCAGCAGCAGCGGCTGGATCTGTCTGCCAGCCGCCGTGACTGGATCGACGCGACGCGACGGTTTGACCGTGGCTGGAATACCTTCCTGAGCCTGCGTTCGTGGGCGCTGGTCGGCAGCAGCGTGATGGCTATCTGGACGGTTCGTCATCCGAATATGCTCATCCGCTGGGCCCGACGCGGTTTTGGTGCCTGGAGCGCCTGGCGTCTGGTCAAAGCAACGTTGCGGCAACAACAGCTGCGGTGATAAACGCAAAACGGTAACTCAGGTTACCGTTTTTTGTTTCTGCCCTTCTCCCCGTGGGCTGAGGGCACCAGCGCGCACCTGCCCTTACTCAATATCTTTGAAGAAGATTGACAGTTTTCCTTGCTAACAATTGCTACCCGCCCCGTTTACACTCCTCTCCATCGACAGCAGAGCCGCGGTATCTACGCGGAATTGCAGACAAATAATGTTCAGCCGCTTATGTGGTTTCCTGGAGAGTAAAATGAAAAAATTAGAAGATGTTGGTGTACTGGTCGCGCGTATTCTGATGCCAATTCTGTTTATCGTGGCAGGTTGGGGCAAAATTACCGGTTATGCGGGTACCCAGCAGTATATGGAAGCCATGGGCGTTCCGGGGTTCCTGTTGCCACTGACCATTCTGCTTGAGTTTGGCGGCGGCCTGGCGGTTCTGTTCGGCTTCCTGACCCGCACCACAGCGCTGTTTACCGCAGGCTTCACCCTGCTGACCGCGTTCCTGTTCCACAGCAACTTTGCTGAAGGCGTGAACTCACTGATGTTTATGAAAAACCTGACCATCGCGGGTGGCTTCCTGCTGCTGGCGATCACCGGTCCAGGCGCATACAGCATCGACCGCGTTCTGAATAAGAAATGGTAAGCACGCTATACTGAATAAACACAAAGCGAGGAGACATCTCCTCGCTTTTGCTATCTGACGGAGGAGTAAAAAATGGGACAACTCGTAGACGGCGTCTGGCAGGATGTCTGGTATGACACCAAATCCACCGGTGGACGCTTTAAGCGCTCTGTTTCGGCCTTCCGTAACTGGCTGACCGCCGACGGCGCACCCGGCCCGAGTGGCGAAGGGGGCTTCGCGACTGAGAAAGATCGTTATCATCTGTACGTTTCCCTTGCCTGCCCGTGGGCGCACCGCACGCTGATCGTGCGCAAGCTTAAAGGGCTCGAATCTTTGATTCCGGTTTCGGTGGTGAACCCATTGATGCTGGAAAACGGCTGGACGTTCGACAGTGATTTCCCCGCCGCGACCGGTGATGACCTGTATCACCACGATTTCCTCTACCAGCTCTATCTGCGCGCCGATCCGCACTACACCGGACGCGTGACCGTGCCGGTGCTGTGGGACAAGAAAAACCAGACGATCGTCAGCAATGAGTCCGCGGAAATCATCCGCATGTTCAATACCGCGTTTGATGCGCACGGCGCCCGCGCCGGGGATTACTACCCGGTTGAACTGCGCGATAAGATTGACGAGCTGAACAGCTGGATTTACGACAACGTCAACAACGGTGTCTATAAGGCCGGTTTCGCCACCAGCCAGGAAGCCTATGACGAAGCGGTCGGAAAGGTGTTTGAATCGCTGGAGCGCCTGGAGCAGATCCTGGGCCAGCATCGCTACCTGACGGGCGATCGCCTGACGGAAGCGGACATTCGCCTGTGGACCACACTGGTTCGCTTTGACCCGGTCTATGTCACCCACTTTAAGTGCGATAAACACCGCATCAGCGACTACCTGAACCTGTATGGTTTCCTGCGAGACATCTACCAGATGCCGGGGATCGCGGAGACGGTCGATTTTGACCATATTCGCACTCACTATTTCCGCAGCCACAAGACCATCAACCCGACGGGCATCATCTCCATTGGCCCGTGGCAGGATCTGGATGAACCGCACGGGCGCGACGTGCGTTTCGGATAATTATTTAGGGAATCAATTGATTCCCTTTTTTAATTCACAGCATACATCTATCCTTACCTCGATCGCTTAGAAAACAAGTGATTGACTGATTAAGAGGCAAGGAAAATGGACTGGTATTTAAAAGTACTGCGCAACTACGTTGGATTTGGTGGCCGCGCCCGCCGCAAAGAGTACTGGATGTTCGTTCTGGTGAACTTCGTCCTGATTATGGTGCTGGGCATCGTGGATAAAATCCTCGGCTGGGAGCGCGCCGGCGGTGAAGGCGTACTCACTACGATTTATGGCTTGCTGGTTTTGCTGCCTTCATGGGCCGTGCTGTTTCGTCGTCTCCACGACACCGATCGTTCGGCGTGGTGGCTGCTGTTGCTGTTAATCCCGCTTGTCGGCTGGATCGTGATTTTAATTTTCAACTGTCAGAGCGGGACGCCGGGCGAAAACCGCTTTGGTCCGGATCCTAAGATCGGCGCGTAGATTACTGCCCGGTGGCGCTTACGCTTACCGGGCCTGCTCGCTTATTTGTTGTGATGCGCAAAGAGCTTTGGAATTTCGCGCAGGCACCACGATTTGGCTTCGCCCATGCTGTCGCGGCGCCACGCCATAATAATGTCCACTTCGCTGGTGTACTCCGGGCTCACCACCCTCAGTCGCCCTTCCGCAATATCTTTTTCGACAAACGGGTAGGGCATCGTCGCCACGCCCAAACCGGCCAGCAGCGCCTGCCGCTTGTTTTCCAGTGACGTGACCGTCAGACGCGGCTGTTTATCCAGCAGCTGAACCGTCAGCACCGGACGCTCGCGCGCGGTATCCGCCACCGCCACGCCGCGGTACTTCACGCGCGTCACTTCAGAGAGCGGCTCCGGCTCCTGGTGAATCGGGTGATCCGGCGCGGCGACGTAGACGTTCATGACGCTGTAGAGCTTGCGCGAGTTGATTTCTGACGATGAGCGGAAATGCATGTCAGGCGCAATGACGATATCCGCCCTGCCCGTCTCCAGACGCTCCCACGCCCCGGCCAGCACCTCGGTGATGATCGACAGCTGCGTATTGGCCTTCGCCGCCAGGCGGTCTACCAGCGGGAACAGCGCTTCGGTCGGCACCAGCGCTTCGGTGACTAACGTCAGGTGGGTTTCCCAGCCTCGCGCCAGCGCTTCGGCGTCCGTGGTGAGCTTGTCCGCCGCTTCCAGCAGCACGCGACCTCGCTCCAGCAGCATCCGCCCCACGTTGGTGAATTTTGTTCGATGACCGGAGCGATCGAAGAGCACGACGTCCAGCTCTTCCTCCAGTTTTTGCATGGTGTAGCTTAGCGCAGACGGAACGCGCCCCAGTTCATCTGCCGCCGCGGCAAAGCTGCCGCGCCGGTCAATCGCGTCCATGACGCGAAGCGCCTCAAGCGTCAATGCTCTCTCTTTAGCCATCTCGTTCTCATTCAGGAAATTTGAACATACCAGGCAGAATATCTGGCTAACAATGCAGCGTCCATACCTTTACCATTGTTTTAGTGTAAAGAGAGGTCAAGTTTATGATTACGACAAGAACAGCGAAACAGTGCGGACAAGCCGATTTCGGTTGGCTGCAGGCCCGCTACACCTTTTCCTTTGGACACTACTTTGACCCTAAACTCCTCGGTTACGCTTCACTGCGCGTGTTGAACCAGGAAGTGCTCGCCCCGGGCGCCTCCTTCCAGCCGCGTACGTATCCGAAAGTCGATATCCTGAACCTGATCCTGGAAGGCGAGGCAGAATACCGCGATAGCGAGGGCAATCATGTCCAGGCAAAGGCTGGCGAAGCGTTGTTAATTTCCACGCAGCCGGGCATCAGCTACAGCGAGCATAACCTCAGCAAAGACAAAACGCTGACGCGCATGCAGCTGTGGCTCGACGCCTGCCCTGAGCGAGAAAACCCGCTGGTGCAGAAAATAGATCTGAAGGGCGATAAACAGCAGCTGATTGCCTCGCCTGACGGCAGCAAGGACAGCTTGCAGCTGCGACAGCAGGTATGGCTGCACCATATCGAACTGAAAAAAGGTGAACAGGCAAGCTTCCAGCTGCACGGCCCGCGCGCCTATTTGCAGTCCATTCACGGTACGGTGCATGCGGTAACGCACGCGGAAGAGAAAGAAGCGCTCACCTGCGGCGACGGGGCGTTTATTCGTGACGAAGCGAATATCACCCTGGTGGCAGATACGCCGCTGCGCGCGCTGCTGATTGATTTGCCGGTGTAAGAGTTGCTCGATCGGTCCCTCTCCCCTTGGGAAGAGGGACGAATGCCAATCGCTACACCTTACTCGCCATAATCTCAATAATCTGCCGGTCCGTTGCCTGCATTGAGCGGCACGCCAGCGCGCACAGGTTCGCGATCGACTGCTCCACGTCGTGCGCTACAATCCCCTCGTTGCCCGTCACGCCCGACTCATCCAGCGCCATCATCACGGCTTTCCAGGCGCTGGTGACGCTGGTCGAGACTTTCATGGCGCAGCTGTTAGACGCCCCGTCGCAGATCATCCCGCTGACGTCACCGATCATACTGCCGATGGCCATTGCTATCGTCTGATAGCTTCCGCCCATCAGCCACGCCATCCCTGCGGCGGCCCCCATACCGGCCGTTGTCGCCGCACACAGCGCGGACAAACGCGGAAGCTGGTAATGGATGTAGATAGCCGACAGGTGCGAGAGCATCAGCGCCCGCGCCAGCCGTTCGTCATCGGCCTGAACATGTTCAGCGACCACGACAACCGGCATGGTGGCTGTAATTCCCTGATTCCCGGAGCCCGAGTTGCTCATCGCCGGCAGCGTCGCGCCGCCCATGCGGGCATCCGAGGCCGCGCTGGTGCGGATAACGATGTCTGAACCCAGATCCTGCGCCATCCATCCGCGTGCGCGCTGCTTATTGAGGGTGGTGCCAATGTGTAGCCCCCACTTCCCGCTAAGCCCTTCACGAGAGAGCGCGTCGTTCAGTTGCCCTGCATCCAGGATAAAGCGGATCGCCTCGAACGGAACCTGTTCGACAAACT
The DNA here is from genome assembly GCF_001743375.1 of Enterobacter sp. IF2SW-B1. Classification (NCBI taxonomy): domain Bacteria; kingdom Pseudomonadati; phylum Pseudomonadota; class Gammaproteobacteria; order Enterobacterales; family Enterobacteriaceae; genus Enterobacter; species Enterobacter sp. IF2SW-B1. Next base: position 170,389 of record NZ_MJAA01000002.1, on the reverse strand, counting down.
CCAGGATCTGCGAGAGCGTGGTGTTTGACAGTACCGCCAGCGGATCGTTACTTACCTCGGCCTGCCGCTCGTCAAGACTGAAGCGCGTTTCGCCCTGACAAACCACCTCCACCACGCGGGTATGTCCGCCCGCAATGGTCACCATGGCCGAGGCCTCACCGGCGTAGACGCAGGCACGTGAATAGAGGATCTCATCGCACGGCTCCTGCAATTTCACCTGCACCAGACCGGCGTTAAGCATTGCTTTGGCCCGCGCCAGCGCATCGGCGGTGACATCTTTCAGCACCTCCAGCCCCGCCTGCGCATTGCCACCGATGGCACCCAGCGCCGCCGCAATGGGCAACCCGACCATGCCGGTGCCCGGCACCGTTACGCCAAGCCCGTTCTTCATCAGATTCGGCGATACCCACGCCTCAATCTTCGTGACGTCGCCAGGCAGTTGCTCTGCGGCAATCGCACAGGCAAGGGCCAGAGAAACGGGCTCGGTGCATCCCAGCGCAGGCTTAACTTCTTCCTGCACTACGCGAATAAATTGATTCCATAAAGGATGAGTTTGCTCAGACATCGTTACGACCTTATTTGCCCTCAGGAAAATGCGAGGAAAGGAGAAACACAAAGCAGCAGCCCGGTGATGACAATAATCACCAGCGATACGCCCTTATATTTATGCAGCGCCGGTACCTTGTAGACCAGCCACGCAGGGATCAGGCAGCCCACCATGCCGAAGATGGGGCTACAGATAGAGGTGAAGCTCAGTACCGGCGCGTTTAACACGATCGCGCTCCAGGCCAGCAGGATAGCGAACAGCATGATCCCGCGCTGGACGGTGCTTTCATTAATACGTTCAGCCGGCATTTTGCGGCGCAGGATATTCATCACGATGCCCTGCGTCGCTTCACGAAAGCCGAGATAGACCCCGAAGAAGGCGGTCATAACGGCAAATATATTCAGGATTACGCTGACGATTTTGACCCAGCCCGCGCCGTCGCCGCTGATAAACTGCGCCGCGATTGCCAGGGCGGAAATATTCTGCTCGTAGGCTTTTACCGCCTCGTCGTGCCCCATCGCCAGGGTGAAAGAGACGGCGTAGAAGAAGACCGTGACAAACAGTATGCCAAAGGCGATATTCATCGCCCGCAGCGCCTTATGACGCGCCACCTCAACGGATTTTTCCCGCGAACGATAGGAAATCACCATCGGACTTAATGTCTGGATAAACAGAATGGAGGTTAAGGTGAAAGGCAGCGTAATAATGGCGTTTTTAATCAGCAGCCCCATCGGAGGCAGCATACCGACGTTGGCTAAATGCCAGAGGCCGATCATCGAAAGCCCCAGCGCCGCCACCACAAATAATTTGGTTAGCACCATCAGGCTGGAGACTTTAAACAGCAGCTTTTCACCGCGCGAAGAGATGGCGACCAGAATGCAGATCAGGAATAAGCCGTAGAAGGGATTTTCCGACAGCACCCCCTCGGTGACGCCGAAGGTGTGCAAATAGGATGCGCTGTCGTTGGTGATAGCCGTGGAATAAACAAACATCCAGATGACCAGCATCACGAAATAAAGTGCACCTAATAAAATGCCCCAGTTTTTACCTAAATAACCGCTAATCACGCTCGGGTAGTCTTTGCATTCCGGGGATTCCGCCAGCGTATTAATAAATAATCGCTGGAAGAGGTACATGGCCGGATAGCCAATAATCGAGGAGAGCAAAAAGACCCACAACCCCATTAATCCAACCTGCACAGGAAGAAAAACGATACCCGCGCCGATAGCCATCCCGATACTCATGATGACCCAGCCCGTGTCGGTGCTGTCGAATTTGATCGCCTCTCGCCATTCGCTTTCGCTCATTCCCGCCCGCCTTGCCGCAGGGGAATCACTCACAATCACACTGCTGTTTGTTGCCATATTCATTGGGCACTCGCTTATTCTGTAGGGTAAACAATTGTTTTTATAAGGTTCCGATCGCCAGCGATTGCGATTCAGAGAGTGCAGGTGTGTGTTGTTGGTATGGGAAGATCATATCCGTAGCGCGGGAGAAAAAAGTCACAATCTTTATGCGGCCTTCCTGAATTTAGAGAAAAAAACGCCTCATTTTTAATGATGTTTGGTAAGAAATTCTAAAAGTGACGCATTTCACAGAATCAATATATTTAAGAAATGAATCTTTTTTAGGAATTTATAAAGATGATTGTTCTACTTTATGCCTTCAAATTTTTATACGATAGCATCACTGAAACCACTCTATTATTATGGCTATGATATGGATACCGTTGAAGAGCTCAATGGAACATACTTCTATAAAGGTGTATGTAATATCTCGGCGTCTGAGTTATTTTTTTGGATTTTCCTTGATACTACCGATGAACAGTTCGGTGGATTAAAAGATGCAGTAATGATGGCTACTATGATCCTTGGTTTACCTATACTTGAGACCAGAACAAAGCCAGAAACGGCTACTATAGGTACTTCCGTGGCTTCTAAGTATCTTCGTGATCTTCTGAATGTACAGCTACCACACCGATTACCTACGATTACCCTCGCAAGCTTTAAATACCGAAAACCAATGTATACCAAAAACTTAGGTGCATTCATTGGTCGATGGATCCCTGCATTGGGGATAACCATACTTGCTGCTGATCTTGCAACGATAAGTTACAAAACACTCTCACGATATAATACGATTGCTCACCCTAAAGATCGGATTTGGTGAATATGAATAGTGAAAATGATGTTTTGAAGTTCTTCAGGGAAAATTTACCAGAACAGGGAACATTTACGGGCAAGAGGATCCCGCTCGAGTTAGACGATGTTTTACAGGATTACACCGATCTGGATGATATCGTTTATGTCATTGAGAAGTTTGAGAAAAAGTATCTTATCAATGTGCCCACGCAAAACTATTTCCCCTGGACTCAAACCTGGTTTTTCAGAAAATGGTTTACGCAAGAACCCGTTAAACAAATATCGAAGCCATTAACCGTAAGAATGTTTGCTGAGGCGGTAAAAGCAGGCACATGGATCCACCACTGATTTTCGAAAGGAGCATGATTTATGGCTGTACCGGTTCATATTTGGTTTTTTGACGATGGCGGCTCACTTATTAAGGGTTCAAGTGATGTACAGGATCGGGAAGGGAGTGTTGAAATTAGAGGGTTAACCCATAATTTAAGTATTCCAACAGATCCTCTTTCCGGGAGATTAACCGGAACGCGCAAACATGCCCCTTTCTTGTTCGAGAAGGAGATAGATAGTTCATCTCCGTATCTTTATAAGGCTGTGGCTACAGGGCAAAACCTAAAAAAAGTTGAGATAAGATATTATCGAATTAACGATGCGGGAAGGGAAGTTGAATACTTCAGAACTGAACTGGAAGGTGTAAAGGTCGTATCAATCTCCCCTATTGTTAACGATACACGTAACTGTCCCGGTACGGGCCATCTTGAATCCATTCAGTTGAGATACGAAAAAGCAATCTGGACTTACTGCGATGGCAATATTCAATTTTCTGATGCATGGAATGAACGAACATCTGCATGATTTTTAGCAGACAAAAAAGCCCCCTTATCTGAAGGGGGCGGATTATTTGGCCTGCGTCAAATCGCCTGCGTAAACGTCCGCGAAATCACGTCCTGCTGCTGCTCGCGCGTCAGAGCGTTAAACCGTACTGCATAGCCGGATACGCGAATTGTCAGGTTCGGGTAGTTCTCCGGATGGGCAATGGCATCCAGCAGCATCTCCCGGTTCATGACGTTGACGTTCAGGTGCTGCCCGCCCTCAATAGACGCTTCGTGATGGAAGTACCCATCCAGCAACCCCACCAGGTTGGTTTTGCGCACCAGTTCATCCTTGCCCAGCGCCTGCGGCACAATGGAGAAGGTATAGGAGATCCCGTCTTTCGCGTAGGTAAACGGCAGCTTGGCGACCGACGTTAGCGAAGCCACCGCCCCTTTCCTGTCGCGACCGTGCATCGGGTTGGCGCCAGGCGCAAACGGCGTGCCGCCGCGGCGTCCGTCCGGCGTGTTGCCCGTTTTCTGGCCGTAGACCACGTTGGAGGTGATAGTCAGGATCGACTGAGTCGGCACCGCGTTGCGATACGTCGGCAGCGCCTGGATCTTCTTCATAAATCGCTCCACCAGGTCGCAGGCGATGCTGTCCACGCGATCGTCATTATTGCCGTACTGCGGATAGTCCCCTTCGATGACGAAGTCCACCGCCAGGCCGGTGTGGTCGCGCACTGGTTTCACCGTGGCGTACTTAATCGCCGACAGGGAATCCGCCGCCACCGACAGCCCGGCAATGCCGCAGGCCATGGTGCGATAGACGTCACGATCGTGCAGCGCCATCAGCGAGGCTTCGTAACTGTACTTATCATGCATGTAGTGAATGAGATTCAGCGCGCTGATGTACTGCACCGCCAGCCAGTCCATAAAGTGGTCGAGGCTCGCCATCACGGTGTCGTAATCCAGCACCTCATCCAGCAGCGGCTCGGTTTTCGGGCCGACCTGGATCTTCAGCTTCTCGTCCACCCCGCCGTTGATCGCGTACAGCAGCGTTTTAGCGAGGTTGGCGCGTGCGCCAAAAAACTGCATCTGCTTGCCGATCACCATCGGGCTGACGCAGCAGGCAATGGCGTAGTCGTCGCTGTTGAAGTCGGCGCGCATAAGATCGTCGTTCTCATACTGCAGCGACGAGGTGACGATCGACACCTGCGCGGCGTATTTCTTAAACGCGATCGGCAGCTGTTCAGACCAGAGGATCGTCAGGTTCGGCTCCGGCGCGGGCCCCATGGTGTGCAGGGTATGCAGGTAGCGGAAGCTGTTTTTGGTCACCAGCGTACGGCCATCCAGCCCCATGCCGCCGATCACTTCCGTGGCCCAGATCGGATCGCCGGAGAAGAGCGTGTCGAACTCCGGCGTGCGCAGGAAGCGCACCATGCGGATCTTCATGATGAAGTGGTCGATCAGCTCCTGGGCCTGCACCTCGTTCAGCCGCCCCGCCTGCATGTCGCGTTCAATGTAGATATCAAGGAACGAGGCCGTACGCCCCAGCGACATCGCCCCGCCGTTCTGGGATTTCACTGCGGCAAGGTAGGCAAAGTAGACCCACTGCACCGCTTCCTGCGCGTTCATCGCCGGACGTGAAATATCAAAGCCATAGTTCGCCGCCATCTGCTGGATCTGCAGCAACGCACGCTTATGCTCCGCCAGTTCCTCGCGCAGGCGGATCGTCGCCTCCAGATCTTCACCGCGCTCCAGCCTGCCCTGCAGATCGGCGAACTGGAGTTCACGCTCGCGCACCAGATAGCTGATGCCGTACAGCGCCACGCGGCGGTAGTCGCCGATAATGCGCCCGCGCCCGTAGCCGTCCGGCAGACCGGTCAGCACGCCAGATTTACGGCAGCGCATCATCTCCGGGGAGTAAACGTCAAACACGCCCTGGTTGTGGGTTTTACGCAGGTCGGTAAACAGGTATTCGAACTGCGGATCCATTTCCCGCCCGTAGGCTTCGAACGAGCTGCGGATCATGTTGATCCCGCCGTACGGATGCAGGGCGCGCTTGAGCGGCTTGTCGGTTTGCAGGCCGACGATCGTCTCAAGATCCTGGTCGATATAGCCCGGTCCGTGGGCGGTAATGGTGGTGGCAATGTTGGTGTCGAAATCCACCGGAGCGTGGGTGGCATTCTCCTGGCGAATGCCGACCATCACCTTCTGCCACAGCGCCGTCGTTGCTGGCGTCGCCTGCGCGAGGAAAGCTTCATCGCCTTCATAAGGGGTGTAGTTATGCTGAATAAAATCGCGGACGTTAACGGCGTTTTTCCATTCTTCACCGCGAAACCCGGCCCATGCGTCGCTGTAGGGCGCGACGCCCGTATCGATTGTTACTTTCATGTGATTCTCGCTTTATCAGGCGTAAGCCGCGGCCGGGGCAACCTTCCCAAGACGGAGGGCGTCCAGCGCGATCATTTTTTCTTCGTTGGTAGGGATAACCGCGCAGGTCACGCGGGACGACTCGGTGGAGATGACGCGCGCACCCGCGCTGCCCGGCAGAGCGTTTTTCGCCTCGTCGAGCGCGATGCCAAACACCTCCAGGTGTTCCGCCACCAGCGCGCGGATCAGCGTGGAGTTTTCACCGATGCCGCCAGTGAAGATCACGCCATCCAGACGGTGCAGAGACGCGGCGTGACCGGCGATATGCCGCGCTATGCGGTGGATAAAGGTCTTTATCGCCAGCTGCGCCCGGTCATTGCCGTCATGCCAGGCTTTCTCCAGCGCACGTAAATCGGAGGAGATACCGGAGATGCCAAGCAACCCGGACTCTTTGTTGACCACGCGCTCCAGATCCTCGAACGACTGACCGGTCTGCTGGGCAATCCACGCCATTGCGCCGAAGTCCACGTCGCCGCAGCGCGTGCCCATCACCAGCCCTTCCAGCGGCGTCATCCCCATCGAGGTATCGACGCTTTCACCGTTGCGCACCGCGCAGATGGACGCCCCGTTGCCGAGATGGGCAATCACCAGGCCGCTGTCCTCGGGGGACAGCCCGAGGAGCGCGTGCGCCTGCCCGGACACGTAGCGGTGAGAGGTGCCGTGGAAACCGTAGCGGCGCACGCCCAGCTCTTCAAAATAGCGGTACGGCAGACCGTACAGATACGCCTGCGGCGCCATGGTCTGGTGGAAGCTGGTGTCAAATACCGCCACCTGCTGCACGCCGGGGAACAGGCGCTCTGCGGCTTCCACGCCGCTCAGGTTGGCGTAGTTATGCAGCGGCGCCAGCGGGGAAACCAGGCGGATCTGCTCAATGACCTCTTCCGTGATGAGGGTCGACTCGCTGAAGAGATCGCCGCCGTGAGCGATGCGGTGGCCAATCAGGGCCACGCTGCTCATCAGGTCGCGTTTCTCCAGCTCGAGGGCGATGGCGGCCAGCGCCCCTTCGTAGTCCTGGTGAGCCAGTCTGACTGGCTCACCCCCGTTCACGGAAATAAAGGCTTTTTCAGTGTTGATACCATCCGCAATGCCCGTCAGCAGGGCATCGCAGCCTGCTGCGTCCAGCACCGAAAACTTAACGGAGGACGATCCGCAGTTAATAACCAGTACTACCGGAAATTCAGTCATGTGTTACTCCGCTCTTCCTGAGCTTTGGCTTAAAACAGTTTGTAAACGATATTCAGAATGGTCAGCAGGCCGACGACGGTCACGAAGATGTTCTCGGTCCGGCCTTTGTATTTCGCCAGCGCGGGCGCTTTACGAATGGCGTACATCGGCAGCAGACACAGCAGAGAGGCGATAATTGGCGCCCCCATGGCTTCGATAAGGTCGAGAATGTTCGGGTTGGCGTAGGCCACAATCCAGGTGGAGCCCATGATGAAAATCATGCTGATGGTGTTCAGCTTGCCGACGGAGACGTTCTTCTTATCGCCCTTGTAGCCGAACTTGAGGATCAGGCCGTTCAGCCCCTCCAGCGTGCCCAGGTAGTGGCCGAAGAAGGATTTAAAGATAGCGACCAGCGCGATGATGGAGGCGCCGTATTCCAGCACCGTGGCGAACGTGGATTTACTGCCCGACATCGAGGCAAAGTGGTTCGCCAGGTAAGAGAGCACCGGAATGTTCTGCGCTTTGGCATCCGCCATGTTCTGCGGAGAGAGCGTAAACAGGCAGCTAAAGGCGAAGAACATCACCACCGCCACCATCAGCAGGCTGGCGCGACCGATGATTTTGGAACATTTCTGCTCGGTGAATGCTTTCCCGAACTCCGGCTCGTACTCTTCGCGTTTGGAGACCACGAACGAGGAGACGATGGGCGAGAAGTTAAAGGAGAAGACCATGATGGAGATCCCCAGCCACACCGTGACCAGAATGCCGTCATGACCGGTAAAGGCGATATCGCTCAGGTTGACCTGGTCGATTACCGCCGAGTTCCAGTACGGGATCAGCGACAGGGAAATCAGCACCAGGCTGGCAATGAACGGGAACACCAGGTAGCTCATCACCTTCACCATCAGGTCTTTCCCGAACCAGATCACAAAGGCCATCAGCAGCAGCAGGAACAGCGCCACCACGCCGCGGTTCAGCGCAGGCATCTGGAGCTGGTTTTCCCAGAAGGTCATAAAGGTGTTAGTAATGGTGACGCCGTAAATCCACAGCAGCGGGCAAATGGCGAAGAAGTAGAGGAAGGTGATCACCACCCCACCGGTTTTCCCGAAGTGCTCTTCCACCGTTTCGGTGATGTTGCCGGAGACGTTGCTGCCGGACAAACAGAGGCGCGCCAGCGCGCGGTGGCAGTAAAACGCAATCGGGAAGGCAAGTACCAGCATCAGCAGGATGGGGATCAGTCCGCCAAAGCCTGCGCGAATGGGGAAGAACAGCACGCCTGCGCCAATGGCGGTACCAAACAGGCCGAGCGTCCATGTAGTGTCAGACTTACGCCAGGAGGACGTTTTTGTCTGGCCAACGATAATGCTTTCTGTGTTGCTCATAGGTCACCTTTATGCGTCAACGAAGCCGGTAATTTGGGAAACACGGGAGAGATCGATATTGCCGCCGGAAATAATGCAGACGGTTTTACGGCCCTGAATATAGGGGTCAAGCTTGCCGCTTAATAACGCCGCGCAGGCCAGCGCGCCCGCTCCTTCCGTCACCACTTTATTTCGCTGAATAAGGGCAACCATGCTGTTGCGAATATCGTCTTCACTCACCAGCACAATGTCATCGACCAGTTCACGAACAATTTCGAAGGTTAATTTACCCGGACGAGACACGTCGCAGCCGTCGGCTAATGTGCCGGTAACGCGATGGTTGGTTATTTCTCCGGCCTGCCAGGAAGCCGCCATGCCGTGAACGTTTTCAGACTGTACGCCGATAATATTAATTGTCGGGTTGATGGATTTAATTGCCGTTGCAATACCGGCAATTAAGCCGCCGCCGCCGATAGGAACAATCACATTATCCACGTCGTAAAGATCTTCGAGAATTTCGAGGCCGATGGTGCCCTGCCCGGCAATGACTTTCGCATCGTCATAAGGCGGAATAAATATGCGCCCCTCCATCTCGACGATTTCGCTCACCTTAGCTATGGTGTCGTTGAAGTTCTCGCCGTGCAGCACCACTTCGGCGGAGTAGTCGCGGGTAGCGGCGACCTTGGATTTTGGCGCGCCCATCGGCATCACCACTTTGCCGTCGATACCGAGCATGGCGCAGGAGAGCGACACCCCCTGAGCGTGATTACCTGCGGAGCAGGCCACCACCCCTTTGCGTTTTTCTGCATCCGTCAGCGAACTTAACTTATTAAACGCCCCGCGTATTTTAAACGAACCGGTACGCTGCATATTTTCAAATTTCAGGAATATCTCACCCTTACAGCGTTCGCTGAGATAATTTGAGCGCGGCATGCCGGTTTTATAAATTTTTCCCGCCAGGCGTTTTCTGGCGTCCTGAATATCTTCAATGGTCACCGGGAGATCGTAGGTAATGTGCATAATATCCTCGTTATAATAATTCATTCTTTTCAGGCAAAGTCAGGGGATCAGAGCGTTAAAAAGCGTCGCTCCGGGTGTTTTAAAACTTAATTATTTCTATCGTCGTTTATCGATATCCATCGACGAATATTGTTTTGCCAGTTCAACTAATACTGACGCCGATTTTTTAATACTGTAATTTTTCGACCACACGGCGGCATAGCGCGCCACGGGTAATTCATCTTCCACGGGCAGCACAATAAACTGGTCTGAGCCGAACGGCGCAATCATGTCGCGGGGGATCACCGTCAGGTAATCAGCATTCAGGACAAGGTTATAGATAGTGACGACGGAATCGGTCTGGACGATGTTTTCAATGCTGATGCGGTTGTCTTGCAGGGTGGTCAGGAGTTCGTTGTAGTAGCCCATATCGGTTTGCGGCATCACCCACTGCTCATGCGTAAGTGATGCCAGTCTGGTCGGGCCGGTGCACGTTCGTGATTTACTCGCCACCAGCACAAACTCGGATTCAAACAGTGGCTCAACGTGAAGGTCCTGAAGCAACATTCCGTCGCTCAGCGTGCCGATGGCAAAATCCAGCCGACCGTCGCGAATGGCGGGCAGGAATGAAGAGAGCTGCGCTTCATACATGGAGACGCGCGCTTTCGGGAACACTTCCCTGAATTTTTTGATCATCTCAGGCAGGAAGGTGAAGCCAATCAGCGACGGATAGCCAAAGGAGACGTCCATGACGGTACTGAAACTGAGGCTGTTGATTTCGCTCACCATGTTTTTCATTTCGCGGGTGATCGACTCAGCGTATGACAGCAGCACCTGACCAGCGGCAGTAAGTTTTACGCCGGTGTTTTTACGCACCATCACTTCCACCCCGAAGTAGGATTCGATGTCGCTGATGATTTTGCTGACGGCGGGTTGCGTCAGGCCTAGTTGTCTTGCGGCAGAACCTATGGAGCCACTTTTAATGACTTCCTGAAATACCACGAGGTGCTGAGTTTTCGGTAGAATAATAGTATTCATAATATTCTGCGCTTATTTCCCTATGACGCAGCGGATTCTACCCAATAATGTTTCAGGGGGTATGTGCTGTTACTCACAATTTGCTTCCCCGCGCATTTTACGGGCACAACAAGAACCTAAAAAATACTTTATAATCAATGCCATATAAAATTAAAAGCACACCATTACGCTGATATCGATCAATAAAATCAGCAGTAATAAATTTATTTTATGGCGATAACCTTGATAAATTTCTCTGCGTTAAATAAATCAATAAAGACGAACTTTCAGACAATTAAAGACCAATAAATAACCGTTATTCCTTTTAAACATTCTTTCAAATTATCAAATTTTGCAGAGGATTTTTGGACAGCTTTTTATAAACAGTGGAATACGTCACACATTCATAGCCTGAATGTTTTTAATTTCAATATGTTTATATCAAATAAGAAAATATTTGCGATCGTTCAGTTAACATTCGCAACAAATTAACAATACTGTAAATTCACCATTTTTTAGGGTGAAATTTTGTGATAGTGATCGTTTGCGGTAGGCATAGCGATGCCTGAAAGGGTCATGCAGTGAAATGTGCTTAATGTCGCAAATATGAGAATTGATGTCGTTTGTGCGAGTTGCCGGGTAGCGATGCGCATACCTGGGCTACGAAACCCTAAAAGCAAAAACCCCGCCGAAGCGGGGTTCTGGAAGAAGTTGAAGCTGACCGATAAGCCGGGTTCTGTCGTGGACAGTCATTCATCTAGGCCAGCAATCGCTCACTGGCTCAAGCAGCCTACCCGGGTTCAGTACGGGCCGTACCATGTGAACCCCTATTTGGCCTTGCTCCGGGTGGAGTTTACCGTGCCACGGACTGTTACCAGCCGCGCGGTGCGCTCTTACCGCACCCTTTCACCCTTACCTGATCCCGCTTGCGCGGGCCATCGGCGGTTTGCTCTCTGTTGCACTGGTCGTGGGTTTCCCCCCCAGGCGTTACCTGGCACCCTGCCCTATGGAGCCCGGACTTTCCTCCCCTCCGCCCGTCTCCCCCGAAAGGGACGACGACGAAGCGGCGACTGTCTGGTCAGCTTCGGCGCGCAGTATAGAGGGTTTGCGCGCCGCTGTCACCCTCAGGTGCGGGCAAGATGCTATTAACGCGCCACTTCCACCTTCGCCAGTTTTTCGTAGTAGCACGCAATCGCGCTGTGATCGGCCGTGTCCAGGCCATCCGCACGCAGCGCCTGCATCATCTCCATAACCGCAGCGGTCAGCGGCAGCTGTGCACCCACGCCGTGAGACGTATCCAGCGCGTTCGCCAGATCTTTGATGTGCAGATCAATGCGGAAACCGGGTTTGAAATTACGATCCATCACCATCGGCGCTTTGGCATCCAGCACCGTACTGCCCGCCAGACCGCCACGGATTGCCTGATAGACCAGGTCCGGATTGACGCCCGCCTTCGTTGCCAGCGTCAGCGCTTCAGACATGGCGGCAATGTTCAGCGCCACAATCACCTGGTTCGCGAGCTTGGTAACGTTGCCCGCGCCAATGTCTCCGGTATGCACTACGGAGCCTGCCATCGCTTTCATCAGGTCATAGTATTTGTCGAACACGGCCTTATCGCCGCCCACCATCACCGACAGGGTACCGTCGATGGCTTTCGGCTCGCCGCCGCTGACGGGCGCATCCAGCATCTCTACGCCCTTCGCTTTTAACGCCTCGCTGATTTCACGGCTCGCGAGCGGGGCAATAGAGCTCATATCAATCAGCACCAGGCCCGGCTTCGCACCCTCGATGATGCCGTTCTCCCCAAGCGCGACCTCTTTGACGTGAGGGGAATTTGGCAGCATGGTGATGATGACATCGCACTGCTCAGCAATGGCTTTAGGGGTAGTAGCTGTTTCCGCGCCCGCCGCCATCACCTCAGCCACAGACTGTGGATTGTGATCGGATACCACCAGTGAGTAACCCGCTTTAATCAGGTTCTTACTCATTGGTTTACCCATGATCCCAAGACCAATAAAACCCACTTTCAGCGTCATAATCTGTTTCCTCAATGATGGTTATTTTTTAAAAGCGTCCGCTAATTTCTGCGTCGCTGAGCGGAACACGCCGAGGTCGCTGCCGACGGCAACGAACGTGGCTCCCCACTCCAGGTAGCGGCGGGCATCGGCTTCAACCGGCGCCAGAATGCCGCACGGTTTGCCGTGCGCTTTGGCGCGGGCAAAGATGTGCTGGATTGCGCGCTGTACGTCCGGGTGGCTGGCGTTGCCCAGATGCCCAAACGCCGCAGCCAGATCGCTTGGACCGACGAAGATACCGTCCACGCCGTCTGTGGCTGCAATCGCATCGACGTTATCAACGCCCTGCTGGCTTTCAATCTGAACCAGAATAGTGATGTTGCTATTGGACTGGACGAAATAGTCCGGCACGGTGCCAAACATGTTGGCGCGGTGCGATACCGAGACGCCGCGGATCCCTTCCGGCGGATAGCGCGTTGAGGCCACGGCCAGCGCCGCCTGTTCTTCCGTTTCCACAAACGGGATCAGGAAATTGTAGAAACCGATATCCAGCAGACGCTTGATAATCACCGGCTCGTTCGTTGGCACGCGTACCACCGGAGTGCTGGGGCTACCTTTCAGCGCCATCAGCTGCGGAATAAAGGTGCTGATATCGTTCGGCGCGTGTTCGCCGTCCAGCACCAGCCAGTCGAATCCGGCCAGGCCTAACACTTCGGTGCTGATAGGGTTTGCCAGCGCGGACCAACAGCCAATCTGAATCTGGTGCGCCGCGAGGGCAGCTTTAAACTTATTCGGGAAGATATCGTTATTCATCACTTAACCCTTTTTTAATTCCGCAGTTTTAGCCAGTAATATTTATTCCAGAACAGATTCTTTATATTTATTTCTCTGACTGAATGGTGGCGTTATAAAATCGTCATTCAGTATAATCGGCTCTACACGTCAGCACATTGTTTTGATGCTCAAGTATTGCGCTACATCTCAACGCTATTTTGAGCATATGCACAAAGCAGTGGGCGCTAATGCACAGAATCAAGGATTAGTCCGCCTGAAACGATCGCGATCACATTTTCACTTTTCTTCTCCTGACATGCTTTATTTCTACGTTAAGAAAACGATTATCCAACGAGTTATTTTTCATAGCTGAAACTTTGCCGGAGAAGAGTGAATAATGACCGATATTGTAATTAGAGAGGCACCCCCGACGGCGTTTTATATTAAGGTTCACGATACGGATAACGTGGCGATTATTGTCAACGACAATGGCTTAAAAGCAGGCACCCGCTTCCCGGACGGGCTGGAGCTGATTGAGCATATTCCGCAGGGGCACAAGGTCGCGTTGGTCGATATTCCTGCCCACGGTGAAATCGTACGCTACGGCGAAGTCATCGGCTATGCGGTAAGCGCTATCCCGCAGGGTAGCTGGATTGAGGAGTCGCTGGTGGCGCTGCCAGAAGCACCGCCGCTAAATACGCTTCCGCTAGCGACCCGCGTTCCTGAAGCTTTGCCGCCGCTGGAGGGCTATACCTTTGAAGGCTACCGCAATGCGGACGGTAGCGTCGGCACCAAAAACCTGCTCGGCATTACCACCAGCGTGCACTGCGTGGCGGGCGTGGTGGATTACGTGGTGAAAATCATTGAACGCGATCTGCTGCCAAAGTACCCGAACGTCGACGGCGTGGTGGGTCTTAACCACCTGTACGGCTGCGGCGTAGCGATCAACGCGCCTGCGGCGGTCGTGCCGATCCGTACTATCCACAATATCGCCCTGAATCCGAACTTTGGCGGCGAGGTGATGGTAATCGGTCTCGGCTGTGAAAAATTGCAGCCAGAGCGCCTGCTTCAGGGCACCGAAGATGTCAAAGCCATCCCGGCTGACGGGGCCAGTATCGTGCGCCTGCAGGACGAGCGCCACGTTGGTTTTCGTTCAATGGTCGACGATATTTTGCAGGTAGCAGAGCATCATCTGGACAAACTCAACCGCCGCCAGCGCGAAACGTGTCCGGCGTCGGAACTGGTGGTGGGAACACAATGCGGCGGCAGCGATGCGTTTTCCGGCGTGACGGCCAACCCGGCAGTGGGCTATGCGTCCGATCTGCTGGTTCGCTGCGGCGCCACGGTGATGTTCTCCGAGGTAACCGAAGTGCGTGACGCCATCCATCTGCTGACGCCGCGCGCAGTCAACGAAGAGGTGGGCAAACGCCTGCTGGAGGAGATGGCCTGGTACGATAACTATCTCGATATGGGCAAAACCGACCGCAGCGCCAACCCTTCGCCGGGCAACAAGAAAGGCGGCCTGGCAAACGTGGTGGAAAAAGCCCTCGGTTCGATTGCCAAATCCGGCCAGAGCGCGATTGTGGAAGTGCTCTCTCCAGGCCAGCGGCCAACCAGGCGCGGCCTTATTTATGCGGCAACACCTGCCAGCGATTTTGTGTGCGGCACCCAGCAGGTGGCCTCCGGTATTACAGTGCAGGTCTTTACCACCGGGCGCGGCACGCCGTACGGGCTGATGGCGGTCCCGGTGATCAAGATGGCGACGCGCACCGAGCTGGCAAACCGCTGGTATGACTTAATGGATATCAACGCGGGCACCATCGCCACCGGGGAAGAGAGTATTGAGGACGTGGGCTGGAAACTGTTTCATTTTATTCTGGACGTAGCGAGCGGGAGGAAGAAAACTTTCTCGGACCAGTGGGGATTGCATAACCAGCTGGCGGTGTTTAACCCGGCACCGGTGACGTGATGGCCCCTCAGCCTTCCCTCTCCCCATAGGGGAGAGGGTAAAAAACCTTAAACCAACACCACCTCAATCCCGCTTTTCCGTAATCCTTCCAGACTCTCCGCCGGAATGCCTTCATCAACGATAATCATATCAATCCTTTGCGTATCAATGATTTTATGCAGGCTTGAGCGGTTAAACTTGCTGGAGTCGGTCACGACAATAATACGCTCTGCCACCTCGCACATTTTGCGGTTCAGGCGTGCTTCATCCTCGTTGTGCGTGCTCACACCGCGATCGAGATCGATAGCGTCGACGCCCAGGAACAGCAGATCAAAGTGATAATTCTGTAAGGACTGTTCCGCCTGGTCGCCGTAGAAGGACTGCGACTGACGCCGCAAGTGCCCGCCGGTCATCAGCAGCTCTACCCCTTCTGCTTCCAGCAACGCATTCGCCACGTTCATCCCGTTAGTCATCGCAATGACATCCGTGTGCTGGCGCAGCATACGAGCGATCTCAAAAGTCGTGGTGCCGGAATCCAGAATAATGCGGTGCCCCGGCTTCACCAGCGCGGCGGCGGCCTGAGCGATGCTGCGCTTCACCGCCGTATTGAGCGAGCTTTTATCCTCAACGGAAGGCTCGATGCCAGGCGCATTCCCTTCGCAGATCAGCGCCCCGCCGTAGGCACGAACGGCGATGCCCTGCTTTTCCAGAAACGCCAGATCGTTACGGATCGTCACCGTCGATACGCCGTACAGATGTGAAAGATCGTTAACCTGCACGCTTCCCTGCGCCCGCAACCGCTGAATGATCTGCTCCCGCCTTTCACTGGTGCCGGTGATGCGCTTCTCTGCGGATGAATCGCTGCTGCTCATACGAGATCCTTAATCAATAAACTTTCATTTCATTTCGTTTTGTCTATTAACGCCTTTCTTTTTAGCGAATGCAAGCGCTGTCTGGAGGACATACGCAAGCCTGTGAACAGCTGAAACCTTTCATTGTGTTTCTTTTGTGAAACAGATCGGAAAACCATTATCTTTCGTTTTATTTTTACACCGCCATAATGCAGGATTAAATGAAACAAAACGAAAGATAAAAATCATTACCATCCGAAATGGAGAGGAAAGTGAAACATCTGACAGAAATGGTGGAACAACATAAACGGGGGAATGCAAACGGGATTTATGCCGTCTGTTCCGCACATCCACTGGTACTTGAAGCTGCCATTCGTTACGCCCATTCACGCCAAACGCCACTGCTGATTGAAGCCACCTCAAACCAGGTGGATCAGTTTGGCGGCTATACCGGCATGACGCCCGCTGATTTTCACGGGTTTGTCTGCCAGTTGGCGGACTCGCTTGGTTTCCCGACGTCACAGTTGATCCTCGGCGGCGATCATTTAGGGCCCAACCGCTGGCAAAACCTGCCGGCTTTGCAGGCGATGGCGAACGCCGAGGATCTGATCAGGCACTACGTGGCAGCCGGATTTAAAAAAATTCACCTCGATTGCAGCATGTCCTGCGAAGACGATCCGGTTCCTTTAACCGATGCGATCGTTGCCGGGCGCGCCGCGCGTCTGGCAAAAATTGCCGAAACAACCTGTCTTGAGCAATTTGGTGTAGCCGATCTGGTCTACGTTATCGGCACGGAAGTTCCGGTTCCCGGCGGCGCGCACGAAACGCTGACCGAGCTTGAGGTCACGACGCCAGAGGCGGCGCGCGCCACGCTTGAGGCACACCGCCACGCATTCGAGAAGGAAGGGTTAAGCGACATCTGGCCGCGCATTATTGGCCTGGTGGTTCAGCCCGGCGTTGAGTTCGACCATGCGCACGTTTGTGACTATCAGCCACATAAAGCCGTCGCGCTGAGCAAGATGGTTGAAGCCTATGACACGCTGGTATTTGAAGCACACTCCACCGATTACCAGACGCAACAGGCGCTGCGCCAGCTGGTGAACGATCACTTCGCTATTTTAAAAGTCGGCCCTGCCCTGACCTTTGCCCTGCGTGAAGCGCTGTTCTCACTGGCCGCCATTGAAGAAGAACTGCTCCCGGCGAAAGCCAGCTCGGGCCTGCGTCACGTTCTGGAAAACGTGATGCTCGATCGCCCGGAATACTGGCAAAGCCACTATCACGGTGACGGCAACGCCCGACGCCTGGCCCGCGGCTACAGCTACTCCGACCGCGTACGCTATTACTGGCCGGACAGCCAGATTGACGATGCCTTTGAACGACTGGTGCGCAATCTGGCAGACGAACCCATTCCGCTGCCGCTTATCAGCCAGTATTTGCCGTTGCAGTACAGCAAAGTTCGCGAGGGCGCTCTCAAGTCAACGCCGCGGGAACTCATCATTGACCACATTCAGGACATACTCCAGCAGTACCATGCCGCCTGCGAAGGCGTAACGACTCCACACGCATAATTAAAAAGAGGAAAACGCTATGCCAAACATTGTCTTATGCCGCATTGATGAACGCCTGATCCACGGACAGGTGGGCGTGCAGTGGGTGGGGTTTGCGGGGGCAAACCTGGTGCTGGTGGCAAATGACGAGGTTGCAGACGATCCGGTTCAACAAAACCTGATGGAAATGGTGCTCGCGGAAGGGATCGCCGTGCGTTTCTGGTCGCTGCAAAAAGTGATCGACAATATTCACCGCGCCGCTGACCGCCAGAAAATCCTGCTGGTCTGCAAATCACCCGCCGATTTTCTGAAGCTGGTTGAAGGCGGCGTGCCCATCACCCGTATCAATGTCGGAAACATGCACTACGCCAGTGGCAAACAGCAAATTGCCAAAACGGTCTCTGTCGACGCGAACGATATCGCTGCGTTCAACGGCCTGAAAGCGGCCGGGGTGGAATGCTTTGTTCAGGGCGTCCCAACAGAGACCGCTTTGGATCTCTTTAAACTGCTTTGAGGGATTCACAATGGAAATCAGTCTGTTGCAGGCGTTCGCGCTGGGGCTTCTTGCCTTTATCGCGGGCCTGGATATGTTTAACGGCTTAACACACATGCACCGCCCGGTGGTGCTTGGTCCTCTGGTCGGCCTGATACTGGGCGATCTGCATACCGGGATCCTGACCGGCGGTACCTTAGAGCTGGTCTGGATGGGTCTGGCGCCGCTGGCGGGCGCGCAGCCGCCAAACGTGATTATCGGCACCATCGTCGGCACCACGTTTGCCATCACCACGGGCGTGAAGCCGGATGTCGCCGTTGGGGTCGCGGTGCCGTTTGCCGTGGCGGTGCAGATGGGTATCACCTTCCTCTTCTCGGTCATGTCCGGCGTAATGTCCCGCTGCGATCGCATGGCGGCCAACGCGGACACCGACGGCATAGAGCGAGTCAACTATCTGGCGCTGCTGGCGCTCGGCATTTTTTATTTCCTGTGCGCGTTTCTGCCCATCTACTTTGGCGCTGAACACGCGAAAACCGCCATTGCTATCCTGCCGGAGCGTCTGATTGACGGTCTCGGCGTCGCGGGCGGCATCATGCCAGCGATCGGCTTCGCCGTGCTGCTGAAGATCATGATGAAAAACGTCTACATCCCTTACTTCATTATCGGTTTTGTCGCCGCGGCCTGGCTGAAGCTTCCGGTACTGGCGATTGCCGCAGCGGCGCTGGCGATGGCGCTGATCGACCTGCTGCGTAAATCGCCTGAACCGACGGCGCCCGCGGCCCAGAAAGAGGAATTTGAAGATGGCATCTAATCAAACCACCCTGCCGGGCGCGTCTGTCAGTGAAGAGACGCTGCTGAGCGGCGTGAATGAGAACGTCTATGAAGACCAGACCATTGGCGCGGAGCTGACCAAAAAAGACATTAACCGCGTGGCCTGGCGCTCCATGCTGCTGCAGGCCTCGTTCAACTATGAGCGTATGCAGGCCTCCGGCTGGCTGTACGGGCTGCTGCCCGCGCTGAAAAAGATCCACACCAATAAGCGGGACCTGGCGCGGGCGATGAAAGGTCATATGGGCTTCTTTAACACCCATCCGTTTCTGGTGACCTTCGTTATCGGCATTATTCTGGCAATGGAGCGCTCAAAGCAGGATGTAAACAGCATTCAGAGCACCAAAATTGCGGTCGGAGCCCCGCTCGGAGGCATTGGTGACGCCATGTTCTGGCTGACCCTGTTACCCATCTGCGGCGGTATTGGTGCCAGCCTGGCGCTGCAAGGTTCCATTCTTGGCGCGGTAGTTTTTATCGTGCTGTTCAACGTGGTGCATCTCGGCCTGCGCTTTGGCCTGGCGCACTACGCATACCGAATGGGCGTTGCCGCCATTCCGCTGATCAAAGCCAACACCAAAAAGGTGGGCCACGCGGCCTCTATTGTCGGGATGACGGTGATCGGCGCGCTGGTGGCGACCTACGTCCGACTCAATACGACGCTTGAAATCAAGGCGGGTGATGCGGTCGTTAAACTGCAAACCGACGTGATCGACAAGTTGATGCCCGCGTTCCTGCCGCTGGTCTACACCCTGACCATGTTCTGGCTGGTGCGCCGCGGCTGGAGCCCGCTGCGGCTGATCGGTATCACCGTGGTGCTGGGCGTTGTCGGTAAATTCTGTCACTTCCTGTAAAAGCAAAGAGGTTGCGATGTTAGGCATAATTTTGACGGGTCACGGCGGCTTTGCCAGCGGGCTTGAACAAGCGATGAGGCAGATCCTGGGCGAGCAGCCGCAGTTTATCGCCATCGATTTTCCGGAAAACTCCACCACTGCAAGGCTGACCGCTCAGCTTGAGCAGGCGGTGAGTGAGCTGGATCCAGAGCAGGATATTATTTTCCTCACCGACCTTCTCGGCGGCACGCCGTTTCGCGTGACCTCGACGCTCGCGATGCAAAGACCGGGTAGCGAAGTGATTACCGGCACCAACCTGCAGCTTTTGCTGGAAATGGTGCTGGAACGTGACGGATTAAGTAGCGAAGCGTTTCGTCTGCAGGCGCTGGAGTGCGGCCACCGCGGCCTGACCAGCCTGGTGGATGAGCTTGGTCGCTGTCGCGAGAAAGCCCCCGTAGAGGAAGGAATATGATCCAGTTACTTTCACAGCGTTCACCTTCGTAGTTTACATTGCGTGTCCCGGCGGCCTTACGGCATCAAATCGTAAGGCCTTTCTTTTCCTTTCCTTGGTTTTACCCTTTCCTTTCACGATCACACTTTTCGTTTTATTCCCTTTCCATTATTGAACTTTCGATTTCTTTCCTATAGATTTTGTTTAACTGCTAATGTGAATAAGTGAAACGAAACGAAAGATAGCGACACGTTTGCCAGCGTCTGATGTGGAATTCACACGACTAAGGACTGAGTTATGCAACAAACCACCGCCGCCACAACCGGCACCTGGACCGAAAAAGAGATCCGCCAGCAGCCTGCCTGCTGGATCCGCTCACTCAACAACATCGATAATCTGCGCACCTCGATTGACGGTTTCCTGACGCCGCTGCTGCGTAAGCGAGACCTGCGGATCGTCCTCACCGGCGCGGGCACCTCCGCGTTTATTGGCGAGATAATTGCCCCCTGGCTTGCGAGCCACACCGGTAAAAACGTCTCCGCCATACCGACAACCGATCTGGTCACCAACCCGATGGATTACTTCAGCCCGGCACACCCTCTGCTGCTGGTCTCTTTTGCCCGCTCCGGCAACAGTCCAGAGAGCGTCGCCGCCGTTGAGCTGGCGAACCGGTTCGTGCCCGAGTGCTACCACCTGTCGATCACCTGCAACGAGGCGGGAAGCCTGTACCAGAACGCCGTCGAGAGCGATAACGCCTTTGCCCTGCTGATGCCAGCCGAAACGCACGATCGCGGGTTCGCGATGACCAGCAGCATTACCACCATGATGGCGAGCTGTCTGGCCGTATTCGCACCAGAAACGATCGGCAGCCAAAGCTTCCGGGACGTAGCCGATCGCTGCCAGGCGATCCTCACCTCGCTCGGGGATTTCAGCGAGGGCGTCTTTGGCAACGAACCGTGGAAACGCGTTGTGTATCTGGGAAGCGGCGGTCTGCAGGGCGCGGCGCGCGAGTCTGCGCTGAAGGTGCTGGAGCTGACCGCGGGCAAGCTGGCGGCATTCTACGATTCACCAACGGGCTTTCGTCACGGGCCTAAGTCACTGGTGGATAACGAAACGCTGGTGGTGGTGTTTATCTCCAGCCATCCGTATACGCGTCAGTACGATCTGGATCTGCTGGCCGAGCTGCGCCGCGATCGTCAGGCCATGCGCGTGGTCGCCATCGCCGCCGAAAACGATCCAGCCATTGAAGCGGGGCCGCATATCCTGCTGCCGCCTTCCCGTCCGTTCAACGATATGGAGCAGGCGTTCTGCTTCCTGATCTACGCCCAGGTCTTTGCGCTAACCCAGTCTCTGCATGTTGGCAACACGCCGGACACACCATCCGCCAGCGGAACGGTCAACCGTGTGGTACAGGGCGTGGTTATTCATCCGTGGCAGGTTTAAGAGGATCGTATTATGAGTATTATTTCGACCAAATATCTTCTGCAGGACGCGCAGACAAAGGGCTATGCCGTTCCGGCCTTTAACATCCATAACGCCGAGACGATCCAGGCGATCCTCGAAGTGTGCAGCGAAATGCGATCGCCGGTGATCCTCGCCGGGACGCCGGGTACTTTTAAACACATTGCGCTGGAGGAGATCTACGCTCTGTGCAGCGCGTACTCCCTCAGCTACGACATGCCGCTGGCGCTGCATCTCGATCATCACGAATCGCTGGATGACATTCGTCGCAAGGTACATGCCGGCGTACGCAGCGCAATGATCGACGGTAGCCACTATCCCTTTGAAGAAAACGTGAAGCTGGTGAAATCGGTGGTCGATTTTTGCCACCTCAACGACTGTAGCGTTGAGGCGGAACTGGGCCGTCTGGGGGGTGTTGAAGATAACATGAGCGTCGACGCCGAAAGCGCATTCCTGACCGACCCGCAGGAGGCGAAACGCTTCGTTGAGCTGACCGGCGTGGACAGCCTCGCCGTCGCCATCGGCACCGCGCACGGCCTCTATACCAAACGCCCCAAAATTGACTTCCAGCGCCTGGCTGAGATCCGCGAGGTGGTAGCGGTTCCGCTGGTGCTGCACGGAGCGAGCGATGTTCCGGATGATGATGTGCGCCGCACTATTGAACTGGGCGTGTGCAAAGTTAATGTCGCAACCGAGTTGAAAATCGCCTTCTCTGATGCGGTCAAAGCCTGGTTTGCCGAGAACCCGCAGGGCAACGATCCGCGCTTCTACATGCGCGTCGGGATGGACGCCATGAAAGAGGTGGTCCGAAGCAAGATCGCCGTTTGCGGTTCGGCTAACCGTCTGCGTCTTCCGGCAGAAGCATAACAAAGAGGATCTTACTTTAATGAAAAAAGTGCTCACCCTCTCAATGCTTGCCCTGTGCGTTTCCCATGGCGCGATGGCAGCGAACTACACGCTCACTAACGACAAGATTGCCCTGTCCTTTGATGACGCCAATTCAACGGTGGTGGTAACTGACAAAAAGGCCAACCACCTCATCACCCCGCAGGAACTGTTCTTTCTGACGCTGCCGGACGAAACCAAAATCCACACCGCTGATTTCAAAATCAAGCACGTCGAAAAGCAGGACAGCGCCATTGTCATCGACTTTTCGCGTCCGGATTTTAACGTGACGGTAAAGCTCAACCTGGTGAAAGATAAATACGCCAGCATCGATTACACCCTCGCGGCGGTAAGTCAGCCGCGTGACGTGGCAAAAATCACCTTCTTCCCGACGAAAAAACAGACGCAGGCACCTTACGTTGACGGGGCGATCAACAGCTCGCCGATTGTCGCGGACTCGTTCTTTATTCTCCCGGACAAGCCCATCGTTAACACCTACGCCTATGAAGCGACGACCAACCTCAACGTAGAGTTAAAAACGCCGATTCAGCCCGCAACGCCGGTCAGCTATACCACGTATTTCGGCACTTTCCCGGAAACCAGCCAGCTGCGCCGCAGCGTAAACCAGTTTATTAATACCGTGCGTCCGCGTCCGTATAAGCCCTACCTGCACTACAACAGCTGGATGGATATTGGCTTCTTTACCCCCTATTCCGAACAGGACGTGCTGGGGCGGATGGATGAATGGAATAAGGAATTTATCGCCGGACGCGGCGTGGCGCTGGACGCCTTCCTGCTGGACGATGGCTGGGACGACCTGACCGGGCGCTGGCTGTTTGGCCCGGCATTCGGCAACGGTTTTGGCAAGGTACGGGAAAAAGCCGACAGCCTGCACAGCTCGGTCGGACTGTGGCTCTCACCGTGGGGAGGGTATAACAAACCGCGCGACGTTCGCGTCTCGCATGCAAAAGAGTATGGGTTCGAAACCGTCGACGGGAAGCTGGCCCTGTCAGGGCCTAACTACTTTAAAAACTTCAATGAGCAGATCGTTAAGCTTATCAAAAACGAGCATATTACCTCGTTCAAGCTGGACGGGATGGGTAATGCCAACGCGCATATCCCGGGTAGCCCGTTCGCCTCGGATTTTGACGCCTCCATCGCTCTGCTGCATAACATGCGCAGTGCCAACCCGAATCTGTTTATCAACCTGACGACCGGCACCAACGCCAGTCCGTCCTGGCTGTTCTATGCGGATTCCATCTGGCGTCAGGGTGATGACATCAACCTGTACGGTCCCGGCACGCCGGTGCAGCAGTGGATGACCTACCGCGATGCCGAAACGTACCGCTCCATTGTGCGCAAAGGCCCGCTGTTTCCGCTGAACTCGCTGATGTATCACGGCATTGTCAGCGCTGAGAATGCCTATTACGGGCTGGAGAAGGTGCAAACGGACAGTGATTTTGCCGATCAGGTCTGGAGCTACTTCGCCACCGGCACCCAGTTGCAGGAACTGTATATCACCCCTTCAATGTTGAACAAGGCGAAGTGGGATACGCTGGCGCAGGCCGCAAAATGGTCGCGTGACAATGCCAGCGTGCTGGTGGATACGCACTGGATTGGCGGAGACCCGACGGCGCTGCAGGTTTACGGCTGGGCTTCGTGGAGTAAAGAGAAAGCCATACTCGGCTTGCGTAACCCCTCGGACAAGCCGCAAAGCTACTATCTTGATTTAGCGAAAGAATTCGAAATACCCACGGGAGACGCGGCGAAGTTTAGTCTCAAAGCGGTGTACGGCAGTAATTCAACCGTACCTGAGGAGTACAAAAACGCGGTGGTGATTACGCTGCAGCCGCTGGAAACGCTGGTATTTGAGGCGATGCCTGGGAAATAGAAGAGTAAATAAATCTGTAGGCCGGGTAAGGCGCAGCCGCCACCCGGCAAAACAGTATCAGAAATTACTCCCCCTGCTGCTCCAGCGCATACTTATACAGCGCATTTTTCTTCACGCCGTGAATCTCTGCTGCTAATGCCGCCGCTTTCTTCAGCGGCAGTTCGGCCTGCAGCAAGGCCAGCGTGCGCAGCGCATCAGCAGGCAGGGCATCCTCTTCCGCCCTATGCCCTTCGACAATCAGCACCATTTCGCCTTTGCGGCGGTTTTCGTCTTCCTTCACCCACGCCAGCAGTTCACCGACTGGCGCGCCGTGAATGGTTTCCCAGGTTTTGGTCAGCTCACGCGCCAGCACCACGTAGCGGGATTCGCCCCAGACGGTGACCATATCTTCCAGGCTTTCCAGCAGGCGGTGAGTGGATTCGTAGAAGATAAGGGTACGCGGCTCGGCTTCCAGTTCCTTTAATACATCGCGACGGCCTTTGGATTTGGCAGGGAGGAAGCCTTCATAGCAGAAACGGTCAGACGGCAGACCTGCAGCGCTTAACGCAGCAATCGCGGCGCACGGCCCCGGCAGCGGCACAACGCGAATCCCGGCTTCGCGACAGGTGCGCACCAGATGGTAGCCAGGATCGTTAATCAGAGGCGTCCCGGCGTCAGAGACCAGCGCGATGTTCTGCCCCTCTTTGAGCTTCGCCACCAGCGTTTCGGCTTTTTGTTGCTCATTGTGATCGTGCAGGGCAAACAAACGGGCGTTAATCGCGAAATGTTGCAGCAGTAAACCGGTGTGGCGGGTGTCTTCAGCGGCAATTAAATCAACAGCTTGCAATACGTTCAGCGCACGTTGGGTAATATCAGACAAATTCCCGATAGGAGTAGGTACAATATAAAGCTGGCCTTGAGAATTATCTGCCGTTTCGTGTTGTTTCATTGTTTCGTCCGTATTGCCGATTTAATATTGAGCATTGCGTAAAAAATCACTGGATACAGTATGGTACCGTTAACGTTTCTTCGAAAAAAAGCCACGCGCAGCGTGCCGCTGCTGCTCGCAGCCCTGATTTTTGCAGGCTGTGGCACCCAGGCACCTGACCAGAGCACCGCCCATCTTCAGGGCTCCGCTCAGGCTGATTCTGGCTTTTATCTGCAACAAATGTCGCAGAGTACAAATGATACCAGGATCAACTGGCAATTACTCGCCATTCGTGCACTGCTGAAAGAGGGCAAAACCCAGCAGGCTGCCGAGCTGTTCGGCCAACTGCCGAAAGAGCTTAACGATACTCAGCAACTTGAGCAGAGCCTGCTCTCTGCCGAGCTGAAGGTCGCGCAGAAAGATTATGATGGCGCGAAAAAGATTCTGGGGAGCATCGACCTGAGCGCGCTGGATAAAAACCAGCAGGCGCGCTTCTGGCAGGCAGGCATTACCGCTGAGCAGGGGCGCCCTTCCCTGACGCTCCTGCGTGCCTTGATTGCCCAGGAGCCGCTGCTCGCCGGTGCCGACAAGCAGAAAAACATTGATGCCACCTGGCAGGCGCTTGCCTCGATGACCCAGGATCAGGCAAAGGCGCTGGTCATTAACGCGGACGAAAACGTGCTTCAGGGCTGGCTTGATCTGCAGCAGATGTGGTTTAACAACCGCAGCGATCCAAAAATGCTGAAAGCCGGTATTACCGACTGGCAGACCCGTTACCCGCAGAACCCGGGCGCAAAAATGCTGCCAACCCAGCTGGTGAATGTGCAGAACTTTAAGCCTGCGTCGACAAGCAAAATTGCGCTGCTCCTGCCGCTGAATGGCCAGGCAGCAGTGTTTGGCCGTACGATTCAACAGGGCTTTGAAGCGGCGAAAAACGGCACCACGCCGGTAACGGGCAGTGCGGTTCCGGTGCAGGCAGCGCAGGCGGCCAACGTGAACGACGTTGTCAGCCCCTCTGCCGCCGAGACCAGTGACCTGACCACCGCACAAACCCCGCCGCAGGGTACAATGCAAAACCCGGTTACCGCACCGACAACCCCACCAGCGACTGCCGCACCGGCAGCACAGGCTCCGGCTGAGGCACAAGCGACGCCTGCACCAGAGGCAACGGCAGAACAGCCTCAACAGCAGCCGGCACAACCAGCATCACAACCTGCCGCTCAGCCGCAGGCCGTGGCGACCGCCAGCGCGAATCCTGGCGCTGAGCTGAAAATCTACGACACCAGTTCGAAGCCGCTTGACCAGGTGCTGGCGCAGGTTCAGCAGGACGGGGCAAGCATCGTTGTCGGCCCGCTGCTGAAAAACAACGTGGAAGAGCTGATGAAGAGCAATACCACGCTGAACGTACTGGCGCTCAACCAGCCGGAACAGGTTCAGAACCGGGCCAATATTTGCTACTTCGCACTCTCTCCGGAAGATGAAGCCCGCGATGCGGCGCGTCATATCCACGAGCAGGGTAAACAGGCCCCGCTGCTGCTGATCCCGCGCAGTACGCTGGGCGATCGCGTGGCTAATGCTTTTGCCGACGAGTGGCAGAAGCTGGGCGGCGGCATCGTGCTGCAGCAGAAATTCGGTTCCGTCTCTGAACTGCGTGCGGGCGTTAACGGTGGGGCGGGTATCGCGCTTAACGGCAGTCCGGTTTCCGCCAGCCTGCCGCAGCAGCAGAGCGTGACCATTGGCGGCCTGACCATCCCTGCCCCGCCAACCGACGCGCAGATAAGCGGTGGTGGTAAAGTGGATGCGGCCTATATCGTTGCCACGCCGCAGGAGATCGCCTTTATCAAGCCGATGATCGCGATGCGTAACGGCAGCCAGAGCGGCGCAACGCTCTACGCCAGCTCCCGCAGCGCACAGGGCACTGCAGGCCCGGATTTCCGTCTGGAAATGGACGGCCTGCAGTACAGCGAAATCCCGATGCTGGCGGGCAGCAACCCGGCGCTGATGCAGCAGGCGCTAAGCTCCGTACGTAACGACTATTCGCTGGCGCGTCTGTATGCGATGGGTGTTGATGCGTGGGCGCTGGCAAACCACTTTACCCAGATGCGTCAGGTGCCGGGCTTTGAACTTAACGGCAACACCGGCGATCTGACCGCCACTCAGGACTGTGTGATTAACAGGAAGTTATCATGGCTCAAATACCAGCAGGGGCAAATCGTCCCGGCCAGTTAAGCCGTAAAGAGACCGGCGATGCGTGGGAGTTAAAAGCGCGTCGCTGGCTCGAAGGCAAAGGACTGCGCTTTATCGCCGCCAACGTCCGCGGGCGCGGCGGCGAAATTGATCTGATCATGAAAGACGGTCAGGTGATTGTGTTTGTAGAAGTCCGCTTTCGACAGTCTTCCCGTTTTGGCGGTGCTGCCGCCAGCGTGACGCTCGCCAAACAACATAAATTATTACAGACTGCCCACTTGTGGCTTGCCCGCCATAATGGGAGCTTTGATACTGTGGATTGCCGTTTCGATGTGATAGCCTTCACCGGAAATGAGATCGAATGGCTTAAAAACGCTTTTGGCGAAGACGCATAATTAAGATTTAAAAGGGATAACGTGCTCGAAAGAATTAAAGTGTGCTTCACAGAAAGCATCCAGACTCAGATTGCCGCGGCGGAAGCCCTTCCGGACGCGATCTCTCGCGCTGCAATGACGCTGGTGCAATCCCTGCTTAACGGCAACAAAATCCTCTGTTGTGGCAACGGAACCTCAGCCGCCAACGCACAGCATTTTGCTGCCAGCATGATTAACCGTTTTGAAACCGAACGCCCGAGTTTACCTGCCATTGCACTTAATACCGATAATGTGGTCTTAACAGCGATTGCTAACGATCGTCTGCATGACGAAATTTACGCAAAGCAGGTGCGCGCCTTGGGGCATGCCGGCGATGTGCTGCTGGCGATCTCCACGCGCGGCAACAGCCGGGACATCGTCAAAGCCGTTGAAGCCGCCGTTACCCGCGACATGACCATCGTCGCCTTAACCGGCTATGACGGCGGTGAGCTGGCGGGTCTGCTCGGGCCGCAGGATGTGGAAATCCGCATTCCGTCTCACCGTAGCGCACGTATCCAGGAGATGCATATGCTCACGGTGAACTGCTTATGCGATTTGATCGATAACACGCTTTTCCCTCACCAGGATGATTAAGGAGTTTTTATGAAGGCTTTATCGACCCTCGCAGTCCTTATGTCTGCATTACTGCTTCAGGGATGTATTGCTGCGGCCGTTGTGGGTACTGCCGCAGTAGGCACCAAAGCGGCGACCGATCCGCGCTCTGTGGGAACGCAGGTGGATGACGGTACGCTGGAGCTGCGGGTCAACAGTGCGCTGTCGAAAGACGAACAAATCAAGAAAGAAGCGCGTATCAACGTGACGGCTTATCAGGGCAAAGTCCTGCTGACGGGTCAGGCACCGAATACCGAACTCTCCAGCCGCGCGAAGCAGATCGCAATGGGCGTTGAGGGCACCACGGAAGTCTTCAATGAAATCCGCCAGGGTCAGCCAATCAGCCTGGGCACCGCGTCGTCTGACACCTGGATCACCACCAAAGTCCGCTCCCAGCTGCTGGGTTCAGACCAGGTGAAATCCTCAAACGTGAAGGTAACGACCGAAAACGGTGAAGTGTTCCTGCTGGGTCTGGTGACCGATCGTGAAGGGAAAGCGGCGGCGGATATCGCCAGCCGGGTGAGCGGCGTGAAGCACGTCACCACCGCGTTTACCTACATTAAGTAATCCACGTCTGACTAAAGGCCCGGTAGGCGCGAGCGCCACCGGGCTTTTTTTACATCAACGCAATACTCCCCACCATCACTCCGCTCAACGCCACCAGCCCCGCCGTCAGCCACAGCGCTTTCGCCGGGAAAGACTTACGCAGCATGATGAGCGACGGCAGGCTGATTGCCGGCAAGGTGATAAGCAGCGCCAGCGCCGGTGCGGTACCCATACCGGCCAGCATCATGGTCTGGACAATCGGAATTTCTGCCGCCGTGGGGATCACAAACAGGCAGCCTGCAACGGCCATCGCAATCACCCACATCAGCGTGTTGTCGATCGCGCCATCCGCATGCGGGAAGAGCCAGACGCGCGCCGCGCCCAGAACCAGTACCGCCAGGATATAGACCGGAATGGTGCTCCAGAAAAGCTGCCACAACGCCTTACCCCAGCGAGTGAAGAAACCGCCCTGCGGTTCGCTGACGTCCAGTTCAACGGCTGCGGGTTCGACGGCAGTATCCTTCACCAGTTTTTGTACCAGCGTCGCCACCACCAGCACCGTCAGCAGCCCGGCAACCAGACGGATAGCGGCAAAATGCCAGCCGAGCACAAAGCCCATAAACACCAGCGTCGCCGGGTTGAGCAGCGGGTTCCCCATCCAGAATGCCAGCGCACCGCCCATGGATACGCGCTGGCGGCGCATACCCGCCGCTACCGGTGCGGCACAGCAGGAGCACATCATGCCCGGCAGAGAGAAAATCGTCCCCAGCAGCGTGCCCTGAAAGCGCGGCTGCCCGAGTGTTTTCACCAGCCAGTTTCGTGGAATAAGTACCTGAATCAGCGATCCCAGGATTACCCCTAAGACGGCAGCTTTCCACACCGCGAGGAAGTAGACCATGGCGTAATCCCATGCCGCCTTCAGCGGGCTGGCATCAGCCTGAGCGAGTATAGATTTACCGATGCTGTGCGTTTCGGCGGCGGTGAAGGCTTTGCCGTAGTACGGCTGCCATTTCACATACCAGAGGCCAATGATGACCACGAGAAAGAAGAGTGCGGGCTTCCACCATTGGACAGGTGTTGCCGCCTGAGATGAAGACTGACCAGTCATACCATTCCCCGGAGAGTGTTATTTAATAAGCCGGAGAAGTTTACGCCTCGCCCTGCGCGATTTCACGCAGTTTTGCCGAAGGGATGATATTGACGCCCTCCTGCGACGGTGCCAGCGCCTCTTTCAGCATCGCCTGCGCGACGTCCCGCGCCTCGATGGACTTCCAGTTACCCGGCAGGATACGAAACAGCGGGGCGAAGAAGGATTCGTTAAAACGCCGTTCGTCGCGGTGGCCCATCAGCATGGAAGGCCGCACGATTGTCAGGCGCTCCCACTTCTGCGCAATCAGCGCCTCTTCCATTTTGCCCTTCACCTGATTGTAAAAAAACGGTGAGCCGGTGCTGGCGCCGTGCGAGCTCACCACCAGGAAATGTTTTGCCCCCAGCTTTTTCGCCGTCAGGGCGGTATCCACCACCAGCGTGTAGTCCGCATGGACGAACGCTTCTTTACTGCCCGCCTCACGCCGCGTCGTGCCCAGGCAGCAAAAGGCGATATCTATAGGATCCTGCACCTGCGCCAGCGCGTCGGTGAGCTGGGGATCGTGCGGGTTATAGACGCCGGTGATATCCAACAGCGGGCGGCGCGTCGGGGCGGCAATATAGTTGATATGCCGGTCCTGGATCAGCAACCGCAGCAGATGTCCACCCACCAGCCCGGTTGCGCCGGTAATCAGTACCTGACTCATCTTATCCCCTTTACAGAATTGTCCGTTTGCGATCTGGACCTGCTCTACCACACTTAAAAGTCTGTTACCGGTAAGTATTTACCACAAACGGGAAAAAAACAGTCTGAAGCGAAAACAACGGAGGAAGCATGGGTAAAAAAATCGCAGTCTTGATTACCGACGAGTTTGAAGATTCAGAATTTACGTCGCCAGCTGAGGCATTCCGCAAGGCAGGACACGAGGTCATCACCATTGAGAAAGAAGCGGGTAAAACCGTGAAGGGCCACAAGGGCGAAGCCAGCGTGACCATCGATGAGTCCATCGATAACGTCAGCCCGTCAGATTTCGACGCCCTGCTGTTACCAGGCGGCCATTCACCGGATTCCCTGCGCGGGGACGAGCGTTTCGTCACCTTTACCCGTGACTTCGTCGGCACCGGCAAGCCGGTCTTTGCCATCTGCCACGGCCCGCAGCTGCTGATCAGCGCTGAAGTGGTCCGCGGGCGTAAGCTTACGGCGGTGAAACCGATCGTTATCGATCTGAAAAACGCAGGGGCCGAGTTTTACGATCAGGAGGTGGTCAACGATAACGACCAGCTGATCACCAGCCGGACCCCGGACGATCTCCCGGCGTTTAACCGCGAAGCGCTACGCCTGCTCGGCGCGTAGCCAGTGAAGCTTCTTGCCAAAGCCCAGGGTGTTGTCGGTAAATTTCAGCTCATCGAGGCGGATTTCCCACACCGGGGCTTTTAGCGCAGCAGCAACCGGGAAGCGGCGCGTGTAGCGTTTACGCTGTGCGTCGCTTTCTTCACCTTCCAGACGACGAATTTCGCCTTTGAACTGCACGCCGCGGATCAGCGCGACGGTTTTGGGCTGGCCGTTGACCGTGCCCGCCACTTTTGCCTGCTGGCCGGTCATCTGGGCATGCCGCGTTTTGTCCTCACTCATGACGTAAAAAGCGACGCGTTCAGGATCGTAGTAGTAAAAGGCGTTGGCGCACCACATTTCGCCCTCGCTATATACGCACCAGGTCACGACGTGCTGCTTTGCCAGCCAGCGGTTAATGGCGGCCAGTGTTTCCATTTTCGTTCTCTCTCATGCTATGGTGCGTTCACCTTAACATACTGAATCTGTTTACCGTGTGCTGGTTTCTCTATCTTGTCCGAACCGCTGATAACGCACTCTACACCGGGATCACCACCGATGTGGCGCGGCGTTTTTTACAACATCAAACGGGGAAAGGGGCAAAAGCGCTGCGGGGGAAAGGCGAACTGCAGCTGGCTTTTTCTGCCGCCGTGGGGGACAGATCGCTGGCACTCAGGCTGGAGTACCGTATTAAGCAGCTAACGAAGCGCCAGAAGGAGCGCCTCGTGACCGGAGACGGCTCCTTTGAGGCGCTACGCGAGAGCCTGATTAAAAGCGATTAAAATGGTCGTGGTAGTCCACCAGACCATTTACGCCGTTCAGGGCATCATCCGCCAGGCGATGCACCTGGAAGGCGGATTCGGTACCTGGCCAGCGGCAGCGAAGATCGTAATGCGCGGCCTGCTCGAAGCCTAAACGGCCATAGAACGCCGGATCGCCCAGCGTGACCACGGCGGCATAACCAAACTCATTCAGCGAGTCCAGCCCTTCATAGACCAGCTGGCGCGCCAGGCCCTGCCCGCGGTAGTTTTCATCTACCGCCAGCGGTGCCATGCCCACCCACTGAAGATCTTCACCCTGAACGATCACCGGGCTGAAGGCAACATAGCCGACAACCTGACCTTCGTCATCGGTGGCAACCAGCCCCAGCGTGATCAGGCCGTCTTCACGGAGATCGTGGACCAGTTGGGCTTCCGCATCGCTCTCAAAAGAGCGGCGTAATAACGCATCGATACCCGGTGCATCAATCCCTATTTCGACTCGAATCAGCATGGCTCACCTACTGAAGTGTGTTTACTGTCCGGCGGGGATTTCAGCCCCGCCTCAACGAAATCTGCCATTTGCATCAACATCACGCGCAGCGCTTTCGGCATCTGCTCCAGCTCAATGGCATCCATTAAATTCTTAACGTACAGGCCAAGCTCCGTGTCGCCCTCAATCACCAGACGGCGCTGGAAGAAGAGTGTGTCCGGGTCCTGCTTACGCGCGGCAATCATCAGCAGGTCGCTGGCGTTGGCGCTAAAGCTCACGTCCGCCTCGGCAGACTCACGAACGATCAGCTGGTCGTTCTCTACGGAGGTAAACCAGCGCAGCCCGATGTCACGCACCTCAATGCTTAACCAGCGCCCTTCCAGAAACTCCAGCTCGCCATCCTGCAGCGCCTGACGGAACTGCCAGCTCAGGACCTGCTCCAGCACCTGGCGTTTAAGCGCGAACGGCGCCAGCCTGACCGGCACGCTCAGCATTGATGGACCGAATTGTACGAGACGTGAACGCAGTTTATCCAGCACGAGCTTTACTCCCTGATAGCTATAGTCCCGCTATTTTGCCACATCCGTTCCAGAACATAGCGGCGTAAATCAACAAACCATCGTCGGACGTACCCCATTATTGGTGCCATCAATACGCCATTAGCTGCCTTAAATCAAAAATTGTCGCGTATGGGTTAATTAAAATCCCAGCTCGTTAACAATTTTGCTATCGACTACATCAGGATAATTTATGGAGCTGCTCTGCCCTGCCGGAAACCTTCCGGCGCTTAAGGCGGCCATCGAGAATGGGGCCGATGCGGTCTATATCGGGCTGAAAGATGACACCAACGCCCGCCATTTTGCTGGCCTTAACTTTACGGAGAAAAAGCTTCAGGAAGCCGTTAACTTCGTTCATCAGCACCGCCGCAAGCTGCATATTGCCATCAACACGTTTGCCCATCCTGACGGTTACGCCCGCTGGCAGCGCGCGGTGGACATGGCAGCACAGCTGGGCGCCGATGCGTTAATCCTGGCCGACCTCGCCATGCTTGAGTATGCGGCAGAACGCTATCCGCATATTGAGCGCCACGTCTCTGTTCAGGCATCTGCCACCAACGAAGAGGCGGTGCGTTTTTACCATCAACACTTTGACGTCGCCCGCGTGGTGCTGCCGCGCGTGCTCTCTATTCATCAGGTTAAGCAACTCGCGCGCGTCACGCCAGTGCCGCTGGAGGTTTTTGCCTTTGGTAGTCTGTGCATCATGGCCGAAGGCCGTTGCTATCTTTCTTCTTACTTAACCGGTGAATCGCCGAATACCGTCGGGGCCTGCTCCCCTGCCCGCTTCGTCCGCTGGCAGCAGACCCCACAGGGGCTGGAGTCGCGTCTGAATGAAGTTCTGATCGACCGCTATCAGGACGGTGAAAACGCGGGTTATCCGACACTGTGCAAAGGCCGCTACCTGGTCGACGGCGAGCGCTACCACGCGCTGGAAGAGCCCACCAGCCTTAACACGCTGGAGCTGCTGCCGGAGCTGCTGGCCGCCAATATTGCCTCGGTGAAAATTGAAGGTCGCCAGCGCAGTCCGGCCTATGTGAGCCAGGTGGCGAAAGTGTGGCGTCAGGCCATCGACCGCTGCATGGCGGACCCGCAGAACTACGCCCCACAGGCGGCGTGGATGGAGACGCTCGGATCGATGTCCGAAGGCACGCAAACCACGCTGGGTGCGTATCACCGTAAATGGCAGTGAGATAACCATGAAATATTCATTAGGGCCGGTGCTCTACTACTGGCCAAAAGAGACGCTGGAAGATTTTTACCAACAGGCCGCCACCAGCAGCGCCGATGTGATTTACCTCGGTGAAGCAGTATGCAGCAAACGCCGCGCAACCAAAGTGGGCGACTGGCTGGAGATGGCGAAAAGCCTGGCCGGGAGCGGCAAGCAGGTGGTGCTGTCAACGCTCGCGCTGGTGCAGGCTTCGTCCGAACTGGGCGAGCTGAAGCGCTACGTCGAAAACGGTGAGTTTCTGCTGGAGGCGAGCGACCTGGGCGTGGTGAACATGTGCGCCGAACGCAGGCTGCCGTTTGTCGCAGGCCATGCGCTGAACTGCTATAACGCCGTCACCCTGCGCCTGCTGCTCAAACAGGGAATGACCCGCTGGTGCATGCCGGTGGAGCTCTCCCGTGACTGGCTGGCAAACCTGCTGAATCAGTGC
Source organism: Enterobacter sp. IF2SW-B1 (assembly GCF_001743375.1). Taxonomy (NCBI): domain Bacteria; kingdom Pseudomonadati; phylum Pseudomonadota; class Gammaproteobacteria; order Enterobacterales; family Enterobacteriaceae; genus Enterobacter; species Enterobacter sp. IF2SW-B1. The sequence goes on along the minus strand of NZ_MJAA01000002.1, from coordinate 135,397 downwards.
GACGAGCTGGGCATTCGCCATCAGTTCGAAGTGGAAGTGCTGAGCTACGGTCATCTGCCGCTGGCCTACTCTGCCCGCTGCTTCACCGCGCGATCGGAAGACCGCCCGAAAGATGAATGTGAAACCTGCTGCATCAAGTACCCGAACGGGCGCAGCATGCTGTCGCAGGAGAACCAGCAGGTGTTTGTCCTGAACGGCATTCAGACCATGAGCGGTTACGTCTATAACCTCGGCAACGAGCTGGCGTCGATGGACGGGCTGGTGGACATGGTGCGCCTGTCGCCGCTGGATACCAGCGTTTTCGCGATGCTGGACGCCTTCCGCGCTAACGAAAACGGCGCGTCGCCGCTGCCGCTGGCGGCAAACAGCGACTGCAACGGTTACTGGAAACGTCTGGCCGGGCTGGAACTTCAGGCCTAAAAAAGGCTCACTTTGTTAACAACGGTTATCATTTTTTAATGCAGTATTAAAGATTGACCGTCGACAAAGTGAGCTGTTATGACTGACAAAACCATTCCGTTTTCGGTGCTGGATCTGGCGCCGATCCCACAAGGCTCCTCGGCAAGAGAAGCCTTCACGCACTCTCTCGATCTGGCTCAGCTGGCCGAAAAGCGTGGCTATCACCGCTACTGGCTGGCAGAACATCACAACATGGTCGGCATTGCCAGCGCCGCTACATCGGTGCTGATTGGCTACCTGGCAGCGAATACCACCACTTTGCACCTTGGCTCCGGTGGCGTGATGCTGCCGAACCACGCCCCGCTGGTGATAGCCGAGCAGTTCGGGACGCTTAATACCCTCTATCCGGGCCGTATTGACCTGGGGCTTGGCCGCGCGCCGGGCAGCGACCAGCCGACCATGCGCGCCCTGCGCCGCCATATGAGCGGCGATATCGATAACTTCCCGCGCGACGTGGCGGAACTGGTGGACTGGTTCGACGCGCGCGATCCGAACCCGCACGTGCGCCCGGTGCCGGGCTATGGCGAGAAGATCCCGGTGTGGCTGTTAGGCTCGAGCCTGTATAGCGCGCAGCTCGCCGCACAGCTGGGGCTGCCGTTCGCGTTCGCCTCCCACTTCGCGCCGGATATGCTGCATCAGGCGCTGCACCTCTACCGTACGAACTTCAAACCGTCCGAGCGTCTGGAGAAGCCGTACGCGATGGTGTGTATCAACATCATTGCCGCTGACAGCAATCGCGACGCGGAATTCCTGTTTACCTCTATGCAGCAGGCGTTTGTGAAGCTGCGCCGCGGCGAGACGGGCCAGTTGCCGCCTCCGGTGGAAAATATGCATCAGCTGTGGTCGGCCTCCGAGCAGTATGGCGTGCAGCAGGCGTTGAGCATGTCGCTGGTGGGTGATAAGGCAAAAGTGCGTCACGGGCTGGAAGCAGTGCTGCGTGAAACGCAGGCGGATGAAATTATGGTCAACGGCCAGATTTTCGATCACCAGGCGCGTTTGCATTCGTTTGACCTGGCGATGCAGGTGAAAGAAGAATTGGTGGGGTAGTTTTTTGCCGGATGGCAGCTTCGCCTTATCCGGCCTACGCGGTCCCTGTAGGCCCGGTGAGCGTAGCGCCACCGGGCAATGTGTTTACTGGTACACAGGCAACAGGTTAAAGCTCGACAGCACGTGGACCAGTGCGTTACCCACCCCAAATACCAGGATCAGCGCAATCATCGGTTTACCGCCCCAGACGCGGAATTTCGGGCTACCGAAGCGTTTACGTGATTTACGTGCCAGCAGAGCCGGCACAATCGCCGCCCAGATGGTGGCCGCCAGCCCTGCATAGCCGATGGCATAGAGGAACCCGTTCGGCCACAGCAGACCGCCGACAATCGGCGGCAGGAAGGTCAGCAGCGCCGTCTTGAAACGCCCCATCGCAGAATCGTCAAAGCCAAACAGATCCGCCAGGTAGTCAAACAGGCCCAGCGTCACACCGAGGAATGAACTCGCCACCGCAAAGTTGGAGAAGACCACCAGCAGCAGATCCAGGCTGCGGCTGTTCAGTACGCCGCTCAGCGCCTGCACCAGCACGTCAATGTTACCGCCCTTTTGCGCAATGCCGATAAACTCCGGGCGCGGGATGTTGCCCATTGTCCCCAGCAGCCAAATCACATACAGCCCAAGCGCCAGCAGCGTGCCGTAGACCAGGCACTTCACGATGGTGCGCGGATCCTTGCCGTAGTACTTCATCAGGCTCGGCACGTTGCCGTGGTAGCCGAACGACGCCAGACAGAACGGCAGAGTCATTAGCAGATACGGCGTGTAGGAGGGATTAACTTCCGCAACGTTAAACAGCGTGGCGGGCGTAACGTGCCCCAGCAGGCTGCCGAAGGTCAGGAAGAAAGTGATGACCTTCGCGCCCAGCACAATCGCCGTCATGCGGCTCACCGCTTTGGTGCTCATCCAGACGATAAACGCCACGCCCAGCGCAAAGCAAAGCCCGGCCAGACGCGCCGGAATGTTCAGCGACATCTCCGAAAAGGTGTGATGCAGAATCGAGCCGCTTGCTGAGATGTACGCGTAGGTCAGGATGTAGAGCACAAATGCGATGGAAAGGCCGTTCACCAGGTTCCAGCCTTTGCCCAGCAGATCTTTGGTGATGGTGTCGAAGCTGGAGCCAATGCGGTAGTTCAGGTTTGCTTCAAGGATCATCAGGCCGGAATGCAGCATGCAGAACCAGGTGAACACCAGCGCGGCCAGCGACCAGAAGAACCACGCACCGGACATGACCACGGGCAGGGAAAACATCCCGGCACCTATAATGGTTCCGCCGATGATCACCACGCCGCCAAGCAGCGAAGGTGACGTTTGGGTGGTGGTTAGTGTCGCCATACAGCCTTTTCTCCAGTTAATCATGCGGTTCTGCATTTTAGTGTGATGCACTGTACCAGTACAGGAGTACAAAGGGAATAAAAAAAGCCCCGATAGCGTGTATCGGGGCTGTATATTTTACTTTACGTCAGAAGCGAAAGGCTTACGCGTCACCGAAACGACGACGGCTGGTGCCTTCTTCACGACGTGGGCCACGGCTTTCGCGGCGCTCGCCGGAGAAACGACGACCTTCACCACCGCGACCTTCACTGCGACCGCCTTCACGACGCTCGCCGCCGAAACCGCGACCACCGCCACGACGTTCGCCACCGCGGTCAGGACGTGGCTGTGCATCGCCCAGCAGCTGCATGTTCATCGGCTTGTTCAGGATGCGGGTGCGAGTAAAGTGCTGCAGTACTTCGCCCGGCATGCCTTTTGGCAGTTCGATGGTAGAGTGGGATGCAAACAGCTTGATGTTACCAATGTAACGGCTGCTGATGTCGCCTTCGTTAGCAATCGCGCCAACGATGTGACGAACTTCAACACCATCATCACGGCCCACTTCAATGCGATACAGTTCCATATCGCCTGCGTCACGACGTTCACGACGTGGACGGTCTTCACCACCACGCTCTGGACGGTCGCCGCGTGGACCACGGTCGTTACGGTCGCCACGACGTTCGAAACGATCGTCACGGTCACGGAACTCACGCTTAGGACGCATCGGTGCATCTGGTGGCACGATCAGGCTACGTTCGCCCTGAGCCATTTTCAGCAGTGCTGCAGCCAGAGTTTCCATGTCCAGCTCTTCGCCTTCAGCGACAGGCTGGATCTGCGACAGCAGTGCGCGGTACTGATCCAGATCGCTGCTTTCCAGTTGCTGCTGTACTTTCGCGGCGAATTTTTCCAGACGGCGTTTGCCCAGCAGATCTGCGTTTGGCAGGTCGGCTTCTGGAATGGTCAGCTTCATGGTGCGTTCAATGTTGCGCAGCAGACGACGCTCGCGGTTCTCAACGAACAGCAGCGCACGGCCAGCACGACCCGCACGACCGGTACGACCGATACGGTGAACGTAAGACTCGGAGTCCATCGGGATGTCGTAGTTGACAACCAGGCTGATACGCTCAACGTCCAGACCACGTGCTGCCACGTCGGTTGCAATCAGGATATCCAGACGACCGTCTTTCAGACGCTCCAGCGTCTGCTCACGCAGGGCCTGGTTCATGTCGCCGTTCAGCGCGGCGCTGTTGTAGCCGTTACGCTCCAGCGCTTCAGCCACTTCCAGGGTCGCATTTTTGGTACGCACGAAGATAATCGCCGCATCAAAATCTTCCGCTTCCAGGAAACGGACCAGCGCTTCGTTTTTGCGCATGCCGTACACGGACCAGTAGCTCTGGCTGATGTCCGGGCGAGTGGTCACGCTGGACTGAATACGCACTTCCTGCGGCTCTTTCATGAAGCGGCGGGTAATGCGACGGATCGCTTCTGGCATGGTTGCAGAGAACAGAGCGGTCTGGTGACCTTCCGGGATCTGCGCCATGATGGTTTCTACGTCTTCGATGAAGCCCATACGCAGCATTTCATCTGCTTCATCCAGTACCAGGCCGCTCAGTTTAGAGAGGTCCAGAGTACCGCGCTTCAGGTGATCCAGCAGACGGCCCGGCGTACCGACGACAATCTGTGGGCCCTGGCGCAGGGCGCGTAACTGCACGTCATAACGCTGGCCGCCGTACAGGGCTACCACGTTTACGCCGCGCATATGTTTAGAGAATTCCGTCATTGCTTCAGCAACCTGAACAGCCAGTTCACGAGTTGGAGCCAGGACGAGGATCTGCGGTGCACGCAGGTCCGGATCGATGTTGTTCAGCAGCGGCAGCGAGAACGCTGCAGTTTTACCGCTACCAGTCTGGGCCATGCCCAGCACGTCACGACCAGAAAGCAGATGCGGGATACATTCTGCCTGGATCGGAGATGGTTTTTCGTAACCCAGATCGTTAAGGGCTTCAAGGATAGGAGCCTTCAGGCCCAGATCTGCAAAAGTGGTTTCGAATTCAGCCATGTAGTACGAGTGCCTCAATGTCAATGGCGGCCAGTCTACTTAGCTCATCGTGAAAATGATTAGCAATTTTCATTGAAAAGTGTGAACCGGCTCAAAGTAGGTGTATTGACGAACAACAACGCCCTCACCAGTGAAGGTGATGGCAATCAAAAGATTACGGGCTGATGTTTATGTCGTCAGCTATTGCTGGTCCGATTCTGCCAGGTCGTCTTGCTCCTGGCCCAAGAGCGATAATTCCAACAATGCATAACGGTGCTCAACGAAGTTATGTACGTTGTTAGCAACCGCTAATTTGAACAGTGCCGTAGCGCTGTCCATATCCCCCAGACTTAGGTAGTACTTACCTAAATAGAAGTTGGTTTCACTGAGATGCTCAGCGAGCGAGGTGTTATCCGTTGCGTCCGCCTTGAGGCGTTCCATCAGCGTTGCTTCGCTAATGTTGCCCAGGTAGAACTCGACAATGTTCCATCCCCACTGTTCCTTATCCGATTTCTCGAAGCGCTGTTGTAGTGCTTCTTTTGCCTGCTTCTCATCGAGCTTCCGCTCAACGATGTAAAGCCACAGGCTACGGAAAGGATCATTAGGATCGTCTTGATAAAACGCCAGCAGATCATCTTGCGCTAACTTATCACGACCGCCGTAATACAATGCGATACCGCGATTCAAGTGCGCGTAGTTGTAAGTTGGATCAAGCTCAAGTACAGAATCAAACGCTTCATAGGCAGCATCAAAATTGCCTGCCTGCGTTAAATAAATGCCTAAGTAATTGAATACTTCAGGCATATCAGGTCGGATAGCCAGCGCTTGTGAAAAATCATTTCGCGCTAATGCCCTCAGACCGAGACTATCATACAACACTCCGCGCTCATATAAAAGCTGTGCGCGTTCGTCATCGGTTAAAGCCCGACTGGCAAGTATTTGTTCCATGCGTGCCAGAATCACTTCCTGCTGCAAAGTCGGTTGCAATGGCACTGCGAGGACTTCGCTCTTACGCCAGGCAGAGTTGCTGCATCCTGCCAGCGTTAAAGCTGTCGCAACGAAACACCAGCGCAAAAAAGGCTTCATTTCCCACTCCCGAAGACAACTATTGGATGAACGTCCTGTCCCCCGGCGGCTTAACAAGGCGTCCTGCCTGATAACAGGCCCTCCGCAAAGCGGAGGGCAAATGGCAACTTACTCGCCTTGCTGTTCAGCAGCCGGAGCTTCCGGTGCCGCAGCAGGTTGAGACTGCTCGGTTGCTTCTTTAATGCTCAGACGGATACGGCCCTGACGGTCAACTTCCAGAACCTTAACCGGCACTTCCTGACCCATCTGCAGGTAATCGGTCACTTTCTCAACGCGCTTGTCAGCGATCTGAGAGATGTGAACCAGACCTTCTTTACCGCCACCGATGGCAACGAACGCACCAAAGTCAACGATACGGGTCACTTTACCCGCGTAGACGCGGCCCACTTCGATTTCAGCAGTGATTTCTTCGATGCGACGGATCGCGAATTTCGCTTTCTCGCCGTCGGTTGCTGCGATCTTCACAGTACCGTCATCTTCGATTTCGATGGTGGTGCCGGTCTCTTCGGTCAGCGCGCGGATAACAGAACCGCCCTTACCGATAACATCTTTGATCTTGTCTGGATTGATCTTGATGGTGTGAATACGCGGAGCGAATTCAGAGATATCACCGCGTGGCGCGTTGATAGCCTGTTCCATCACGCCCAGGATGTGCAGACGCGCACCTTTAGCCTGGTTCAGAGCAACCTGCATGATCTCCTTGTTGATACCTTCAATTTTGATATCCATCTGCAGGGCAGAGATACCGTCGCGGGAACCCGCTACTTTGAAGTCCATATCGCCCAGGTGGTCTTCGTCACCCAGAATGTCAGACAGAACAACGAAGTTGTCGCCTTCTTTCACCAGACCCATTGCGATACCCGCAACGGCGGCTTTGATCGGCACGCCCGCATCCATCAGCGCCAGAGAGGCACCACATACGGAAGCCATGGAAGAAGAACCGTTGGATTCGGTGATTTCAGAAACCACGCGAACGGTGTACGGGAATTTGTCAGCTTCCGGCATCACTGCCAGCACGCCGCGCTTCGCCAGACGACCGTGACCAATTTCACGACGCTTCGGTGAGCCAACCATACCGGTTTCGCCCACAGAGTACGGAGGGAAGTTGTAGTGGAACAGGAAGTTGTCAGTACGCTCGCCCATCAGTTCGTCGATGATCTGCGCGTCACGTGCGGTACCCAGGGTTGCGGTAACCAGCGCCTGCGTTTCACCACGGGTGAACAGCGCAGAACCGTGAGTACGCGGCAGTACGCCAGTGCGTACGTCCAGACCACGAATCATGTCTTTTTCACGGCCATCGATACGCGGCTCGCCTGCCAGTACGCGGCTACGAACAACGTTTTTCTCGATAGCGTGCAGAATTTCGCCAATTTCGTTAGCGTCCAGCGTTTCGTCTTCGGCAACCAGGGTCGCGGTTACTTCAGATTTGATCGCGTCAACCTGAGCGTAACGCTCCTGTTTGTCGGTGATGCGGTAAGCGTCGCTCAGACGAGATTCTGCCAGTGCCGCAACGCGTGCGTTCAGCGCATCGTTTGCTGCTTCTGGCTGCCAGTCCCAACGTGGCTTACCGGCTTCTTTCACCAGGTCGTTGATGTTCTGGATAACAATCTGCTGCTGCTCATGACCGAACACCACAGCGCCCAGCATCTGGTCTTCGCTCAGCAGTTCAGCTTCGGATTCAACCATCAGCACAGCCGCTTCAGTACCGGCAACAACCAGGTCCAGCTTACTTTCTTTCAGCTCTTCCTGAGTTGGGTTCAGCACGTACTGGTCATTGATGTAACCGACGCGCGCGGCACCGATTGGGCCATTGAATGGAATACCAGACAGTGACAGGGCAGCGGAGGCACCGATCATCGCAACGATGTCCGGGTTAACCTGTGGGTTAACGGAAACAACGGTCGCAATAACCTGCACTTCGTTAACGAAGCCTTCCGGGAACAGCGGACGAACCGGGCGGTCAATCAGACGCGCGATCAGGGTTTCGCCTTCGCTTGGACGGCCTTCACGACGGAAGAAGCCACCCGGGATTTTACCGGCAGCGTAGGTACGCTCCTGGTAGTTAACGGTCAGCGGGAAGAAGTCCTGACCTGGTTTAGCTTTTTTCTGGCCCACAACGGTCACGAATACCGCGGTGTCATCCATGCTTACCATAACGGCAGCAGTCGCCTGGCGTGCCATCATGCCGGTTTCCAGCGTGACGGTATGTTGACCATACTGGAATTTACGAACGATCGGATTCAGCAAAATTCTATCCTTTCTTAAATGTATGACAGCACACCGCCGGCGTGCTGTCGATTTAACCCGACCTTCTTCGCATCCTCGCGACTAATGACAACCGACACCCCCATGGGTGAAGCCTCTCATTAGCCGCGCGAACCTCTGCAATGAAGATCATTTATAGCAACAATACAATAGTTTCCATTGAATTGCTGCCGTCTGGTTGAAAAAAGGGGCCATCAGGCCCCCTTTTCTGAAACTCGCAAGACTTAGCGACGCAGACCCAGACGCTCGATCAGCGCGGTGTAGCGTGCAACATCTTTACGCTTCAGGTAGTCGAGCAGTTTACGACGCTGAGAAACCATGCGCAGCAGACCACGACGGCTGTGGTGATCTTTTTTGTGCTCTGCAAAGTGACCCTGCAGGTGGTTAATCTGTGCAGTCAGCAGTGCAACCTGAACTTCGGTAGAACCGCTGTCGTTAGTACCACGACCAAACTCAGAAACGATTTTAGCTTTAGCTTCAACGCTTAGAGACATTTTCAAACTCCAAAGTATAAAAAATGTAAGGGTGCCGATCTCTAATTCAGCGACCCCATGTACGCCCCGCAGATTGTTAAACAATTTACCGGGCGTTAAGCGGCGATATTCTACTCGTCTCCCCTGCTTATCGCAAGGTGAGGCGTAATCACCGTCACGCGTCGACCGGATATTCGACGACCAGACGACGCGGCGCAACGCGCCCTTCACCGTCCATTTCGCCCATACCGATGAATTTCCCTTCGTCACCTTCCGTCACGCGTACCAGTCCATCCAGCGGCGCATCCGCCGTACGAACCGGGTTTCCGTTCTTAAAGTAAACGGACGATGTTAAAGGAAGATTAACGATCGGGAAGTCCGCTGCCGGACTGTCCATTGGCATCAGCAGTGGATCCAGCAAATCTGCTGGTTCCACTCCCTGCGCTTGTGCCTGCTCAGCCAGCGCGCGCAGCTGCTCAAGCGTCACCATGCGTTCCACCGGATATTTACTGACCGCCAGACGACGCAGATAAATCACATGCGCACCGCAGCCCAGCTTTTCACCCAGGTCGTCGATGATGGTGCGAATATAGGTCCCTTTCGAACAGTGGACTTCCAGCTCCAGCTCGTCACCTTCGTGGCGAATGAACAGCAGCTCATACACGGTTATCGGACGCGCTTCGCGCGGGACGTCAATTCCCTGGCGCGCATATTCGTAGAGCTTCTTGCCCTGATATTTCAGCGCCGAATACATCGACGGCACCTGCATCGTGTCTCCGCGGAAGCTCTCCAGGGCCGCATCAAGCTGTTCGGCGCTGAAGGTCACCGGGCGCTCTTCCACCACCTGACCATCCGCGTCGGAAGTATCCGTACGCTGGCCCAGTTTAGCGATAACGCGGTAGCGTTTATCGGAATCGAGCAGGTACTGGGAAAACTTTGTTGCTTCACCCAGGCAAATCGGCAGCATGCCGGTCGCCAGCGGATCCAGCGCGCCGGTGTGGCCCGCACGGTTAGCGTTATAAATACGCTTCACTTTTTGCAGCACGTCGTTACTGGATGCACCTTGCGGTTTATCCAACAGCAGCACGCCATGCACGTCGCGACCGCGACGACGAGGACGACTCATCAGTCCTCCTTGCTGTCGTCCGTCGGGTTAACACGACGTTCGTCGTCATGTTTCACCACGCTGGTCACCAGGTTGGACATGCGCATACCTTCGACCAGCGAGTTGTCGTAGAAGAAGGTCAGCTCGGGAACAATACGCAGGCGCATCGCTTTGCCGAGCAGAGAGCGGATGAAACCAGAGGCTTCCTGCAGTGCTTTAATGCCGTTTTTAACCGCCGCTTCGTCCTGATCGTTCAGGAAGGTCACGAACACTTTGGCATAGGCCAGGTCACGAGACATTTCCACGCCAGAGACGGTGGTCATCATACCGATACGCGGGTCTTTGATTTCGCGTTGCAGGATAAGCGCAATCTCTTTCTGCATCTCCTGCGCCACGCGCTGTGGGCGACCAAATTCTTTCGCCATAATAAATTCTCCAGACAAAAAAGGGGCTAAAAGCCCCTTTTAAAATTATTGCCGGGTGGCACGAGGCGATCCCGGCCTACATATGGACTTATCCCTAAGGATTAGTCGATGCTGCGTTGGATCTCGATGATTTCGAACACTTCGATCATATCGCCAACGCGAACGTCGTTGTAGTTCTTAACGCCGATACCACATTCCATGCCGTTACGGACTTCGTTAACGTCATCTTTGAAGCGGCGCAGGGATTCCAGCTCGCCTTCGTAGATAACCACGTTGTCACGCAGTACGCGGATTGGGTTGTGACGCTTGATGGTACCTTCGGTAACCATACAGCCCGCGATCGCACCGAATTTCGGTGATTTGAACACGTCACGCACTTCAGCCAGACCGATGATCTGCTGTTTCAGCTCAGGAGACAGCATACCGCTCATCGCGGCTTTCACTTCGTCGATCAGGTTATAGATGACGGAGTAGTAGCGCAGATCCAGGCTTTCCGCTTCGATCACGCGGCGAGCAGATGCATCAGCACGCACGTTGAAGCCAACCAGGATAGCGTTGGATGCCGCAGCCAGGGTTGCGTCGGTTTCGGTGATACCACCTACGCCAGAACCGATGATCTTCACTTTCACTTCGTCGGTAGACAGTTTCAGCAAGGAGTCGGAGATCGCTTCCACAGAACCCTGAACGTCTGCTTTCAGAACGACGTTCACTTCGTGAACTTCGCCTTCAGCCATGTTCGCAAACATGTTCTCAAGTTTAGATTTCTGCTGACGCGCCAGCTTAACTTCACGGAATTTGCCCTGACGATACAGTGCCACTTCACGCGCTTTCTTCTCGTCACGCACAACGGTCACTTCATCACCGGCAGCCGGAACACCGGACAGCCCCAGGATTTCCACTGGAATGGACGGACCTGCTTCCAGCACTTCCTGACCCAGTTCGTTACGCATCGCACGAACACGACCGTATTCGAAGCCACACAGAACGATGTCGCCCTTGTTCAGCGTACCTTCGCGAACCAGAACCGTTGCAACCGGACCACGACCTTTATCCAGGAAGGATTCGATTACCGCACCGCTCGCCATACCTTTACGAACGGCTTTCAGCTCCAGAACTTCGGCCTGAAGCAGGATAGCGTTCAGCAGGTCGTCGATACCAGTACCCGCTTTTGCAGATACAGGGATGAACTGCGCTTCGCCGCCCCACTCTTCCGGCATAACACCGTACTGAGACAGTTCGTTCTTCACGCGGTCCAGATCGGCTTCTGGCTTATCGATTTTGTTGACCGCAACAACCAGAGGCACCTGCGCCGCTTTCGCGTGCTGGATAGCTTCAATGGTCTGTGGCATAACGCCATCATCTGCTGCAACAACCAGTACAACGATATCCGTAGCCTGAGCACCACGAGCACGCATTGAGGTGAACGCTGCGTGGCCTGGGGTATCCAGGAAGGTGATCATGCCGTTTTCGGTTTCTACGTGGTAAGCACCGATGTGCTGGGTAATGCCACCCGCTTCGCCGGAGGCAACTTTCGTAGAACGAATGTAGTCGAGCAGAGAGGTTTTACCGTGGTCAACGTGACCCATGATGGTCACAACCGGTGCACGCGGTTCAGCCGCAGCGCCAGTGTCACGGTCGCTCATTACTGCTTCTTCCAGCTCGTTTTCACGACGCAGGATAACTTTGTGGCCCATCTCTTCGGCAACCAGCTGTGCGGTTTCCTGGTCGATAACCTGGTTGATGGTCGCCATTGCGCCCAGCTTCATCATCGCTTTGATGACCTGAGAGCCTTTAACCGCCATCTTGTTTGCCAGATCGCCAACGGTGATGGTTTCGCCAATCACGACGTCACGGTTAACCGCCTGAGCTGGCTTCTGGAAGCCCTGCTGCAGAGAAGAACCTTTACGCTTGCCGCCTTTACCACCGCGAACCGCTGCACGAGCTTCTTCGCGGTCAGCTTTAGATTCAGCGTGTTTGTTACCTTTCTTAGCCGGACGCGCGGCTTTTGCATTACGACCACGGCCACGGCCGCCTTCTACTTCACGGTCGTTATCATCTTCAGCCTGACGCGCATGCTGAGAAGTGGTCACGTGATAGTCGCTGGTGTCTTCAGTCGGTTCAGCGGTATTCACGCCATTCTTCTCGTTTTCTTCTGCCATACGGCGCGCTTCTTCAGCGACGCGGCGAGCTTCTTCTTCCAGCTTACGGCGGGCTTCTTCTTCCGCTTTACGCTTCAGCTCGGCAGCTTCATTTTCACGGCGGGCTTTTTCAGCCTGGGCGGTTTTGGTCATTTCGTCTGTCTGTTGATTGCTCACTTTGTCTTTTTCCGCAGCGTCACGCTTCACTTTATCACTGGCGTCGCGTTTCGCTTTTTCTGCGGCCTCACGTTCAGCTTTTAATTCTGCTTCACGTTTGGCGGCTGCTTCCGCCTCACGCTGAGCTTGTTCTTCCGCTTCACGCTGTGCCTGCTCTTCCGCGGCAAGGCGTTCTGCCTCTTGCGGATCACGTTTTACAAAGGTGCGCGTCTTGCGGACTTCAATTTGTACCGATTTGCTTTTGCCACCGGTACCAGGAATGTTTAACGTGCTGCGCGTTTTGCGCTGCAGCGTTAACTTGTCAGGCGTAGAACCGTGTTCGCGGTTCAGGTGCGTTAACAAGGTTTGTTTTTCTTGCGCGGTCACCGAGTCATCAGCGGACTTCGGGATCCCTGCATCAGCAAATTGCTGTACCAGGCGGTCCACGGAGGTCTGAATCTCAGCAGCCAGCGATTTTACAGTTACATCAGTCATGCTGTTCCTTCCTGCTACAGTTTATTACGCTTCGTCGCCGAACCAGCAAATATTACGTGCGGCCATGATGAGTTCGCCGGCTTTCTCGTCGGTTAAACCTTCGATATCGGCCAGGTCATCAACGCCTTGCTCAGCGAGATCTTCCAGCGTACAAACACCACGGGCAGCCAGCTTGAACGCAATCGCACGATCAAGACCTTCCAGATTCAGCAGGTCATCAGCCGGCTTCTTATCGCCAAGGCTTTCTTCCTGAGCCAGTGCCAGGGTGGTCAGTGCGTTTTTAGCGCGTTCACGCAGGGCTTCAACGGTTGGCTCATCCAGACCGTCAATTTCCAGCAGCTCTTTCATTGGCACATAGGCCAGTTCTTCCAGCGTAGAGAAACCTTCTTCTACCAGAACAGTGGCGAAGTCTTCGTCAATGTCGAGGTATTTGGTGAAGGTATCGATCGCCGCATGGGCTTCAGCCTGATGCTTAGCCTGCAGGTCATCAACGGTCATGACGTTGAGTTCCCAGCCGCTCAGCTGTGACGCCAGGCGTACGTTCTGACCGTTACGGCCAATCGCCTGCGCCAGGTTGCCCGCTTCAACAGCGATATCCATGGTGTGTTTGTCTTCGTCAACAACGATAGACGCGACATCAGCCGGAGCCATTGCGTTGATCACGAACTGCGCCGGGTTGTCGTCCCACAGAACGATATCAATACGCTCGCCGCCCAGTTCGGTAGAAACCGCCTGAACGCGCGCGCCGCGCATACCGACGCAAGCACCGACCGGATCGATACGCTTGTCGTTGGTTTTCACCGCAATTTTCGCACGAGAGCCTGGATCGCGAGCTGCTGCTTTGATCTCAATAACTTCTTCGCCGATTTCCGGCACTTCGATGCGGAACAGTTCAACCAGCATTTCTGGTTTAGAACGGGTCACGAACAGCTGTGCACCACGCGCTTCAGGGCGCACGGCGTACAGAACACCACGAATACGGTCGCCCGGGCGGAAGTTTTCACGCGGCAGCATGTCTTCACGCAGGATCACGGCTTCAGCGTTGCCCGGCATCCCTTCGGATTTAATTTCCAGAGAGATGTTGTCACGGTTCACTTTCTTCACCACGCCGGTGATGATTTCGCCTTCCTGATCGCGGAACTGATCGACAACCAGCGCGCGCTCGGCTTCGCGCACTTTCTGCACGATAACCTGCTTAGCGGTCTGGGTGGTGATACGGTCGAAGGTCACAGATTCAATCTGATCTTCAACGTAGTCACCCACGTTCAGACTTTCGTCTTCAAAACGTGCCGCTTCCAGGGTGATCTCTTTGGTCGGCTGGGTCACTTCTTCAACGATTACCCAACGACGGAATGTATCGAAGTCACCGCTTTTACGATCGATTTCTACGCGAACATCGATCTCTTGTTCGTATTTTTTCTTGGTTGCTGTAGCCAGTGCACTTTCCAGCGCTTCGAAAATTTTCTCACGCGGCAGTGATTTCTCGTTGGAGACGGCTTCAACAACAGCCAAAATTTCTTTGTTCATCGCGGGCTTTTCACCTCAATCCAGACTGTTAAAAGTGGGGAACCAGGTTCGCCTTCTGGATATTACTCAGCGCGAACACTTCATCTTTGCCTTCGACTGTTACCGTGATCATTTCACCATCAACGGCTTTGATAATTCCCTGCCATTTACGGCGGTTCTGTACGGCCATACGCAGAACGAGAGCCACTTCTTCACCGGTAAAGCGCACATAGTGCTCGGCCGTGAACATCGGGCGATCCAGGCCAGGTGAGGAAACTTCCAGGTTGTACGCAACGGTAATCGGGTCTTCAACATCAAGAACCGCACTCACCTGGTGGCTGACATCAGCACAATCATCAACATTGATGCCATCTTCACTATCAATATAGATGCGCAGCGTCGATGTACGGCCGCGAACGAATTCGATGCCGACCAGTTCGTAGCCCAGTGCTTCGACCGGTGCAGTAATCATCTCTGTTAATTTTTGCTCTAATGTGGACAAGCCCACCCCCAAGACATAAAAAAAGGGCGTAAAGCCCAGTTATTCTGTAGTCAGATAACAAAAAACCCCGATAAATCGGGGCTTTAGATAACTGAACCCTATAGCCACAACTGTGGCCTGGAGCACTCTCCGAAAGAATTTTTTCAAATCCAGCTACGAAGGCTCTAAGTCTTCACAGTATATTTGAAAAAGAACTTTATGGGAAAGTGGTTGCGGGGGCCGGATTTGAACCGACGACCTTCGGGTTATGAGCCCGACGAGCTACCAGGCTGCTCCACCCCGCGCCTGAAACGTGGCAAATTCTACGCGTTTTGGACAGAATTTGCAAATAATGCTGGGATTTGGTACCGAAGACGGGACGTAAAATCGGCGTTTAGTATATTGATAGTTGACCCCACCTGTCAACCCAGCTTCCGCCAGAGAGAACAGACCAAATTTTTTACAAAAAACGCATGAGTCTCTTCCGGTATTCGATAAAAGATGATTAAATGAATACTCACTTATTTTGCATAAAAATGCACAAGAGAACGAAAGCGGTCTCTAATCAGTCAATCAAGCAGGGTTTTATTCTATGACGACGATTCTCAAGCATCTTCCGGTAGGACAACGTATTGGCATCGCTTTCTCAGGCGGCCTGGATACCAGCGCTGCACTGCTGTGGATGCGCCAGAAGGGAGCGGTTCCGTATGCATATACTGCGAACCTGGGTCAGCCGGATGAGGACGATTACGATGCTATTCCTCGTCGCGCTAAAGAGTATGGCGCAGAAAACGCGCGACTGATTGACTGCCGTAAGCAACTGGTTGCTGAAGGTATCGCCGCTATTCAGTGCGGTGCGTTCCATAACACCACGGGCGGCCTGACCTATTTCAACACCACTCCGCTGGGCCGTGCGGTGACCGGCACCATGCTGGTTGCCGCCATGAAAGAAGACGGCGTTAACATCTGGGGTGACGGTAGCACCTATAAAGGAAACGATATCGAACGTTTCTATCGTTATGGCCTGCTGACCAACGCGGAGCTGCAGATCTACAAGCCGTGGCTGGACACCGACTTCATCGACGAGCTGGGTGGTCGTCATGAGATGTCTGAGTTTATGATTGCCTGCGGCTTTGACTACAAAATGTCCGTTGAGAAAGCCTACTCTACCGACTCCAACATGCTGGGCGCGACGCACGAAGCGAAGGACCTGGAGTTCCTGAACTCCAGCGTGAAGATCGTTAACCCGATCATGGGCGTGAAGTTCTGGGACGAGAGCGTGAAGATCCCGGCAGAAGAAGTGACCGTGCGTTTCGAACGTGGTCATCCGGTTGCCCTGAACGGTAAGACCTTCTCTGACGACGTTGAACTGATGCTGGAAGCAAACCGCATCGGCGGTCGTCACGGTCTGGGCATGAGCGATCAGATTGAAAACCGTATCATCGAAGCAAAAAGCCGCGGCATCTATGAAGCTCCGGGGATGGCGCTGCTGCACATCGCTTACGAGCGTCTGCTGACCGGTATTCACAATGAAGACACCATCGAGCAGTATCATTCTCATGGTCGTCAACTGGGCAAACTGCTGTATCAGGGTCGCTGGTTCGATCCGCAGGCGCTGATGCTGCGTGATGCGCTGCAGCGTTGGGTAGCGAGCGCGATCACCGGTGAAGTGACGCTGGAACTGCGTCGTGGTAACGACTACTCCATTCTTAACACCGTGTCGGATAACCTGACCTATAAAGCCGAGCGTCTGACCATGGAAAAAGGTGAGTCTGTGTTTTCTCCGGACGACCGTATTGGTCAGTTGACCATGCGTAACCTGGACATCACCGATACCCGTGAGAAGCTCTTCAACTACGTTGAGAATGGTCTGCTCTCCGCGAATTCCGGTAACGGCCTGCCGCAGGTTGAAAACCTGGAGAATAGCGATAAGAAGTAATCGCTGATGTAACATGCAAAAGGCGCCCAATGGGCGCCTTTTTGTTTGGCTTTTGTAGGGCGGGTAAGCGCAGCGCCACCGGGCCTACGAAAGGCAAAAGCTACAGACGAAAAAAAAGACGCCTTTCGACGTCTTTCTTCTGGAATATTGGTACCGAGGATGGGACTCGAACCCACAAGCCCGTTAGGGCACTACCACCTCAAGGTAGCGTGTCTACCAATTCCACCACCTCGGTACGGAATACTTACTGCGGGATATCGCTGGTTGGCTTAGCCGGTGCAGCTGGCTGAGTCTGCTCAGTTTTTGCTGGCGCGCTCAGGTTTTCCCACTCGCTTCCTTTGCTGGTCTTGTTGCTGTTGATATTGCCCAGCACCAGACTGATGATGAAGAACAGCGTAGCCAGAATCGCCGTCGTGCGGGTCATGAAGTTCGCAGAACCACTTGAACCGAACAGCGTACCGGAAGCGCCTGCTCCGAAGGAGGCTCCCATATCAGCGCCTTTACCTTGCTGCAGCATAATCAGCGCTACGAGAGCGATGGCTACAATAAGGAAAATAACTAAAAGAGCTTCGTACATAATCAACCTGTTCCTTGCGGATTTGCCGCATACCAATGCTTCGACCAATTAGCAGGATTTTTGTTTCCCACTGAAGCGGGTGTGAATACTAACCAAAGCGAATGGCCTTCGCAAGGGCATTTTCGACGCATTGTATCAACTGCGGAAAAAAACAGCAAAAAGCCATTAATTGCTTAAAACAAAGGCGGCAAACGCCGCCTTTTTAAACATTTAGCATGCAAGATTATGCAGCTTTTACGGCATCCGCAATACGGTGCGCAAATTCGGTGACCTGCGCTTCGTCTTCGCCTTCCACCATCACGCGGATCAGTGGTTCGGTACCGGACTTACGCAGAAGCACGCGTCCACGGCTGCCCAGCGCCGCTTCAACGTCAGCCATTACCGCTTTCACGTTGTCATTTTCCAGCGGATCGCCTTTACCCGCAGTGAAACGCACGTTCACCAGGATCTGCGGGAACATTTTCATCCCGCTGCACAGATCGTGCAGGCTCATATGGTTGCGCGCCATCGCGGCAACCACCTGAAGCGCAGCTACGATACCGTCGCCAGTCGTGGTTTTGTCGAGCAGGATCACGTGGCCGGAGTTCTCAGCACCAATGCGCCAGCCCTTCTCCTGCAGCTTTTCAAGCACGTAGCGGTCGCCCACTTTCGCGCGGACGAACGGAATACCGAGCTGTTTCAGCGCCAGCTCCAGACCCATGTTGCTCATCAGCGTCCCAACCGCGCCGCCGCGCAGCTGACCCTGGCGCAGGCCTTCACGGGCAATGATGTAGAGGATCTGATCGCCGTCGACTTTATTACCTTCGTGGTCAACCATGATCACGCGGTCACCGTCGCCGTCCAGAGCAATACCCAGATCGGCTTTTTCCGCCAGCACGCGCGCCTGCAGGGCGCGCACGTCCGTCGCCCCGACTTCTTCATTAATATTCAGACCATCCGGCTCGCAGCCGATGGCGATCACTTTCGCACCCAGCTCGCGGAAGACATTCGGCGCAATGTGATAGGTCGCACCGTTCGCACAGTCCACCACAATTTTAAGATGCGCCAGGCTCAGCTCGTTCGGGAAGGTGCCTTTGCAGAATTCGATATAACGACCCGCCGCATCGACGATACGGTTCGCTTTACCCAGCTCGGCGGAATCAACACAGGTGATCTCTTTTTCCATTTCGGCTTCAATGGCCTCTTCCACCTCGTCCGGCAGCTTGGTGCCGTCAATGGAGAAGAACTTGATGCCGTTGTCGTAGAACGGGTTATGAGACGCCGAAATCACAATTCCCGCTTCCGCGCGGAAGGTGCGCGTAAGGTAGGCAACAGCAGGCGTTGGCATTGGGCCAGTAAAAGAGGCTGAAAGCCCTGCCGCTGCCAGACCCGCTTCCAACGCAGATTCCAGCATATAGCCCGAAATACGGGTGTCTTTACCGATGATAATTTTACGTGAGCCATGACGCGCCAGGACCTTGCCGGCAGCCCAGCCGAGCTTCAGAACAAAATCAGGGGTAATTGGAGCATCGCCTACGCGCCCACGGATACCATCGGTACCAAAATATTTACGGTTACTCATAGCGTTTGTTTTCCTTCGCTGCCAGTGTGGCTTCCACCACACGCATGGCTTCTACTGTTTCTTTGACGTCATGGACACGGATAATGTGCGCGCCTTGCATCGCCGCAATTACCGCGCAGGCCAGGCTGCCACTCAGGCGCTCGCTCGGTCCTACATTCAGCAATTGGCCAATCATCGACTTTCTCGACATACCCACCAGCAGCGGCAGACCAAAGTGATGAAATTCCGATAAGCGCGCAAGCAACGCATAATTGTGTGAGAGATTTTTACCGAAACCGAACCCCGGGTCGAGCAGCAATTTCTCTTTTGGGATGCCTGCACGCTCACAGCGTTCAATATGCTCAATAAAGAAGCGATTCACGTCGGCAAAGACATCATCATACTTCGGCGCTTCCTGCATGGTTTTCGGTTGCCCCTGCATGTGCATCAGGCATACCGGCAGTCCGGTTTCAGCAGCGGCCTCGATCGCACCTGGTTCGGTCAGCGAGCGGATATCATTGATAATGTGAGCGCCCACTCTCGCCACTTCACGGATCACTTCTGGTTTGGACGTGTCGACGGAGATCCACACCTCGAAACGTTGCGCGATTGCCTCAACCACCGGCACCACGCGCGCCAGCTCTTCTTCCACCGAAACATCTGCCGCGCCGGGACGCGTCGATTCACCGCCCACATCAATGATGGTGGCACCCGCGTTGATCATTAGATTTGCGTGCTTAACCGCGTCGATAAGCGTGTTATGCGTGCCGCCGTCAGAGAAGGAGTCAGGGGTAACATTCAGGATCCCCATCACGTGCGGATGTGAAAGATCGAGATGCGAGTCCTGGGCGAAGAGTTTCATGGTTAAATCCCTGGTTTTAGTATGGTTTAACGGAAAAGAAAAACCCCGGAGCAAGCTCCAGGGTTTGGGGTACAGACAAACGCTTCAACAGCAGTGACTTACTTGTCGCCCAACTGCTCTGACATGGTGTTGCCCGGGTTTGGCGTACGCGGTTCATCGACCGGACGCGGCGCGCGCGGGGTACCATTGTTGTCAGAATTGTTGGAAGCGCCTGGGTCTTCCCAGCCAGCTGGCGGACGCACTTCGCGGCGAGCCATCAGGTCGTCAATCTGCGGTGCATCGATGGTCTCATATTTCATGAGTGCATCTTTCATCGAATGCAGAATGTCCATATTGTCGTTCAGGATCTGACGCGCGCGACCGTAGTTACGTTCAATCAGCGCTTTCACTTCCTGGTCGATGATACGTGCCGTCTCATCGGACATATGTTTTGCTTTCGCCACGGAGCGGCCCAGGAATACTTCACCCTCTTCCTCTGCATACAGCAGCGGACCGAGTTTGTCGGAGAAGCCCCATTGAGTCACCATGTTACGCGCCAGGTTTGTCGCCACTTTAATGTCGTTCGACGCACCGGTAGAAACGTGTTCTGGACCGTAGATGATCTCTTCTGCCAGACGACCGCCGTACAGGGTCGAAATCTGGCTTTCCAGCTTCTGACGGCTGGCGCTGATCGCGTCGCCCTCAGGCAGGAAGAAGGTCACACCCAGCGCACGGCCACGCGGAATAATCGTTACCTTGTGTACCGGATCGTGTTCCGGCACCAGGCGACCGATAATTGCGTGACCCGCTTCGTGGTAAGCCGTGGACTCTTTCTGCGCTTCCGTCATCACCATGGAGCGACGTTCCGCACCCATCATGATTTTGTCTTTCGCTTTCTCGAACTCAACCATGGAGACCACGCGCTTGTTACCGCGAGCGGCAAACAGTGCAGCTTCGTTGACCAGGTTAGCCAGGTCCGCACCGGAGAAGCCCGGCGTACCGCGCGCAATGATGGCCGCGTCGATATCTGGCGCCAGCGGTACGCGACGCATGTGCACTTTCAGAATCTGTTCACGACCACGAACATCCGGCAGACCGACAACAACCTGACGGTCGAAACGGCCTGGACGCAGCAGCGCAGGGTCAAGTACGTCCGGACGGTTAGTCGCCGCGATAACAATGATACCTTCGTTACCTTCGAAGCCGTCCATCTCAACCAGCATCTGGTTCAGGGTCTGCTCACGCTCATCGTGACCACCGCCCAGGCCCGCGCCACGCTGGCGGCCTACGGCGTCGATTTCATCGATAAAGATGATGCACGGTGCTGCCTTCTTGGCCTGCTCGAACATGTCACGCACACGAGATGCACCGACACCCACGAACATTTCAACGAAGTCAGAACCTGAAATAGTAAAGAACGGCACCTTCGCTTCACCCGCGATGGCTTTCGCCAGCAGGGTTTTACCGGTACCCGGAGGGCCTACCATCAGGACACCTTTCGGGATCTTACCGCCCAGTTTCTGGAAACGGCTCGGCTCGCGCAGGTATTCAACCAGTTCACCCACTTCTTCTTTTGCTTCGTCACAACCGGCGACGTCAGCAAACGTGGTCTTGATCTGGTCTTCCGTCAGCATACGCGCCTTGCTCTTACCGAACGACATGGCACCTTTGCCACCGCCGCCCTGCATCTGGCGCATAAAGAAGATCCAGACGCCGATAAGAAGTAGCATCGGGAACCAGGAAATGAAGATAGAAGCCAGCAGGCTTGGTTCTTCTGGCGGCTCGCCTACCACTTTGACGTTTTTGGTCAGAAGGTTATCAAGCAGCTTAGGATCGTTCACCGGGATGTAAGTCGTGTAACGGTTACTATCTTTCTTGGTAACGTTGATCTCACGTCCGTTGATACGCGCTTCGCGAACCTGGTCCTGATTGACCTCTTGCAGGAAGGTAGAATAATCCACCTTGCGGCCATTCGACTCGCTGGGCCCAAAGCTCTGGAATACTGACATCAGCACAACGGCAATGACCAGCCAGAGTATTAGGTTTTTCGCCATGTCACTCAAGGGATTAACCTCATATTACAACTGTGTTAAAAACAGCGTCAGGATACTCTATATCCAGTTTCATTCAAACTTTCGTCTGAAATCTCCCGGTTATCATTTTCGCCCGGTCGCTACAATATACACTTCACGGGAACGGGCCCGGGAAGAGTCCGGCTTACGAACTTTGACCTTCGCAAACAGGGAGCGAATTTCCTTAAGA
This sequence comes from Enterobacter sp. IF2SW-B1, assembly GCF_001743375.1. Lineage (NCBI taxonomy): Bacteria > Pseudomonadati > Pseudomonadota > Gammaproteobacteria > Enterobacterales > Enterobacteriaceae > Enterobacter > Enterobacter sp. IF2SW-B1. The sequence continues at coordinate 113,256 of NZ_MJAA01000002.1, read as the reverse complement.
TACTCCTCGAAACCTTCGCCCTGAAACACCTTCACAACAAAACTACCACCAGGCGCTAGTACATCACGACACATTTCTAACGCTAGCTCCACCAGATACATGGCGCGGGGGATATCCACCGCCGGTGTTCCGCACATATTTGGTGCCATATCCGACATGACAACCTGGACCTTACTGTCACCAACACGATCAAGTAACGCTTTCAGCACTAATTCATCACGAAAGTCGCCCTGAAGGAAGTCGACACCAACGATGGGATCCATTGGTAAAAGATCGCACGCGATGATTCGGCCCGTTCCGCCGATCTGCGTTACCGCATACTGGGACCATCCGCCAGGTGCCGCACCGAGGTCGACAACCGTCATCCCCGGCTTAAAAAGTTTGTCACTTTGCTGTATTTCATCAAGTTTAAACCAGGCACGGGAACGTAACCCCTTTTTCTGTGCCTGTTGAACATATTTATCGCTAAAGTGTTCCTGAAGCCAGCGGCTGGAACTGGCAGAACGCTTTTTACCTGTCATTTAACATTTCCGTCCTGGTTCATCGTTGCTTGCCTGTGACGTAAATTTCTACGCAGCTATTTGGCGATATAAGGGAGATGGCGGTAGAATGAACCGTTTTCAATCCCAACGTAAGCAAAAATATACGATGAATCTGAGTACTAAACAAAAACAGCACCTTAAAGGTCTGGCACATCCGCTCAAGCCTGTAGTCATGCTTGGCAACAATGGTTTGACCGAAGGGGTGCTTGCCGAGATTGAACAAGCGCTGGAACACCACGAGCTGATCAAGGTGAAAATCGCCTCTGAAGACAGAGACACTAAAAACCTGATCGTGGAAGCCATCGTGCGCGAAACCGGCGCCTGTAATGTACAGGTCATCGGTAAAACGCTGGTGCTCTATCGCCCATCTAAAGAGCGTAAAATCTCGCTGCCACGCTAAGGATATCCTGAATCAATCACATTTTCTGTGTGAAACGAGGGATTTCTTTCAGCAGGCTCAGCAAAATGCCATGCTCCTTGAGTTGATAAAAGGCCGCTATGCGGCCTTTTTCTTTTCTTTACAATGTATCAACATCTTAGTAGAGAAGCGAATTACAGGTATTCAACCTTGATAATTTCGTATTCCACTTCACCGCCAGGGGTGCGGATGGTGACAACATCGTCCTGCTCTTTGCCAATCAGGCCGCGAGCAATGGGTGAGTTCACCGAAATCAGGTTCTGTTTGAAGTCTGCTTCATCATCGCCCACGATGCGATAGGTTTGCTCTTCATCGTTGTCGAGGTTCAGAACGCTGACGGTAGAACCAAAGATCACGCGACCGTTGTTAGGCATTTTGGTGATATCGATAACCTGCGCATTAGACAGTTTCGCTTCGATATCTTTAATGCGCCCTTCACAGAAACCCTGCTGCTCGCGCGCCGCATGGTATTCAGCATTCTCTTTCAGGTCGCCATGCTCACGGGCTTCCGCGATAGCGGCGATGATTTCAGGGCGACGCACGGATTTCAGGAAATCCAGCTCTTCGCGCAGTTTTTCGGCACCACGTAAGGTCATCGGAATAGCTTGCATTTGTTATACCTCTTAAACATTCCTGTTGGGAGCAGTGTTCCCTGCTCCTGCCCCCCGAAGCGGGCAAGAAGCAAAAAGAAAACCGACCCGGGAGCGACGCCCCAGGTCAGCAGCAATTTTTCAATTTGATACGCATTTTACCGCGAAGTTCACTATGGGTCATCGTTTACTTTGCAGTGCCATGCACCGTAGTATGACGGTTTGTTTTCGGGTTGTTAGCGCGAGATTATGCGATTTTCCAGTTTTATCATCGGATTGACTACCAGTATAACGTTCACCGCCCAGGCCGCGAATGTTGATGAGTACATTAATCAGCTCCCCGCAGGCGCGAACCTCGCCCTGATGGTGCAGAAGGTTGGCGCACAGGCTCCCGAGATTGACTATCACAGTCAACAGATGGCGCTGCCTGCCAGTACCCAGAAGGTGATCACTGCCCTCGCCGCCCTGCTCCAACTCGGGCCTGACTTCCGTTTTACCACCACGCTTGAAACCAAAGGTAACGTCGACGGTGGCGAACTGAAAGGCGATCTTATCGCCCGTTTCGGTGGCGATCCCACCTTTAAGCGCCAGGATATCCGCAACATGGTAGCGGTGTTGAAAAAATCCGGCGTGACAAAAATCGATGGCAACGTGCTGATCGATACCTCCATTTTTGCCAGCCACGATAAAGCACCAGGCTGGCCGTGGAACGACATGACGCAGTGCTTTAGCGCCCCGCCAGCCGCCGCGATTGTTGACCGCAACTGCTTCTCGATCTCCCTTTACAGCGCGCCCAAGCCAGATGATTTAGCGTTCATTCGCGTGGCATCTTACTATCCGGTGACCATGTTTAGCCAGGTGCGAACGTTGGCTAAAGGCTCCCCGGATGCCCAGTACTGCGAACTGGACGTGGTGCCTGGCGATCTTAACCGCTACACCCTCACCGGCTGCCTGACGCAGCGCGCCGATCCCCTGCCGCTGGCCTTCGCGATTCAGGATGGCGCAAGCTATGCGGGTGCGATTCTCAAGGATGAGCTGAAGCAGGCGGGAATAACCTACTCCGGCACGCTGCTACGCCAGACGCAGGTCAACCAGCCCGGAACGGTCATTGCCAGCAAACAGTCGCCACCGCTGCACGATTTGCTGCGAATTATGCTGAAAAAGTCTGACAACATGATTGCCGACACCGTGTTCCGCATGATTGGCCACGCGCGTTTCGGCGTGCCGGGAACCTGGCGCGCGGGCTCAGACGCTGTTCGTCAGATCCTGCGCCAGCAGGCGGGAATCGATCTGGGTAACACTATCGCCGTTGATGGTTCAGGATTATCGCGTCATAACCTGATTGCCCCGGCCACCATGATGCAGGTGCTTCAGTACATTGCACAACATGACACTGAGCTAAACTTTATCTCAATGCTGCCGCTTGCCGGACACGACGGTTCGCTGCAGTACCGCGCCGGGCTTCATGCAGCGGGTGTGGATGGCAAAGTCTCCGCGAAAACAGGTTCACTGCAGGGGGTGTATAACCTGGCAGGGTTCATCACGACCGCCAGCGGACAGCGCATGGCATTCGTGCAGTATCTTTCCGGCTATGCCGTCGAACCGACCGACCAGCGCAACCGCCGTATTCCACTGGTTCGCTTCGAAAGCAGGCTTTATAAAGACATCTACCAGAATAACTAGCGATGAAACTACTTATAGTTGAAGACGATCTGTTATTACAGGAAGGACTGGCTCTGGGACTCGCCAATGAAGGCTATGCCCTGGACTGTGCCGGCACCGCGGCAGAAGCAGATGCCCTGATCCAGAGCGGCGAATACAGCCTGGTAATCCTTGACCTGGGCTTGCCAGACAAAGACGGCGCGACGCTGCTTACCCAGTGGCGTCGCCGGGGCATCGCCAATCCGGTGTTAATCCTGACGGCACGCGACGCCATTGAAGATCGTATTACCGGCCTTGATGCTGGCGCCGATGATTACCTGGTGAAGCCCTTTGCGCTTGCAGAACTTCAGGCTCGGGTGCGAGCGTTAATACGCCGTTATCAGGGCCATAGTGATAACTTACTAACCGACGGGGACATTACCCTGAATCTGCAAACCCAGCAGGTATTGCGCCAGTCCCAGCCCGTTGAAGTTACACCAAAAGAGTTCGCCTTGCTGACGCGTCTGATCATGCGAAGCGGACAAACGGTACACAGAGAAACCCTTCAGCAGGATATCTATTCCTGGCAGGACGATCCGGGGTCAAATACCCTGGAAGTCCACATCCACAACCTGCGTCGTAAGCTCGGCAAAGACCGGATTAAAACCGTCCGCGGCGTTGGCTACCGCCTGGAGAGCCAGAAATGAACAGCATGCGTCGGCGATTAATGGTGTTGCTGGCGGTCATTCTGTTATTTTTCCAGCTGATAAGCGTCATTTGGTTGTGGCACGAAAGCCGCGAGCAGATTGGCTTTCTGGTGAACGAAACGCTGTCGGCAAAATCGCGTAACAACCACGTCGAGAAAGAGATCCGCGAAGCGATTGCCTCGCTGCTGGTTCCTTCTCTGGTGATGGTTGGGTTTACGTTGTTTTTCTCGTTCTGGGCGGTTACCTGGATAACCCGACCGCTGAACAAACTGCGCGTGAGCCTGGCTAACCGTTCGGCGGATAACCTAACCCCACTTCCTATGTATTCCGACATGGAAGAAATCGGCGCCGTTACCACCTCGCTCAATCAGCTACTCGCCAGGCTGGACAGTACCATTCAGCAGGAGCGTCTCTTCACGGCTGACGCCGCCCATGAACTGCGAACGCCTCTTGCCGGAATCAGGCTCCATCTGGAGCTCATGGCCCAGTCAGGCTCTACGCAGGCCACGACGCTCATCAACCGTATTGACCAGCTAATGCACACCGTTGAGCAACTGCTGATGCTGGCCCGTGCAGGACAGGCAATGGCGAGCGGCCACTATGAAACCATCAACTGGACGGACACCATTATCACGCCTCTTGGTCTTGAGCATGAAGCCAAAGAGCATACGGTGATTTGGCCTGCTAAAAGCGCGCTCACGGTTCAGGGAGACGCGGTACTGCTGCGGCTGATGCTGCGCAACCTGCTGGAGAATGCCGGGCGCTACAGCCCGACAGGCACCACGATTACCGTGACGCTTACCGAGGTCGAAGGCGGTACGCAGCTCAGCGTTATCGATCAGGGGCCTGGTATTGACGAAGCGAATCGACAGTCGATCACGGAGCCGTTCCGTCGCCTCGATCAGCGTTACGGCGGCAGCGGCCTTGGCCTGAGTATCGTACAGCGCATCCTGCAGCTTCATCACGGTAAGCTGATGCTGGAGAATGGTGCTGAAGGCGGCCTGATAGCAAGCTGCTGGCTGCCCTCAACGCTGGAATGAAAAAAGCCCCCTGATGGGGGCTTTGGACAGACATTAGTGCTTGTAGATGAACTCGACGCCTTCTTCGTCGTCTTCATCCCAGTCATCGTCCCAGTCGTCTTCCTCTTCCGCTTCCAGCTCTTCGAGCTGCTGGCGGTGGTAGTCATCCCACATGAATTCGACTTTTTCTGGCTGTTTCGCTTCTTCAGCCTGAACGACAGGGTTCTCGATGATGAAGGTCATCACATCCCAGCAGAGATCTTTCACGCCAACCTGACTTGCCGCGGAGATAAGGTAGTATTTATCTTCCCAGCCCATTGCTTCGGCAATCGCTTTGGCTTTCGCTTCGGCTTCCGCTTTATCCATCAGGTCGATCTTGTTGAAGACCAGCCAGCGTGGCTTACTCGCCAGTTTTTCGCTGTATTTTTCCAGCTCACCGATAATGATACGGGCGTTTTCAACCGGATCGGAACCGTCGATCGGATCGATGTCGATGAGGTGCAGCAGTACGCGGCAACGCTCAAGGTGCTTCAGGAAGCGAATACCCAGACCAGCGCCTTCCGCAGCGCCTTCAATCAGGCCCGGAATATCGGCGACCACAAAGCTCTTCTCGTTATCCATACGGACAACGCCGAGGCTTGGTACCAACGTGGTAAACGGATAGTCCGCTACTTTTGGCTTGGCCGCAGAGACGGCGCGAATAAAGGTCGATTTACCTGCGTTTGGCATACCCAGCATGCCCACGTCTGCCAGCAGCATCAGTTCAAGTTGCAGGTCGCGCTTATCACCCGGGGTACCCATCGTTTTCTGACGCGGGGTACGGTTAACGGAAGATTTGAAACGGCTGTTACCCAGACCGTGCCAGCCGCCTTTCGCCACCATCAGGCGCTGACCGTGTTTAGTCATATCGCCCATGGTTTCACCGGTGCCCTGATCGATAACGCGCGTACCGACCGGAACCTTAATGGTCACGTCTTTACCGCGTTTACCGGTACAGTCTCGGCTCTGGCCGTTCTGTCCGCGTTCTGCGCGGAAGGATTTTTCAAAGCGGTAGTCGATCAGCGTGTTGAGGTTTTCATCCGCCTCCAGCCACACGTCACCACCATCGCCACCGTCACCGCCGTCAGGGCCGCCACGAGGAATATATTTTTCACGGCGGAAGCTTACACAACCGTTACCGCCATCACCTGCCACGACCAGAATCGTCGCTTCATCAACAAACTTCATTTTACTCTCCGTAACTCATTCGCCTGAGCGGGGGACTACTACGACCGCTTCATTTTTGCGCCAACGTCCCCAAAGACGATGACCAATGGCGGAATACATCGCGCCCGCAACCACGACAAACGCACCGAGATAGCCCAACAGGTTGAGCATCGGTCTGACGAAGACATCGGGCCAGGCCATTGATAACAAATCTGAAAATAACAGCGTAAACAGCGGGGTAAGCGTGATCAATGCGCTCACCTGTGCTGCCTGCCAGCGCGCCATCGCTTCCGCCAGCGCGCCATAACCGACCAGCGTGTTAAGCCCACAAAAAATGAGGCACGCCAGTTGCCAGTCGCTCAGCTGGGTAATGACGCCCGGCTTCGCTAACGGCAATAATGCCACTGTACACAAAGTGTACAGCAAAAAAAGGATCTGCTGTGAGGCCAGGCGACGCAATAACACCTTTTGCGCGACGCCATAGCTCACCCAGACCGTTGCTGCACCCACGCCGAAGATCACGCCCCAGGTGTAGTCCGTAAGCCGGGTAAAAATCTCGATCAGGCTGGTGTTGAAGAACATCACCAGGCCGCATAGCAGCATGCTTGCCCCGATAATCTGCGTCCCGCGCATCTTCTCTTTGAGGATGAACACGCTCGCGACCATCATGCCCACAGGCGAAAGCTGACCAATCACCTGAGACGCCGTAGGGCTCAAATACTGCAGGGAAGAGCTGAACAGGATAAAGTTACCGAACAGACCGCCCGTCGCAATGGCCAGTAACACCAGCCATCGAGGTTTGCGGAAGAGCCGTAGCGGTGGAAGCTTGCCTTTAACTGCAAGGATGGTCCCGAGACCAATGCTTGCCATCAGGAAGCGATAAAAGACCACCGTAGGCGGCTCCATCACTTCCAGTACCTGCTTCATTGCAATTGGCAGCGCACCCCAGCACATTGCGGTCGTGAGCGCCAAAAGAATACCAATGCCGGCCTGCTGCTTCATGCCCGTTTTCCCTACAGAAAATTTTCCGGGTTTCCAATGTAAAAAGCCCCGCAACACGTTGCGGGGCTTTAATCCGTTACCGGACCGAGAAAACCTTACTCAGCAACGATGCTGATGTATTTACGGTTGTTCGGGCCTTTAACTTCAAATTTCACTTTACCGTCTGCTTTAGCAAACAGAGTGTGGTCACGACCGCAACCTACGTTGTTGCCAGCGTGGAATTTGGTACCACGTTGACGAACGATGATGCTACCCGCCAGAACGGATTCGCCACCGAAACGCTTAACGCCCAGGCGTTTAGCTTCTGAATCGCGACCGTTACGTGTGGAGCCGCCAGCCTTTTTATGTGCCATTTAAATCTCTCCTCAGGTCTTAGGCGCTGATGCCAGTAATTTTCACATCAGTGAACCACTGACGGTGGCCCTGCTGCTTACGGTAGTGTTTACGACGACGAAACTTAACGATTTTAACTTTCTCGCCACGACCGTGTGCAACAACTTCAGCTTTGATAACGCCGCCATCAACGAAAGGAACGCCGATTTTGACTTCTTCACCGTTTGCGATCATCAGAACTTCTGCGAACTCAACAGATTCGCCAGTTGCGATGTCCAGCTTTTCCAGGCGAACGGTCTGACCTTCGCTTACTCGGTGTTGTTTACCACCACTTTGGAAAACCGCGTACATATAAACTCCGCTTCCGCGCACGTCCTCGTATGAATCAGAGTGCGCTATAAATATTCACAATAGGGCGCGAATATTACGCAAAACGCGAGCCTTTGACAAGTGCTACCGTCAATACATGAAGAAAAAAAACACAACACGTACGGTAACGTTTATCTGAGCCGTTTTTTCAGTACAATCAGCACTACTATTGATAAACCGAAACCCTTCGTTACCCCATTGAAGATGGGATCAACAGGATAAAAAGCCCGGCTTTTGCGATGAATTTAGAAAAAATCAACGAGTTAACCGCGCAAGATATGGCGGGTGTAAATGCAGCAATCCTGGAGCAACTCAACTCTGACGTTCAGCTGATCAATCAGTTGGGCTATTACATTGTCAGCGGCGGCGGTAAACGCATTCGCCCGATGATTGCCATTCTGGCTGCCAGAGCCGTTGGCTATCAGGGAAATGCCCACGTGACGATCGCCGCGCTGATCGAATTTATTCACACCGCGACGCTTCTGCATGACGATGTTGTGGATGAATCCGATATGCGTCGTGGCAAAGCCACGGCAAACGCTGCCTTCGGGAACGCCGCCAGCGTTCTGGTCGGGGACTTTATCTATACCCGCGCCTTCCAGATGATGACCAGCCTGGGCTCTCTGAAAGTGCTCGAGGTGATGTCCGAAGCCGTCAACGTCATCGCTGAAGGCGAAGTGCTGCAGCTGATGAACGTCAATGACCCTGATATCACCGAAGAAAACTACATGCGCGTTATCTACAGCAAAACAGCGCGCCTGTTTGAAGCGGCCGCCCAGTGTTCCGGCATCCTGGCTGGCTGTTCCGAGGCGCAGGAAAAAGGACTGCAGGATTATGGACGCTACCTGGGTACTGCCTTCCAGCTGATTGATGATTTGCTGGACTACAGCGCGGACGGCGAAACGCTCGGCAAAAACGTTGGCGATGACCTGAACGAAGGCAAACCGACCCTGCCGCTGCTTCACGCGATGCGTAACGGAACGGCCGACCAGGCGAAAATGATCCGTGAGGCGATCGAACAGGGAAATGGTCGCCATCTTCTGGAACCTGTACTGGAAACGATGGCCATCTGCGGCTCGCTGGAATGGACCCGCCAGCGTGCTGAAGAAGAGGCTGACAAAGCCATCGAAGCTCTCCAGGTTATTCCAGACAGCCCATGGCGCGATGCTCTGATTGGTCTTGCCCATATCGCTGTTCAACGCGACCGTTAATCTTGCCCCCACCTCCCCGTATCCATCGCGGGGAGGTTCAAAAACGCACCAGTAAATTCCGCATTCATGTAAATGAATCGGGTTAGAGCCCGCATGAATAAAGCCATGTCTTATTCTGAATATCCCTTCAAGTAACGCGAACTTTTTAGAACAAGAAGTCGAAATGAGTATAGTAAGCCAGTCGTTTCAGAAGAAACGGCGTAGGTGAATCCGAACTTAAGGACAGCGTTATGGATACGAAATTTATCGACTGGCATACGGCAGATATCATTGCGGCACTGCGCAAAAGAGGTACGTCACTTGCAGCAGAGTCCCGCCGCCATGGTCTGAGTTCTTCCACCCTGGCCAACGCCCTGACCCGCCCCTGGCCAAAGGGAGAATTGATTATCGCGACGGCGCTGGAAACGCACCCGTGGGTGATCTGGCCTTCACGTTATCACGATCCTGTTACTCATGAATTTATCGACAGAACGCGCATGATGCGCCAGAGAAAAGCAAAAACAGAACCGCAGGGATAACGGTTTTTTTGACAGGAATAGCAACCCCCCGGTCATTTCTGGCAGGGGGCTGCCGGAACGATTACTCGCCCTTCACACGCTCGATATTGGCACCCAGCGCGCGCAGTTTGTCTTCAATACGTTCATAGCCACGATCGATGTGATAAATACGATCCACCACCGTTGTGCCTTCCGCGATACAGCCCGCCAGCACCAGGCTTGCAGACGCACGCAAATCCGTTGCCATTACCTGAGCACCGGACAGTTTCTCAACGCCATGGCAAATTACGGTGTTACTTTCGATCTCAGCATGTGCACCCATACGGATCAGTTCCGGTACGTGCATAAAACGGTTCTCGAAAATCGTCTCGGTAATCACACCGGTTCCTTCGGCAACCAGGTTCAGCAGCGTGAACTGTGCCTGCATATCGGTCGGGAATGCCGGATGCGGAGCCGTACGCACTGTCACCGCTTTAGGACGCTTGCCGTGCATGTCGAGGCTGATCCAGTCTTCACCGGTTTCAACATCGGCACCCGCTTCACGCAGCTTCGCCAGAACGGCATCCAGAGTGTCTGGCTGTGCATTACGGCAGACAATCTTACCGCCAGAGATCGCCGCAGCCACCAGGAAGGTGCCTGTTTCGATACGGTCCGGCAGAACGCGATACACACCACCGCCCAGACGCTCAACGCCTTCAATGGTGATGCGGTCAGTACCCTGGCCGGAAATCTTCGCGCCCAGCGCCACGAGGAAATTGGCGGTATCCACGATCTCCGGTTCGCGCGCGGCGTTTTCGATGATGGTGGTACCTTCTGCCAGCGTTGCCGCAGACATGATGGTGACGGTAGCGCCTACGCTCACTTTGTCCATGACAATGTGCGCGCCTTTCAGACGACCGTTGACGGAGGCCTTAACGTAACCCTCTTCCAGCTTGATCTCTGCGCCCAGTTTCTCCAGGCCAAAGATATGCAGGTCAACCGGACGCGCGCCGATGGCGCAACCACCCGGCAGCGAAACCTGACCCTGACCGAAACGTGCCACCAGCGGGCCAAGCGCCCAGATAGATGCACGCATGGTTTTCACCAGATCGTAAGGCGCAGAGAAGTTGTTCACGTTGCTGGCATCGATCCAGACGGAACCGTTGCGCTCAACTTTAGTGCCCAACTGGGTGAGCAACTTCATGGTCGTGTCGATATCTTTCAGCTTCGGTACGTTCTGAATTTCTACCGGCTCTTCCGCGAGCAGCGCAGCAAAGAGGATTGGCAGCGCGGCGTTCTTCGCGCCAGAAATTGTGACTTCGCCCTGGAGACGCGTTGGCCCCTGTACACGAAATTTATCCATTGTGTGCTCTCTTATAAATTCAACCGTGCTGCGGGCCTGTCGCCCTCAGCTCAAAAACCGTTTAGTTTGCGATCGCGTGCCCACTCTTGCGGGGTGAACGCTTTAATCGACAGGGCGTGGATGCGGTTATCCGCAATATATTCCATCAGCGGCGCGTACACAGCCTGCTGCTTCTTCACACGGCTCATACCGTCGAACATCTCACCCACAGCAATAACCTGGAAGTGACTGCCATCGCCAGTGACGTGGGCTTCCTGAAGGGAGAGTGCATTCATCAGCACTGTCTGGATTTCATGATTTTCCATGGGCTCTTAATCATCTGATAGTGAAAACAAGCCCAACATCTTAGAGCAAAGTGGCGTCGTCTTAAACAAGCAAAAAGCCCCGACGATGAAACTGTCAGGGCTTTCGGAAGTAACGCACTGAAAATATTAACGAGGCAGTACGTCCTGAGGCAGATTGTAGAGTTGCGCAAGGGTAACGACATTGTCACTCGCGCCATGAAGCATGACGCTTGTTCCCTGCTTTTTGCCCACGGCAACCAGATGGGCGAGCAGCGCAACGCCTGCCGTATCCACCCGCGTGACGTCGGTTAAGTCGATAAGCGTCACGCCCTGCATCGCCTCATGCCGTTTATCCCACAGTGGGTTCAGCAGATCCTGGTCCAGCTCACCGGACAGCCTTAACGTCTCACCTTCACGCGACCAGCGGAGTTGCTGCGACATTACTTCTTCTCGTCCAGGGTAATTTTCTGACGAGCAATGGACTGCAGCTGTGCGGTCAGGCCATCAATGCCCTTGGTGCGCAGCAGGTCGCTCCACTCGTTCTGCTTGGTGGTGATCATGCTTACGCCTTCGGCGATCATGTCATACGCCTGCCAGTGGCCGGTCTGGCTGTTTTTACGCCACTGGAAATCCAGGCGCACCGGCGGACGGCCGTTAGGATCGATGATCGTTACGCGAATAGGCACGATGGTCGCATCACCCAGCGGCTGCTCCGGGGCGATCTGATAGGTCTGACCGTGGTACATCGCCAGCGCCTGACCATACGCCTGCTTCAGGTATTCACGAAATGCGGCAAAATAGGCCTCACGCTGCGCAGGCGTTGCGTCTTTGTAATAGCGGCCCAGCACCAACGCTCCCGCATATTTGATCTGCACATACGGCAGCAGTTCCTGGTCAACCACGTCACGCAGATAGTCAGGATTCGCGCGAATTTTTGGCTGTTCGTTTTTGAGACGGTCGAAGGTTTTCTTCGCAGCTTCGTCCATCAGTTTGTACGGGTTGCTCTGATCCGCAGCATGTGCCGCAGTGAGAGGGGCAATGACCAGCATGGCAACCATTAACAGTCGTTTAAACATGAATGACTTCTCCTGAATTAATTCGCAGCACCAGGGGTCGGCGCAACGTTGGTATGGTCTTCACTCTGCGCAGGGGCATCGTCAGACTTTTTATCATCCCCTTTACTGTTGTAAAGGAACTGACCAATCATGTCCTCCAGCACCATCGCGGACTTCGTATCCTGGATAACGCTACCGTCTTTAAGGATAGTCGTTCCCAGCTCGGGGTCTTCAAAGCCGACGTTAAGTGCCAGATATTGTTCACCCAGCAGGCCGGAAGTACGGATAGAAAGGGAGCTGGTGTCCGGAATGTGGTTGTAACGTTCTTCGATATCCATCGCGACGCGCGGCAGATACGTTTTCTCATCGAGCGTAATGTCAGATACGCGGCCGATCACCACACCGCCAATGCGGACCGGTGAACGCGCCTTCAGCCCGCCGATGTTATCGAACGTGGCATAGATGCGATACGTCGGCTCGGTGCGTACTGAGGTGATATCTGCCGCTCTCAGGCAGATAAACAGCGCCGCCAGCAGCGCCAGCAGCAGGAAAACGCCGACCCAAATTTCATTTTTTCTCGTTTGCATGAACTCAATTCCCAAACATCAGTGCGGTGAGCACAAAATCCAGGCCCAGTACGGCCAGCGACGAATGTACGACAGTACGTGTAGTTGCACGGCTAATGCCCGCCGAGGTCGGGATGGCATCGTAACCATTGAACAATGCAATCCAGGTGACCGTAATGGCAAACACCACGCTTTTAATCAGGCAGTTAACCAGATCCATTCGCAGGTCGATGGCGTCCTGCATCGCAGACCAGAAGAAGCCGGCATCGATGCCTTTCCAGTGGACCCCAACCAGCGAACCGCCCCAGATCCCCACGGCGACAAACAGAATAGTCAGTAGCGGGAGCGAGATCACCCCCGCCCAGAAACGCGGCGAGATCACGCGACGCAGCGGATCGACCGCCATCATCTCCATGCTGGAGAGCTGCTCGGTCGCACGCATCAGGCCAATCTCAGCCGTTAATGCCGACCCAGCGCGTCCGGCAAATAGCAGTGCCGCCACAACCGGACCCAATTCGCGCAGCAGCGAAAGCGCCACCAGCATTCCGAGGCTGGTTTCCGCACTGTAGGTTGTCAGAACAAGGTAGCCCTGCAGCCCCAGCACCATGCCGATAAACAGACCGGAAACAATAATGATGAGCATCGACAGCACGCCGACATTATAAAGCTGACGCACCAGCAGAGGGGCGTGCTTGCTAAACTCCGGCTTGCCGACCAGCGCGTTGAATAACATCAATCCGGCACGCCCGAACGTCCTGATGGTTTTTATGCCACGGTGTCCGAGAGCGGCCAACGCATTTAACAGCATGAGTGGCTTAACTCCCTATTCCCAGTAAATCGTCACGATAATCGCCCGCCGGGTAGCGGAACGGTACGGGTCCGTCAGCAATACCGTCGAGGAACTGCCGCACGCGTGGATCGCAATTTTCCTGCAGCGCCTGGGCGCTGCCGTGTGCAACGATCTTTTTGTCCGCCACGATATAGGCGTAATCGGCAATGCTCAACACTTCCGGTACATCGTGAGACACCACGATACAGGTGACGCCGAGCGCGCTGTTCAGTTCAGAGATGAGCTTTACCAGCACGCCCATCGTGATGGGATCCTGCCCGACGAACGGTTCGTCGAACATGATTAAATCGGGCTCTAATGCAATGGCTCGCGCCAGCGCGGCGCGGCGCGCCATCCCGCCGGACAGCTCCGAAGGCATTAGCTTCGCGGCTCCCCGCAACCCCACAGCTTCAAGCTTCATCATCACCGTGCTTTTCAGCAGCTCAGGCGGCAGGCTGGTATGCTCGCGCAGCGGATAGGCCACGTTATCAAAGACGTTCATGTCGGTGAACAACGCCCCCGACTGAAAGAGCATACTCATACGTTTGCGGACAGTATACAGGCGCGAGCGCGACATCTCCGGGACGTTTTCGCCATCGAAGAGGATTTCACCGCTATCCGGTGGGATCTGACCACCAATAAGGCGCAGGAGGGTCGTTTTACCGATCCCGGACGGCCCCATGATGGCGGTGATTTTGCCACGCGGTACGGTCAACGAAATATCATCGAATATCAGTCGATTGCCGCGAGAAAAACTCACACCGCGGACATCGACGATATTCGCCATCGTTTGGCTCATTTATAGTTCCTTTCTTACCCTGCTCACGTTAAGACGTGCAGCCTGAATCAGCCCTTAACCCCGCATTTTTACAGAATATTAGCCGTTGAGGTTAGCGAAAGCTGGCATTTGTTTTACTTTTCCGGCGCATAAAGTCAAAATTAGGAATTCGTTACGCCTCAGACCGTATGCAGTCCAGCCATTCCCGCGCGATGGACCGACAAGTATACCTGAAGAAAGGACTTTTGATGCTTTTAGCAACAGCACTGTTAATCATTGGTTTACTGTTAGTGGTCTACAGTGCTGACCGTTTAGTCTTTGCTGCATCTATCCTGTGTCGCCTGACGGGTGTACCGCCTGTAGTCATCGGGATGACCGTGGTCAGCGTTGGCACGTCACTTCCTGAAATCATCGTCTCCGTCTCGGCGTCGCTGCATGGTCAGTTAGACCTGGCAATTGGCACCGCGATTGGCTCTAACATCGTCAATATATTACTGATTTTGGGCCTTGCGGCACTGCTCCATCCATTTCGCGTGCATTCTGATGTTCTGCGCCGTGAATTGCCGCTAATGTTAGTCGTAAGCCTGCTGGCAGGGTGCGTATTTTATGATGGCGTACTGAGCTATAGCGACGGCATTTTCCTGCTGGCGCTGGCCGTCATCTGGTTACTGTATAGTGTTAAAATTGCCCGCCAGGCGGAAAAACAGGGTCAGGATAGCCTGACGCGTGAACAGGTTGCCGAACTCCCGCGGGAAGGCACGCTGCCGGTCGCCCTCCTCTGGCTTGGCGTTGCGCTGATCATCATGCCGATGGCAACGCGCATGGTCGTGGATAACGCGACGGTACTGGCGAACTATTTCGCCATGAGCGAACTGACGATTGGCCTGACGGTTATTGCTATCGGCACCAGCCTGCCGGAGCTGGCCACCGCCATTGCGGGGGCGCGTAAAGGGGAAGATGACATCGCCATTGGTAATATCATCGGCTCCAACATATTTAATATCGCGATTGTCATGGGCCTGCCGGCTCTGATTACGCCGGGGCCGTTTAATCCTCTGGCGTTTTCACGCGATTACGGGGTGATGTTGCTGGTCAGCGTGATATTTGCCCTGCTCTGCTGGCGGCGGCAACGCCAGATCGGCAAAGGCGCAGGCGCGCTGCTGACGGGTGGATTTATCGTATGGATGGCGATGCTGTACTGGCTCTCGCCTCTTCTCTCTGGGTAAACGGAAACGCATTATGTCGCAAATAGAATTGCAGCCGGGTTTTGACTTTCAGAAAGCAGGCAAAGAGGTTCTGGAGATTGAACGTGAAGGTCTGGCGCAGTTAGATCAGTACATTAATCAGGATTTTAGTCTGGCATGTGAGAAGATATTCTACTGTGCCGGGAAAGTCGTGGTGATGGGGATGGGCAAGTCCGGCCACATTGGGCGCAAAATGGCGGCAACGTTTGCCAGCACCGGAACCTCGTCCTTCTTTGTACACCCGGGGGAAGCCGCGCACGGCGACCTGGGGATGGTCACGCCGCAGGATGTCGTTATCGCGCTGTCCAACTCCGGTGAGTCCAATGAAATTCTGGCATTGATCCCCGTACTGAAGCGTCTGCAGGTGCCGCTGATTTGCATGACCAGCCGTCCGGAAAGTAGCATGGCGCGTGCAGCCGATATTCATCTGTGCGTTAAAGTACCGAAAGAGGCCTGCCCGCTCGGCCTGGCACCAACGTCCAGCACCACCGCCGCGCTGGTCATGGGCGATGCGCTTGCCGTCGCGCTGCTTGAAGCTCGCGGTTTTACGCCGGAAGATTTCGCGCTCTCCCATCCGGGCGGCGCGCTGGGGCGCAAGCTGCTGCTGCGGGTAAACGATATTATGCACACCGGGGATGAGATCCCTCACGTCAGCAAAGAAGCCTCCCTGCGTGATGCGCTGCTGGAAATCACCCGTAAGAATCTGGGTATGACGGTCGTGTGCGACGATCTGATGAAAATTCAGGGGATCTTCACCGATGGCGACTTGCGTCGCGTGTTCGACATGGGTGTAGATGTCCGCACGCTCGGCATTGCCGATGTGATGACGCCCGGCGGCATTCGCGTGCGTCCGGGAACGCTGGCCGTGGATGTGCTGAA
This sequence comes from Enterobacter sp. IF2SW-B1, assembly GCF_001743375.1. NCBI lineage: Bacteria > Pseudomonadati > Pseudomonadota > Gammaproteobacteria > Enterobacterales > Enterobacteriaceae > Enterobacter > Enterobacter sp. IF2SW-B1. Next base: position 96,744 of record NZ_MJAA01000002.1, on the reverse strand, counting down.
CCTGATGCAGTCCCGCCATATCACCTCCGTTATGGTTGCCGATGGCGACCAGTTGCTGGGTGTGGTACATATGCATGATCTGCTGCGCGCTGGCGTAGTGTAATAAAGGATAAGACAATGAGTAATGCGGGTGCATCCCTTGCAACCTGTTATGGTCCGGTCAGTACCCAGATGATGGCAAAGGCGGAAAATATTCGTCTGCTCATTCTGGATGTGGATGGCGTACTTTCCGATGGCCTGATTTACATGGGCAATAATGGTGAAGAGCTGAAAGCGTTTAACGTTCGCGACGGCTACGGTATCCGCTGTGCGCTCACCTCGGGTATTGAGGTTGCTATCATCACCGGACGAAAAGCTAAACTGGTAGAAGACCGCTGTGAAACCTTAGGCATTACCCATCTTTACCAGGGTCAATCCGATAAGATGGCAGCGTTCAATGATTTACTGGGTAAACTGGCTATCGCACCGGAAAACGTGGCCTACGTCGGGGACGACCTGATTGACTGGCCGGTGATGGCTGAAGTCGGTCTCAGCATCGCGGTTGCTGATGCTCATCCGCTGTTGATCCCGCGCGCTGACTACGTTACCCACATCAACGGTGGCCGGGGTGCCGTCCGTGAAGTCTGCGATCTGCTTCTGCTGGCGCAGGGCAAGCTTGATGAAGCCAAAGGGCAATCGATATGAGTAAAACCAGACGTTGGGTTATCATTCTGCTTTCGCTTGTCGCACTGGTATTGATTGGCGTGAACCTTGCCGATCGCGACGATACGCAAACGGAAGTCGTCAACAATAACGATCCAACCTATAAAAGCGATCACAGTGACACCGTGGTCTATAGCCCGGAAGGTGCGCTGAATTATCGCCTGATTGCCCAGCACGTTGAATACTTTTCCGATGACGGCGTTTCGTGGTTTACCCAACCTGTCATGACCACTTTCGATAAAGACAAAGTGCCGACGTGGTCAATTAAGTCAGATCGGGCCAAACTGACAAATGACCGTATGCTTTATCTGTATGGCCACGTTGAAGTCAACGCCCTGACCGCTGACTCGCAACTGCGAAAAATTACGACGGATAATGCCCAGATCAACCTGGTAACCCAGGACGTGACGTCGCAGGATCTGGTCACACTGTATGGCACAACATTTAATTCCAGCGGTTTAAGAATGCGCGGGAACTTACGCAGCAAGAACGCCGAGCTGATTGAAAAGGTTAGAACCTCCTATGAAATTCAAAACAAACAAACTCAGCCTTAAAGTAATTATCGCCAGCGCGATGCTGGCGGCCAGTCTCCCCGCGCTTGCTGTAACGGGCGATACCGACCAGCCGATCCATATCGAGTCCGACACTCAGTCTCTCGATATGCAGGGTAACGTCGTCACCTTCACGGGTAACGTCGTCATGACTCAGGGGACTATCAAAATTAACGCCGATAAAGTGGTCGTTACCCGTCCGGGCGGCGAGCAGGGCAAAGAGATCATTGATGGTTACGGCAACCCGGCCACCTTCTACCAGATGCAGGACAACGGCAAGCCGGTGAAGGGCCACGCCTCGCATATGCACTATGAGTTGGCGAAGGACCTGGTCATCCTGACCGGAAACGCGTATCTGGAACAGCTGGACAGCAATATTACCGGTGACCAGATTACCTATCTGGTGAAAGAGCAAAAAATGCAGGCCTCCAGCGAGAAAGGCAAACGCGTAACCACCGTGCTGGTTCCGTCGCAGCTGCAGGACAAAGGCAAGGGCCAGGCCCCGGCACAGAAGAAGAGTAACTAATTCGCTATGGCAACATTAACTGCAAAAAATCTCGCGAAGGCCTATAAGGGCCGCCGTGTCGTAGAAGATGTCAGTCTGACCGTCAACTCCGGCGAAATTGTGGGCCTGCTTGGCCCGAACGGTGCGGGTAAAACCACCACCTTCTACATGGTGGTGGGTATTGTCCCGCGCGATGCCGGCAACATTATTATTGACGATGAAGATATCAGCCTGCTGCCGCTGCACGCGCGCGCGCGCCGTGGCATTGGCTATCTGCCGCAGGAAGCCTCTATTTTCCGTCGTCTGAGCGTCTTTGATAACCTGATGGCAGTCCTGCAAATTCGCGACGACCTGACCAACGAACAGCGTCAGGATCGCGCCAACGAGCTGATGGAAGAGTTTCATATCGAACACCTGCGCGACAGCCTGGGCCAGGCCTTGTCCGGGGGGGAACGCCGTCGTGTTGAGATTGCGCGCGCGCTGGCCGCCAATCCGAAGTTTATCCTTCTGGATGAACCATTTGCGGGCGTTGACCCGATCTCCGTTATCGACATTAAACGCATTATCGAGCATCTGCGTGACAGCGGACTTGGCGTGCTGATCACCGACCACAACGTTCGTGAAACGCTGGCGGTATGTGAACGCGCGTATATCGTAAGCCAGGGCAATCTGATCGCTCACGGTACGCCGCAGCAGATCCTCGAAGACGATCATGTTAAGCGCGTCTATCTTGGGGAAGACTTCAGACTCTGATAGGGTAGAGGTAACGTAACGCCGAACCGGAGAAAAATGCTCTGAACATGAAGCAAGGTTTGCAATTAAGGCTCAGCCAACAGCTGGCGATGACGCCGCAGTTACAGCAGGCAATTCGTCTGTTGCAACTGTCCACCTTAGAACTCCAGCAGGAGCTCCAGCAGGCGCTGGACAGCAATCCCCTGCTGGAGCAAGCCGATCTTCATGACGAGGTAGATACCCAGCAGTCACAGGACACAGAAGCGCTCGACACCGCGGATGCACTCGAACAAAAAGAGATGCCGGACGAGCTTCCGCTGGATGCCAGCTGGGATGAAATCTATACCGCCGGGACCCCTTCCGGCACGCGTGCAGACTACCAGGACGACGAGCTACCGGTCTACCAGGGCGAAACCACCCAGTCGCTGCAGGATTACCTGATGTGGCAGGTAGAGCTTACCCCCTTCTCCGATACCGACCGCGCCATTGCCACCTCGATTGTCGACGCCGTTGATGACACCGGTTATTTGACCGTCACGCTGGACGACATTCTGGAAAGCATGGGCGATGAAGAGATTGAGATTGAGGAGATTGAAGCGGTACTGAAACGCATTCAGCGCTTCGATCCGGTCGGGGTGGCCGCTAAAGACCTGCGCGACTGTCTGCTGATCCAGCTTTCTCAGTTCAGCAAAGAGACGCCGTGGCTCGACGAGGCACGCTTAATCATCAGCGATCATCTGGATCTTCTGGCTAACCACGATTTCCGCACCCTGATGCGCGTGACGCGCCTGAAGGAAGAGGTGCTGAAAGAGGCGGTAAATCTGATCCAGTCCCTCGATCCGCGTCCCGGTCAGTCGATCCAGACCAGCGAACCCGAGTACGTTATCCCGGACGTGCTGGTCAGAAAACACAATGACCGCTGGGTCGTTGAACTGAACTCTGACAGCATCCCTCGCCTGCAAATCAACCAGCAGTACGCCTCCATGTGTACTAGCGCGCGCAACGACTCTGACAATCAATATATTCGCAGCAATCTTCAGGAAGCGCGATGGCTGATCAAGAGCCTGGAGAGCCGGAATGATACCCTGCTTCGCGTGAGCCGCTGCATCGTCGAACAGCAGCAGGCCTTCTTTGAGCAGGGCGAAGAGTATATGAAACCGATGGTGCTGGCGGATATCGCCCAGGCCGTCGAGATGCATGAATCCACTATTTCCCGCGTTACTACGCAGAAGTATCTGCACAGTCCGCGCGGTATTTTTGAGCTTAAGTATTTCTTCTCCAGCCACGTGAACACCGAGGGTGGCGGCGAAGCCTCCTCAACGGCGATTCGCGCCCTGGTGAAGAAGTTGATCGCCGCGGAGAATCCCGCGAAGCCACTAAGTGACAGTAAGTTGACCACCATGCTGTCCGATCAGGGTATTATGGTGGCACGTCGTACTGTTGCGAAGTATCGAGAGTCTTTATCCATTCCGCCGTCTAACCAGCGTAAACAGCTGGTCTGACACAACCGATAAGGAAGACACTATGCAGCTCAATATCACAGGACATAACGTCGAGATTACTGAGGCTTTACGTGACTTCGTGAACGCTAAGTTCGCGAAACTCGAGCAGTATTTCGAAAGGATCAATCAGGTCTACGTTGTGTTAAAAGTGGAGAAAGTGACTCATATCTCGGATGCAACCCTGCATGTTAACGGGGGTGAACTCCATGCCAGTGCGGAAGGGCAAGACATGTACGCGGCTATCGACGGCTTGATTGACAAGCTTGCGCGACAGCTCAATAAACATAAAGATAAACTGAAACAACACTAATTGTCCGGGCAGTTAACGGGTGCAGGACGGCCTGTTGTGAAACACAACGGGCCATTTGTACAGTTAGCGCTTAGGTGAAATTATGATGAACAACGATTCCGCTCTTCAACTGAGCAATGTCCTTAACCAGGAATGTACCCGCAGTGCCGTTCACTGCCAGAGCAAAAAACGTGCGCTGGAGATCATCAGTGAATTAGCTGCAAAACAGCTGGGCCTGCCGCCGCAGGTGGTGTTCGAAGCCATTCTGACCCGTGAAAAGATGGGCAGTACCGGTATCGGCAACGGCATCGCGATCCCGCACGGCAAGCTGGAAGAGGACACCCTGCGTGCCGTCGGTGTGTTTGTGCAGCTGGAAACACCAATCGCTTTTGACGCCATTGATAACCAGCCTGTCGATCTCCTCTTCGCGCTGTTGGTGCCTGCCGACCAGACCAAGACCCACCTGCATACGCTTTCGCTGGTTGCTAAACGTCTGGCGGATAAAACCATCTGCCGTCGACTGCGCTCAGCCCAAAGTGATGAAGAGCTTTATCAAATTATCACTGAAGCAGAAGGCAATCAGGATGACGCATAACCAGGTGATGGCCTTCACATCTGTTGTCCTGAGGAGAAACGGAACATGGTGCTGATGATTGTCAGCGGTCGTTCAGGGTCGGGGAAATCCGTTGCCCTGCGCGCGCTGGAAGACATGGGTTTTTACTGCGTCGATAACCTGCCGGTCGTGTTATTGCCCGATCTGGCACGCACGTTAGCGGAGAGACAAACCTCCGCCGCCGTCAGTATCGACGTTCGTAACATGCCGGAATCGCCAGAGATCTTCGAACAGGCAATGAGTAACCTGCCTGACGCGTTCTCGCCTCAGCTGCTGTTCCTTGATGCCGACCGCAATACCCTGATCCGCCGCTACAGCGACACCCGTCGTCTGCACCCGCTTTCCAGCAAGAATCTCTCGCTGGAGAGCGCCATCGACGAAGAGAGCGATCTGCTTGAGCCGCTGCGCTCTCGTGCCGATCTGATTGTCGACACCTCAGAGATGTCCGTTCACGAGCTGGCGGAAATGCTGCGAACCCGGCTGCTGGGTAAACGCGAGCGCGAGCTGACGATGGTGTTCGAATCCTTCGGCTTTAAGCACGGTATTCCGATTGATGCGGACTATGTTTTCGACGTGCGCTTCCTGCCGAACCCGCACTGGGATCCCAAACTGCGTCCAATGACCGGTCTGGATAAGCCCGTGGCGGCGTTCCTCGACCGACACACAGAAGTTCACAATTTTATCTACCAGACGCGAAGCTACCTTGAGCTATGGTTACCTATGCTGGAGACAAACAATCGTAGCTACCTGACGGTGGCGATTGGCTGTACCGGCGGTAAACATCGTTCGGTCTACATCGCCGAACAGCTGGCCGACTATTTCCGCTCGCGCGGTAAGAACGTTCAGTCCCGTCATCGCACGCTGGAAAAACGTAAAACATGACCGTAAAACAAACCGTTGAGATCACCAATAAGCTGGGCATGCATGCACGCCCGGCGATGAAGCTGTTTGAGCTGATGCAGGGTTTCGATGCAGAAGTGCTGCTGCGTAATGACGAAGGCACCGAAGCGGAAGCCAACAGCGTAATTGCGCTGCTGATGCTGGACTCCGCCAAAGGGCGTCAGATTGAGGTTGAAGCCACCGGTCCTCAGGAAGAGGAGGCTCTGGCAGCGGTAGTTGCGCTGTTTAACGCCGGGTTCGACGAAGATTAGGCCTGCTATTCTGGCGGGTGGCGCTGCGCTTACCCGCCCTACATTAACGCATTTCTCTCCATAAACCCTTCCCCACCCAGCTGGCGCATCTGGCGCATAATCCACGCCTGACGGCTTCGCACATACCCTGACGGGGCGCTGGCCTTGAAGCGGACAGGATTAGGCAGAACAGCCGCGAGCAGCGCCGCCTCCGACATGCTCAGCCTGCTGGCAGGTTTATTAAAATAGCGTTGTGATGCAGCTTCGACACCAAATACCCCGTCGCCGAACTCGGCGATATTAAGGTAAACGGTCAGAATACGCTTTTTGCTCCAGACCGTTTCCATTCCCAGGGTCAGGCCCGCTTCCAGCCCTTTTCGCACCCAGCTTCGCCCATCCCACAGGAACAGGTTTTTAGCCGTCTGCTGCGACAGCGTTGACGCACCGCGCACGCGGTTTTCGTGACGTTCGTTATGGGCCAGCGCCTTTTCAATCGCAGCCACATCGAACCCCCAGTGCTCCGGGAATTTCTGGTCTTCCGCCGCGATAACCGCCAGCCCCATGAACGGAGAAATTTCATCCATGCTCACCCAGTCAGAATGGGCAACATAGCCGAAATCACCGGAGAACCACGCGCTAAGCTGGCGCTCAACCATGACCGCTGAAAACGGTACCGGCAAAATGCTGAACACGGCCAGGCCGCCTCCCCAGAACACCGCCAGGACGAGAACGATGCGGAAAAGAAGGCGTTTCACCCATGCGCCTGCGGAAAACTGACGCCTCATTCCGTCAGCACCAGCACCCGGGCGACCAGCTTTTCAATGCCCACGGCGGCTTCCGCAATATTCTTCGCCAGCATATACGCGGGCGTGGTGACAACTTTGTTGTCCTCATCCACCACAATGTCATCGACCGGGCACGGAACGTGTTCGCCCCCCATATCCTCGACGACCTCTGCGGTATCAATATCGGTTCCGATCGTCAGCCGTAACGGAAAATCGAAAATATTTGGCAGCATGGCCGGTGCAATACAGATAAAGCCCAGCGGCTTGCCCGCGGCATGCATCGCCAGCGTCAGCGCTTTTAGATCAGGGTCCACCGTGCATGCGGCACCTTCGGCAGCAAAGGTGCTGAGATTTTTCGCGGCGCCGAAGCCGCCCGGCACAATGAGCGCATCCAGTTCAGCGGCATCTGCCTGCGCCAGCGGATGAATCTCTCCCCGGGCAATACGCGCGGCTTCAATCAGCACGTTACGCGTTTCGGCCATCGGCTCGCCGGTCAGATGGTTAATCACATCCGACTGATTTTTGTCGGGCGCAAAACAGATAACCTCTGCTCCCTGTTTTGTCAGGGCCAGCAGCGTGATTACGGCTTCATGTATTTCTGAACCATCAAAAACACCGCATCCGCTCAGGACAACACCAATTTTTTTCATCTTGACGATCCTTCTTTGCAACTCGCTGAAGCACATTAATAATTTTGATTAAAACGCTATGCTTCACACATTTCACTGATTCATGTAACAAACCATTTAAGATTTGCTATCTTATCTGCGTGCGGCCTAAATTTTTACGGCGGCGCCCATTAGAAAATTACTTTAAAAAACAGGCGCAGCCACGATTTCCCTGGTGTTGGCGCAGTATTCGCGCACCCCGGTCTAGCCGGGGTCATTTTTTTCTGGCATCCACCCAGGCTTTAAGCACCGCAACATCGTTCTGCCACTCTTGTTTCATCTCTTCAACCCAATCACCAACGTTATCTTCCCAGGCTGGTAAATCAGGCGACTGAATCTGTTGACCCAGCTGCTGCAGGTGGCGTAACCCGACCGAGCCGGCTGCGCCTTTGATTTTATGCCCTTCTTCCACGATGCCCTTCTGGTCACGCGCCGTCAGGTTTGACTCCAGCACGCTCAGATAACCCGGCATCATTTTTTCAAACACCGCCAGGCCGTCGGTAATCAGTTTCGGGCCGACCAGATCGATATACTGCTCCAGCATCGCGGTATCGAGTATCGTTTGGGCTTTTGCGCTATCAACAGACGTCATGGTGCTCTCCTCTTCATCGTGGGTATCCCAGAACTTCTTGATCATGGCGGTCAGAGCAGGCACCGCCAGAGGCTTGCTGAGTACATCGTCCATACCGGCGTCGAGGTACTCTTTTTTATCTTTCAGCACGTTCGCCGTCAGCGCCACCAGCGGCGGCAGTTCATCAGCCGCGTACTGACGCGTCAGTTCACGCGAGATATCCAGCCCGGTCATATCCGGCAACTGGATATCCAGCAGAACGAGGTCATATTCACCCGGTGTAAACATCTCCAGCGCGGCTTTACCGGTCATCGCGACATCCACGCTGTTGCCCAGTTTTTCCAGCACCGAGCGCGCTACAATCACGTTAAGCTCAATATCCTCCACCAGCAGGACGTGCAGCGCAGGCAGCGGCATATCGTCGTTTTCAAAGGTATCCTCTACCTCTTCCGCCACCGCCGGCGCATGCACCGTCAGCGTGAAGGTTGACCCTTTGCCCGCCTGGCTGGCAACGGTGATGTCACCGCCCATGCTCTTCGCCAGCCGCTTAGACACCGCCAGGCCGATTCCGGTACCAGTGGCCGGTTTTCCACCGTTGCTGTCCTTCACCTGGTAGTACATCGCGAAAATCTTGTCCTGCTCCTCCTGCGGAATACCAATCCCGGAGTCCTCCACCTCGAAGTGCAGCATGTCGCCGTCGTCATAGCGAATACGCACCGCCACCTGCCCCTTCTGGGTAAATTTCACCGCGTTGCTGATGAGGTTCCATAGGATCTGACGCAGGCGCGTGCCGTCGGTAATCACTTTGTGCGGCAGCGGCAGGGTGGGATCCATGACAAAATTAAGCCCCTTCTGCTGCGCCTGCAGACCAGACAAGTTTTCCAGATCGGCAAGGAAGCTGGTGAAATCAACCGGCTGGTTATCAAGCTGAACCTTTCGGCGCTCCATCTTATCCATGTCAATAATATCGTTGAAGATATTACCCAGCGTGACCGCCGAGACATGAATCGTTTTGAGGTATTTTTCCTGCTCTGCGGTCAGGTCGGTATCCAGCAGAATGCGGCTCAGCCCCACAATGCCGTTAAGCGGCGTACGAAGCTCATGGCTGATGGTGGAGATGAAGGTGGTCTTGTCGCGGCTGGCGCGCTCCAGCGCATCCTGATAGCGCTTACGCTCGGTAATATCACGGCCGAAGCCCATCAGGCCGTGGCGCTTCCCGACGCGGTCATAGTACGGCACCTTACGGATCTCAAAGCAGGCTTTACGCCCGTCCGGGTAATCCAGCCACTGTTCGTAGGTCAGCGAGACGTTATGGCGGAACACTTTTTCGTCCGTCTCCATGACCTTGGCGGCCGCCTCTTCGGAGTAAACGTCCTGCGGCTTGAGGTGAATCAGCTGCTTCTCGCTTTTCCCGGTCAGGAGCTCCATCGCCCGGTTACAGCCTGAAAATTCTTTATCTTCGTTACGGTAGAATACCAGATCCGGCGAAGCGTCCAGGAACGAACGCAGGAAGGAGGATTGCTGCTCAAGCTGGATTTGCGTCACCTCGCGCTCTTTCATTTCGATTTTCAGCTGTTCCAGCGTGGCCTGACGCTCTGCCTCCGCCTTCTCACGATCTGAAATTTCCTGATTCAACTGAGCAATGTTGTCTTTAAGCTGAACGTTGAGCTTCAGGTCGCGCTCGCGCATCTCCTCCAGCTTATCGACCAGTTTTGATAAGCGCTGACGGGACTCCTCAAGCTGTTCGACCACCACGGAAAGGAAATAGACCGCCCAGGGGGTAATGAGCAGGCCGAAGAAGATAGAGCGGATAACGTCGATACTCTCGACCTGACCATGCAGAACCATCGTAACGGCCATCTGCACGACAATCGCCAGAACGACCAGCGCCAGCGCCAGCAGCATGGAGAAACGCACCAGTCCAAGCTTCATCATCAGGTCGACGTAGTACTGGGCTAGCATTCGAATTTGCTTCATAGAGGATCCCTTCACGACTTTATCGCTCAATAATACTCAAATTCGAGGCGGGACGTTGAAGGTTGTGAGAAAAAGTGCGGGGTGAAACAGGAGATTAGCCTCGCCTCCGGTTCACCGGAAGCGAGGAGAGGTCAATCAGGAGCGTTTCAGCAGCAGCCAGAGGCTGATCAGGAAGAAGCTAGCGCTCGGCAGCAGCGCACCGATAATCGGTGGGATGCCATAAACCAGCGTCAGCGGACCGAAGATCTGATCGAGTACATAGAAGACAAAGCCGAAGCTAATACCGGTCACGACGCGCACGCCCATCGGCACGCTACGCAGCGGGCCGAAGATAAACGACAGCGCCATCAGCATCATCACCGCCACGGACATCGGCTGGAAGATTTTGCTCCACATGTTGAGCTGATAGCGTCCGGCATCCTGCCCGCTCGACTTCAGGTACTTCACATAGTTGTGCAAGCCGCTGATAGAGAGCGCGTCAGGATCCAGCGCAACAACCCCGAGCTTATCCGGCGTGAGGTTGGTCTTCCAGGTGCCGGTCACCGTCTGTGACCCGGTAATCTGTTTTGGATCGGTCAGGTCAGATTCATCAACCTGCGACAAACGCCACTGCTTATGTTCAGCGTCAAACTTCGCGGAAGAGGCGTGTCGGACAGACTCCAGACGGCGCTGGTCGTTGAACGCGTAGATGCTCACCCCGCCCAGTTCATCATCACCCTTTACCCGTTCGATGTAGACGAAGTTTTTCCCGTCTTTCGCCCATAAACCTTGCTGAGTCGAGAGCAGTGAACCACCGTACATTGCCTGAGCACGATAGTTACGCGCCATCTGCTCGCCCTGCGGTGCCACCCACTCGCCAATCGCCATGGTCAACAGCACCAGCGGGATTGCGGTTTTCATTACCGACAGCGCAACCTGCATACGGGTAAAGCCTGAGGCCTGCATTACCACCAGCTCGCTGCGCTGAGCCAGCATCCCCAGCCCCAGCAGCGCGCCCAGCAGGGCCGCCATCGGGAAGAAGATCTGCACATCTTTTGGCACGCTGAGCAGGGTGTACATCCCCGCACCCATCGCGTCATAGCTGCCCTGCCCGGCTTTTTTCAGCTGATCGACAAATTTGATAATGCCGGAGAGCGACACCAGCATGAACAACGTCATCATGATGGTGGTGAAAATGGTTTTACCGATATAGCGATCAAGAACGCCAAACGCCTGCATTAGATGGCTCCTTTACGCGAGAATCGGGCACGTATGCGGCGCACAGGCACCGTATCCCACAGGTTTAATCCCAGCGCCAGTAAGATGTACAGGCTGTTAACGAACCATGTCCAGACCATCGGATCCAGCTTACCCTTCGCGCCGTTAGAGCGAATCGAGGTTTGCAGCAGGAAGTAGATCAGGTAAAGCAGCATCGCTGGCAGCATAGAGAGCACGCGGCCCTGGCGCGGGTTCACCACGCTCAGCGGCACGACAATCAGTGCCATCATAAACACGGTGAATACGAGCGTAATACGCCAGTGGAACTCAGCCCGCGCTCTGTCGGTATCGGTATTCCACAGCGTGCGCATATCCATTTGCTCGGTATCCGTCGGATCGAGCGCCACCGCCTGATGACCAATAATGGCCTGATAGTTCTGGAAATCCGTAATACGGAAGTCACGCAGCATCGCGGTGCCTTCGAAACGGGTGCCTTTATTCAGCGTGACGACCTGAGAACCGTCTTTGCGCTGAGAAAGCTGGCCAGAATCGGCAACCACCACTGACGGACGCGCGTTACCTTTAGGACGCAGCTGCGCCAGAAATACATCGTTGAATTTACTGCCGTCAACGCTCTCAATAAACAGCACGGAGTTTCCGTCAGTCGCCTGCTGGAACTGCCCCTGCGCGAGCGCCGCCATGCCGGGGTTTGCTTTCGCCTCGGCCAGTACTTCGTCCTGATGACGGGAAGACATAGGGCCCGCCCACATCACATTCACCGCCGCAACAATGCCCGTGAAAAGCGCCAGTATCATCGCCGCTTTCACCAGTACGGCTTTACTCAGGCCGCAGGCATGCATCACCGTAATTTCACTCTCGGTGTACAGCTTACCGAGGGTCATCAGCAGGCCGAGGAATAGACTCAGCGGCAGAATAAGCTGCGCCATTTCCGGGATCCCCAGCCCAAGCAGGGAAAGCACCAGATTCGTTGGAATTTCGCCGTCAACGGCCGCACCGAGGATCTTCACCAGCTTCTGACAGAAAAAAATCAGCAGCAGGATGAAGAGGATCGCCAGTTGGCTTTTGAGCGTCTCCCGCACCAGATATCTTATGATTATCACTTTAAATACGCCCGTAAAAACCCGTCTCTTTGCTGGAAAATCGCTTGTTTCATGGCTTAAACGTCATTTATTCTCTTGAGTCGTCGAAATCGTCGCTAAGATTAAAACATCCGGCGGATTCACGCTTCAGGACTTTTTCTGACGTGTCGAAACCGTAGTAACGTAAGATTAACACGAAGTCACCACAACAGCGGACATGAGTTACGAAAGGTTTCAATTCTATCCGTAGCAGCCGCCGTTGTCTTTAAGATTCAGGAGCGTAGTGCATGGAGTTCAGTGTAAAAAGCGGTAGCCCGGAGAAACAGCGGAGTGCCTGCATCGTTGTGGGCGTCTTTGAACCGCGCCGACTCTCCCCGATCGCCGAGCAACTCGATAAAATCAGTGACGGCTATATCAGCGCCCTGCTGCGCCGTGGCGAACTGGAAGGCAAACCTGGGCAGACGCTGTTACTGCACCATGTTCCGAACGTCCTGTCAGAGCGTATTCTGCTGATTGGCTGCGGCAAAGAGCGCGAGCTGGATGAACGTCAGTATAAGCAGGTTATTCAGAAAACCATTAATACGCTGAATGACACCGGTTCAATGGAAGCCGTCTGCTTCCTGACCGAGCTGCACGTCAAAGGCCGTAACACCTACTGGAAAGTGCGTCAGGCCGTCGAAACGGCAAAAGAGAGCCTTTACAGCTTCGATCAGCTTAAGACCAACAAAAGCGAGCCGCGTCGCCCGCTGCGCAAAATGGTCTTTAACGTGCCAACCCGTCGCGAACTGACCAGCGGCGAGCGCGCCATCCAGCATGGTCTGGCGATTGCCGCCGGTATCAAAGCGGCAAAAGATCTCGGCAACATGCCGCCAAACATCTGTAACGCCGCCTACCTCGCCTCTCAGGCGCGTCAGCTGGCTGACTCCTACAGCAAAAACGTCATCACCCGCGTCATCGGCGAACAGCAGATGAAAGAGCTGGGGATGCACTCTTATCTGGCGGTGGGTAACGGCTCGCAGAACGAATCCCTGATGTCGGTCATCGAATACAAAGGCAATCCGTCTGAAGACGCGCGTCCGATCGTGCTCGTCGGTAAAGGGCTGACCTTTGACTCCGGCGGTATCTCCATCAAGCCTTCAGAAGGCATGGACGAGATGAAGTACGACATGTGCGGCGCGGCGGCGGTTTACGGCGTCATGCGCATGGTTGCGGAGCTTCAGCTGCCCATCAACGTAATCGGCGTGCTGGCAGGCTGCGAAAACATGCCTGGCGGTCGCGCGTATCGTCCGGGCGACGTCCTGACCACCATGTCCGGCCAGACCGTTGAGGTGCTTAATACCGACGCCGAAGGCCGTCTGGTACTCTGTGACGTGTTGACCTACGTTGAGCGCTTCGAACCTGAAGCGGTTATCGACGTGGCTACCCTGACCGGTGCCTGCGTGATTGCCCTGGGCCATCACATCACCGGCCTGATGTCGAACCACAACCCGCTGGCGCACGAGCTTATCGGCGCGTCCGAGCAGGCAGGTGACCGCGCATGGCGTCTGCCGCTGGGTGACGAGTATCAGGAACAGCTGGAGTCTAACTTTGCGGACATGGCTAACATCGGCGGTCGTCCTGGCGGCGCAATTACCGCAGGCTGCTTCCTGGCGCGCTTCACCCGTAAATATAACTGGGCGCACCTGGATATCGCGGGTACCGCATGGCGCTCCGGTAAAGCCAAAGGCGCTACCGGACGTCCGGTGGCCCTGCTGTCGCAGTTCCTGCTTAATCGTGCGGGTTTTAACGGCGACGAGTGATGTAATGTGCCGGGTGGCGGCTTCGCCTTACCCGGCCTACACGCCGCTCAACCGTAGGCCGGGTAAGCGAAGCGCCACCCGGCTTTGCATTTAAATCCACGACAAGAAGCCCCATATATGAAGAATGCAACGTTCTACCTTCTGGACAACGACACCCATCAGGATGGCCTCAGCGCCGTTGAACAGCTGGTGTGTGAAATTGCCGCAGAACGTTGGCGCGCAGGTAAACGCGTACTGATTGCCTGTGAAGATGAGCAGCAGGCGATTCGCCTGGATGAAGCGCTATGGGCGCGCCCGCCGGAAAGTTTTGTTCCGCATAACCTGTCGGGCGAAGGTCCACGCGGCGGGGCACCGGTCGAAATAGCCTGGCCGCAAAAGCGCAACAGCAGCGCGCGCGATATTCTCATTAGCCTGCGGACAGACTTTGCAGATTTTGCCACCGCTTTCACAGAAGTGGTAGACTTTGTCCCTTACGAAGAATCCTTGAAACAACTGGCGCGCGAACGCTATAAAGCGTACCGCCTGGCCGGTTTTAACCTGAATACGGCAACCTGGAAATAATGGAAAAGACATATAACCCACGCGATATCGAACAGCCGCTTTACGAGCACTGGGAACAGCAGGGCTATTTCAAGCCTAACGGCGACGAAAGCAAAGAGTCCTTCTGCATCATGATCCCGCCGCCGAACGTCACCGGCAGTTTGCATATGGGGCATGCTTTCCAGCAGACCATCATGGACACCATGATCCGCTACCAGCGCATGCAGGGCAAAAACACCCTGTGGCAGGCGGGGACTGACCACGCGGGTATCGCGACCCAGATGGTGGTTGAGCGTAAAATTGCCGCTGAAGAAGGTAAAACTCGTCACGACTACGGTCGCGATGCGTTCATCGACAAAATCTGGCAGTGGAAGGCAGAATCCGGCGGCACCATTACCCGTCAGATGCGCCGTCTCGGCAACTCCGTGGACTGGGAGCGCGAACGCTTCACCATGGACGAAGGCCTGTCCAACGCCGTAAAAGAAGTGTTCGTCCGTCTGTACAAAGAAGACCTGATTTACCGCGGCAAACGCCTGGTAAACTGGGACCCGAAACTGCGCACCGCAATTTCTGACCTGGAAGTGGAAAACCGCGAGTCCAAAGGCTCCATGTGGCACATCCGCTATCCGCTGGCCGACGGCGCAAAAACCGCAGACGGTAAAGATTACCTGGTGGTGGCGACCACCCGTCCCGAAACCCTGCTGGGCGATACCGGCGTGGCCGTTAACCCGGAAGATCCGCGTTATAAAGATCTGATCGGCAAATTTGTGGTGCTGCCGCTGGTGAACCGCCGCATTCCGATTGTTGGCGACGAACACGCCGACATGGAAAAAGGCACCGGCTGCGTGAAAATCACCCCGGCGCACGACTTCAACGACTATGAAGTGGGTCGTCGTCACGCCCTGCCGATGATCAACATTCTGACCTTCGACGGCGATATCCGCGAAAGCGCAGAGGTGTACGATACCAAAGGCAACGAATCCGACGTTTACTCCAGCGAGATCCCGGCTGAGTTCCAGAAGCTGGAGCGCTTTGCCGCACGTAAAGCCATCGTAGCCGCCGTTGATGCCCTCGGCCTGCTGGAAGAGATTAAGCCTCACGATCTGACCGTGCCGTACGGCGACCGTGGCGGCGTGGTTATTGAGCCAATGCTGACCGACCAGTGGTACGTCCGTGCCGACGTGCTGGCGAAACCGGCTGTGGAAGCGGTTGAGAACGGCAGCATCCAGTTCGTGCCGAAGCAGTACGAAAACATGTACTTCTCCTGGATGCGCGACATTCAGGACTGGTGTATCTCCCGTCAGCTGTGGTGGGGTCATCGCATCCCGGCATGGTACGACAACGAAGGCAACGTCTACGTTGGCCGTAGCGAAGACGAAGTGCGTCAGGAAAATAACCTGAGCGCTGACGTGGCCCTGCGCCAGGACGAAGACGTGCTGGATACCTGGTTCTCCTCCGCGCTGTGGACCTTCTCTACCCTCGGCTGGCCGGAAAACACCGACGCGCTGCGTCAGTTCCATCCTACCAGCGTAATGGTGTCCGGCTTCGACATCATCTTCTTCTGGATTGCCCGCATGATCATGATGACCATGCACTTCATCAAAGACGAAGACGGCAAGCCGCAGGTTCCGTTCCATACCGTCTACATGACCGGCCTTATCCGCGACGACGAAGGGCAGAAGATGTCCAAGTCCAAGGGCAACGTGATTGACCCGCTGGACATGGTTGACGGGATCTCCCTGGAAGACCTGCTGGAAAAACGTACCGGCAACATGATGCAGCCGCAGCTGGCTGAGAAAATCCGCAAGCGTACCGAGAAGCAGTTCCCGAACGGGATCGAATCTCACGGTACCGACGCCCTGCGCTTCACCCTGGCGGCGCTGGCCTCTACCGGCCGCGACATCAACTGGGACATGAAGCGTCTTGAAGGTTACCGTAACTTCTGTAACAAGCTGTGGAACGCCAGCCGCTTCGTGCTGATGAACACCGAAGATCAGGACTGCGGCTTCAACGGCGGCGAGATGACCCTGTCTCTGGCGGACCGCTGGATCCTGGCGGAATTTAACCAGACGGTGAAAGCCTTCCGCGAGGCGCTGGACAGCTACCGCTTCGATATCGCAGCGGGCATTCTGTATGAATTCACCTGGAACCAGTTCTGTGACTGGTATCTGGAGCTGGCGAAGCCAGTCATGAACGGCGGTTCTGAAGCAGAGCTGCGCGGCACGCGCAACACGCTGATTACCGTTCTGGAAGGCCTGCTGCGCCTGGCGCATCCGGTCATTCCATTCATCACCGAAACCATCTGGCAGCGCGTGAAGGTCATTGCGGGCATCAACGCCGATACCATCATGCTGCAGCCGTTCCCGGAATTCGATGCGGCTAAGGTTGATGAAGCCGCGTCAGCGGATACCGAGTGGCTGAAGCAGGCGATCGTTGCGGTACGTAACATCCGTGCCGAAATGAACATAGCCCCGGGTAAACCACTGGAGCTGCTGCTGCGCGGCTGCAGCGACGCTGCCGTTCGTCGCGTCACCGAGAACAACACCTTCCTGAAAACCATGGCGCGTCTGGAAAGCATCACCGTGCTGCCTGCCGATGACAAAGGTCCGGTTTCCGTGACTAAAATCATCGACGGTGCGGAGCTGCTGATCCCGATGGCAGGCCTGGTCGACAAAGATGCAGAGCTGGCGCGTCTGGCGAAAGAAGTGGCGAAAGTCGACGTGGAAATTGGCAAAATCGAAAGCAAGCTGGCGAACGAAGGCTTTGTTGCCCGCGCGCCGGAAGCTGTCATTGCCAAAGAGCGTGAGCGTCTGGTTGCCTTCGCCGATGCGAAGACCAAACTGATCGAGCAGCAGGCCGTTATTGCGGCCCTGTAATGCTTTTACCCCTTACGCTTCAGGGCGTAAGGGGTAACCTTCCTGAAAACTCCTCGCTTGCACTCCCTTTTCTGCGGTGCTATTAACAGCAACTGTGTGTCAATTTTTGTAATGAGTAATGCTATGAGCGTGATTACCCCCGTCGCGACGACGATGCGTCGGATCACTGAGCAGGACAATCCGGCTATCGCCGCCGTTATCCGCACCGTTTCTGCAGAGTTTGGGCTGACGGCGGATAAAGGTTATACCGTTGCCGACCCGAATCTTGACGAACTGTTTAAGCTGTACAGCCAGCCGGGCCACGCCTACTGGGTCATTGAGCAGGACGGCCAGGTTGTGGGCGGCGGCGGCGTTGCACCGCTGAGCTGCAGCGAGCCGGATATCTGTGAGCTGCAGAAAATGTATTTCCTGCCGTCGGTTCGTGGACAGGGTCTGGCGAAGAAGCTGGCGCTGGTCGCCCTGGAGCACGCGCGCAATCAGGGTTTTAAACGCTGCTACCTCGAAACCACCGCCTTCCTCAAAGAGGCCATCGGCCTGTATGAACATCTGGGCTTTGAGCATATCGATGCGCCGCTGGGCTGCACGGGCCACGTTGACTGCGAAGTCAGAATGCTGAAAAGTCTGTAAGTTTCGTTCCTGCCCCCTTCTGTTAAGCGGCTGTAAACTGAATGCTCTACACTCTCAGTTCACACCACAACGGGGGAAACACGATGTCGAAGATAAAAAGCTACGCCGCACCGCAGGCGGGTGCAGAACTTGAGCTGTACGAGTACGATGCGGGCGAACTAAAAGCAGAAGACGTCGAAGTACAGGTTGATTACTGCGGGGTCTGCCACTCAGATCTCTCGATGATCGACAACGAATGGGGCTTCTCCAGCTATCCGCTGGTTGCCGGGCACGAAGTGATTGGCCGCGTCGTCGCGCTCGGCAGCGCCGCGCAGGACAAAGGGCTGAAGGTTGGCCAGCGCGTGGGCATTGGCTGGACAGCACGGAGCTGCGGCCACTGCGACGCCTGTATCAGCGGCAACCAGATCAACTGCCTTGAAGGCGCAGTGCCCACCATCCTGAACAAGGGCGGTTTCGCCGATAAGCTGCGCGCCGACTGGCAATGGGTCATCCCGCTGCCGGACAGCATTGATATTGAATCTGCTGGTCCACTGCTGTGCGGCGGGATCACCGTCTTTAAACCGCTGCTGATGCACCACGTCACCGCCACCAGCCGCGTGGGCGTGATCGGTATCGGCGGTCTGGGCCACATCGCCATCAAGCTGCTGCACGCGATGGGCTGTGAAGTGACGGCGTTTAGCTCGAATCCGGCGAAGGAGAAAGAAGTGCTGGCAATGGGCGCGGACAAAGTCGTGAACAGCCGCGATCCGGACGCGCTGAACGCGCTGGCTGGGCAGTTTGACCTGATCATCAACACCGTGAACGTCGATCTCAACTGGCAGCCGTACTTTGAAGCGCTGGCCTACGGCGGTAACTTCCACACCGTGGGTGCGGTGATGAAGCCGCTGCCGGTTCCGGCCTTTACCCTGATCGGTGGGGATCGCAGCGTGTCAGGCTCCGCAACCGGTACGCCATACGAGCTGCGCAAGCTGATGAAGTTTGCCGGCCGCACCAAAGTGACGCCGACCACCGAGCTGTATCCAATGTCGAAAATTAACGAAGCCATCCAGCACGTGCGCGACGGCAAAGCCCGTTATCGCGTGGTGTTGAAAGCGGATTTCTGATGTGAGTTTGCCGGGTGGCGGCTTCGCCTGACCCGGCCTACTTTTGCTACTGCGCCAATGTATTAAACACTTCCGCCACCGCGACCGCCCCCGGGTCCATTACCCCATCCAGATTCTCTTTATTCACATACGATGAGCGCCCTGCTCCGGCTTTCGCCATTTTCGCCGTTGCCTCCGCTCCCTGCTGCGCAGCCTGCGCTGCCGCCTGAAGATCTTTTTTCTTCAAGGCTTCCAGCGCCGGTTGCAACGCATCGATCAGCGTACGATCGCCGAGATCTGCCCCGCCATACTGCTTCATCTGCGCCAGTCCGCTCAGCAATGCTTCAGGTAGCGGCTGTCCATCGTGAAGCTTTTGCCCCGCCGCCGTGAAGAAGATCGACATGAGTACACCGCTCGATCCGCCCATCACCGTGGCCAGTCGTTCCCCCACCAGCAACAGCAGCTTAGGCACGTCATTCAGCGGGAGAGTGTTTTCTTCCAGGCGCTGCGCAATATCCCGTGCACCTTGCGCAAACGTAGAGCCGGTATCGCCATCGCCCACTTTGGCATCCAGCGCATTCAGGCGGTTTTCAAGCTGTATGAGCGTCTTCGTCACCTGTGAAACAGACTCCTTCACCTGCGGATTGTCGGACGCGGCATATTCCACGCTATCGTGAATAGCGCTTTGCGGAACGGTACGCAGAGGGGCAAACGCCACAGGCTTCTGCCAGCCCAGCGTCTCGACCTCGGCGTGAATCGCCTTTTCAAAGTAATCGTTGAGCTTTAGCAGCGTCAGAGAAAAGCCCTTCATATCCAGCGCGCTCACCAGCGGCGCAGGGCCAATCAGGTACGCAATATTCTCTTTCAGCGCTGAATGTGCCAGCTCTTTGGTGAGCAGAGCCATCTCCAGCGCGGACACGCCGCCGAGGTTGTTGATCAGCACCGCGAAACGCCCCTCGCCCGCCTGCGCTTTGAGCGGCGTCACCAGGGTGTCGATAATCGCTTTGCTGTTTTGCGTATCAACCACCGAGGCACCCGGCTCCCCGTGGATCCCCAGCCCCAGCTCGACATGGCCCTGCTTGATGCGCCCCTCTTCATCGTCGCTGCCCGGCAGGTTGCAGGTTTGCATCGCAACGCCCAGGCTCCAGAGGTTATCGCAGGCCTGCTGCGCAATATCCCGCACCTCGCTCAGCGATTTTCCTTGCTCCGCTGCATAGCCCGCAATCTTGTGCACCAGCGCCGTGCCGGCAATGCCGCGCGGCTGCTTGTTGTCGGGCAGCGCGATATCGTCTGCCACAATCACCATCTCGACCTTCAGGCCGTAGCGTTTGGCCTTTTCTGCCGCCAGGCCAAAGTTAAGCCGGTCACCGGTATAGTTTTTGACGATCAGCAGGCAGCCGCGATCGCCCGTCACCGCCACAATAGCGTTCAGCACCGCATCCACGCTCGGGGAGGCGAACAGATCGCCACACACAGCCGCCGTCAGCATGCCTTTACCGACAAATCCGGCGTGCGCCGGTTCGTGCCCGGAGCCACCGCCGGAGATCACCGCCACGCGGCTTTTATCCCAGTCGCCGCGGGCGACAACCCTGATAGCTGGATCGATATCAAGTTTGACGAGATTCGCATGTGGCGCAGAAAGCAGTATGCCTTCAATGGCGTCATTGACCAGCTGTTTGCGATCGTTAAAGAAGAATCTGGACATTGTTTTCCACTATTTTATGAACCGTATGCAAAAGCATAGTCCGCGCTGGACAATGCGCCGCAAAGCCAGCAATTTACTCAACCATTTTGCCTTCAGGTTGCCTATACTCCACCCAGGACTAAGAGAGGAAGCGCATCATGAGTACACCATTGTTAATTGCCCGGACGCTGGAAAAAGAGCTGTATTTACTGCCCGCGATGGCGAACCGCCACGGTCTGATTACCGGCGCCACCGGCACAGGGAAAACAGTCACTCTCCAGAAGCTGGCGGAGTCACTTTCAGAGATTGGCGTGCCGGTCTTTATGGCTGACGTAAAAGGCGATTTAACCGGTGTGGCTCAAGAGGGTACCGCTTCTGAAAAACTGCTCGAACGACTGAAGAATATTGGCATTACGGACTGGACGCCGCACGGCAACCCGGTGGTGGTCTGGGACATCTTCGGTGAGAAAGGCCACCCGGTACGCGCCACCGTTTCCGATCTCGGCCCGCTGCTGCTGGCCCGCCTGCTCAACCTCAACGACGTGCAGTCCGGCGTGCTGAACATCATCTTCCGTATCGCCGACGATCAGGGGCTGCTGCTGCTCGATTTCAAAGATCTGCGCGCCATTACCCAGTACATCGGCGATAACGCCAAATCTTTCCAGAACCAGTACGGCAATATCAGCAGCGCCTCTGTCGGTGCCATTCAGCGTGGGCTACTGACGCTGGAGCAGCAGGGCGCCGAACACTTCTTCGGCGAGCCGATGCTGGATATTAAAGACTGGATGCGCACCGACAGCAGCGGCAAAGGCATCATCAACATTCTGAGTTCAGAGAAGCTCTACCAGATGCCAAAGCTTTACGCCGCCAGCCTGCTGTGGATGCTCTCCGAACTGTACGAGCAGTTACCGGAAGCGGGCGATCTGGAAAAACCCAAACTGGTCTTCTTCTTTGACGAAGCACACCTGCTGTTTAACGACGCGCCGCAGGTACTGCTGGATAAAATTGAACAGGTTATCCGCCTGATCCGCTCCAAAGGGGTCGGCGTCTGGTTTGTGTCGCAAAACCCGTCGGATATTCCTGACAATGTGCTGGGCCAGCTTGGTAACCGCGTGCAGCACGCCCTGCGCGCCTTTACGCCGAAGGATCAGAAAGCGGTGAAAGCCGCCGCGCAAACCATGCGTGCCAATCCGGCCTTTGATACCGAAGCCGCGATTCAGGCGCTGGGCACCGGTGAAGCGCTGATCTCGTTCCTGGATGCCAAGGGCAGCCCGTCCGTGGTGGAACGCGCAATGGTGATCGCGCCCTGCTCGCGCATGGGGCCGGTTACCGACGATGAACGTAACAGCCTGATTAATCACTCCCCGGTGTACGGCAAGTATGAAGACGAGGTGGATCGAGAGTCTGCGTTCGAGATGCTGCAAAAAGGGGTACAGGCAACCACCGAATCGCAGGATGCTCCACCCGCTAAGGGCCAGTCAGTCGCAGTGGATGACGGGATTCTCGGCGGGCTAAAAGACATTTTGTTTGGCACAACCGGACCGCGCGGCGGCAAGCGCGACGGCGTGGTACAGACTATGGCGAAAAGCGCCGCGCGGCAGGTCACCAATCAGATTGTGCGCGGCATGCTGGGGAGTCTGCTAGGCGGCCGCCGTCGATAGGCGGGGAACCCACGGGCGGCCCAGCGCCGAACCCTGTACGCCGTTTTCCTGAAGATAGCGGTCGATTTCCACCATCCCCGTCCACCGGTTCTCGCACCAGAGCGGTGCCAGAAGCGTTGGACGGCGGGCGCTGGCGGAGATGCGGTGGTAGACAATCTCCGGCGGCGTGTGGCGAATCATCTCTCCCGCCGTCACCGTATAGTCGTCGAGCTCGATACTGCTTAACCGCCCGGCTTCCCAGGCTTTCGCCATTATGCTTCCCTTCACGATATGCAGCGGGTGCAGCTTAATGCCGTCTACGCCGGTTTCCACGACTTTTTCCAGCGTCTCCAGGCCATGCTGCTGCCCTTCTCCGGGCAAGCCGACAATCAAATGCGAACAGACTTTCAGGCCACGCTCGCGGGCGAGACGCGTGGTGCGCTGGTAGCAGGCGAAATCATGCCCGCGATTGATACGGTGCAGGGTTTTGTCGTGCGCGGTCTGCAGGCCCAGCTCCAGCCAGATCTCATAGCCCTTCTCTCTGTACTCGCTAAGTAAATCCAGCACCGCCTCCGGTACGCAGTCAGGGCGCGTACCCACGCACAGCCCGACAATGTTCGCCTGAGCAACCGCCTGCTGATACATGGAACGCAGCACCTGCACCTCCGCCCACGTGCTGGTGTAGGCCTGGAAATAGGCCAGATACTGCTTCGCGCGGTTCACCAGGCTGGCCTGATGGGCGAGCTGTTCCGCGATGGATTTATGCTGCTGGGCTTCGTCAGCAAACGACGCAACGTTACAGAAGGTGCAGCCGCCGCGCCCGATGGTGCCGTCGCGGTTCGGGCAGCTAAAGCCGCCGTGCAGCGTCAGCTTATGCACCTTTTGACCGTACCGCTGCAAAAGATCCCCACCAAACATATTGACTAATTTCTGTAACTGCATAATCTGATAGACCGTCCCGAAGAAAGGGGACAAGCCTGCCATTTTTAGCCTCTGTCGGCGATGACCTGGATCAATCGCCCTGGACGGCCTTTATCTATTTGAATAAATAATCACGATTACCGAGATTTCATTCACCCGCCACGTAATTACTTTTCCTTATGTTCTGATGGTTTTTTTCATTTATAGCGCCAGGACTGAAAAACAGTGATTTTATGCGGGTTCGAACACTGCACCAGATTATTATTCTGCCATAAATCCGCATTTCAGCACGCTGCATCAATAATACCGCTTTCATATAGTGAGTCAGATCACACTCCCCTGCACCTTCCTGGCGCTTTCAGCGGTTGTAAAATTAGTAAAATAACCAATAAAAACAAAACGATAATTACTCTTTAGCACATTTTTGTATAAATAAGATTGCCATTTGACCTGTGTACCAATTCCCGATAAGTTGGAAATCCGCTGGAAGCTTTCTGGATGAGCGGCCTGCTCATCATATTTATGCAGTAATTGAGATTCCCTCTGAAGCAAGTCCTCAAACTTGTTTACCTGCGCGAAAGGATGAAAAAGAGGGCGAATGCGAGGTCCGCGTATGAAACGCTAACCCCGTCGCCATGCTCTTTCTGCGCCTGTGCGCCACGGTAAAGTTCAGTGGGAAGCCCGACGAGCCTGGGGAGGTTCACTGATATGTTGTACGATAAATCCCTTGAGAAGGATAACTGTGGTTTCGGCCTGATCGCCCACATAGAAGGCGAACCTAGCCACAAGGTAGTGCGTACCGCTATTCACGCACTGGCCCGTATGCAGCACCGTGGCGCCATCCTGGCCGATGGTAAAACCGGCGACGGTTGCGGCCTGCTGCTGCAAAAACCGGATCGTTTCTTCCGCATCGTGGCGGAAGAGCGCGGCTGGCGTTTAGCCAAAAACTACGCTGTCGGCATGCTGTTCCTGAATCAGGATCCTGAAAAGGCTGCCGCCTCACGCCGCATCGTTGAAGAAGAACTTCAGCGCGAAACCCTGTCGATTGTCGGCTGGCGCGATGTGCCAACCAACGAAGGGGTACTCGGTGAAATCGCCCTCTCCTCGCTGCCTCGTATTGAGCAGATTTTCGTTAACGCGCCTGCGGGCTGGCGTCCGCGCGATATGGAACGCCGTCTGTTTATCGCCCGTCGCCGCATTGAAAAACGTCTCCAGGACGATAAAGAGTTCTACGTCTGTAGCCTCTCTAACCTGGTGAACATCTATAAAGGTCTGTGTATGCCGGCTGACCTGCCGCGCTTCTACCTGGACCTGGCGGACCTGCGTCTGGAATCGGCCATTTGCCTGTTCCACCAGCGCTTCTCCACCAACACCGTACCACGCTGGCCGCTGGCTCAGCCGTTCCGCTACCTGGCGCACAACGGCGAGATCAACACCATCACCGGTAACCGCCAGTGGGCGCGTGCTCGTACCTATAAGTTCCAGACCCCGCTGATCCCTGACCTGCACGATGCCGCGCCGTTCGTGAACGAAACCGGCTCTGACTCCAGCTCCATGGACAACATGCTGGAACTGCTGCTGGCGGGCGGGATGGATATCGTGCGCGCCATGCGTCTGCTCGTGCCGCCGGCCTGGCAGAACAACCCGGATATGGATCCGGAGCTGCGCGCTTTCTTCGACTTTAACTCCATGCACATGGAGCCGTGGGACGGTCCGGCAGGCATCGTGATGTCCGACGGTCGCTTCGCTGCCTGTAACCTGGACCGTAACGGTCTGCGTCCGGCGCGCTACGTCATCACCAAAGACAAGCTCATCACCTGCGCCTCTGAAGTGGGGATCTGGGATTACCAGCCTGACGAAGTGGTCGAGAAAGGCCGCGTCGGTCCGGGCGAGCTGATGGTGATCGATACCCGCGGCGGCCGTATTCTGCACTCTGCGGAAACAGATAACGATCTGAAAAGCCGCCATCCGTATAAAGAGTGGATGGCGAAAAACGTCCGTCGCCTGGTGCCGTTCGAAGATCTGTCTGACGACGAAGTGGGCAGCCGCGAGATGGACGACGATACCCTCGCAAGCTTCCAGAAGCAGTTTAACTACAGCGCGGAAGAGCTGGACTCGGTTATTCGCGTGCTCGGCGAAAACGGCCAGGAAGCGGTCGGCTCGATGGGTGACGATACCCCGTTCGCCGTGCTCTCCAGCCAGCCGCGCATAATTTACGACTATTTCCGTCAGCAGTTTGCGCAGGTGACCAACCCGCCAATCGACCCGCTGCGTGAAGCCCACGTGATGTCGCTGGCCACCAGCATCGGCCGTGAGATGAACGTCTTCTGCGAAGCCGAAGGCCAGGCGCACCGTCTGACCTTTAAATCGCCGATCCTGCTGTACTCTGATTTTAAACAGCTCACCACCATGACCGAGGAGCACTACCGCGCCGACACGCTCGATATCACCTTCGACGTGACCGAAACGAGCCTCGAAGAGACGGTGAATGCGCTGTGCGACAAAGCCGAGCAGATGGTGCGTAACGGCACCGTTCTGCTGGTGCTGTCTGACCGTAACATTGCGAAAAACCGTCTGCCGGTGCCTGCGCCAATGGCGGTGGGGGCTATCCAGACGCGTCTGGTCGACAAGAGCCTGCGCTGCGATGCCAACATCATTGTGGAAACCGCCAGCGCCCGCGATCCGCACCACTTTGCCGTGCTGTTAGGCTTTGGTGCGACGGCGATCTATCCATACCTGGCCTACGAAACGCTGGCTCGCCTGGTAGACACCCGCGCCATCGACAAAGATTACCGCACGGTGATGCTGAACTACCGTAACGGCATCAACAAAGGTCTGTACAAGATCATGTCCAAAATGGGCATCTCGACCATTGCCTCTTACCGCTGCTCGAAGCTGTTTGAAGCGGTCGGCCTGCACGACGATGTCGCCAACCTCTGCTTCCAGGGCGTGGTCAGCCGCATCGGCGGGGCCGGTTTTGCTGACTTCCAGCAGGATCTGGTGAACCTGTCGAAGCGCGCCTGGCTGGCACGTAAGCCGCTGGAACAGGGCGGCCTGCTGAAATACGTTCACGGCGGCGAATATCACGCCTACAACCCGGACGTGGTGCGCACGCTGCAACAGGCGGTACAGAGCGGCGAATACAGCGATTATCAGCAGTATGCCGAGCTGGTGAACAACCGTCCGGCAGCGACGCTGCGCGACCTTATTGCCCTCAATCCGGGCGATGAAGCGGTCAGCGTTGACGAAGTTGAGCCTGCATCCGAACTGTTCAAACGCTTCGATACCGCGGCGATGTCCATCGGCGCGCTGAGCCCGGAAGCGCACGAAGCGCTGGCGGAAGCCATGAACAGCATCGGCGGCAACTCCAACTCCGGCGAGGGCGGTGAAGATCCGGCCCGTTACGGCACCAACAAAGTGTCGCGCATCAAGCAGGTGGCGTCCGGCCGCTTTGGCGTAACCCCTGCCTACCTGGTTAACGCCGATGTGATCCAGATCAAGGTCGCTCAGGGTGCAAAACCGGGCGAAGGCGGTCAGCTGCCGGGCGATAAAGTCACCCCGTACATCGCCAAACTGCGCTACTCGGTGCCGGGCGTGACGCTGATTTCCCCGCCGCCGCACCACGATATCTACTCTATCGAGGATCTGGCGCAGCTCATTTTCGACCTGAAGCAGGTCAACCCGAAAGCGATGATCTCCGTGAAGCTGGTTTCCGAGCCGGGCGTCGGCACCATCGCCACCGGCGTGGCGAAAGCCTATGCGGATCTGATCACCATTGCCGGCTACGACGGCGGTACCGGCGCAAGCCCGCTCTCCTCCGTGAAATACGCGGGCTGCCCGTGGGAGCTTGGCCTGGTGGAAACCCAGCAGGCGCTGGTGGCTAACGGTCTGCGTCACAAGATCCGTTTGCAGGTAGACGGAGGTCTGAAAACCGGCCTCGACATCATCAAAGCGGCGATTCTGGGTGCGGAAAGCTTCGGCTTCGGTACCGGCCCGATGGTGGCGCTCGGCTGTAAATACCTGCGTATTTGCCACCTGAACAACTGCGCAACCGGCGTTGCAACCCAGGACGAGAAGCTGCGTAAGAATCACTATCACGGCCTGCCGTTCAAGGTGACTAACTACTTTGACTTCATCGCCCGTGAAACCCGCGAGCTGATGGCGCAGCTGGGCGTGAAGCGTCTGGTGGATCTGATTGGCCGTACCGACCTGCTGAAAGAGCTGGAAGGCTTCACCGCCAAGCAGCAGAAGCTAGAGCTGTCTAAGCTGCTGGAAACGGCTGAGCCGCATCCTGGCAAAGCGGTTTACTGCACCGAGAACAACCCGCCGTTCGACAACGGCGTGCTGAACGCGCAGCTGCTGCAACAGGCGAAGCCGTATGTGGACGAGAAGCAGAGCAAAACGTTCTGGTTTGATATCCGCAACACCGACCGTTCTGTCGGCGCGTCCCTCTCCGGTTACATCGCGCAAACGCACGGTGACCAGGGGCTGGCATCGGATCCGATTACCGCGCACTTCAGCGGTACCGCGGGCCAGAGCTTCGGCGTGTGGAACGCCGGCGGCGTTGAGTTATACCTGACCGGCGATGCCAACGACTACGTCGGCAAAGGCATGGCGGGCGGTCTGCTGGCGGTGCGTCCTCCGGTCGGTTCAGCCTTCCGCAGCCATGAAGCCAGCATCATCGGCAACACCTGTCTGTACGGTGCGACCGGCGGTCGTCTGTTTGCCGCGGGCCGTGCGGGCGAGCGTTTTGCGGTGCGTAACTCCGGTGCCATCACCGTGGTGGAAGGCATCGGCGATAACGGCTGCGAATACATGACGGGCGGAATTGTGTGCGTCCTGGGTAAAACCGGCGTGAACTTTGGCGCCGGTATGACGGGCGGTTTTGCCTACGTGCTGGATGAAGACGGTGAGTTCCGCAAGCGCGTGAACCCGGAACTGGTGGAAGTGCTGGACGTTGATTCGCTGGCCATTCATGAAGAACACCTGCGCGGTTTGATTACCGAGCACGTGCAGCATACCGGTTCTTCGCGAGGCGAAGAGATCCTGGCGAACTGGCCAGCGTTCTCTGCGAAATTCGCGCTGGTTAAGCCGAAGTCCAGCGATGTTAAAGCCCTGTTGGGTCACCGTAGTCGTAGCGCAGCAGAGCTGCGCGTGCAGGCGCAGTAAGGAATTCAGATGAGCCAGAACGTTTACCAGTTTATCGACCTTCAGCGTGTTGATCCGCCAAAGAAACCGCTGAAGATCCGTAAAATTGAATTTGTTGAAATCTATGAGCCGTTTTCAGAAGGCCAGGCCAAAGCACAGGCAGACCGCTGCCTGTCCTGCGGTAACCCTTACTGCGAATGGAAATGTCCGGTCCATAACTACATTCCGAACTGGCTGAAGCTGGCCAACGAAGGGCGTATTTTTGAAGCCGCCGAGCTCTCTCACCAGACCAATACCCTGCCGGAAGTGTGCGGCCGCGTGTGTCCTCAGGATCGCCTGTGCGAAGGCTCCTGTACGCTGAACGACGATTTTGGCGCGGTGACAATCGGCAACATCGAACGCTATATCAACGATAAAGCGTTCGAGATGGGCTGGCGTCCGGATATGACCGGCGTGAAGCAAACCGACAAGCGCGTGGCGATCGTCGGTGCGGGTCCGGCAGGCCTCGCCTGTGCCGACGTGCTGACACGCAACGGCGTGAAGGCGGTGGTTTTTGACCGTCATCCGGAAATCGGCGGTCTGCTGACCTTCGGCATCCCGGCCTTCAAACTGGAAAAAGAGGTGATGACCCGCCGCCGTGAAATCTTCACCGGCATGGGCATTGAGTTCAAACTCAACACCGAAGTGGGCCGCGACGTGCAGCTCGACGATCTGCTGAAGGATTACGACGCCGTGTTCCTGGGCGTGGGTACCTATCAGTCCATGCGCGGTGGTCTTGAGAACGAAGATGCGCCAGGCGTGTACGACGCGCTGCCGTTCCTGATTGCTAACACCAAACAGCTGATGGGCTACGGCGAAACTGCCGACGAGCCGTTTGTCAGCATGGAAGGTAAACGCGTTGTCGTGCTGGGCGGCGGTGATACCGCGATGGACTGCGTGCGTACCTCCATTCGTCAGAACGCGGCGCACGTCATCTGTGCTTACCGTCGTGACGAAGAGAACATGCCGGGCTCTAAGCGCGAAGTGAAAAACGCGCGTGAAGAGGGCGTGGAGTTCCAGTTCAACATCCAGCCTCTGGGCATTGAAGTGAACGCCAACGGAAAGGTGAGCGGCGTGAAGATGGCGCGCACGGAGATGGGTGCGCCGGATGCAAAAGGCCGTCGTCGCGCGGAGATCGTGGCAGGCTCTGAGCACGTGATCCCGGCCGACGCCGTGGTGATGGCGTTTGGTTTCCGCCCTCACAGCATGGAGTGGCTGGCGAAGCACAGCGTAGAGCTGGACTCACAGGGCCGCGTGATTGCGCCGGAAGGCAGCGACAACGCCTTCCAGACCAGCAACCCGAAAATCTTCGCCGGTGGCGATATTGTTCGCGGTTCAGACCTGGTGGTTACCGCGATTGCCGAAGGGCGTAAAGCGGCTGACGGGATCATGAATTTCCTGGAAGTGTAATACCGGTTGAACATGCGGTTTATCATCACCGCATGTTCGCCCCCCCTTCTTTCCCCCCTTCAATTCCAGGCTTATTCCTTCTGCCTGAGATTTATTACGAACCATGACATGACGAACCTTTATCAACGGTCCGTAACTCTCTTTAAATCGTGAACGCAATCGTATATCCACAACAAATAAATGGTTAAGAGTTGAAGCAGAAGTTCATATAACGCAGTAATAGAAGAGCGGCGTAATATCTGCGCCGTAAACAAAAGGGATTTGAAATAATGGTCAAAAAACATGCCTATGTAGAATATCGCCCTAAATCAACGAGTGAGGATGAAGACGTTATCCATCATGTGGTGATTGTTGACGGCAAAGAGATACATACAGAGAAAACGCAGGAAAAGGCTGCTGATTGGGCTTTGGAACAGGGTTATGCGGTTCATGTCGCCCGCGAGCGCCATCTTAAGGACTTAGATCAACCGCCTTTGTTCCGTGTATACCCCTAGGGCAATTAGATGTTCCTTGTAATACACCAAGGGATTAAAGCCTAAATATGCGCTATTTAAAAGCCCTTCGGGGCTTTTTATTATGTCTTTAACCGGAGTGATTCTTAGGGCAAACACAATCGAAAATGTGACATTTATGTCCGGACATTTCGATAATAACATTCACTAACAGCATAGATATCTGAATTAACATTCACAGCTAATATCATTGCATTCTCAAATATGAAACGACAACTAGTGTCATCTAAATAACTTGTCTGATCCTGGGCCGGCACCTCTTTGCCGCTGATATATTGCTACTACATACGGAAATGAAGATATGAAATTCGATAAAATCGTCACCGGGCTACTCTTTGCCATTTTGTTTTTCAGCGTCGGTAATGCTGTCGCCAAAGCCAACGCGCTCTCCGATACTCAGGTTAAAAACGAAATTATTGCGGAGTCTATCGCTGATTATCCCGGCGTATGTGCTTGCCCTTTTAATCAGGCCCGAAATGGCAGTTCATGCGGGCGTCGCAGTGCATGGAGTAAGGCTGGTGGCTATTCCCCAATTTGTTACCAGAATGAAGTCACCGCTGAAATGATAAAAGAGTGGCGGGAACGTAACAGCTAACCGCTATAAGCAGAAAGCAAAACAGGCCCGTCGGGCCTGTTTGTTTATTTCACAACGCGCAGTGCGGGACGACCACCGCGCGGTGGCGGTTCATCATCGGGACCCTCGTCGTCGTCCTGACGATCGGGCTTGTCGCCATCAATCACAGACATTACCGGGTCGCTTTCGCGTTCATCGGATGCCTCATCGTCATTCAGGCTGGCAACCTCTTCATCATACGCCGCTTCCGGCTCGAACATGGTGCCTGCACCGTTTTCACGGGCGTAGATAGCCAGAACCGCAGCCAGCGGAACGGAAACCTGACGCGGCACGCCGCCGAAACGCGCATTAAAGCGCACTTCGTCGTTTGCCAGCTCCAGGTTACCCACTGCACGTGGCGCAATATTCAGTACAATCTGTCCGTCGCGTGCGTATTCCATTGGAACCTGCACGCCCGGCAACGTCACATCCACAACCAGGTGCGGCGTGAGCTGGTTATCCAGCAGCCATTCATAGAAGGCGCGCAGCAGATACGGACGGCGTGGGGTAAGTTGTGACATTTCCACAGTCATTAGCCTCGGCCGAGACGCATTTCACGTTCCGGTTCAGTTAAAGATGCCAGGAAAGAGTCGCGCTCAAATACGCGAGTCATATAGCCTTTCAGCTCTTTTGCGCCAGGGCCGCTGAACTCAACGCCCAGAATTGGCAGACGCCACAGCAGCGGGGCCAGATAGCAATCCACCAGGCTGAACTCGTCGCTCAGGAAGAACGGTTTCTGACCAAACACAGGGGCAATTGCCAGCAGCTCTTCACGCAGTTGCTTACGCGCAGCGTCGGCTTCTGAAGCGGAGCCGCTGGTAATGACGTTCATCAGCGAGTACCAGTCTTTTTCGATACGCTGCATGTACAGGCGGCTTTCACCACGTGCAACAGGGTAAACAGGCATCAGCGGCGGATGCGGGAAACGCTCATCCAGATATTCCATAATGATACGGGATTCCCACAGGGTCAGCTCGCGATCCACCAGCGTCGGTACGCTTTGGCTCGGGTTGAGATCGATCAGATCCTGAGGCGGGTTATCCTTTTCCACATGCTCGATCTCAAAACTGACACCCTTCTCGGCCAGCACGATACGAACCTGATGGCTATAAATGTCAGTAGGACCAGAAAACAGCGTCATTACCGAACGTTTGTTGGCAGCGACAGCCATGAAAACCTCCAGGTATATTCAGAATTTTTACTGCTACCGGCCCAACGGGGCCAGCCAGATGAAGTATCGCCCATCCCAGAGAAGACACATTGTTCAAGAATCGAACAAAAATCGAGTATTCACCGATATTTGGGCAGAAAATTGGATGATAGTTTACCAGATTTTGATGGCTTTGTGGTGAGGGGATGCCGGAAATGTGGAAAAAGAGAAGATATATGAAATGTTACTGTGGATAACCTGCGCATTATCCATAAAAAAACCCGCCGAAGCGGGTTTTTCGCCAATCGTTCTGCGTAAGCAGAATGGATTAACGTTTGGAGAACTGTGGACGACGACGTGCTTTACGCAGACCCACTTTCTTACGTTCAACCTGACGCGCGTCACGAGTAACGAAGCCAGCTTTACGCAGTTCAGAACGCAGGGATTCGTCGTACTCCATCAGAGCGCGGGTGATACCGTGACGGATCGCACCTGCCTGACCGGAGATACCACCACCTTTAACGGTGATGTACAGATCCAGTTTTTCTACCATATCAACCAGTTCCAGCGGCTGGCGAACTACCATGCGGGCAGTTTCGCGACCGAAGTATTGTTCCAGAGAACGCTGGTTGATTACGATTTTACCACTGCCCGGTTTGATGAAAACGCGAGCTGCGGAACTTTTGCGGCGACCAGTGCCGTAGTATTGATTTTCAGCCATTGCCTATAATCCCGATTAGATGTCAAGAACTTGCGGTTGCTGTGCCGCGTGGTTGTGCTCGTTGCCTGCGTAAACTTTCAGTTTACGGAACATAGCACGACCCAGCGGGCCTTTTGGCAGCATGCCTTTAACCGCGATTTCAATCACACGCTCAGGACGGCGGGCAATCATCTCTTCAAAGGTCGCTTCTTTGATACCACCGATGTGGCCGGTGTGGTGGTAGTACACTTTGTCAGTACGCTTGTTGCCGGTAACAGCAACTTTGTCAGCGTTCAGAACGATGATGTAATCACCGGTATCAACGTGCGGAGTGTATTCCGCTTTATGCTTACCGCGCAGGCGACGAGCCAGTTCAGTAGCCAGACGGCCCAGAGTTTTACCGGTCGCGTCAACAACATACCAGTCGCGCTGTACGGTTTCTGGTTTAGCTGTAAAAGTTTTCATTAAAAGCTTACCCAAATAATAAGTTACACGTTGGTGAACACCCAAACGTTTAGTCAGTTGAGGTTCACACGACAAAGTCCGGCAAACCTACCCCTTCGAATAGCACATGCCGACACATAGAAAGTTTCGGGAAAAAAACCTTCTCGTAACGTGGGGTCGCAAGATTATAGAGAAGTTGAGGTCAAAGATCGACCCTTAAATGTGATTTGGAATGGGTTTTTCGGGGGGCGCGTTTGTGCGGTCTGGTGCCCTCACTCCCAGCCCCTCTCCCTGTGGGAGAGGGGAGCATTGATTAGGGCATATGCTCACGCTTGAGATACTCTTCGCTCTGCATCTCTTGCAGGCGCGAGAGGCAGCGCTGGAACTCAAACTTCAGCCGCTCGCCCTGGTAGATCTCATATAAAGGCACCTCGGCGCTGACGACAAGCTTGACGTGGCGCTCGTAAAACTCGTCCACCAGCGCAATGAAGCGCCGCGCTTCGCTCTCCATCAGCCGCGTCATCACCGGCACATCCAGCATCATCACGGTGTGGAACAGGCGCGAAAGCGCAATATAGTCATGCTGGCTGCGGGCATCCACGCAGAGCGTCGCAAAAGAGACCGCCAGCGTCTGGTTTTCTACGCCAAGGGTAGGTAACGGGCGATGGTTAATCTCCAGCGTCGGTGCGTTTTCGCGTTTTGCGCCCGCCAGCGCCAGCCAGAGTTTATCCATCTCGCGAGCGGTATCGGCGTTTAACGGCGAAAGCCACAGGTGCGCCTGCGTTAACGTGCGCAGACGATAATCGACACCGGCATCGACATTCATGATGTCGCAATGCTGTTTGATAGCATCAATGGCCGGCAGGAAACGCGCCCGCTGCAGGCCGTTGCGATAGAGTTCATCCGGCGGGATATTCGACGTGGCAACGAGCGTGATCCCGCGGGCAAACAGCGCTTTCATCAGCCCGCCTAACAGCATGGCGTCGGTAATGTCAGAAACAAAAAACTCATCGAAGCAGAGCACGTCCGTTTCCGCCTTGAACCTGTCAGCCACAATCTCCAGCGGATCGCTTTTGCCCTGCAGCGCTGTCAGCTCTTCATGCACCCGCAGCATAAAGCGATGGAAGTGGAGGCGCTGTTTACGCTCCCCCGGCAGGCTGAGATAAAACAGATCCATCAGCCAGGTTTTTCCGCGACCGACGCCGCCCCACATATATAAACCGCGCACCGGAGCCTGAGCCTGCGGCGCTTTTTTGCCGAGCAGTCGGCCAAACGCCGCTTTGAGCCCACCACTCTGTTCTACTTCAGCAGGTTTTGCCGTGAGCGCCTGATAAATCATCTCCAGACGGTTTACCGCCTCACATTGAACGTCATCAGGCTGATGAGTACCCTCATTCAGGGCCAGTTGATATCGCGATGCAGGGGACAGGATTTGCATAATCTTATTGTTATTCCTTCAATTAATGCTCATCAGCAGGCGTGACTGATGAAAAAAAGGCCGTTCTACACTACGCGATGATACGTCAGGATTCCACTTCTGCGGAAATAGCGGTTATAGTGGCATTATCAGGCACAGGCAGGAGCCGAGCCAACACCCTACGGAACAACAAGACAACGGGAGAAGTTCATGACCTGGGAATATGCGCTAATCGGTTTAGTCGTCGGCATCGTGATCGGTGCTGTGGCCATGCGTTTCGGTAACCGCAAATTGCGTCAGCAGCAGTCACTGCAGTACGAACTGGAAAAGAATAAAGCAGAGCTGGAAGAGTATCGCGAAGAGCTGGTCAGCCACTTTGCCCGTAGCGCCGAGCTGCTGGACAACATGGCGACCGACTACCGTCAGCTGTATCAGCATATGGCGAAAAGCTCCAGCAGCCTGCTGCCG
Source organism: Enterobacter sp. IF2SW-B1 (assembly GCF_001743375.1). Taxonomy (NCBI): domain Bacteria; kingdom Pseudomonadati; phylum Pseudomonadota; class Gammaproteobacteria; order Enterobacterales; family Enterobacteriaceae; genus Enterobacter; species Enterobacter sp. IF2SW-B1. The sequence goes on along the minus strand of NZ_MJAA01000002.1, from coordinate 61,352 downwards.
GAAATGACCGCGGAGACTAACCCGTTCCGCAACCGTCTGGCCGACTCAGAAGCGGGTAACGATCAGGCTCCGGTTCAGATGCCACGCGACTACTCTGACGGAGCGTCCGGCCTGCTGCGCGGTGGCGCAAAACGCGATTAATCGCACAACATAAATATATTTTACGGGCGCATCTCTTGCGCCCGTCCTTTCTTCCCGTCCCCAGCTATTATTTAGTCAAACACCTCATTGTTCAGCGGTATAAAATTCAATAACATCATCATGATTTTGGGCCGTTCTTCTTTCATTCCAGGATACGAGAGTCAGCATCAATGAAGAAAAAAAACCAGCTGTTGAGCGCTATAGCGTTAAGTGTCGGGTTATCTCTCTCGGCGTCCTTCCCTGCCGGTGCGGCGCTGCCTTCGCAGGTGCCGGGACAGGCAGCCACTCCCAGCCTCGCGCCAATGCTGGAAAAAGTGTTGCCCGCGGTCGTGAGCGTTCAGGTAGAAGGCACGGCGGTTCAAAGCCAGCGCGTACCGGAAGAACTGAAAAAATATTTTGGCGATGAGTCCCCCAACCAGCAGGCTCAGCCTTTTGAAGGCCTGGGCTCCGGTGTCATCATTGATGCGGCTAAAGGCTATATCCTGACCAACAATCATGTCATCAGCCAGGCCGATAAAATCAGCGTCCAGCTGAACGATGGTCGTGAATTTGATGCCAAACTGATTGGCGGCGATGATCAGAGCGACATCGCGCTATTGCAGATGCAGAACCCGAGCAACCTGACCCAGATTGCCATTGCGGATTCCGACAAGCTGCGCGTCGGTGATTTTGCCGTCGCCGTGGGCAACCCCTTTGGTTTAGGTCAAACCGCCACCTCCGGCATAATCTCTGCGCTGGGACGCAGTGGCCTGAATCTGGAAGGTTTGGAAAACTTCATCCAGACCGATGCCTCAATCAACCGGGGCAACTCCGGCGGGGCATTACTCAACCTTAACGGCGAGCTGATTGGCATTAACACGGCAATTCTGGCTCCGGGCGGCGGCAGCATTGGGATTGGCTTTGCGATCCCGAGCAATATGGCTAAAACGCTGGCGCAGCAGCTAATCCAGTTCGGCGAAGTCAAACGTGGACTGCTGGGTATTAAAGGCATGGAGATGAGCGCGGATATCGCGAAAGCGTTCAATATCAACGTGCAGCGCGGTGCGTTTGTCAGTGAAGTGCTGCCAAACTCCGGCTCGGCAAAAGCAGGCATCAAATCGGGCGATGTGATCGTCAGCCTTAACGACAAGCCGCTGAGCAGCTTTGCTGAACTGCGTTCGCGTATTGCCACTACCGAACCGGGGGCCAAAGTGAAGCTGGGCCTGATCCGTGACGGTAAGCCGCTGAATGTCGAAGTGACGCTGGATAAAAGCACCTCGTCCTCTGCCAGCGCGGAGCTTATCGCCCCGGCGCTGCAGGGAGCAACTTTAAGCGATGGGCAGTTGAAAGACGGTACGAAAGGCATTCGCCTGGACACCGTCGAGAAGAGCAGCCCTGCCGCGCAGGCCGGATTGCATCAGGAAGATGTCATCATTGGCGTGAACCGCAATCGCGTGCAGTCCATTGCCGAACTGCGCAAGGTGCTGGAGAGCAAACCGGCGGTCATTGCCCTGCAGGTCATGCGTGGTAATGAGTCTATCTACATTCTGTTGCGCTAAGCATTTGCGATCCCGGACATCACCGCTGCGTGTGATGTCCGGATAACTCATGTTATGCTGCAAATCGTTCCTTTTTTCACGACACGCGCATCATGCTTTTAAAGCTCTTACGTTCCATTGTCATCGGTTTGATTGTCGCTGGCCTGCTGCTGCTGGCGATGCCGTCTTTGCGTCAGTTTAATAAGCTGTCTGCCCCCCAGTTCGACAGCACGGATGAAACGCCGGCGACCTATAACCAGGCCGTTCGCCGTGCCGCCCCTGCCGTGGTTAACGTTTATAACCGCGGCCTCAACAGCTCAGCACATAACCAGCTTGAGATCCGCACCCTTGGCTCCGGGGTGATTATGGACGAGCGCGGCTACATTATTACGAACAAACACGTGATCAACGATGCCGACCAGATCATCGTCGCCCTGCAGGATGGCCGCGTGTTTGAGGCGTTGCTTGTGGGTTCAGACAGCCTGACCGATCTGGCCGTGCTGAAGATTAACGCCACGGGCGGATTGCCGGTCATTCCGATCAACCGTAAACGTACGCCGCACATCGGCGATGTGGTGCTGGCGATCGGTAACCCGTACAACCTGGGCCAGACCATCACGCAGGGAATTATCAGCGCGACCGGTCGAATCGGCCTCAACCCGTCAGGACGGCAGAACTTCCTGCAGACGGATGCGTCAATCAACCACGGCAACTCCGGCGGCGCGCTGGTCAACTCGCTGGGCGAACTGATGGGCATCAACACCCTCTCGTTCGATAAAAGTAACGACGGCGAGACGCCGGAAGGGATCGGCTTTGCTATTCCGTTCCAGCTGGCGACCAAGATTATGGATAAGCTGATCCGCGACGGACGCGTGATCCGCGGCTATATCGGTATCGGCGGGCGCGAAATTGCGCCAATGCATACTCAGGGCGGCGGTATCGATCAGATTCAGGGCATCGTCGTCAACGAGGTGGCACCGGGTGGCCCGGCGGCTAACGCGGGGATTCAGGTTAATGATGTCATCGTGTCGGTCAACGGCACGCCGGCAGTCTCGGCCCTGGAGACGATGGACCAGGTGGCCGAAATTCGCCCTGGCTCGATCATCCCTGTCGAAATCATGCGCAACGATAAGAAAATGACGTTGCACGTGACGATTCAGGAATACCCGGCAACAAATTAGCCCCATAAAAAAACCGAAGCACTTACTGGCTTCGGTTTTTTTGCCGGGTGGCGCTAACGCTTACCCGGCCTACGGGAGACACTTCGTTTTACTTGTTAACGAACTCTTCACCCAGAGTGATATCTTTCTTCAGCGTGTCCAGCATGCCTTCCATCGCGTTTTGCTCAAACGCGCTCAGCGTACCGATAGGCTTACGCTCTTCAATACCGTTTTTGCCCAGCAGCAGCGGCTGAGAGAAGAAGCGGGCATGTTCGCCGTCGCCTTCAACGTAAGCACATTCAACAACGCCTTTCTCGCCCTGCAGGGCGCGAACCAGTGACAGACCGAAACGTGCAGCCGCCTGGCCCATAGACAGGGTTGCAGAACCGCCACCCGCCTTCGCTTCCACCACTTCGGTGCCCGCGTTCTGGATTCGTTTGGTCAGGTCAGCCACTTCCTGCTCGGTGAAGCTCACGCCCGGGATCTGCGACAGCAGAGGCAGAATAGTCACGCCAGAGTGGCCGCCGATAACCGGCACTTCCACTTCTGTTGGCTGTTTGCCTTTCAGTTCAGCAACGAAGGTGTTGGAACGGATGATATCCAGCGTGGTCACGCCGAACAGTTTGTTTTTGTCGTACACCCCCGCTTTCTTCAGCACTTCGGCTGCGATAGCAACGGTGGTGTTCACCGGGTTAGTGATGATACCGATGCATGCTTTCGGGCACACTTCAGCGATCTGCTGCACCAGGTTTTTCACGATGCCCGCGTTGACGTTGAACAGGTCTGAACGATCCATGCCTGGCTTACGCGCCACGCCTGCAGAAATCAGGACCACGTCAGCACCCTGCAGCGCAGGACGCGCATCTTCACCGGAGAAGCCTTTGATTTTTACAGCGGTCGGGATGTGGCTCAGGTCAACCGCCACGCCTGGGGTTACCGGAGCAATATCGTACAGGGAGAGTTCTGAGCCTGAAGGCAGTTGGGTTTTCAGTAGTAGGGCAAGCGCCTGGCCGATACCACCAGCAGCGCCGAGGACTGCGACTTTCATCCTAAACTCCTTATTATGGTTAACTTAAGTATCTGTAAATCCGTTGCCGCGACCTTAAATCAGCATGTCTTTAATTACAATTTTCGAAGCTAAAGAATTTGAGGTCACACGACTTTATCTCTCACCAGAAAGCTATCTGACGACAGATGGCAACGAATTAAGAGGTGGTTACAATACACCCTGCCACGCCACCAAAACAACATCATTTTGATAACATTTAATTTACTTTTAAGCTTATTTGCGCGGCGTGACCCAGGCATGTTTTCTGATAACGAAATCTGATAAAATCACTCCCTTTCATAACATTATTTCAGCCTGCCGTTGAGCAGATAATTTGCATAAAAATTCATCCACATGCATAATAATGTTGTTTCTTTCGTCATATTCCGGGTGACTTATGCGAAGCTCGTCTAAGCAAGAAGAATTGGTAAAAGCGTTTAAGGCGCTACTTAAAGAAGAGAAATTCAGTTCTCAGGGAGAAATTGTTCAGGCGCTGCAGGAACAAGGCTTCGATAACATCAACCAGTCGAAAGTCTCCCGCATGTTAACCAAGTTTGGCGCGGTGCGTACCCGCAACGCCAAGATGGAGATGGTCTATTGCCTGCCGGCTGAACTTGGCGTGCCGACCACCTCCAGCCCGCTCAAGAATTTGGTTCTGGATATCGACTATAACGACGCCGTTGTGGTCATCCACACAAGCCCGGGTGCCGCGCAGCTGATTGCCCGCATGCTGGACTCGTTAGGTAAAACAGAGGGTATTCTCGGCACCATTGCCGGTGATGACACCATCTTTACCACCCCGGCTAGCGGTTTCTCCGTGAAGGATCTCCACGAAGCGATTCTGGTTCTGTTCGAACAGGAACTGTAATGCGCCATCCCCCGTAGCGCCACTGCGGGGATCATTCTGCTCTCGCATCATTTCCCCCTTTATTTCACTGCCCTTGCTTTGACAATTAGTGCTTTTTACCACTCATTAACATTCACCCAGTGAATAGCAATCCCGCAAATCGCACAAAAAATCAAAAAGCATTATCCCTATGATTTTCTTATTAATACCAACACAAATTGCTCATAAAACACCCAGCATTATGCAATTAGGTTATAAAAAAAAGCGTGTTTAACACGTGATAACAAGGGAAACCATTAGCCTGGTATTAATTTTTTACGTTATTAGTGTATACTTGATTTTGTGATGAGGGTCACGAAACAAGACCCCACTAAAAAATTCGACGAGGTAAGAATCATGAAAATCAAAACTACTGTAGCGGCGCTGAGCGTCCTGTCTGTCCTGTCCTTCGGTGCTTTCGCGGCTGACGCTATTAATGCTGACCAGGCGCAATCCCGTGAGGCAATCGGTACGGTTTCTGTCGGCGCTGTTGGCACGTCTCCAATGGACATGCATGAGATGCTGAACAAAAAAGCGGAAGAAAAAGGTGCGTCATCCTATCGCATTATCGAAGCGCGTTCCGGTGACCACTGGCACGCCACCGCCGAGCTGTACAAATAAGTTTTATTAATCACTGAAGACATAACTCTCCACTCAACGGCACCAGGCATAAAAATAGCAGTTCAACCCTTCTCGCCGTTGAGCAAAAACCTGTTCAGGAGTAAAGACTATGAAAACCAAATTGATCATCGCAACCCTGGGTCTGGCATCCGCTCTCTCTTTCGGCGCAAGCGCAGCCGTACAGCAAGTGAATGCCGATCAGGCACAAAATCTGCAGCCAATGGGCAGCGTCTCCGTGACGTCAGTCACCGGCTCCCCGATGGACATTCGTCAGGAGCTTGCCGCCAAAGTTGAAAAAGCAGGCGCCAGCAGCTATCGCGTCACCGAACTGAATCAGGGTGACCACTGGCACGCCACGGCTGAACTGTATAAATAAACCCTCGTCGTATCTCATCATACGACTTGCCCCTGGCCTCGTGGTCAGGGGCTTTTTTCATTTAATGCCGCGCGTTAAAGCGAAGCTGTCCTTCAAGCTCTTCCTCCGCTTCATCGAAGAGTAATATCAGCGCGCCGAAACGTCTGCGCAGCTTATCGGGCAGATGGATAAACTCAATCTCCAGCGGTAGCGGCAGCATGCTGCCGGTGACCACGTCCCACAGCGTATCCAGATTGGTCACGCTTTCCCGTTCAAGATCAAACGCCCGGATAAATTCCCGATAAAAGTCTTCCTGACTGTCGATTTCGTCAAAATCAAAAGTATAGGTTTTCATTGCCAGCCACCCAGTCCAGGCGGGCGGCAGATGCCGCCCAGTCTATTATAATCCCCCGATATGCAGGGTTTTAACTTCCAGATACTCTTCAAGCCCCAGCACGGATCCCTCACGTCCAAGACCGGACTCTTTTACGCCGCCGAAAGGCCCCAGCTCGGTGGAAACGGCGCACTCGTTAATGCCAATCATCCCGCTCTCGATGGCCTGTGAAACGCGGAAAACCCGGGAAAGGTTCTGGGTGTAGAAGTAAGCTGCCAGCCCGTAAGGCGTGTTATTCGCACGCTGGATAACTTCATCTTCCGAGGTGAAGCGAAAACACGCCGCAACCGGACCAAACGTCTCTTCTTCTGCCAGCTTCATGCCTTCGTGACAGTCGCCCAGCACGGTTGGCATCCAGAAATTACCGCCCAGCGGATGGGGTTTGCCGCCCGCCAGCACGGTCGCCCCTCGTGTGACAGCATCTTCAACATGCTCACGGACCTTGTCGACCGCTGCGGATTCAATCAGCGGTCCGACGACGACGCCGTCCTCAAGGCCATTCCCCACCTTAAGGGCATTAACCGCATCTGCGAGCTTATTCACAAACTTGTCGTAGACGGTTTCCTGAATGTAGAAGCGGTTCACGCTGACGCAGACCTGCCCGGCATTGCGGAATTTATTGGCAATTGCGCCTTTTACCGCAGCCTCGATGTCGGCATCCTCAAAGACGATATACGGAGCATTTCCCCCCAGCTCCATCGAGACTTTTTTCATGGTTTCTGCGGCGTTGCGCACCAGCGTTTTGCCGACGGAGGTCGAACCGGTAAAGGAGATTTTACGCACATCGTGGCTGGCCATGATCGCATCGCTGATTTCATGGGTATTTCCGGCCACCGCGTTGAGCACACCGTCGGGCACGCCCGCCTGTTTTGCCAGCGTCAGCAGCGCAAAGGCGCTGAGCGGCGTGTTATTGGCCGGTTTGATGACACCGGTACACCCGGCTGCCAGCGCCGGGCCTAGCTTGCGGGTGAGCATCGCCATCGGGAAGTTCCACGGCGTGATGGCCGCGACCACGCCGATGGGCTCACGGGTCGCCAGAATGCGCGAGCCGGGCTTGATTGGCGGAATAATCTCACCGTTCGCGCGCTTGGCCTCTTCGGCAAACCACTGGATAAAGCTGGCGGCATACTCCACTTCCCCTTCCGCCTCTTTCAGGGGCTTGCCCTGCTCGGTGGTCATTAACCGCCCGAGCCAGCTTTTATTTTCAATAATCAGTTCGTACCAGCGGTACAGAATCGCCGAACGCTCTTTCGCGGTTTTGGCACGCCATGCCGGGAAGGCTTTGGTGGCCGCTGCGATCGCTTCTTCGGTTTGCGCTTTACCCGCTTTCGCAACTTTAGCGATGACCTCACCGGTCGCGGGGTTCAGCACATCAAACGTTGTGTCCAGCGTTTTCCAGATGCCGTCGACCAGATAGCCGGTCTGAAAAAGGGTGTTGTCCTGAAGCGCCTGAGTCGTCATGTGTCCTCCCTTCCTGATGTAAGTACGTGCTGGAATAAGTATAGCCACAAAAAAACCGGCGCTTTTGGCGTCGGTTTTTTTACTTCAGTCAGTTATCCGTGAGGGCATTCTGGTAGCGATGCAGCATAAACACCAGCCGCCCTACCGGCTCGGTCACCTGTGGAGGCGCTTGCCAGTGCTTGAGCTTTTCCTGATAAATATCCAGTTCTTCAAGCAGTTGGGTAAAGTAACGACGGCGTTTGTCGTCACTGCTGGCGGAAAGCACATGGTCGGCGGTACGACGCAGCTGACGGTGGAAGGCCGAGAGATCGTCGTTGATCGGCACCGGCGCGTTGCGCAGACGCTGGTGCGCGATGATCATGGTTAACGCCAGGCGGAACTTCGCTATGTCGCCCGGGAACTTGTTCAGCAGTAAAAACAGCTGCTGGTAGAGCGCGGGCAGGTGGTTCTCTTTACGACGCGCGGTATTGGTAGTCATCGACGACACGGCAGCCGATACAAACTGGTTCAGCAATACGCGCCCCGTCCGCGCCTGCGAGTTATCCCGGACCAATAGAATCACCATCATCGCCAGGAAGCAGCCCACCAGCTGACCCAGCGCGCTGTCGAGGAACTGGCTGAAGTGGAAGGTCATCGGGTTATCCAGCACGATGATGTTAATCGTACTCGCCAGCGCCCCCAGCGATCCCAGGCGGCGCTTTTGCACTTCAATGCCGATAAAGAACGCCATCACCGCCAGGCTAATACAGAGCAGCAGCATGCTCTGCTGCGTCGACGGGATGATGACCAGGAAATAGAGCGCGCCTATCGGCAGAGCGGCGATGGTGCCGTAGAGGAAATCAATGGCGACCATGCGCGGGTTAGGCAGACGCATCGCCAGTGCGGTCACGACGGCAATCATCACCATCGCCCCGCTGCCGGACGTCCAGCCCGTCCACAGCCAGAACAGCGTGCCGAGCATACAGGCAAGCGTGGTACGCCAGAAGTTGACCATCGCGTGATGCCGCTCGGCAGACTCCGCCTTGATCACCACTTCGCCCTGGAGCACCTCTTCTTCCGCCGCGCTGATTTTGGTGTTACCGATCACGCCGCGCTTAAGCAGCAGATAGCGCGTTGCGGCCCCAACCCAGGTGTAGATCGTCACCGGCGTCTCGCGCTCCCCGGTCCAGGCAATCACCCGGCGCATGCGCTTAAGCTGCTTATGCACGTCCTGTACGGTCTCTACCGGCTCGGCAAACAGCTCACGGAACGTGTCGGTGACTGCTTCCGGGCGGGTGTTCTGGATGAGATAGGTTTCGCACGCCTGGGTAATCAGCGTTAAGGAGACGGTATTCAGGGCTTTAAGGCGACGATTCGCCCGCGCCCAGCGAGACGACTCCATATTGAGGTTGCTGCGCATCCCTTCCAGCGCCTGCGTACGACGAACCAGCCCGCTCCAGGCTTTATCCACCTCTTCGCTGTCGCCGTGTTTAATGCACAGCTGCATCAGCTGGTACTGGGCAACGATCAGCGCGTCCAGCTCGCGATCCACCTCTTGCTTGATCGAGCGCGGGGAGAAAAGCAGGTCAGCCACGATCGCGCAGACAATACCAATCACAATCTCGCTGCAGCGCTCCACGGCAAACTGCGGCGCGAGCAGCGGTTCGCTTTGGATGGTGATGACAATGATCAGCGCGGTATAGCCCGCCAGCCCCCAGGCGTAGGAGTTCTCGACTTTTACCAGAGACGAGACCCAGGTGCAGAAACCCGCCCAGATGCAGCAGACCATTAGCATCAGCAGCGGCGTGCGGATCATCAGAATAATAATGGTCAGCGCCGCGAAACAGCCGATAAACGTCCCGATGATACGCAGCATCCCGCGATAGCGGATCGCACCAGAGTAGGGTTCTCCACCCGCGGCGAAGGCAGGGCCCGCCGCGACAATCGCGGCGGTCAGCACCGCCCAGCGAGGGGTTTCAAGCTGGAAGTGGAAGCCAACGAACAGCGCCAGCACGATGGCGCACGCCAGCTTCACGGCGAAGCGAATGTGCTGGCTGGCGATGGAAAAGATACCCATGGCGATTAACCAAACTCGCGCAGGCGATGGGCAATTTTACGGAAGAGGGAGTCCTGGCTGGCATCCCGATCTTTTTCTCCGGTGATCACCACCGTCGCCGTGGTACCCGCTGGCCACAGGTTGCCCTGCTGCTCATCCAGATGAATACGTACCGGCACGCGTTGCGCCAGACGCACCCACTCCAGGTTAGAATCTACCGTCGCCATCCCTTTGGCATCGTTAGAGCTGCTGGAGTTGGTTACCCCTGCGGCGACGCTATCGACGGTACCTTTAAAGACGCGGTTGCTGCCAAGCGGCGTGACTTCTGCGCGATAACCCGGACGAACGCCCTCCAGCTTGGTCTCTTCCATATAGGCGAGCACGTAGAAGGAGTTCTGTTTAACCAGCGCCACGGCGGTTGAGCCACGGGTGATAAACTCCCCGGCATAGACGTTCAGGTTGGTCACCCAGCCATCGGCCGGCGCGCGGATCACGGTACGCTCCAGGTCGAGCTTCGCCAGATCGCGCGTTGCCTGCGCTTTCGCTAACTGGTGCAGCACGGTTTGCAGCACGTTGTTGGACTGGTCAATCTCTTCGCGGGACATGGCCTGAACGCCCAGCTGGTTACGACGGCCTGCCTCACGGCGTTTCTCTGCGGCCAGCGCCTGGTAATAGGCCACGTCTGCTTCTGCTTCCTCCAGCGCCTTCTGGTAACGAGGCTGGTCGATGGTGAACAGGACCTGATCTTTCTTCACCAGCTGGTTATCGTGAACGTTAACCGCCGTGATAAGGCCGGCCACGTCGGGGGCAATTGCCACCACATCGGCGCTAAAGCGCGCGTCACGCGTCCACGGTGATTCGGTGTAATAAACCCAGGCGCGAAAAATAGCGATGAACGCGAGGATAACCAGCGCCATGGTAATGGCGGTGCGGGAGATTTTTCTTGTTAGCGTTTTCACATCAACCTCAGACAAACATGCGCGATATCAGGTAAAACAGGCAGCAATACAGCGCGGTATTGAACAATGCAGGGTGCCAGACGAAATCGTAGATCCCGGTCGGGACCAGCACCTTACGCACCAGCCAGAAGATCGCCAGTGATAAAAGAAGCTCGAAAAATATCGGTGGGAACGACAGACCGAACACCACGATAACGGGAAACAGACTCATGTTGACCTTGATAAGAGAGAGTGCAGGCTTCAGAATTTTTTAGCGCACGCCATCGCAGGAGAGCTAGAAACGCAGGGCGAGAATGGCGCAGCCGTTATGTAATTAATAATATATTAACGTAACTGTTATGCTGTTATCTATCATATGTGATCTAAATCACTTTTAAGCCAGAGTGAACAATGGAACGTTTAAAACGCATGTCCGTCTTCGCCAAAGTGGTTGAACTCGGCTCATTTACCGCCGCTGCGCGCCAGCTTCAGATGAGCGTCTCATCCATCAGCCAGACGGTGTCCAAACTGGAAGATGAGCTTCAGGTTAAGCTGCTCAACCGCAGCACCCGCAGCATCGGGTTGACGGAAGCCGGTAAAATTTACTATCAGGGCTGTCGCCGCATGCTGCATGAAGTGCAGGATGTTCACGAGCAACTCTATGCCTTTAACAACACGCCCATCGGCACGCTGCGTATAGGGTGTTCTTCAACTATGGCACAAAATGTTCTCGCTGCCATGACGGCGGACATGCTGAAAGAGTACCCTGGGCTTACCGTCAATCTGGTGACGGGCATCCCTGCCCCAGACCTGATCGCCGATGGATTAGACGTGGTGATCCGCGTTGGCGCGTTGCAGGACTCCAGCCTGTTCTCACGTCGCCTCGGAAGCATGCCGATGGTGGTCTGTGCCTCGAAGAGCTATCTGGCGCAGTACGGTGTGCCCGAGAAACCTGCCGATCTCGCTAACCACTCCTGGCTGGAGTACAGCGTCCGCCCCGATAATGAATTTGAGCTGATTGCTCCGGAAGGGATCTCCACCAGGCTGCTGCCGGAAGGCCGGTTCGTCACCAACGATCCGATGACCATTTCGCGCTGGCTGGTGGCCGGCGCCGGGATCGCCTACGTGCCGCTGATGTGGGTGATCAATGAGATCAACAGCGGCGTGCTGGAGATCCTCTTCCCGCGCTATCAGTCCGATCCACGCCCGGTCTACGCCCTGTATACCGAGAAGGACAAGCTGCCCCTCAAAGTACAGGTGTGTATTAACTATCTGACCGACTATTTTGTCGACGTAGCAGAGCTGTTTCAGGGAATGCGCGGAAGAAGAAAGGAATAAGTAATTAATTTCTGAAATATCCGCGCCATTAATATTTCAGGATGAAGCTGGCCTTCATCCAGGGATATTCTTTAGCTTCTATCAAGAATAGCGAATTGACACTGCCGCCGCCTGCCCTTTACCTTATAAACAGTCTGGCATTCAGACTGTTATTATTTTGTTGCTGATTTGAATAATAAAATGTATTCCGCAGGATGACGTTAAACAAGGAAACGAAATGAATCTATTTGAACAAACACCGCCGTCACGCAGGCGCTACGGACTCGCCGCGTTCATTGGCTTAATTGCAGGAATTGTCTCCGCGTTTGTCAAATGGGGAGCCGAGGTACCACTCCCGCCACGCAGTCCCACCGATTTATTTACCGGCGCATGCGGCCCTGAGCAATTAATAAGAGCCGCAGGCCAGATAGATTGCTCCCGCAATTTTTTAAATCCACCCTATGTTTTTTTACGCGACTGGCTGGGCGTAGTTGATCCTAACGCAGCAGTTTATACCTTTGCCGGACATATATTTAACTGGGTCGGCGTAACGCATATTATTTTCTCAATCGTCTTCGCGGTTGGGTATTGTGTCGTTGCTGAAGTCTTCCCGAAAATTAAACTCTGGCAGGGTTTGCTGGCGGGTGCATTGGCACAGCTTTTTGTTCACATGCTCTCCTTCCCGCTGATGGGGCTGACGCCACCGCTGTTTGATCTGCCCTGGTATGAACACGTGTCAGAGATCGTGGGTCATCTGGTCTGGTTCTGGTCGATCGAAATCATTCGACGTGACTTGCGTAACCGCATTACTCACGAGCCGGATCCGGAGATCCCGCTGGGTAACTTACGTTAAAAAAATGGCGCTACATCTGTAGCGCCATTTTTTATGTTTGCTCAGGTCAGGCCGTGCCGCCCACCGTCAGATTATCCACTTTCAGCGTTGGCTGACCCACGCCAACCGGCAGGCTCTGGCCTTCTTTACCGCAAACACCCACGCCGTTATCCAGCTTCAGATCGTTACCGACCATGGAAATCTGCTGCATGGCTTCAATACCGGAGCCGATCAGCGTCGCGCCTTTCACCGCTTTGGTCACTTTGCCCTTCTCGATCAGATACGCTTCTGAGGTCGAGAAGACAAACTTACCGGAGGTGATATCCACCTGGCCGCCGCCAAAGTTTGGCGCAAAGATACCGTAATCCACGGATTCGATAATCTCCTGCGGCGTGGATTTGCCCGGCAGCATATAGGTGTTGGTCATGCGCGGCATCGGCAGGTGCGCGTAAGATTCACGGCGGCCGTTACCCGTTGGCGCTACGCCCATCAGGCGCGCGTTGAGTTTGTCCTGCATGTAGCCTTTCAGCACGCCGTTTTCGATCAGCACGTTGTACTGGCCTGGCGTACCTTCATCGTCGATAGAAATCGAGCCGCGGCGGTCAAGCATGGTGCCATCATCCACTACGGTGCAAAGCTCAGAGGAGACGAGCTGTCCGATCTGGCCGCTGAACACGGACGTCCCACGACGGTTAAAATCGCCTTCCAGACCGTGGCCCACCGCTTCGTGCAGCAGCACGCCCGGCCAGCCTGCGCCCAGCACCACCGGGAACGTCCCGGCCGGCGCCGCAACAGCATTAAGATTCACCAGCGCCATGCGCACGGCTTCTTTAGCCCACGCGTCAGCGCGCGCTTCGCCGTCAACATCACCCAGGAACCAGTCATAGCCGAAACGACCGCCGCCGCCGCTTGAGCCGCGCTCGCGTTTGCCGTTGTCATCGACCTGCACGCTGATGGAGAGACGCACCAGCGGACGCACATCGGCCGCCAGAGTACCGTCCGTTGCCGCCACCAGAATCAGTTCATACACACCGCTCAGGCTGGCGGAGACTTCCTGAACACGTTTGTCGGCCGCGCGGGCCACTTTGTCCACGCGGCGCAGGATGTCCAGCTTCTCTTCGCGGCTCATGCTCTGCAGCGGGTCGATGCTGGTATAAAGCGCGGAGTGCTGCACTTCACCCAGGGTTTTCACGCGACCGTCGCCGGCATCGCGCACAATGGTACGCGCGGCCTGAGCGCTCTGCTCAAGCGCGGCCAGGCTAATCTGGTCGGCATAGGCAAAACCGGTTTTTTCGCCGCTGATGGCGCGCACGCCGACGCCCTGGTCAATGTTATATGAGCCATCTTTGATGATGCTGTCTTCTAAAACCCAGGATTCGTGATAGCTCGACTGGAAATAGAGATCGCCGTAGTCGAGACGGCGTTCGGTCAGTTGACCAAGAATGGAGAACAGGTCCTGATGGCTCAGGCCGTTCGCTGCGAGCAAATGTTCACTTACCAGGTTCAGACTCATCGTATTGCTACTCGTTCGTTGCCGCCCGTGGCGGTATAAAGATCGTATTTATTGAGAGTGAGGCAATTACCAGCCCACGTCAAATCATTGCTGTGCATCTTTGCGCGGCTGGCGCAGCACCTCGTTAATCTGCGGTTTATCCACCGGACCGGTAATGCGGTAGCGCAGAATGGAGACCTTGCTCCACAGCGGCCCCAGCACTTTACTGGCGGCAAACACCGCCGCACCGACAATCGGGTTAACCACAAAGGCCGCCGCCACGCCCACGCTGGCGGAAATTTCCGGCGCCACCACGGCTTCCATATCAAGTTCGCGACGCACGAGGTTGACTGAGCCTTTCATGGCGATGTCCGCTTCCAGCCCATCCACCAGCGTGTCGCTCAGCAGACGCAGGATCTGCCCGGCACGCCCCGTGCTCACGTCGGCGATCTCACCTTTGCCAAAGTGTGTTTTCAGAATACCGTTCAGTGACGCTTCGTCCGGTGTCCACGGCGCGGCACGCCAGTGAAGATCGTAATTAACGTTAAACGAGGAGCCGCGCAGCGGCGTGCTGATGCCAAAGAAGTTGGCTGCCGCATCCAGCTTGTTGCCTTTAATGTCGCCCTTCAGGGACGTGCGCTGCTCGCCCGGGTTATTCACCCACTCTCCACCCGCCGTCATGCGGCCAAAGCCGGTGTCGATCAATCCGCCGGAGAGCTTGAGCGTATTCCCCTGGATGGCAAAATCACCGTCGATACGGCCATATTTTTGCCCCCACAGCCAGCACTCCGCGCAGCGCAGCTGCAGATCGGGCCAGCCGCTAAAATCGACGCGGGTAGTATTACTCAGCGGCGATGTATTCGCCGGTTTATCTTTACTCGCGGCAGCCGGGTTGTAGTAGAGATAGCGGATCGCTGCCTGCCACGGCGCGTTATTGCGCATGGTCAGCGTGCCGTTGATTTCCCGGCCCTGCGCCTCCACTTTTGAGCCGTTAGCGGTTGGCTGGGAGACAATGCTCAGATTGTTCCACTGCTGTCCGCCCAGCATCAGCGACGGCGTACGTACGGTAATGGTCTGCGGGAACTGGGCGGCCTCATCAACGTTTTGCCCAACGCCTTTCTGAAACAGCGCCAGCCACTCCGCGCCGTCCATCGGCGGGAGATTCAGCTCAACGCCCGCATGCTCAGGCAACGGCGGCGTGGTTTTGCTGTCCGTCGTCCAGATGGCTTTGTCGAGGGTAAGCTTGCGGTTAAGCAGCCAGCGGCTGTTAAAGTGGTTTGTTCCGCCCGCGCTTCCGGTCAGCGCGAAGCTGTCCAGATTGCCATCCACGTTAAGCTTCACCGGCAGCGGCTGTCCGGCCTGTTTATCCAGCGGCGCAGGCAGCTGGCTTTGAAGATTCTTCAGGTCACCCGTAATGTCGACCTTATAGTGTGCACCCGCGTGATAAGGCAGGTCGATTGCCACTTTGCCCTGCCAGGCGACCGCGCCCGCTACTGACGCCTCAATCGGCTTCGGCAGGACGTCCATACGCGACGGCTGCCAGTTGCCGTCCAGATTAACGGCCACCTGATAAGCCTTTTGCCCCTCGGCTGTTGAGAAGTCGATATTCACCGGCTGATTAAACCAGCTGGCGGTCAGCGGTTCGCTTTTCAAATTACCGTTCACAAAGCTGAACTGTCCGCTGAGGTCTTTCAGGGTGCTATCAAGCGGTTTAATGTACAGGCTGTTGTTCTTCAGACGGACGTCACCTTTGGCGGTGGTCATTTCACCGTCCAGCGGGATATCAAGATGTAAGCGAGCATTCACATCGCCATCGAGCTGGAGCTGCTGAAGGGTCGCCGCCAGCGACTCTTTGAGTGGCGTCTCCTCAAAGTACGGCCCCACCGCTTTCCCCGGGCCGTTGATGTCGGCATCAATCAGCAGCTTCTCTTTTGAGTAGTCCGGGATGTTGGCCGTCAGGTTGCTGGCCGTTACGCCTCCCAGCGCAACGCTGTCCGCCTTCATCCATAATCCGTCGTTGAGGAAGTTAAGCTCGATATCCAGGTTTTTCAGCGCGGGCCAGCCCGGCTGGAACGCGAAGGTGGCGTCGTGCAGCGGCACCAGCACCTGGAACTGCCCCTCATTATGTTTGTACGGGAAAAGATGCGGGTTACCGCCGTAGACCAGCGTGGCGTTTTCCGCCTGACCGCCCTGAATTGCGCCGCTCAGATAGTCGACCAGCGCTTTACCCATCAGATTTTCCGGGAAATAGCGCCAGGCCTGAGAACCGTCATCGGTACTGATCCCGGCCAGAATGCCCAGCCACGGTTCGTCACCCTGCGGCTGTAAATAGCGGAAGTCACCCCGCGCGTGTACCGCTTTGGCTTTGACGTCGATATGGCGACCATCAAGCTGGAAGCCCTTATCGTTACGGAGCCAGTTAAGCACCGCGCTGCCCTGCTCAATTTCCAGCGGCGCGCGGAAGACCGTCTCGTAAGGCATTTTAGCGTTGTGCATATCGGCCGTCAGCCTGCCGTTCTCCACGCTGCCTTCCAGCTTGCCGCTGAAATGCTCCGCGCCCGGCAGCATCTTCCACTGCTTCCAGGCAAGATCTTTCCATGTTGCCTGGAAACGGGTTTTTTCCGTCGCCTGAAGCGGGATATCCAGCGCCAGAGAATCAATTTTTCCGCTCGGCTGCGTTGCCAGCCAGATCTCGCCCAGGTCCGGAGAGAGCTTTGCCGCCATGGAGCGCAGGCCTTCAATGGCCGCCAAATCCAGGTTACTGGCGCGGATGCGCAGCTCATCGCTGCGTTTACTCGCCGCGCCGCCCACGTCCTGCTCCGGCATCCAGGCCAGCGTCAACGCACCGCGCGGCCACGGCTTGCCGTCCATCGTGATGCGCGTATCCGGGATGGCGAACTGCCAGCCCTCTTTTTCCTGCGTCACGTGCGCGGTGAGGTTATCGACGGAAAGCTGATGCTGCTGTCTTTCACCCTTCCAGCTCGCGCCCCCTTGCTTCAGCCAGATATCGCCGCTGGCAAATTTCCCTTTCGTCAGGGTCATCCAGCCCTCAAGGCTGAAACGGGCGGTTTCCAGCTGCATGTTTTGCTGCAGCCAGTCGCCGAGCCAGGGCTTTACATCCACATCGTCGGCCTGCAGCCAGACTTTGCCGTTGTTTAACAGGCCGTCATCGTCACGCAAGTCCATACGCACCTGCATGACGCCGTGCTGGCCGTTCAGGCTGGAAAGATTGACCTGCCCCTCGGCGCGGTGTCGATCCTTGCCGTTAAGCCAGGTCAGCTGCGGGATCGCCAGTTCGGCGCGCTGGCCAGAAAGGGTAATAAAGCTCACTTCGCTGTCGCGCAGATCGAAATGATCGAACTGGCGGAGGAAGAGATCGCTGAAGCGGTTGGCTTCCAGGCCCTGATTGTTATCACCGCCCGTCAGCGGCGTATTGGTCAGAAACTGGAGTTGATAAAAGGTGAGATCGCGAAACTGCCAGCGCAGATGCAGCAGGCTTTGCCAGACGTCCAGCGCCAGGGTTACGCGTTTGATTTTGAGATGACCGCCATCTTTCAGGCTGGCCTTGATGTCACGGACATCCAGCGTCGGGCCAAAATTCTGCCAGCTGGCGCTAACCTGGCTTACGTCGACCGGCACGCCGGTGGTGGATTCGATTTTCGCCAGCAGCTGCGGACGCCAGCTGTCCAGATGCGGTAAAACGAGGCGTAGCCCGCTCACGAGCAACGCGACAATCACGACCAGCGTTGCCCCTGTAAGCACTAAAATCCCCGGCAATCGCCTCACGCATCTCTCCTTGTCAGCTTTCGTCACGCAGCGTACTGCGTTTTACATCATTACGACGTCAAACTGCTCCTGGTTATAGAGCGGTTCAATTTGTACTTTTACCTGTTTGCCGACAAAGATTTCCACTTCCGCCAGCGCGTGCGACTCTTCGCCTTTCAGGGCTTCAGCCACCGCAGGGGAAGCATAGACCAGAAAACGATCGGAGTCGTAGGCATGATGAACACGGACGATTTCACGCATAATTTCATAGCAGACGGTCTCAACCGTCTTTACCGTTCCGCGTCCATGGCAGGTTGGACACTCATTACACAGGACATGTTCCACGCTTTCGCGGGTCCGTTTCCGGGTCATTTCCACCAGGCCGAGCTGCGAGAAGCCGTTGATGCTGGTCTTCACGCGATCTTTACTCAGCGCCTGTTCCAGCGAGTGCAGCACACGACGACGATGGTCTTCATTACTCATATCGATAAAGTCGATGATGATAATGCCGCCGAGGTTGCGCAGACGAAGCTGACGCGCAATCGCCTGCGTGGCTTCGATGTTGGTGTTGAAGATGGTATCGTCCAGATTGCGATGACCGACAAACGCGCCGGTGTTGATATCGACGGTGGTCATCGCTTCGGTCTGATCGATGATCAGATAGCCGCCGGACTTCAGTTCAACCTTACGCTCCAGGGCTCGCTGGATCTCGTTTTCGACATCATAGAGATCGAAGATCGGCTGACGCCCGGTGTAATGCTCCAGCAGGCCCGGCATTTCCGGGATGTATTCAGCGGTAAACTCCAGCAGCGCTTCATACGTCAGGCGAGAATCCACGCGGATGCGGTCGAGCTGCGCGTCGGCAAAATCACGCAGCACGCGCTGCGCAAGCGCCAGCTCACCGTATAGCTGGTAGCGAGTCTGGTTGCGTTTTTTACGCTCCATCACTTTGGTCCAGACGCGCTTCAGGTAAGCCGCATCCGACGCCAGGTCTTCTTCGCTGATCCCTTCTGCAGCGGTACGGATAATAAACCCGCCCTGTTCATCGCAGTAGGCGCTGACCACTTTCTTCAGCCGCTCGCGCTCGCTTTCGCTCTCAATACGCTGTGAGACACCCACGTGCGACGCGCCGGGCATAAAGACCAGATAGCGGGAAGGTAAGGTAATGTCGGTGGTCAGACGGGCGCCTTTGGTGCCAAGGGGATCTTTCACCACCTGCACCATTAAGTCCTGGCCCTGACGCACCAGCTCGGAAATGTCGCGCACGGCAAACTGCTTTTGCTCTTCGCCCGCGACGCACTCGGTGTGCGGCATGATGTCGGAGGCATGTAAAAATGCCGCCTTATCCAGTCCAATATCTACAAAAGCCGCCTGCATACCCGGCAGTACACGACTGACACGACCTTTGTAGATATTGCCTACTATTCCGCGCCGCGCTTCACGCTCAATATGAATTTCCTGAAGAATGCCACCGTCAATATAGGCCACACGGGTTTCCGATGGCGTTACGTTTACCAACAATTCAGCCGTCATAATTATCCCTTCCCTCACGCAGTGAGTTAAAATTGCTCAGCAACTCATACGTTTCCACCAGCGGTAAGCCGACTACGGCGTGATAGCTGCCATTAATCTTCCTGACAAAACAGCCACCCAACCCTTGAATACCGTATGCACCTGCTTTATCCATCGGTTCACCGCTGGCAATATAAGCGGCGATCTCGTCGTCGGTAATCACTCTGAACGTGACATCCGTAACTACCAGGCAATCCAGCACGTGCTGGCTGTCCGCCAGCGCGACGGCCGTCATCACCTGGTGCGTTTGCCCGGACATCTTGCGCAGCATGCGCGCCGCATGGTCGGCGTCATGCGGTTTCTCGAGGACTTCACCGTTAAGGATAACGATGGTATCTGCTCCCAGCACGGGCAGATCGCGCGGCACACAGGCCACGCCCGCCTGCGCTTTCTCGCGTGCCAGGCGAGACACGTACTGCTGAGCACTTTCGCCCTCAGCACGTTTTTCTTCAATGCCGGTCACGATGCGTTCAAAAGAGACCCCTAACTGCGTCAGGAGTTCCTGACGGCGCGGGGAGCCGGAAGCAAGATACAGAGACGTCATAGAAACCTTTTATTGCACAGCAAACTGCTGGCGAACCTTACGCATCAGCAGGAATAGCCACGGCCAGAGCACACCGTTTACTACACTACTCCAGAACACTTCCGGTCGGAAAGAGACGTTGATCACTAAAAACTCTGCCCAGAAAACAACGATATCCGCAGCAAGCGACAACAGCATCACGACCAGGGCCTGTTGCCAGAGCGCGAGGTTACGGAAGAGCTGGAATTTCAGTGCGACGAGGTACGCAATAATGCTCATGGACAGGGCGCGCACGCCCAGCGTAGAGCCACTAATGAGATCCAGTATGGCACCCATCACAAAACCCGTGCCGACATTTACGCGATGCGGCAGGGCAAGGATCCAGTAAAGTAAAATGAGCAAGACCCAGTTTGGCCGGAAAACGAGAATGTTATCCGGCCAGGGCATAATCTGCAGCAACAGTGCAATGAGGAACGAGAGCCAGATGACCCAGCGTCCCTGGCTACGATAGCTTGCCACTACTGCCCTCCCGAAGAGAGTTTAGGCGGTGGCGGCGCATCAGGCTGCGGCTGCGTTAACCCGGTTGCCGGCGCAGGCACGGGCGCAGGCGGCCCCATAGAGTCCGCTGGCGGAAGAACCTGCGGCATCATCTGCATCAGGCGTTCGTTCGCCACGCGATGCACCTCTTCAGGCGTCATCGGGTTAGCACCGTTACGATCGGCACCCCAGAGCAGCAGCAGGTAGCGCAGACGCTGTAAACCGGCGGTTGGACGGGCCTGAATCACGGTGTATGCACGCTGCGTATCCAGCTTAACCGAAGAGACCACCGCAACCGGGTAACCTTCAGGGAAGCGTCCACCGAGACCGGACGTCACCAGCACGTCGCCGACACGGATGTCCGTGTTAGCAGGCAGATGTTCCAGCTGCAGATCGTCCGTGCAGCCGTTACCGGCCGCAATCACGCGGATATCGTTACGCAGGACCTGGATCGGCAGCGCGTGGGTGGCGTCGCAAATCAGCAGCACACGGCTGGTCAGTTTGGCGACGGCAACGACCTGGCCTACTACGCCCTTATCACTGATGACGGGCTGACCTTCATACACCCCGTTCACGCTCCCTTTGTCGATCACAACCTGATCGCTGTAAGGGTCGTTCACGGTGGAGATCACCTGGGTAACCATCTTCTGCTCGTCCTGACGCAGCGGCGAGCCGAGCAGTTCACGCAGACGCGCGTTTTCCTGCTTGTATTGCCCCAGCATCAGCAGTTCGCTGTTTTTCAGCAGCAGTTCCTGGCGTAATGCCCGGTTTTCAAGTTCGAGCTGGTCTCGTGAAGACAGCGTTTGAGAAACGGAGTCGAGCAGTTCACGGGGACCATTTGATATAAAGTAGAAAGGACTGACGGCGGTATCCATGTACGTTCGGATCTGGCTGAACGTACCGAGGCGGCTATCGGCAATAATGACGCCAAGCGCAACCAGAACCGCCAGAATGAGGCGAAACTGTAGCGATGGGCCACGGCTAAAAATTGGCTTCATAGGCTATGCGTATTCTCGTGTCAGAGAGAAAGGGTAGCGATTCGCTACCCTTTCACCATGACTACTCTTCGCTGAACAAGTCGCCGCCGTGCATGTCGATCATTTCCAGCGCCTTGCCACCACCGCGGGCGACGCAAGTCAGTGGATCTTCTGCAACTACGACAGGAATACCTGTCTCTTCCATCAACAGGCGGTCGAGGTTACGCAGCAGCGCACCACCACCGGTCAGAACCATACCGCGCTCGGAGATGTCGGACGCCAGCTCTGGTGGGCACTGTTCCAGCGCAACCATTACCGCGCTCACGATGCCCGTCAGTGGTTCCTGCAGTGCTTCCAGAATTTCGTTGGAGTTCAGGGTAAAGCCGCGTGGAACACCTTCCGCCAGGTTACGGCCACGCACTTCGATCTCACGCACTTCATCGCCCGGATACGCAGAACCGATTTCGTGTTTGATACGCTCTGCGGTGGCTTCACCGATCAGAGAGCCGTAATTACGGCGCACGTAATTGATGATGGCTTCATCGAAGCGGTCACCACCGATACGTACGGAGGAGGAGTACACCACGCCGTTCAGTGAGATAACGGCCACTTCAGTGGTACCACCACCGATATCCACCACCATAGAACCGGTGGCTTCAGAAACTGGCAGACCCGCACCGATTGCCGCAGCCATTGGCTCTTCAATCAGGAACACTTCACGTGCGCCTGCACCCTGGGCAGATTCACGGATTGCGCGACGTTCTACCTGGGTTGCGCCAACCGGCACACACACCAGAACACGCGGGCTTGGGCGCATGAAGCTGTTGCTGTGAACCTGCTTGATGAAGTGCTGAAGCATTTTTTCAGTCACGAAGAAATCAGCGATAACGCCGTCTTTCATTGGGCGAATAGCGGCGATGTTGCCAGGGGTACGACCCAGCATCTGCTTCGCGTCATGACCCACTGCGGCCACGCTTTTCGGCGAGCCTGCACGATCCTGACGAATGGCCACAACAGAAGGCTCATTCAATACGATGCCTTGTCCTTTTACATAAATAAGGGTATTCGCGGTACCCAGGTCAATGGACAGGTCATTGGAAAACATGCCACGAAATTTTTTCAACATACTAAGGGATAATCCTGAAAGCTGGGGCGGAAAACAAAATCCGCTTACTTTACCAACCACACGCAGCAGCGACAAGGCGCAAAAATCATCTGCAACGGTGAAAATTTGTGCAGTACGTTTCCTGTTGTTACAAATTCATCCCCTGACTCCCTCAGGGCTGAGTAAACAGTCGTGTTCCTCACTGATATTTGTAACCCATTAAAGGTCGTTCACTGGCTTTTTGCTCGACATACTCAAAGCTACAGGCGCGATATTCTACGTGAAAACAACGTAAACGGCAGGTCAAACAGAGTATCTTTGCAAATATTTTTTCACGTTGGTGTCAAGCGGCTGAGAGGCGGCAAAAAAATCGCCCTGACCGCCCGTCACTCCGCGCTCTGTTAACATCTGCCATTCGCCTCTGGAGCGCACGCCTGCGGCAAATACCTGTGTTCGCGTTCCCTTACACGCTTCAACCAGACTCTGAACTAGCAGCTGGTTTTCCGTGCGCTTCTCAATATTCCTTACCAGCCCCGGATG
This sequence comes from Enterobacter sp. IF2SW-B1, assembly GCF_001743375.1. Lineage (NCBI taxonomy): Bacteria > Pseudomonadati > Pseudomonadota > Gammaproteobacteria > Enterobacterales > Enterobacteriaceae > Enterobacter > Enterobacter sp. IF2SW-B1. The sequence goes on along the minus strand of NZ_MJAA01000002.1, from coordinate 38,136 downwards.
TAGCTTTAATAGCTCCACATCCAGCTCCTTGATCCAGCTGGTACTGACCAGCGTTAAACCCGCCTGCGTTACCGCGACACGGGCACCGAGCGCGTTGATCAAACGGACCACTGGACGCAACCGGCTGATGTGTTGACCCACATCCGCCTCAGCAAGTTCAAAAATAATGCGTTTGCGTTGCGATTTTTCGCATTGCATTAATGTATCACGCAGCCAGCGCTGAAAACGCGGGCGTATTAATGACTCAACGGTAACCTGTAACGCCAGATTCTCTTCAGGCCAGAATGATAAAAATGGAATCAAGCGTGTAATTTGCTGGCGGTCATACTCTTCGGAGAGCCCAAATTGCAGAACCATCGGCAGATATTCCGCAGAAATAACCTCTTCCGTCCCGTCGAAAATTCGGCACATCAATTCCCGGTGGTGGACAAAACCGTTCTTCATGACCGCCGGTTTTTGATAAATACGCGGCCCGCCGCGACTCAGCATTTGCTCAATCAAAGTACGCCAGCGCACGTTTCCACGCCCTTTTTCAGGCAGCGAATCATCATAGACCGCCCATCCGTTCGCCCCTTGCAATACCGCGTTGCGGGTGGCCGCTTCCGCATGCTCCATCACCTGCTCTGTCGACTGTCCGCCGCGCCAGGCGCAAATCCCCATATGGACCATATCGTCTCTGTCGAGCATTTTGCTCTGCGGCAGCGCGTCGACGGCCTTAAGTAGCTGGCTGGCAATGCTTTCTGATTCCTTCAACGTGCGATGCGGCAGCAATACGGCAAAGTCGCTGCGGTGGTAGCGGGCCAGCAGCGCCCCCGGATAGCGCATAATAAAGGTGGAGAGCAGGTTGATCAGCGTAAAGAGATTTTCTTCCGCCGCCCGCTGCCCCCATGTGTCGCGCAGCAGATCGAAATCGGGCAGGCGAATCATCATCACCACCCCGTGCGTGCCCACTTTTTCCGGGTCGTCGAGCAGCGTGGCGAGTTGATTGTCAAAGAAAAGGCGGTTGTTAAGGCCGGTTTTATTATCCTGCGCGGCATAAGAGCGGATCAGCGTATCCATTCGGCTGCGCTGGTCGCTGGCAAACTGGATCTCTGAGAGCAGCGTATCCAGCGCGCTGCTGGCGCGTGAGGGCCATTCATGGACCGAGCCGCGAACCTGCGGGCCGCGTTCACCGTTCAGGATGCGCACGGAGCGAATCTCCAGCAGTTCCTGGCCTGAAAGCTGGCGGCGCAGCCAGCGGACCGCGAGAAAAATCAGCAAAATAATGAAGGCGACGGCAACAGTGAGCGGCGCGGTGGTCATCATAGAACGGAAATAGCTGGCCATCGGATCGAGGTAGACCATGTGTATGGTCATCCCCGGATTTTTGAGGGAGTGCACCGTTACTTCCCGATACTGGCTCACCACGCCCGCAGGTCGATAGCTGTCCTGTCGTTTATGGCTTAAAACCGGATGCTTTCCCTGCTGGATGTCGACCTGAATAATATCAACCGGCACCATCAACTCATCCAGCTCCCGGGATAGCTCAGGAAGTGGAGTGGTCAGCAGACGCGTATCAATGACCGACGCAACGGACTGCACCCGGTTGACCAGTTTGTCCTGAATGGCGTTATAAAAGCTCAGAGAGCAACCAAGAAGCGTGACAAAGATGGTAAGCCCCGTCAGCAGGGTGATAAAAGCCGAGAACTTCGTCGTTAATCGCATCCTTGAGATTACTCCGTGGGTTGATGGGGTAGCGAGTAAGCGCTAACTTGCATTTCAAATGCGGCATACTACCAAACCTGGCGTATCTGGCAATTTATTGCGTTAAATCGGCATTGCTTTACCCTGAGCGAGTATAGTCTTCAGGAACTCTTTTCCAATCATCTGAGCCGTGAGGACCCCGTATGCAGGCTTTAATCTTAGAACAGCAGGACGGCAAAACGCTTGCCTCCGTACAGGACGTAGAAGAGACTCGCCTGCCGGAAGGCGACGTCACCGTCGACATCGACTGGTCCAGTTTAAATTATAAAGATGCGCTGGCGATCACCGGCAAGGGTAAAATCATCCGAAATTTCCCTATGGTGCCGGGTATTGATTTTGCTGGCCGGGTTCATAGCAGCGAAGATCCCCGTTTTCATGCGGGCCAGCAGGTGCTGCTCACCGGCTGGGGCGTGGGCGAAAATCATTGGGGCGGGCTGGCAACGCAGGCGCGCGTGAAGGGCGACTGGCTGGTGCCTATGCCGAAAGGCATAGATGGCCGCAAAGCGATGATCGTTGGTACCGCAGGCTTTACCGCCATGCTGTGCGTGATGGCGCTGGAAGAGGCGGGTGTTCGCCCCGAGTCGGGTGAAATTGTTGTGACCGGGGCCAGCGGTGGCGTGGGCAGCACGGCGGTCACGCTGCTGCACAAGCTGGGTTATCAGGTTGCGGCGGTTTCCGGCCGTGAAAGCACGCATGATTATCTGCGCCAGCTCGGCGCCAGCCGCATTCTTGGCCGCGATGAGTTTGCCGAGACCCGCCCGCTGGAAAAACAGGTCTGGGCAGGTGCGGTGGATACCGTCGGTGACAAGGTGCTGGCAAAAATCCTGGCGCAGATGAACTACGGCGGCTGCGTGGCAGCCTGCGGCCTGGCCGGGGGATTTGCCCTGCCAACGACCGTCATGCCATTTATTCTGCGTAACGTCCGCCTGCAGGGCGTGGATTCCGTGATGACGCCTGCGGCTCGCCGTGCAGAGGCATGGGAGCGTCTGGTGCGCGATTTGCCGGAATCGTTCTATACCCAGAGCGCTACCGAAATTACGCTCAGCCAGGCACCTGAATATGCCAGTAAAATCATGGATAACCAGTTCCACGGCCGCGCGCTGGTGAAAATCGCCTAATCTTCAAATTTTCGTGACATATTCGCGCTAACGCTTCTCCTCCGTCATGCTTAGAAAAACGCATGACGGAGGATGCCATGAAAAACCGAAAACTGACGGAAGCCGACGTAACGTCTGAATCTGTCTTTATGTTACAGCGCCGCCAGATCCTGAAAATGCTTGGCATCAGCGCCACGGCACTGACGCTCTCTCCAGCGGCACACGCCGACCTGCTCGACTGGTTTAAAGGCAACGATCGCCCTAAGGCGCCTTCCGGTGCCCCGCTTACCTTTACCAAACCCGCCGAATGGCAAAACACGCTGGCGCTCACGCCGGAAGATAAAGTCACCGGCTACAACAACTTCTACGAATTTGGTCTGGATAAAGCCGATCCTGCCGCCAATGCCGGCAGCATGAAAACCGATCCGTGGACGCTGAAAATCGACGGTGAAGTGGCAAAACCTCTGACGCTGGACCATCACGATCTGACCACCCGCTTCCCGCTTGAAGAGCGTATCTATCGCATGCGCTGCGTAGAGGCCTGGTCGATGGTGGTGCCCTGGGTAGGCTTCCCGCTGCATAAGCTGCTGGCGATGGTTGAACCCACCAGCAATGCAAAATACGTCGCCTTCCAGACGCGCTACGCCCCGGACGAGATGCCGGGCCAGAAAGACCGGTTCATCGGCGGCGGGCTGGAGTATCCCTACGTTGAAGGGTTACGTCTTGACGAAGCCATGCATCCCCTTACCCTCCTGACCGTCGGCGTTTACGGCAAGGCGCTTCCGCCGCAGAACGGTGCCCCCATCCGTTTAACCGTGCCGTGGAAATACGGTTTCAAAGGGATTAAATCGATCGTCAGCATTAAGTTGACCCGCGAACGTCCGCCGACGACATGGAACCTGGCGGCGCCGGGTGAATACGGCTTCTTCGCCAACGTGAACCCGCATGTGGATCATCCCCGCTGGTCGCAGGCGACGGAACGCTTTATTGGCTCCGGCGGCGCGCTGGACGTGAAGCGCCAGCCCACGCTGCTGTTTAACGGGTATGCGGATGAAGTGGCGTCCCTTTACCGTGGCCTCAATTTACGGGAGAACTTCTGAGTGCGTTTAACGGCAAAGCAGATTACCTGGCTGAAAGTGCTGCTGCATTTAGCCGGGATACTTCCTTTTATCTGGCTGTTCTGGGCGGCCAGCCAGGGCCTCTTTAGCGCCGATCCGGCAAAGGATATCCAGCATTTTACCGGTCGGATGGCTCTGAAATTTTTACTGGCCACCTTGCTCGTCTCGCCGCTGGCGCGCTACGCTAAACAGCCATTATTGATACGCACCCGTCGGCTTTTGGGGCTATGGTGTTTTGCCTGGGCGACCCTGCACCTCACCAGTTACGCCCTGCTGGAACTGGGAATTAACAATCTGACACTGCTTGGCCGCGAGCTGGTAACACGCCCTTACCTGATGCTGGGCATTGTTAGCTGGCTGATCCTGCTGGCGTTAGCGCTGACATCCACGCAATATGCGCAGCGAAAGCTGGGCCGTCGCTGGCAGTTGCTGCACAACTTCGTCTATCTTGTCGCGATCCTCGCCCCCATTCATTATCTGTGGTCGGTGAAGATCCTCTCTCCGCAGCCGGTCCTTTACGCGCTGGCAGCCGTGGCGCTTTTAGCATGGCGTTACAAGAAGTTCCGCCAGTGGTTGCGATAGTTCGCGAAACTGTGCGTTTTCCCGCAGATTACCTCTCAACCGCAAATCTTTTTTGGATTGCGGTTGATAATCTTCCCTGATAAGACCAGTATTTAGCTGCCAAATGCTACGAAATCGTTATAATGTGCGACCTTGGTTCGCCTGACAGCGGTTTTGGGCCTCTGAAAAGGTGACATTTGCGCTTCGACGGTATATTTTGTTTTTTACCCGAAAATCGCAGGAGATAGCGGCATAATGACTGATAAGTTCCACATCTTAGTTTTAAACGGACCGAACCTGAACATGCTCGGCACCCGTGAGCCAGAGAAGTACGGCACGCTGACATTGAGCGAAATTGTTAACCGTCTGAGCACGGAAGCAGCCTCGCTGAATGTGGATTTGGATCATTTTCAGTCAAACGCGGAGTACGCAATCATCGACCGTATTCATCAGGCTAAAGACACTGTGAACTATATCCTGATCAATCCGGCCGCGTTTACGCACACCAGTGTTGCTATCCGCGACGCACTGCTCGCGGTGGGTATCCCGTTTATCGAGATCCACCTGAGTAACGTGCACGCCCGAGAGCCGTTCCGCCACCATTCGTATCTGTCGGATATCGCTGCTGGCGTTATCTGCGGACTGGGCGCAGACGGCTATTCATACGCTTTACAGACAGCGGTAAAACGCTTGTCACAATCACACTAAACAAGAGTACGGAACCCACTCATGGATATTCGTAAGATTAAAAAACTGATCGAGCTGGTTGAAGAATCAGGCATCTCCGAACTGGAAATTTCTGAAGGCGAAGAGTCTGTACGCATCAGCCGTGCAGCCCCAGCCGCTAGCTTCCCGGTAATGCAGCAAGCTTACGCTGCGCCAGTGCAGCAGCCTGCGCTTTCCGCAGCCGTTGCGCCAGCAGCAGCTGAAGCCGCACCTGCCGCTGCAGCAGAAATCAGTGGTCACATCGTACGTTCCCCAATGGTTGGTACTTTCTACCGCACCCCGAGCCCGGACGCGAAGGCGTTCATCGAAGTGGGTCAGAAAGTCAACGTAGGCGATACCCTGTGCATCGTTGAAGCGATGAAAATGATGAACCAGATCGAAGCTGACAAGTCAGGTACTGTGAAAGCGATTCTGGTCGAAAGTGGTCAGCCGGTTGAATTTGACGAGCCGCTGGTCGTCATCGAGTAACGAGGCGAACATGCTGGATAAAATTGTTATCGCCAACCGTGGCGAGATTGCACTGCGTATTCTTCGTGCCTGTAAAGAACTGGGCATCAAGACCGTGGCCGTGCACTCAAGCGCGGATCGCGATTTAAAACACGTATTGCTGGCGGATGAGACGGTCTGTATTGGCCCGGCTCCGTCCGTAAAAAGCTATCTGAACATCCCGGCTATCATCAGCGCCGCTGAAATCACCGGCGCGGTGGCAATTCATCCGGGTTACGGCTTCCTCTCTGAGAACGCCAACTTTGCTGAGCAGGTTGAACGCTCTGGCTTTATCTTCATCGGTCCGAAAGCCGACACCATTCGCCTGATGGGCGACAAAGTGTCTGCAATCACCGCAATGAAAAAAGCCGGTGTTCCAACCGTGCCAGGCTCTGACGGCCCTCTGACCGACGACATGGATGCTAACCGTGCTCATGCTAAACGCATTGGCTACCCGGTTATCATCAAGGCGTCCGGCGGCGGCGGCGGTCGCGGTATGCGCGTTGTGCGCAGCGATGCTGAACTGGCGCAGTCCATCTCCATGACCAAAGCGGAAGCGAAAGCGGCTTTCAGCAATGACATGGTGTACATGGAAAAATACCTGGAAAACCCACGCCACATCGAAATTCAGGTGCTGGCTGACGGTCAGGGTAACGCGATCTATCTGGCAGAACGTGACTGCTCCATGCAGCGTCGTCACCAGAAAGTGGTCGAAGAAGCGCCAGCGCCGGGCATTACCCCGGAACTGCGTCGCTACATCGGCGAGCGTTGCGCCAAAGCGTGCGTTGATATCGGCTATCGCGGGGCGGGTACCTTTGAGTTCCTGTTCGAAAACGGCGAGTTCTACTTCATTGAGATGAACACCCGTATTCAGGTTGAACACCCGGTTACCGAAATGATCACCGGCGTTGACCTGATCAAAGAGCAGCTGCGTATCGCAGCCGGTCAGCCTCTGTCCATCAAGCAGGAAGAAGTTGTGGTGAAAGGCCACGCGGTAGAGTGCCGTATCAACGCCGAAGACCCGAACACCTTCCTGCCAAGCCCGGGTAAAATCACGCGTTTCCACGCGCCGGGTGGTTTTGGCGTGCGCTGGGAGTCTCATATCTACGCCGGTTACACCGTACCGCCGTACTATGACTCAATGATCGGTAAGCTCATCTGCTACGGCGAAAACCGTGACGTGGCGATTGCCCGCATGAAGAACGCCCTGCAGGAGCTGATCATCGACGGTATTAAAACCAACGTTGATCTGCAGATGCGTATCATGAGCGACGAGCACTTCCAGAATGGTGGAACCAATATCCACTACCTGGAGAAAAAACTCGGCCTGAACGAGAAGTAAGAGAGCTGTGTTGCTAAAAGGCCGGATTATCCGGCCTTTTTTTATTTCTGGGGATCGCAAAGCCCCATCATGTACAATCCCCGCTTTCTGCATCCACAAGGGACAAAAAATGGACAAACGTTTTGTTCAGGCCCATAAAGAAGCGCGCTGGGCGCTGTGGCTGACCCTTCTCTATCTTGCTGCATGGTTAGTAACTGCTTACTTACCTGACTCCGCTATTGGCATCACCGGCCTGCCGCACTGGTTCGAAATGGCCTGCCTGCTGGTACCGCTGGTGTTTATCCTGCTGTGCTGGGCAATGGTGAAATTCATCTATCGCGATATTCCGCTGGAGGACGATGATGCAGCTTGAAGTCATTCTGCCGCTTGTCGCATACCTGCTGGTCGTGTTTGGTTTATCCATTTACGCCATGCGCAAAAGAACGACCGGTGCTTTTCTGAACGAGTATTTCCTCGGCAGCCGTTCGATGGGCGGCGTTGTGCTGGCAATGACGCTGACCGCGACCTATATCAGCGCCAGCTCGTTTATTGGCGGCCCCGGTGCGGCCTACAAGTACGGGTTAGGCTGGGTACTGCTGGCTATGATCCAGTTGCCTGCAGTCTGGCTCTCCCTCGGTATTCTTGGTAAGAAATTTGCCATTCTGGCGCGCCGCTATAATGCCGTCACGCTCAACGACATGCTGTTTGCCCGTTACCAGAGCCGCTTACTGGTGTGGCTGGCGAGCTTAAGCCTGCTGGTGGCCTTTATTGGCGCGATGACCGTACAGTTTATCGGCGGGGCACGCCTGCTGGAAACGGCGGCCGGGATCCCTTACGAGACAGGCCTGCTTATCTTCGGGGTAAGCATCGCGCTCTATACCGCGTTTGGCGGGTTCCGCGCCAGCGTGCTGAACGATACGCTGCAGGGAATGGTCATGCTCATCGGCACGATTGTTCTGCTGGTGGGGATTGTTCATGCCGCGGGTGGACTCACTCATGCGGTGGAAACCCTGGAAGCGATTGACCCGAAACTGATTTCACCGCAGGGCGCGGATGATATCCTCTCGCCGACCTTTATGACCTCGTTCTGGGTGTTAGTCTGCTTCGGGGTGATTGGTCTGCCGCATACCGCCGTGCGCTGTATCTCCTATAAAGACAGTAAAGCCGTTCACAAGGGCATCATCATCGGGACGATTGTGGTCGCGGTCCTGATGTTTGGTATGCACCTGGCAGGTGCGTTAGGGCGCGCGGTGATCCCCGACCTTACCGTGCCGGATCTGGTGATCCCGACGCTGATGGTTAAAGTGCTGCCGCCCTTCGCCGCCGGAATTTTCCTCGCAGCGCCAATGGCCGCCATTATGTCGACCATTAACGCCCAGTTACTGCAAAGTTCCGCTACGATCATTAAAGATCTCTATCTGAACCTGCGCCCTGAGCAGGTTGAAAATGAACGTCGCCTGAAGCGGATGTCTGCCGTCATTACGCTGGTATTAGGAGCTTTGCTGATGTTAGCTGCATGGCGTCCGCCGGAGATGATCATCTGGCTGAACCTGCTGGCGTTTGGCGGTCTTGAAGCCGTTTTCCTGTGGCCGCTGGTATTAGGTCTTTACTGGGAACGCGCGAACGCTGCAGGCGCGCTGAGCGCGATGATTGTTGGCGGTGTGCTGTATGCCATCCTTGCGACATTTAAGATTCAGTATCTGGGCTTCCATCCGATTGTGCCTTCGTTACTGCTAAGTTTACTGGCGTTTGTGGTGGGGAACCGTTTCGGTCAGCCCGCCCCACAACCCGCTATGATTTCTACTGATAAATAAAGAGTTTTGCCATGCCGTGGATCCAACTAAAACTGAACACAACCGGCGCGAACGCCGAAGAGCTAAGCGATGCGCTGATGGAAGCCGGCTCTGTCTCCATCACCTTTCAGGACACGCACGACACGCCGGTCTTTGAACCGCTGCCGGGCGAAACGCGCCTGTGGGGTGATACCGACGTGATCGGCCTGTTCGATGCCGAAACCGACATGAAAGAGGTGGTGGCGATTCTGGAAAACCATCCGCTGCTGGGCGCAGGCTTCGCGCATAAAATCGAACAGCTGGAAGACAAAGACTGGGAACGCGAGTGGATGGACAACTTCCACCCGATGCAGTTCGGCAAACGTCTGTGGATCTGCCCAAGCTGGCGCGAGGTTCCCGATGAAAACGCGGTGAACGTGATGCTTGACCCAGGCCTGGCGTTTGGCACCGGCACCCATCCAACCACGTCTCTGTGCCTGCAGTGGCTGGATGGTCTGGATCTGGAAGGTAAGACGGTGATCGACTTCGGCTGCGGTTCCGGGATCCTCGCGATTGCCGCTCTGAAACTGGGCGCGGCGAAAGCCATCGGGATCGATATCGATCCGCAGGCCATTCAGGCCAGCCGCGATAATGCTGAGCGTAACGGCGTGTCCGATCGTCTGGAGCTCTACCTGCCGGAAGCGCAGCCAGAAGCCATGAAAGCCGATGTGGTGGTCGCAAACATTCTCGCTGGCCCACTGCGTGAACTGGCGCCATTAATCAGCGTGCTGCCGGTTGAGGGCGGTCTGCTGGGACTTTCCGGCATCCTGGCAAGCCAGGCGGAGAGCGTTTGCGAAGCCTACGCCGATCTCTTTGCGCTCGACCCGGTCGTCGAGAAAGAAGAGTGGTGCCGCATTACCGGTCGTAAAAAATAAGCATTTGGCGTGGTCCTCTGACCACGCCTTTTCTCCTCAATATTCCTCCCGCCCCTGGCCTGCCTCCAGTAAAATAGCCCCACAAATCATACTGATAAATTTTGATTTGGATAATAAAAATTCACGGGAAGAATATTATGAAACACGTTTATAGCAAGGCAGCGCTGTTAGCGCTGAGCATGATCTCGGCTTCAGCATGCGCATCACACTGGAGCTACAAAGGAGAAAGTTCACCGGAGCACTGGGGTGAACTGGATGAAGCGTACAAGACCTGTAACAGTGGAATGAACCAGTCTCCCATTGATATTGATTCAACCGCTAACGCCCATCTCTCCCCGCTGCAAACGCACTACGTTGACGGCCCTGTGACGCTGACAAACAATGGCCATACTATTCAGGCAAGCGAGCAGGCCGACACTCGCGACACTATCACGCTGGATAAGCAAACCTGGACATTACAGCAGTTCCACTTCCACGCGCCGAGCGAAAACACCGTACACGGCAAGCATTACGCGATGGAAATGCACCTTGTGCATAAAAATGCGAAGGGGGAACTGGCGGTGGTCGCGGTCATGTTCGACAAAGGGGCAGAGAACCGTGAACTTGATAAACTGTGGGACGTCATGCCTCAGCAGGCTGAGCTGAACATCTCCATCAAGCAGGAGCTCAACCTGAATAAGCTGCTGCCGGAAGATAAAACGTACTGGCGCTTTAGCGGCTCGCTGACAACGCCACCGTGTTCAGAAGGCGTCACCTGGATCGTGCTTAAGCATCCTCTGACGGTCTCCGCCGGGCAGCTCGAGAAATTCACCCACACAATGCATCACGATAATAACCGGCCGGTACAGTCCCTCCATGGTCGTGTTATCCTCGAATAACGTCTATTTTTTGCCCTGAGATCATGTTCTAAAATGCGACGCAGATCGCAAAGAAGTGGGGAAATCTGCTGTTAAAAACAGCAGATTATCCCGCTCATCTGTCGCATTTATTCAGAAATGATGAGAAGTTACGGGAAATTGTAAGCGCACATAAAATAGCCATCAGCGCATAACTCAATGATTTCAATAATGAATAATTTTAAACGAAAAGATTGCGCGGCGATTCCTTGATCTACAACAGTGGATTGTTCAAAGTTTGGCCTTTCATCTCGTGCAAAAAATGCGTAATATACGCCGCCTTGCAGTCACAGTATGGTCATTTCTTAACTCATGCGCATCGGACACCACCAGCTTAGAAATCGCCTGATCGCAGCCCCAATGGCAGGTATTACCGACCGGCCGTTCAGGACGCTGTGCTATGAGATGGGAGCCGGTTTAACCGTATCCGAGATGATGTCGTCTAACCCGCAGGTTTGGGAAAGCGATAAATCCCGCCTTCGGATGGTGCACATTGATGAACCAGGTATTCGCACCGTGCAAATTGCCGGAAGCGTGCCTGAAGAGATGGCAGATGCCGCGCGTATTAACGTGGAAAGTGGTGCCCAGATTATTGATATCAATATGGGTTGCCCGGCCAAAAAGGTGAATCGCAAGCTTGCAGGTTCAGCCCTTCTGCAATACCCCGACCAGGTGAAAGCTATCCTGACGGCGGTTGTCAGCGCAGTGGACGTTCCTGTTACGTTGAAGATTCGCACGGGTTGGTCGCCGGAACACCGTAACTGTGTAGAGATTGCCCAACTGGCCGAAGATTGTGGTATTCAGGCCCTGACCATCCACGGACGCACTCGCGCCTGTTTGTTCAATGGTGAAGCTGAATACGACAGCATTCGGGCAGTTAAGCAGAAGGTTTCCATTCCGATTATCGCGAATGGCGACATAACTGACCCGCTTAAAGCCAGGGCTGTACTCGACTATACGGGAGCTGATGCTCTGATGATAGGACGTGCAGCTCAGGGAAGACCCTGGATCTTCCGGGAAATCCAGCATTATCTGGACACTGGGGAGCTGCTTGCCCCACTGCCTCTGGCAGAGGTAAAGCGCTTGCTTTGTTCGCATGTTCGGGAACTGCATGACCACTACGGTCAGGCAAAAGGGTACCGAATTGCGCGTAAACACGTCTCCTGGTATCTCCAGGAGCACGCTCCAGATGACCAGTTTCGGCGCACATTCAACGCCATTGAGGATGCCAGCGAACAGCTGGAGGCGTTGGAGGCATACTTCGAAAATCTTGCGTAATGAAATAAAGAGCTGACAGAACTATGTTCGAACAACGCGTAAATTCTGACGTACTGACCGTTTCTACCGTTAACTCTCAGGATCAGGTAACTCAAAAGCCCCTGCGTGACTCGGTTAAACAGGCACTGAAGAACTATTTTGCTCAACTGAATGGTCAGGATGTTAATGACCTGTATGAGCTGGTACTGGCTGAAGTTGAACAGCCACTGTTGGACATGGTGATGCAATACACCCGCGGTAACCAGACCCGCGCTGCGCTGATGATGGGTATCAACCGTGGTACTCTGCGTAAGAAACTGAAAAAATACGGCATGAACTAAAGTCAAGCTGTAAGGGTATGAAACTAAAGGGGCTATTTCAGCCCCTTTGCTTTATGTTGCAACTGTACTGACAACGCTTATGGTGTTAGCACGCCATCCGTCATCATGCTGCGCTGCCTTACAGATTGCTGCTGCCGTAACTGCTGCGCCACCTTTCTGGCCAGTGCATCTTCATCCATTCCAGGAGTGGCCTGCACACTGATTTGATAACTGTCATTGGTGGTAATCTGCGTTCCGCCAGCACGGTTGGCCATCTGCGGCGCAGCCGGTGCCACCAGCACAGGCGCACCAGGGGAAGCGGCTGGCTTGCTGCTGTCGTCATCAATGCCGAAGAATTGTTTAGTACCCTTCCAGGCATCACCAACTCCTTCACTAACGGTGGTTTTGAAGGTGTTCCACTTCTCTCCAACGCTATTAATCAGCCCCACAATTTTGCCGATCGCCGCGTCAAACGTTGCGGTGATGTCTGCCCACAGGTCGGTAAACCATTTTTTCAGCGGTTCCCAATTCTTGTAAATCAGGTACGCGCCACCGGCGATGGCAGTGACCGCCAGGCCAATCGGGTTAAGCAGCAGCGCACGGCCAGCCCACAGAATGGATTTACCTACGAACCGGAACGCGGTTCCAAGCAGCGTTGTGCCTGCTGCGGCTGTAGTGTTGGCCGCGCCAGCCAGAGTGGCACCAGCAGCAACGCGGGCAAACAGACCAACGGTGTTGAGTAATCCACCTTTCAGGAACGTCCAAGCAAATCCGGCCCCGTAAGTTACAACGGTCAGGGTTGCCAGTGCGCCAGCGGTGCCAACAATAGCCTGCGTAACCACGGGGTGTTCTTTTGCCAGAGACACAACCTTGCCAATCCACGGGCTTACGGTTTTCAGCACGCCGTTAACGGCTGGCAGCAACACGCTGCCGATGGTGACACCCAGGGCGTTAACCTGGCCATTAAACAGTTTCACCTGATTGGCTGTGGTAGCTGCGGCTGCCTCATACTCCTTGTTCATTGAACCGGCGTATTTGGTAGCGTCTCCAACCATTTTAAGGTTACCCTGTAGCTGGTCCAGGTTCGTCAGCAGTGGCGCGATGGCCCCGATTGACTCCTTACCGAACAGTTCAGCCAGTGCGGATGCCTGCGCGTGCTTAGGTAGTCTGGAAATCTTCGCCAGGATGACACGGATAGTTTCATCCGCGTTCAACTGCATGGATTTTGAAACCTGCGTTGCAGTAAATCCAAGCTGTTTAAACACTGCCACCTGTGCTTTTGTGGCGGCCTTGCCAGATGTCAGGGTCAGCAGCATATTCTTGATGCCAGTGGCGGCAATCTCATTGGCCACGCCCATACCGCGCAGGGTTGCGCCCATAGCTGCAATCGAACCTGACGCAGAACCAGCCACTTCACCAAGCGGCCCGATGCGCTGCACGATCTCCATGATATCTTTGGCTGACGCGGCAGTGTTGTTGCCCAGGTAGTTAATTTTGTCAGCCAATACGTTTACCTGTGGCTGCGTCAGGCGGAAAGCAGAACGCAGTTCAGCCATTGACTGGCCAGCCTGTTCCGCGCTGATATCAAACGCCACACCCATTTTGATGGCGGATTCAGCGAACGCGGTAAGATCTTTGGCGGCAATGCCTGACTGACCACCAGCGGCAACAATCTTGCCAATGTCGTTAGCAGCCATTGGCAGGCGTGTTGACATTTCCAGGATGGCATCGCCCATCTTCCTCAGCCCATCAGGAGTGTCAAAATCCACCACTGACCGGAACGGCCACAGACGCGCCAAGGGCCACTGTGCCCATGATGCCGGATTTGTACCCTTCACGCTTAGCCAGGTTTCGTTCGCGGGCAGCCTCAACGCGGTTCAGGCGGTCATATGAGGATTTAAGCCGGTCAATCTGACTTCCCAGCGCTGCATAACGCTGGCGCATCCCGTCCACGTCCTTACCCTGGCGGCCAAACGTCTGAATTGACTGACTGAGCGTTTTTTGTCGTCGGGTCAGGTCAGCGATGGCACCGCCAACCCTCTCCGTTGATTTGGCCACAGTACCAAAGGCGGATTTCAGGCTGCTGCTGACGGCTCCCCCTATAGTTATTGTGGCATTCAATTGCTTATTGCTGGCCATAATGATTTTTTCTCAAATGGATTAATCGAGTAGGTTTTCTGCCAGGGAGTTTTCGCCAGCAGCCCGCAGGGCGGCAGCGGCCAGTTGCAGGGCTTCATTACGGCGCAGTTCTGTATGTTGGGCTTTTTCCTCCTGCGTGGTGCATACGGGCATTTTTCGCAGGGCGGCCACTACATACGCATCCCATACTGTTGCCGGGTCATCGCTTCGTGCGGGGTTCATGCGTGTCATCATGGCCTAACCCCATTATGCGGCTTTGTTGTCGTTTGCTGGCGTTGTGGTGTCTCCACCGCCAACGGTGTAATCACGCAGGGTGAATGCCGTGTTTTTGTATCCGGCCAGGCCGTCTTTGATTGCCTTCATCTTCTGTCTGTCCTGTGTGGTCAGGCTCTTGTTCTGTTGCAGGAGTTTGTCAGCCACGCCGATGGCTTGCATCAGGGATGAATATATGTCAGTCGATGCCATATCAAACCCCACGAACCAGCAGAGCGCCGCGCTTCATTGCCTGGCGCTTTGCACGCTCACCAGGGCTGATGGCTCTCAATCGTGGAGATCTCTTAACCTTGATTTGCTGGCGTTCCAGGGTGGCGCTGTGGCTTTCGGCTGCGCTGCGCATGACCAGCCCGGATTCATCCGTCATGTGTTCAAACGCGTTTAAACGGTTTCTGATGCTTGCCAGCAGTTCGGCAGCCTCGCGGCAGATAGGGTTTTTCGCAGATACGATCTGGAATCTTTTGGTTTCACTCGCCAGCAGGCGAGCTTCTTCGGTCATTTGTTCGTATAGGTTTTCAGTTTTCATGGTATTGGCCGCTAACAATTATTGTTGAAAGGAAGATTGCGCCGCTTTTAGGTGACCGGTGCGGCGCGACCGGGTGGAATTGGTGCGGTTTCTTACCCGCAGGATTACCGCAAACCTGCTTCCAGCGCGGAGGATAAGCGCGCCAAAACTTGAATTTGGCCGGTTATTTGGGGCACAGGGAACCGGTGAAACCTGCATTCTTTGGCCATTACTTGCCGTTCAGCCCTATGTTCAAGAATTTTTCAAGTACCTGGCTGCGTGACGGGCGGATGCCTGTTCTTCGCTCCAGTTTTGTTTGTTCGCGTTCCACTTGGCGCACCAGTTCAGGTGCCAGGCGAACCGTCACATGCTGACGTGCTGCGTTTTCTTTGCTCATAATCACCACCTGTTCACCCAATTATTGCGCTGGCGCTTTGGCTGTTGCTCCCGGTGGTGTTCCCGCACCAGGGAGGCGAGATAATTAACTGCACGTTCCACCTGATGCGGTGTCAGTTCGATAAACGCGCGCCTAACCCACTTTTCTGCTGCTTCGTCGCTGTAGATAAAGCCGGTGTAGCCTGCTGGCTGTACGATGATGCGCGGTGATTCATCATCGCCGTGGCGCGTGTACATGGCGGCACCTTCAATGGCGGCCAGCACTTCGCCCGATAAGGCGGCGCGTTCCGCCGCCACTTTCTTGATGCCCCAGCCCATGATTAAGCCCCGTATTTCCAGAAGTACGCAGAATCCGGAACCAACGCCTGTGCGTTGCACCATACGACGATCTCGACGGCACCGTTGTTGATGCGTTTGGCGGTTACGCGCAGTTCGTCATCAATCGCCACGGCTGCACGGCTGAAATCGCCAACAATAGTTGTTGTAATGGTGTCGGTCAGTTCGGCCTTAACCGCACAGGCTCGCAGGGTTCCGTCACCGCCCAAGGTAACGCCAGCAGCACTGGTTCCGGCGATGGCTGAAAGGTCAGCCCAGCGGCAGCCCTTAGCGGCTGCAACCTTCGCCACTTCGTCAACTGTGTCGTCGGTCAGTGTCGCGGCTTTGGTGTTCAGGTCGGTCAGCAGAACGCTGTCAGCCAGGCGGGCAATGCCCTGCTCGATAGCGATGTTGACGGCACGCAAAACGGTGTCAGGGTCAGCAAAGGTGTGTTTCAATTGCTGACGGGTCAGGGTGTAGCCGATACCGTAGGATGGCGCAGTGGCATCGTCGTAGCTGGCAACCAGATAAGGTGCATCACTCAGGGTGATTTCGGCATCATCGGCCACTGCTGCGAACTTACCAGGCGCTACAACGATGTAGTGGCGTGGCACTTCCTGCTGTTTCAGTGGGCGGCGGCGGCCTTCGGCGTCAATGTCAGGCTGCTGTGTCATCGGGCCAGGGATGCGGATGATTTCAGCCCCAGCGGCAGCTACCAATGAGCGCGCAGCAATGATGCCGTTGAACGTGGTCTGGCTACCGGCTTTCGGCGTCAGCACTTCGTTTAGTGACAGGTAGCGAACAGCGGCAGGCTCTACCGGGATAATTTGATTGATATCGCCGTTACCATCAAAGCGCAGATGAGCGCCCTGATGTTCCAGGGCTGACCGAATAAGTCCAGAAAGAACGTCATTCATTTATTGCCTCTCAATTACTATGTGGATTTATTGAGAGAGTACTCAGTAAAGGCACCGAACACAACGGCCACAAAGTGGCGATTTCAATGTAAAATCAACAAGTTATCATCGCGAATACTTCGGTTTCATCCGACATAATCCGGCGTAATCTTCATTTACATAACTTTACAATTATATCTGTGTTGGCTGTGTTCGCTTTGCAATGTAAATCAATCCGTTTCTCTACATGGCATTGATAACAATGGCATAAGCTGCTGATTTACTTAGCCTAATCATAAAATCGATTTTGGAGTGGCACGCAGAACGCGAATTATGCGGAGGTAATGCCCCCGCAAGGCAGTGCCGCAGGGAAGGACCCGGTGATTTTGGTGGTGAGTGGTGGCGAGTCAAAACACTCGTCACCACGCTCAAACACGCGCCACGCCTGGCTTACAAGAAAAAGTGGTGGCGAGTGGTGGCGAGTTTCTATATAGGATGTGTGGGGGTGTTGTGATTTATAGGTTTATACCCCCTGACGTTTGTTTTTCAATAATCATCACCACTCGTCACCATATTGCATGAAAACTCAATATAAACAGCGAGTTATTGATGGTGATGAGTGTGGTGACGAGTGTGGTGGCGAGCGCAAAATGGCCACCATTTCTGGCCACTCGTCACCATACACAGCCAATAAAAAAGCCCCGATATATAAACGGGGCTTAAGATTTCACAACACTGTTATTTTTTAAACGGCAATATCTCAGCGTTACCAATTTCAGGCACTTCAACCACATCGCAGTCTATATGCAGCACACGTTTTTCGGTCTTACTGGTGAAGTCAGTGATTTGCTTCTGGCCGTGGTTAAACGCCTCTATCTTACTGTCAAATTTCTCGTTAAAAAGAATACTAAACGGATCTCTGCCTTCGCAAAAAATTGTAATTTCAGCTTGGTATCTCATGTAATCCTCTCAGAATGGGCCTTCTTTATATTCAGTATTAACCGAAACCAAATGGCGAAAGCCTTTAGCGCTCGGCATATGATAAACCGTCAAGCCACGGCTAATCTTATGAGCGAACATTTTACGGAGCAGTGCTGATGCCTTGCGGGTATCGGTCTGCTTTGGATTCAGCACACCAATTTCATTCAACACGTCACTGGCTGATACGTAGCGGCCTGGCTGCGCGCTTGGGTCATATGATGCCAGTATCATTTCTTCGATACGATCCTTGCTGCGGAACGCGTCGTTATGCTCACCGATAACACGGTTTTCCTGCTGATCTAAGTGCCATGTTTCACCAGCGTTAATGCGCGCCAGCGCTTCTGCCCATACTTGCTGAACGTCAATACTATGCTGGTAGTTCACCGCAGCCACTTGGATAGGCCAGAAGCGGCGGTTGTTCGTGTCATCCATCAGAAATTGCACGTTGTTAACGCTGCCAAAAAAAGCAGTGCGGCGTTGGTAACGATTAGCAGCCCTGGCATAGGCCGGTCGCAGTTCGTCTTTGTCTTTACTCAAAAACGCTTTAAGACTTTCAATATCCGATTTGCTAAACGTCGCGCCTATCTCGCCAAGTTCCACCAGCCATTTACTGACTACCTGCAAAACGCTGTCTTTGTCATCCGGGTTGAGGGTCACGCCGTCAGCCTGAAAGTCTTTAGGGCAAAGGGTGTTAAAGAACCGCGTTTTGCCAAGGCCACCCATAGGGTCAACCAGAATCAGGACGTGTTCAAACTTGTTGGTTTTGCCACTCAGCAGGGCGGCAGCACCAAAGAACCACTTACGGAACAGCGTCCAACTGATTTCCGCTTTCTCTGTGTCTGCCAGTGTAAGGCAGTCGAACAACTCACGCAGACGACTGGTACCGTCCCAGGGGCGAGATTTAACCCAATCCAATGCGGGGTTATATGAATCCGCTGACGCTAAGTTATCCAGATGGCTGGCTGCCGCTGTATACGGGTAATCGTTGATGCGGCAAATGTCCTCAATCTTTGACAGCGACACGTTCCGCGCCAAGTCTCCGGCCGGAAGGTTGCCGTTCACGCTGATCTCAACATCGCGTGATAACTCGTTGTACCGAACGCGAACGCCATATGCCTTCATAAGCCTTGATAAATTTTCCGCCGTGCCTTTTGCTTTATGGAAAACCCATTCCTGCGTAACTTTATCGCGTTTCCAGTCTATGTGGTCTGGATGGTAGATATCCCCTGGCGTTGGTAATGGCTTGTTTAAAGGAAGACATTGAACCGGTTCGGACAGCATTTCAACCAGACTTTCGCCACGCTGGTGGTCGTCACGAATCCTGGTTAAATAGTTGCTCCAGTTTTCTGGCTCACGGTCAGAAATGCCTTTAAATAACCGAGCTTCCTTAACCCCAGCCAAAGCCAGCTTTTCAGCGATAGCGTTGATCTTTATCGGCTCAATGTAGCCAGCAAGGTATACACGCGCAGAACGTCGACCATCATCAATAATGCGCAAGTTGTTCAGTTCAGCGAGCTGCTTTGGCCCAAGGTAAACGGGTGGAGTATTATCACCAGCCGCAGGTCCAACAGCTTCCTGCCAATGTTTTGCATGGCTCCAAGCGTCAGCACCAGCAAAAATAATGGCTTCAGTAAAAACATCTTTGGGTAACTGCTTAACGTTAGGAGCGCTTCGCATCTTGCACCTCGCGCTTAAGGTCGAGATA
Source organism: Enterobacter sp. IF2SW-B1 (assembly GCF_001743375.1). Lineage (NCBI taxonomy): Bacteria > Pseudomonadati > Pseudomonadota > Gammaproteobacteria > Enterobacterales > Enterobacteriaceae > Enterobacter > Enterobacter sp. IF2SW-B1. The sequence goes on along the minus strand of NZ_MJAA01000002.1, from coordinate 18,694 downwards.
CATTGCCCATGCGTCAGCATCGCTAATACGGAACGGAACGAGTGTTTCCGCCATTTCTGCATGACTACTGATAATCGTCCAAGGACGCGTTACACCACGTTGGATGCAAAGCAATAACAATGTTTGTGCTGCCAACATCCGTTGTGCCGTAAGTTCTCCCACAGTTAGATGACGCACAGGATTACGCAGCAGTGCGTTGTAGCGACTGATAGCCTGGTTAACTGTTAGCTTCTTCATAAACCACCTCAGCGCTGAACTGGCTGGCGGCTTTCAAGCCACGCCATAACATCTTTGCGCCGCCAGGCCACACGTTTTGGCCCTAATTTTATGCAATTAGGAAACGTGCCAGCCTGGATATAGCGCCAGATAGTCATGCGGGATAATGTTGTTAGTGTTGTGACTTGCTTAGCAGTCAGTAATTCCATCTTACGGCCCTCAAAACATGGCCGGTGGATATGTGGTCTGTAATGATTTATGATTATGTTGCGTTAACAAAGAACGCGACCATTACAGCCTTCACCGGCTTTTTGGTATTAAGGGGTTCGGTTTTCTGTTTGGCGACGTGAACCGATCCCCGCCTTATTCAAGCCCTCAGTTCTGCTGGGGGCTTTTTATTACTACATGACAATAATACTCACATTGTATCAGCAGTAAATACCCTTTAAATTCATAAACTTAACTGCAAATAACGCTACATAATTCTATATTATCATCAATTTTTAATTGTCTGATTTTAAAGGGTTTATTTTTTCTAAATATTTTATCCATTTGTCCAAGGCTAACCGTTTTTCCGGGATGTACTGGCTACGGTTGTACACTGCCATCACTCCTGGCATTGAGTGGCCCAGCAACTGTTCAACCACATGCGGGGCTATCCCCAAGTTATTTAGACTGGTGGCAAAAGTGCGGCGCAGGTCATGCAACGTCCACGGCGTTGAATGCTCTAATCGGCTGTATAAGATACGCCCCCACTGGCTGACAGCTTCGGGTTTCTTCATTTCACCAAGCAGCATTCCGCTATCAAGGTGATTTTGGCGTAGCTGTAAAATAAATTGCTGTATAGATTCAGGCACGGGTCGGATGATTTTCTCCCCACCCTTGCTATGTTCTCGCGGAACTGTCCAAATCCATTCTTTCACGTTCCATTCCGACCATGTCGAAAGACGAATTTCTTGTGTTCTTGCACCAAACACTATTAGCAATTTTAAAAGCGCGGTGTAGTAAGGTAGAAACGCATATTCGCTTTTTAGCGCATTCCAAAGGCCACTAAGTTCTTCAGAAGTTAAAACACGATCACGTTTTGCCTGCTTTCTTCCAACATCAGTAACTTTGATATCCTCCAGCGCATCACTGTAAACATCGTGCAGCCTGCGGTTGTGAATCAACGCCTGCTTGCAGTTACCTAATATGTAGCCGCTTGCTACCGGCGCGACTTTTTTGATTCTGCTAAATGTCTCCATCCATCTTGCTTTAGAGCACTGTTCAAGTGGCAATTCGCCGATGAAAGGATAAATATGTCTTTCGAATTGGCGTCTATGCCTTTCAAAGTTGACCCGGTTTTCCGCCGCGTACTCATTAATCCAGCGTTCCAATGCCTCCCTGATAGTGACAGGTTTCATGGTTTTTGCTGACTCTTGGTCAAACTGGTCTTTAGGATCTAGATTATGAGCAAGCCACCGTTTGCATTGGTCGCGTTTCACCCTCGCCTCAGCAAGAGATAAGGCAGGATACTTGCCTAGCACTAGCGTCAAAGTATTGGCGCTTTTATGCTTATTCTTATAACGGAACAACCATTGGATGTTATTGGCCGGTCTCTTCTCGCCATCAAGGATTTTGCGCCTTGATGGTGTAACGCGAACAGAAAGGCTGCCACCGTCAGCAACATCAAAAGGTTTTTCGATGACTTTGCGGGTTAACGCACGCAATTGAACATCTGAGAGTTTATTTTCGGCCATAGAGTTAATGACAACCTTTTTGACAACTGTATGCAGGGAGTAACTGATAACTGATGATACAATGCGAGCCAATAAAAAATAAATATCTCGTTCCGCATCAATTATTTATGATGAATACAAATTATCTAGAGTGATAATAAATTACGTATAATGACTCTGTATTTTACAATACGGCATGAACTAATTTCGATTAGCTAACTGCTTGTTTAAAAAGGCGCTACCTGGCATGGGGATGCGCCTTTTTTATTGTCTTATTCTTTCACCGTCAACGCTTTGTAAACCTTTGCTTATCTCGCTTTTAAACCGCTTCTTTTCGTGTATATTTCCACCACTTCAGTGGCTCTCTTCTCGCGGAATGACACAATGATTCGTAAATACTGGTGGCTGGTCGTCTTTGCAATCTCCGTTTTTCTATTCGATGCCCTCCTGATGCAGTGGATTGAACTGATGAGCACCGAAACCGACAAGTGCCGCAATATGAACTCCGTCAATCCGCTGAAATTAGTGAACTGTTCAGAACTCGATTAACACCCTGCCGTCATCGGCCTCCCCGTATTGCCCACTAAAAACGGGGATTTAAATCCCTTTGAGCCGTTACCTGACGGTGATAATGTCTCGCCCTTATCAACCTCTCCTGCGTAACGTCATACTCGAGTAGAACCGACCATGCTGGTTAGCCAATACAACCCTATCCTTGTAGCCCTCTCCTTTGCTGTTGCCATCCTTGCTGCTTACACCGCGCTGAATATGGCTGCACGCGTCGCCGGGAGTCAGGGCGTCGCAGCGCGCGTCTGGCTGGCGGGAGGCGGTGTTGCGATGGGCATTGGCGTATGGGCCATGCACTTTATCGGCATGCTGGCGATGGATCTCTCCATGAGCATGAGCTACAACGCGACCCTGACGATTTTATCTATGGTCATCGCCGTGGGGTCGTCACTGTTTGCGCTATGGCTCGTCAGCTGTGAACAGCTGCGCATGCGCCGCCTGCTCCCCGGCGCTCTGGTGATGGGAATCGGCATTGTTGCCATGCATTACACCGGTATGGCGGCGCTGGAGGTGAGGCCGGGGATCGTTTGGGATACGCTGTGGGTGGCCATTTCGGTCGTGATTGCGCTTGCCGCTTCGCTTGCAGCATTGTGGCTGACCTTCCGCCTGCGTCACGAAGCCGCTCAGGTGGTGCTGATGCGCCTGGGTGCCGCCATCACGATGGGAATTGCTATCGCCGGTATGCACTACGCCGGGATGAAGGCCGCGCAGTTTCCAATGTCCACCATGGTTCACCATCATGGTATTAACGGCAGCTGGCTGGCCGTGCTGGTCAGCGTCGTCGCGCTCTCTATTCTTGGGATCACCCTGCTGGTGTCGATGCTGGATGCCCGCCTGCAGGCACGAACCGCCCTTCTGGCCTCGTCGCTGGCAGAAGCGAACCGGGAACTTGCGCAGCTGGCGCTGCACGATACGCTGACGCGTCTGCCCAACCGTATCCTGCTGGAGGACCGGCTCGATCAGGCCATCAGCAAAGCTGACCGTGAAGGTACCCATTTCGCCCTGATGTTCATGGATCTCGACGGTTTTAAAGCCATCAATGACGCCTACGGCCATGATGTCGGTGACAGGCTGCTGGTCGCCGTTACGCAGCGTCTGCTGCATCTCCTGAAGGGCCAGTTTACCCTTGCACGCATTGGCGGCGATGAGTTTGTTCTGCTGGCTGAGGGAGAAGGTCCGGACGATGCGGCCTCGCTGGCAAATTCGCTGGTGCGGGCGATCGATAGCCCGTTCACTCTCGACCCCTACGAACTGGTGGTAACGCTTAGCATTGGTATCGCCCTGTACCCTCACGACGGCAAAACCGAACGTGAGCTGATGTTTAACGCCGACGCGGCGATGTATCACACCAAGCATATGGGCCGAAACGGCTATCACTTTTTCCAGCCCTCCATGAACACTCTGGCGCAGACCCATCTTCAGTTAATGAACGATCTGTGGATGGCCGTCGATCGTAATGAACTGCGCCTGCTTTATCAGCCAAAGTTTCACGCGCCCGCGGGCCCTCTCCTCGGGTTTGAAGCGCTGCTGCGCTGGCAGCATCCTAAGCAGGGTTTACTGACGCCGGATCTTTTCCTGCCGCTGGCGGAAAAAACCGGGCTTATCATCCCTATTGGTAACTGGGTGCTCAATGAAGCCTGTCGCCAGCTGAGAGAATGGCATCTGCAGGGGCATCGAAACTGGTCAATGGCAGTAAACCTGTCGACGTTGCAGTTCGAACAGCCCTCGCTGGTTAAAACAGTGCTCGACTGCCTGGAGCGTCATCACGTCCCGCCGGAAATGTTGATCCTGGAAGTCACGGAAACTACGGCGATGAGCAACCCAGATGAGAGCGTGCGGGTGCTGACAGAGCTGACGGATGCTGGGGTGAAAGCCTCGATTGATGATTTTGGGACCGGATATTCGAGCCTGCTGTATCTTAAGCGTTTACCGGCCTGTGAACTGAAGATAGACAGAGCGTTTGTGAAAGAGTTAAGCGGTGAAAGCGAAGATGCCACCATTGTCTCTGCGATTGTGGCCCTCGCGAAAACGCTCAACCTGAAAGTCGTGGCCGAAGGTGTGGAAACCGAAGCGCAGCAAGTCTTTTTGACGGAGCTGGGCTGTAATACCTTACAGGGTTATCTGTTAGGTAAACCCGCCAGCGTGCAGACCATCGAGGCGCTTTGTGCACGGGGTGAAATGTTGCCAGGCGCTGAGCCGTAATCATTATGAGGCGACACGCGCAAGAGAGGGAGTGTCGCCAGAATACTGTCGACCAGGGCTGGCGCCTGCTGATAAAGATTAAAACTGTCGGTATTCATTAACCAGTTTTTAATGATGCCGCTAAAAAAACCGTGGAATACGATCATGGTCAGCTCAACGTTCACCTGCGACGAAATGATGTTTCGAGAAATACATTTTTCCAGCGTAACGCGCAAAGAATCATAATTGAACCCAATACGTTTCCGAATTTCATCCTCTGAAATCATATCGCTAGTAAATTCACATTTATGATACAAAATTTGTAATAGCGCACATTGACGGGGTTCGCGTGCGATATACTGAAGCGCAGTAATGAATTGCTCACGAAGTATTAACAACGGATCATCATTTTCGGAGAGAGAAAGCCTGTCGCGAATGATGTCACGTAGCGGTAATTGCTGTTCCCAAATGGCATTAAATATCTCTGCTTTACTGGTAAAGTGCCAGTAGATAGCACCACGCGTAACCTTTGCGGCATCGGCGATATCCGTCAGCGTCGTGCTGGCTACGCCTCGCGTCGCAAACTGCCCGATAGCCGCCTCAATCAACTGCTGTCGGGTTTGTTGAGCCTCTTCTTTCTTTTTACGCGCCATTGACAGCTACTCTTTACTCGCAGGGTATATACATAACATCAGGTTCGGATGGCTGGAAGTATTCACTAAAAGCCGTTTTAATTTTGCACAAAAAAAGTCAATTTACTTAATCTATAAACAATCTAAATACATGCCCGGAATTAAATTCACGGAATGAATAAATTTACCGGTTAAGCTCTATTAGCCTGATTTAGCGGGCAGAAGTATAGCCGTATTTTCTACGGGACTGATTCTGATTTTCCTCTCAGGCCTCGTCATTCGCACTTATAAATTAAAAAACATTAAATACCCTCATTATTATACGCAGCTACATTTTATTTTTTCCCTCTGCCCCACTACCGATCTACGGCAAACATCGGTTAATGGGTATTTAAAGGAACAGTCATGACGAATCATTTCAGACGTTTACCCTTAGCCGGTTTCATTGTCTGCGCTGTACTGCTCACTGGATGCGATGGCCAGGAAAATCAACAACAACATGCACAGGCGCCTCAGGTCAGCGTCCATATCGTGAAAAGTGCGCCGCTGGCCGTCACAACTGAACTCCCGGGCAGAACAGATGCGTTCCGCGTTGCGGAGGTTCGTCCACAGGTTAGCGGTATCATTCTGCGTCGCAACTTCACGGAAGGTAGCGATGTAAAAGCTGGGGACTCACTTTATCAAATTGATCCTGCGACCTATCAGGCGGCTTACGACAGCGCGAAAGGCGAGCTGGCAAAGGCGCAGGCGGCGGCCAATATTGCACACCTGACGGTGAAACGTTATCTCCCACTGGTGGGAACACAGTATGTCAGTAAACAAGAGTATGACCAGGCCGTGGCTACGGCCCAGCAGGCAGATGCCAGCGTTGTCGCCGCAAAAGCGGGCGTTGAAAGCGCACGTATCAACCTTGCGTATACCAAAGTAACGTCCCCTGTCGATGGCCGCATCGGCAAATCCAGCGTGACGGAAGGGGCGCTCGTGACGAACGGACAGGCCGCAGCGCTGGCGACGGTCCAGCAGCTTGATCCGATTTATGTCGATGTGACCCAGTCGAGCAATGAATTTATGCGCCTGAAGCAGACGAGCCTGCAAAAAGGCGACACGGCCAGCAGCGTTGAGCTGCTGATGGAGAATGGTCAGCCCTATCCGCTGAAAGGCACCCTGCAGTTCTCCGACGTTACGGTGGATGAAAGCACCGGCTCAATCACGCTGCGCGCCATTTTCCCGAATCCTCAACACCTGCTGTTACCGGGGATGTTCGTTCGCGCCCGAATTGATGAAGGCACACAGCCAGATGCCATTCTGGTTCCGCAGCAGGGCGTGACCCGAACGCCGCGAGGCGACGCAACCGTGCTGGTGGTTAATGATAAAAACCAAGTTGAATCACGTACCGTCGTTGCGCCTCAGGCCATTGGCGACCGCTGGCTGGTGACGGAAGGGCTGAAAAACGGTGACCGCGTGATTGTCAGCGGATTACAAAAAGTCAGACCAGGGGCTACCGTCGTCGCCACGCCAGATACCACCACGACTCCCGCCAGTTAAGGAACGACGACATGGCTAATTTCTTTATTCAAAGGCCGGTTTTCGCCTGGGTACTTGCCATCATTTTGATGATTGCAGGCGGGCTGGCCATTCTCAAACTGCCCGTCGCCCAGTATCCGACGATTGCTCCGCCAGCCGTGGCGATTTCTGCGACCTACCCCGGCGCTGATGCCCAGACGGTGCAGGATACCGTGACCCAGGTTATCGAACAGAACATGAACGGTATCGACAACCTGATGTACATGTCTTCCACCAGCGATTCAGCAGGTAATGTCACCATCACACTGACCTTCGAGTCAGGAACGGATCCGGACATCGCCCAGGTGCAGGTGCAGAACAAACTGCAGCTCGCCATGCCGCTGCTGCCGCAAGAGGTACAGCAGCAAGGGATTGGCGTTGAGAAATCCAGCAGCAGCTTCCTGCTGGTCGCCGGTTTTGTTTCGGACAACAAAAACCTCACTCAGGATGATATCTCCGACTATGTCGCCTCGAACGTCAAAGATGCTATCAGCCGAACGACGGGTGTCGGCGACGTTCAGCTGTTTGGCGCCCAGTATGCGATGCGCATCTGGCTCGACAGCAACGCGATGAATAAGTACCAGCTGACGCCGCTGGATATTATCAACCAGCTGAAAACGCAGAACGACCAGATAGCAGCAGGTCAGCTGGGCGGTACGCCATCGGTTCCTGGACAGCAGTTGAATGCCTCCATCATCGCGCAAACTCGCCTGAAATCACCGGAAGAGTTTGGCCGCGTGACGCTCAAGGTGAACCAGGACGGCTCGATGGTTCACCTGAAGGATGTCGCTCGCATTGAGCTCGGCGGCGAAAACTACAATATGGTGACCAAAATCAACGGGCAGGCAGCCACCGGCCTTGGGATTAAGCTGGCAACCGGGGCAAACGCGCTGGATACCGCGGCAGCCATCAAGAGCAAACTGGCGCAACTGCAACAGTTCTTCCCGCAGGGGTTGAAGGTCGTCTATCCCTATGACACCACGCCTTTTGTGAAAATTTCTATTCATGAAGTGGTGAAGACCCTGTTTGAAGCGATCGTTCTGGTTTTCCTGGTCATGTATCTGTTCCTGCAAAACCTGCGCGCGACGCTCATTCCGACGATCGCGGTGCCGGTGGTTCTGCTGGGTACCTTCGCGGTTCTTGCGGCGTTCGGTTTCTCCATCAACACCCTGACGATGTTCGGGATGGTACTGGCGATAGGGCTACTCGTTGATGACGCCATCGTGGTGGTCGAGAACGTTGAGCGCGTGATGGTAGAGGACAAGCTGCCGCCGAAAGAGGCCACGCAGAAGTCGATGGAGCAGATCCAGGGCGCGCTGGTGGGGATCGCGATGGTTCTCTCGGCGGTCTTTGTCCCGATGGCCTTTTTTGGTGGCTCGACGGGCGCCATCTATCGCCAGTTCTCGCTGACTATCGTTTCCGCCATGGCGCTCTCCGTGCTGGTTGCGCTGATCCTGACGCCCGCACTCTGCGCAACGCTGCTTAAGCCCGTCTCTGGCGATCATCATGAGAAGAAAGGGGGGTTCTTTGGCTGGTTCAATGCGCTCTTTGATAAGAGCGTGGAGCACTACAGCAACAGCGTAAGCGGTATTTTGCGTAAGACCGGCCGCTATCTGGTGGTGTACGTCATTATTGTCGGTGGGATGGCGGTGCTGTTCCTGCGCTTACCTACCTCCTTCCTGCCTGAAGAGGATCAGGGGGTATTTATGACGATGGTTCAACTCCCGGCGGGTGCGACCCAGACGCGTACTCAGCAGGTTCTCGACCAGGTTCAGGACTACTATCTGACCAAAGAGAAAGCGAACGTTGAGTCCGTCTTTACCGTTAACGGCTTTAGCTTTAGCGGTCAGGGCCAGAACTCCGGTATCGCCTTCGTCAGCCTGAAGCCCTGGGAAGAACGTTCTGGGGAGAAAAATAGCGTTGAGGCCATCGTGGGCCGAGCGACAAAAGCGTTCAGCCAGATTAAAGACGGCCTTGTATTTCCGTTTAACCTGCCTGCCATTATCGAACTGGGAACCGCAACGGGCTTCGACTTTGAACTTATCGATCAGGCAAACCTGGGGCATACCCAGCTGACGCAGGCGCGTAATCAGCTGCTCGGCATGGTGAAAGAGCACCCTGACCTGCTGGTTCGCGTGCGTCCTAACGGCCTGGAGGATACACCGCAGTTCAAACTGGATGTCGATCAGGAGAAAGCGCAGGCGCTGGGGATTAGCATTTCTGACGTCAACCAGACGATATCGACGGCGTTGGGTGGTACCTATGTGAATGACTTTATCGATCATGGCCGCGTGAAAAAAGTTTACGTCCAGGCGGATGCGAAATTCCGAATGTTGCCGGGGGACATCAACAATCTCTACGTGCGCAGCGCGAATGGGGAAATGGTGCCGTTCTCATCCTTTAGCAGCGCTCACTGGGTTTACGGTTCTCCTCGTCTGGAACGCTATAACGGCATGCCGTCCATGGAGATCCTCGGTGAGTCAGCCCCAGGTAAAAGTACCGGTGAGGCCATGGTGATGATGGAAAGCCTGGCGGCAAAACTGCCTTCCGGCATCGGCTATGACTGGACGGGAATGTCTTATCAGGAACGCCTTTCCGGTAACCAGGCGCCTGCACTGTACGCCATTTCACTGATCGTGGTGTTCCTGTGCCTGGCTGCACTGTATGAAAGCTGGTCCATACCCTTCTCTGTCATGCTGGTTGTGCCGTTAGGCGTCATCGGGGCTCTTTTCGCAGCGTCGCTGCGCGGGTTAAACAATGACGTCTATTTCCAGGTCGGCCTGCTCACAACGATTGGGTTATCGGCGAAAAACGCCATCCTGATCGTCGAATTTGCTAAGGACCTGATGGATAAAGAAGGTAAAGGTATCATTGAGGCCACGCTGGAAGCCTCAAGAATGCGCCTTCGCCCGATCCTGATGACCTCCCTGGCCTTCATTCTTGGCGTCATGCCGCTGGTAATTAGCACCGGAGCCGGGAGCGGCGCGCAAAACGCCGTCGGTACGGGTGTGATGGGAGGCATGCTTTCCGCAACGCTTCTGGCTATTTTCTTTGTGCCCGTTTTCTTTGTGGTTGTCCGGAGACGGTTTACCAACCATAAGGATTAACGTATCCCTGAAGGCACCGTTTGGTGCCTTTTTTATTTTAATATAAACAATGGATTAGTCATTATTGAATCGCATATTAAAAATTCATGAGTTTGCATTAAGTAAAAGCGCCCTCTTGCGACTCCATAATTTCTCCATGAATTTATCCAGAAAACGCTTTTTCTCCATGATTTTTACAAACTACATAATTTGAGATTATTCCACGTGTAACGGGAACTTACCCTGGTGGTAAAATAATCTCCAGTTCGTTAATAGCCCTCCTGGCTTTGTAGCGAATAAGAAATAATACTGAGGTAACATCATGAAAAGATTCATTTCCGTTGCACTTCTCGCTGCGCTGCTTGCTGGTTGCGCGCACGACTCTCCTTGTGTACCGGTTTACGATGATCAGGGCCGACTGGTTCATACCAATACCTGTATGAAAGGCACCACCCAGGACAACTGGGAAACAGCGGGTGCCATCGCCGGCGGCGCTGCCGCAGTAGCGGGTTTAACGTTAGGTATTGTTGCCCTGACGAAGTAACATCTGTTCAGAAAGCGCGGCTCCGGCCGCGCTTTTGCTTTTAATGAGTGCACCATTTTCTAATAAATAAAAAAAGTTCCGCATTTATTCTTATATTTCATTTCAACCAACCGCTATCAACACCTTTTTCTTATCTCTGATGATTTTCATACATTAATACTATTGAATACTCTGCCAATATTCACCTAAGAAACTATCTCTTCTTTTTATTTCATCCCGGTTAAAACTTTTGCTCCAATTTGTGGCACAGGTTGTAATTTCGCACTGTTTCGGGGCGCTCATTTTATTTAAGCCTGTCTACACTCTGCATTAAGCGTTCAGTTTTCTCTTATCTCGATGAACTCAAAACTGGCATTACGTTTGCTTTATAAACGTTGGCCAATGCCACAGACAGGTTAAGCGCTTAAAAACGCTTCTATAACAATAAATTTCGCCACACAGGATCCATTATGAAAAAGACGATGATAGCCAGCCTGACCGCTGCAGGCATGTTGTTTGCCATAGCCGGTCAAGCCCATGCGGGAACGACGCTGGATGCCGTTAAAAAGAAAGGTTTTGTTCAATGCGGTATCAGCGACGGTCTGCCTGGCTTCTCTTATGCAGATGCGAACGGCAAATTTACCGGTATTGATGTGGATGTCTGCCGTGGCGTCGCAGCAGCGGTTTTTGGTGATGACAGCAAAGTAAAATACACCCCGCTGACGGCGAAAGAGCGCTTTACGGCGCTGCAGTCCGGCGAAGTTGACATGCTCTCGCGTAACACCACCTGGACCTCCTCCCGCGATGCAGGTATGGGGATGTCATTTACGGGCGTGACCTATTATGACGGCATCGGCTTCCTGACCCACAATAAAGCGGGCCTGAAAAGCGCCAAAGAACTGGATGGCGCCACCGTGTGTATCCAGGCGGGTACCGATACCGAGCTGAACGTCGCGGATTATTTCAAAGCAAATAAGATGAAATACACCCCTGTAACTTTCGACCGCTCGGATGAATCAGCCAAAGCGCTGGAATCCGGTCGCTGCGACACCCTGGCCTCTGACCAGTCACAGCTGTATGCCTTACGCATTAAGCTGAGCAATCCGGCGGAATGGATTGTCCTGCCTGAAGTGATCTCCAAAGAACCTCTCGGACCGGTTGTGCGTCGTGGCGATGAAGACTGGTTCTCTATCGTTCGCTGGACGCTGTTTGCCATGCTGAATGCAGAAGAGATGGGCATCAACTCGAAAAATGTTGATGAGAAAGCGGCGAATCCTTCCACCCCGGATATGGCGCACCTGCTCGGTAAAGAAGGTGATTTCGGCAAGGATCTGAAGCTGGATAACAAGTGGGCTTACAACATCATCAAACAGGTGGGTAACTACGCTGAGATCTTCGAGCGTAACGTGGGATCGGAAAGCCCGCTGAAGATCAAACGCGGCCAGAACAATCTCTGGAATAACGGCGGTATTCAGTACGCGCCACCAGTACGTTAAGTCATAGCTGTAACGGGCACTGCTCGGGCAGTGCCCACTCCAGAGTCATGGTTACTGAGGTTTCTTTATGTCCCATCGCCGCTCAGCCGTAAAAGGATCGCTATCCTTTTCTCATCCCGCGGTCCGCGCCTGGCTATTCCAGATTATTGCTATTGTTGCGGTTGTTCTTATCGCCGTGTATCTCATCCATAACACCATCACTAACCTGAATAATCGAGGTATCACCTCAGGTTTTGCGTTTCTGGATCGCAGCGCGGGCTTTGGGATTGTTCAGCACCTTATCGACTATCAGGAGGGTGACACGTACGGACGCGTGTTTGTGGTCGGTTTACTGAATACGCTGTTGGTATCGGCACTTTGTATTGTCTTCGCGTCCATCCTGGGCTTCTTTATTGGGCTGGCGCGTCTTTCTGAAAACTGGCTGCTGCGAAAGCTTTCCACCATCTATATTGAGACGTTTCGCAACATCCCACCGCTGCTGCAGATCTTCTTCTGGTATTTCGCGGTGCTGCGTAATCTTCCCGGTCCCCGCCAGGCCGTCGATGCGTTTGAGCTGTTTTTCCTGAGTAATCGTGGGTTATACATTCCCTCTCCGCAGGTGGCCGAAGGGATTTACTCCTTTATCGTCGCCATTATTGTTGCGCTCGCGATTTCCGTCGGCCTGTTCCGCTATAACCGTAAGCATCAGATTAAAATCGGACAGCTTCGTAAAACATGGCCAGTTGCCGCTGCGCTGATTGCTGGCTTACCGTTAGTTGCTCACTGGCTTTTTGGTGCAGCCTTGCACTGGGATATTCCTCACCTACGCGGGTTCAACTTCCAGGGTGGTATGGTGTTAATTCCTGAACTGGCAGCACTCACGCTGGCGCTTTCAATTTATACCTCCGCGTTTATTGCGGAAATCATCCGCTCCGGGATCCAGGCCGTGCCTTACGGGCAGCACGAGGCGGCACGTTCACTCGGTTTGCCGAATACCGTGACGCTTCGCCAGGTCATTATTCCGCAGGCTTTACGGGTGATCATTCCGCCCCTGACCAGCCAGTATCTCAACATTGTCAAAAACTCATCGCTGGCAGCTGCCATTGGTTATCCGGATATGGTGTCTCTCTTCGCCGGAACCGTGCTTAACCAGACCGGACAGGCCATAGAAACCATTGCCATCACCATGTCCGTCTATCTAATCATCAGTCTGGCCATTTCGTTGCTGATGAACCTTTATAACCGTCGTATAGCACTGGTCGAGCGCTAAGGATCTATGATGACAAAAGCGATACTGTCGCACTCCTCGCCCCCTGCCAGCTCGACGGGTGGACGTTTTATTCTCTGGGCACGCAAGAATCTCTTCTCCAGCTGGAGTAATAGCCTGCTGACGATTGTCTGCCTGTGGCTAATGTGGGAATTGATTCCTCCCCTGCTGAACTGGGCGGTTATACAGGCCAACTGGGTCGGTTCAACCCGAGCTGATTGCACAAAAGCCGGCGCTTGCTGGGTATTTATTCATGAGCGCTTCGGTCAGTTCATGTATGGGTTGTATCCCCACGAACAGCGTTGGCGGATTAATCTGGCGCTGGTTATCGGCCTGCTCTCTGTTGCAGTCATGTTCTGGAAAAAGCTGCCTCACCGTGGACGCTATATTGCCGTCTGGGCGGTGGTTTATCCGATTATTGTCTGGGTGCTGCTGTATGGCGGTTTTCTGGGGCTGGAACGCGTTGAAACACGCCAGTGGGGTGGCCTGACGCTGACATTGATTATCGCTTCAGTAGGGATCGCCGGCGCGCTACCGTTGGGTATTTTACTCGCCCTGGGTCGCCGTTCAAAAATGCCGGTCGTACGCGTGCTCTCCGTTATCTTTATTGAGTTCTGGCGCGGCGTACCGCTTATCACCGTACTGTTTATGTCGTCGGTCATGCTGCCACTGTTTATGGCGGAAGGTACAACGATCGACAAGCTGATCCGTGCCCTGGTCGGGGTGATTCTCTTCCAGTCCGCCTATGTCGCTGAAGTTGTACGTGGTGGCCTGCAGGCATTGCCTAAAGGCCAGTACGAAGCGGCGGAATCGCTGGCGCTCGGTTACTGGAAAACGCAGGGGCTGGTGATCCTTCCGCAAGCACTCAAGCTGGTTATCCCTGGGCTGGTCAATACAATCATTGCTCTCTTTAAAGATACCAGCCTGGTGATCATCATCGGATTGTTCGATCTCTTTAGCAGCGTGCAGCAGGCAACCGTTGACCCTGTCTGGCTGGGTATGTCCACCGAGGGATATGTCTTTGCCGCTCTGATCTACTGGATCTTTTGTTTTAGCATGTCGCGCTATAGCCAGCATCTGGAAAAGCGCTTTAACACCGGGCGTACACCGCACTGAGGAAATTATGAGCCAAATGACTATGACAACCGCCAACGCGATGATTACGCTGGAAAACGTCAATAAATGGTATGGACAGTTTCATGTCCTGAAGGACATCAATCTTAAGGTAAAGCAGGGCGAACGCATCGTCCTTTGCGGCCCTTCCGGTTCAGGTAAATCCACAACCATTCGCTGTATTAACCATCTTGAAGAGCATCAACAAGGGCGCATTGTGGTTGATGGTATTGAACTGAATGAAGATATCCGCAATATCGAACGCGTGCGGCAGGAAGTGGGAATGGTATTTCAGCACTTTAATCTGTTTCCACACCTGACCGTTCTGCAGAACTGTACGCTTGCGCCGATTTGGGTCCGAAAGATGCCGAAACAGGAAGCGGAGGCGCTGGCGATGCACTACCTTGAACGCGTACGTATCGCGGAGCATGCCAATAAGTTTCCAGGTCAGATCTCGGGCGGGCAACAGCAGCGCGTGGCTATCGCCCGTTCGCTGTGCATGAAACCCAAAATCATGCTGTTTGACGAACCAACATCTGCGCTGGATCCGGAAATGGTGAAGGAGGTTCTGGATACCATGATTGGGCTGGCCCAATCCGGCATGACGATGCTGTGCGTAACGCATGAGATGGGTTTTGCCAGAACGGTAGCTGACAGGGTGATCTTTATGGACCGCGGCGAGATTGTTGAGCAGGCACCGCCGGATGAGTTCTTTGCGCATCCGAAGTCAGAACGTACGCGAGCATTTTTATCGCAGGTAATTCATTAGTCGTTTGCTCTGCCGGGTGGCGGCTTCGCCTTACCCGGCCTACGATTTGTGCAGCGCAGAAACGCAAAAAGGCCATCCTTTCGGATGGCCTTTTCACTTATTTGATGTCTGGCAGTTCCCTACTCTCACATGGGGAGACCCCACACTACCATCGGCGCTACGGCGTTTCACTTCTGAGTTCGGCATGGGGTCAGGTGGGACCACCGCGCTAAAGCCGCCAGACAAATTCTTTTACTTCTTGCCGAACTTTAACCTAAGTATAAAGTGGTGCTGATACCCAGAGTCGAACTGGGGACCTCACCCTTACCAAGGGTGCGCTCTACCAACTGAGCCATATCAGCACGCTAAATTTGATGCCTGGCAGTTCCCTACTCTCACATGGGGAGACCCCACACTACCATCGGCGCTACGGCGTTTCACTTCTGAGTTCGGCATGGGGTCAGGTGGGACCACCGCGCTAAAGCCGCCAGGCAAATTCTGTTATTGATGCCTGGCAGTTCCCTACTCTCACATGGGGAGACCCCACACTACCATCGGCGCTACGGCGTTTCACTTCTGAGTTCGGCATGGGGTCAGGTGGGACCACCGCGCTAAAGCCGCCAGGCAAATTCTGTTAATCTGTATCAGGCTGAAAATCGTCTCTCTCACCGCCAAAACAGCTTCGGCGTTGTAAGGTTAAGCCTCACGGTTCATTAGTACCGGTTAGCTCAACGCATCGCTGCGCTTACACACCCGGCCTATCAACGTCGTCGTCTTCAACGTTCCTTCAGGAGACTTAWAGTCTCAGGGAGAACTCATCTCGGGGCAAGTTTCGTGCTTAGATGCTTTCAGCACTTATCTCTTCCGCATTTAGCTACCGGGCAGTGCCATTGGCATGACAACCCGAACACCAGTGATGCGTCCACTCCGGTCCTCTCGTACTAGGAGCNAGTCTCAGGGAGAACTCATCTCGGGGCAAGTTTCGTGCTTAGATGCTTTCAGCACTTATCTCTTCCGCATTTAGCTACCGGGCAGTGCCATTGGCATGACAACCCGAACACCAGTGATGCGTCCACTCCGGTCCTCTCGTACTAGGAGCAGCCCCCCTCAATTCTCCAGCGCCCACGGCAGATAGGGACCGAACTGTCTCACGACGTTCTAAACCCAGCTCGCGTACCACTTTAAATGGCGAACAGCCATACCCTTGGGACCTACTTCAGCCCCAGGATGTGATGAGCCGACATCGAGGTGCCAAACACCGCCGTCGATATGAACTCTTGGGCGGTATCAGCCTGTTATCCCCGGAGTACCTTTTATCCGTTGAGCGATGGCCCTTCCATTCAGAACCACCGGATCACTATGACCTGCTTTCGCACCTGCTCGAGCCGTCACTCTCGCAGTCAAGCTAGCTTATGCCATTGCACTAACCTCCTGATGTCCGACCAGGATTAGCTAACCTTCGTGCTCCTCCGTTACTCTTTGGGAGGAGACCGCCCCAGTCAAACTACCCACCAGACACTGTCCGCAACCCGGATYACGGGTCCACGTTAGAACACCAGCCATTAAAGGGTGGTATTTCAAGGACGGCTCCACGCAGACTGGCGTCCACGCTTCAAAGCCTCCCACCTATCCTACACATCAAGGACCAGTGTTCAGTGTCAAGCTATAGTAAAGGTTCACGGGGTCTTTCCGTCTTGCCGCGGGTACACTGCATCTTCACAGCGAGTTCAATTTCACTGAGTCTCGGGTGGAGACAGCCTGGCCATCATTACGCCATTCGTGCAGGTCGGAACTTACCCGACAAGGAATTTCGCTACCTTAGGACCGTTATAGTTACGGCCGCCGTTTACCGGGGCTTCGATCAAGAGCTTCGCGTTGCCGCTAACCCCATCAATTAACCTTCCGGCACCGGGCAGGCGTCACACCGTATACGTCCACTTTCGTGTTTGCACAGTGCTGTGTTTTTAATAAACAGTTGCAGCCAGCTGGTATCTTCGACTGATTTCAGCTCCGTCCGCAGGGACTTCACCTACATATCAGCGTGCCTTCTCCCGAAGTTACGGCACCATTTTGCCTAGTTCCTTCACCCGAGTTCTCTCAAGCGCCTTGGTATTCTCTACCTGACCACCTGTGTCGGTTTGGGGTACGATTTCGTGTTACCTGATGCTTAGAGGCTTTTCCTGGAAGCAGGGCATTTATCACTTCAGCACCGTAGTGCCTCGTCATCACGCCTCAGTGTTAAAGTGAACCGGATTTGCCTGGAACACACACCTACACGCTTAAACCGGGACAACCGTCGCCCGGCTGACATAGCCTTCTCCGTCCCCCCTTCGCAGTAACACCAAGTACAGGAATATTAACCTGTTTCCCATCGACTACGCCTTTCGGCCTCGCCTTAGGGGTCGACTCACCCTGCCCCGATTAACGTTGGACAGGAACCCTTGGTCTTCCGGCGAGCGGGCTTTTCACCCGCTTTATCGTTACTTATGTCAGCATTCGCACTTCTGATACCTCCAGCATGCCTCACAGSMCACCTTCRACGGCTTACAGAACGCTCCCCTACCCAACAACACATAGTGTCGCTGCCGCAGCTTCGGTGCATGGTTTAGCCCCGTTACATCTTCCGCGCAGGCCGACTCGACCAGTGAGCTATTACGCTTTCTTTAAATGATGGCTGCTTCTAAGCCAACATCCTGGCTGTCTGTGCCTTCCCACATCGTTTCCCACTTAACCATGACTTTGGGACCTTAGCTGGCGGTCTGGGTTGTTTCCCTCTTCACGACGGACGTTAGCACCCGCCGTGTGTCTCCCGTGATAACATTCTTCGGTATTCGTAGTTTGCATCGGGTTGGTAAGCCGGGATGGCCCCCTAGCCGAAACAGTGCTCTACCCCCGAAGATGARTTCACGAGGCGCTACCTAAATAGCTTTCGGGGAGAACCAGCTATCTCCCGGTTTGATTGGCCTTTCACCCCCAGCCACAGGTCATCCGCTAATTTTTCAACATTAGTCGGTTCGGTCCTCCAGTTAGTGTTACCCAACCTTCAACCTGCCCATGGCTAGATCACCGGGTTTCGGGTCTATACCCTGCAACTTAACGCCCAGTTAAGACTCGGTTTCCCTGCGGCTCCCCTATACGGTTAACCTTGCTACAGAATATAAGTCGCTGACCCATTATACAAAAGGTACGCAGTCACACCACGAAGGTGCTCCCACTGCTTGTACGTACACGGTTTCAGGTTCTTTTTCACTCCCCTCGCCGGGGTTCTTTTCGCCTTTCCCTCACGGTACTGGTTCACTATCGGTCAGTCAGGAGTATTTAGCCTTGGAGGATGGTCCCCCCATATTCAGACAGGATACCACGTGTCCCGCCCTACTCTTCGAGTTCACAACCTGTGCATTTTCGTGTACGGGACTGTCACCCTGTACCGTGCGACTTTCCAGACGCTTCCACTAACACACAAGCTGATTCAGACTCCGGGCTGCTCCCCGTTCGCTCGCCGCTACTGGGGGAATCTCGGTTGATTTCTTTTCCTCGGGGTACTTAGATGTTTCAGTTCCCCCGGTTCGCCTCGTTAACCTATGTATTCAGTTAACGATAGTGTG
>NZ_MJAA01000199.1:0-506 GCF_001743375.1 Enterobacter sp. IF2SW-B1 | reverse complement strand
AAATAAGAAGTAACAACAGAATGAAAGAAGGAGGAGCATAAAAAATGGCGCACTGGGAGCAGGGCGCGAACAGGAGATGGTGTGACGCCATGTATTCGTGTATCATAGTACATTTGTGAATTTGTTAGAAACTGATAGTGCCCGTTTAATTACAGGTACTGAGATGCTTTCAGGACATGGATTTGTTCGAAAATATGACAATATTTCACTATGGCTCTTCACTTCTCTAGGGAAATTGCTATCTTGATTAATCCAATCAACCAATTCACCTAATGGTGTGTCATCACCAAGAAAACTTTGCATAAATTCGTAAAAGCTCAATACCTCACCTCGAATAGCAAACTTGAGCCATTAATATAATACCATAAAAGAATGTGTATTTTACATAAAACTTTTTATAAAGCAATTTTATAAATCTAAATTTATTGAATGTTTAAGAAGTTGTGTATAATGAAATAAACGTGTTGAAATAGTTAGGATGATGTTAGTGGATATCAAACATATGA
>NZ_MJAA01000198.1:0-507 GCF_001743375.1 Enterobacter sp. IF2SW-B1 | reverse complement strand
AAGTTGATTCGTATAGTAAATACCCGATGTTCCCCATGGTATTAAAGGTAAGACCATCGTACTTGAGTCTTCAAGTGTTCTTGATAAAACGGAACGAGAGACTTGGTATTTTTCGAACAAATCTTTCATTAACACACCGACCATAATAATTACAATCGAAGCAACACCTGCAGCGAATACAAACGCAATACAACAAATAACAGTAATACATATTAAACTTCCTACAGAATGGATGCCTTTAGAAATAGTAGTTAATAAGACTTCTAAACATCCTGCTTTTTCTACAATACCTGCAAATGCATATCCGCAAAATATCGTTACTAATATTTGGGTCATACTCATCATACCACCCTGTTCTAACAAGCTTTTCACACTGGATGAAATATGAGACTGATGTATCATTGAGTCGTTAAAACCACTAAATGTTGCTTTGAAACCATCTGTCATTTTGAAATGATGATTAAAAGTCCCCACTATAATGGCAGAAAAGCTTGATATTAGCATAGC
>NZ_MJAA01000197.1:0-508 GCF_001743375.1 Enterobacter sp. IF2SW-B1 | reverse complement strand
ACGGACTGGCCAGCCAGCCGATCTTTATCGAGAGTAATGTTCACCCGAACGTTACTCTCTTTTTAGATTCGTTCCGTAACAGGCGATGCCGAGAAAACAACGGTAAAGGAGTTGTTCTTGATTATATTCCCCCGCGCAATCTCAGCAATCAAATTGAGGGCAATCTCACGATCTCTTTCCTGACTCGTTCCTTCTGTCGTCAGCCGAGCAATCATCTCGTCTCGTTCAATCATGACCTGCTCGTTCTACTCTCTGTCCACACAACCTCCACCACGAGATACTGTATAAACATACAGTAGCATGTATTCATAAAAAGAGTGAAGCGAAAAATCAGAACCTTTAACGGTATGTACATGATATCGATATAGATTAGTGTACTCGACTGGTTAACAGATCCGTTAAATACCCAATACGTTCAAGGATTTTCCGCGCCTTTTCCTGATAAGAACACGCTGCAGGAAATAGCGTTCCGTCAGCTGCGCCCCTGCACCATTTGTCGTTAAAACGG
>NZ_MJAA01000196.1:0-509 GCF_001743375.1 Enterobacter sp. IF2SW-B1 | reverse complement strand
AATCTGATTCACGAAGTGTATCAACAAGTGAAAGTGGATCAACATCAGAATGTGCCTCAACATCGCTCAGTTACTCAACAAGTACAAGCAACTCAACATCAGAAAGTACATCGAATGCAATTAGTACGTCAGCAAGCGCAAGTGAATCCGATTCGTCGTCAACATCATTAAGTGATTCAACGTCAGCGTCAATGCAAAGCAGTGAATCCGATTCACAAAGCACATCAACGTCATTAAGTAATTCACAAAGTACATCAACATCAATCCGAATGTCGACTATTGTAAGTGAGTCAGTATCCGAAATTACAYCAGAATCTGGCTCAACATCATAAAGTACAAGTGAATCCGATTCAACATCAACATCATTAAGCGATTCACAAAGCACATCAAGAAGTACAAGTGCATCTGGATCGGCAAGTACATCAACATCAACAAGTGACTCTCGTAGTACATCAGCTTCAACTAGTACAGCGTCAACTAGTACTTCGATGCGTACAAGTACGCTGGAT
>NZ_MJAA01000195.1:0-509 GCF_001743375.1 Enterobacter sp. IF2SW-B1 | reverse complement strand
ACAATCTTAGTATCTTTTAAATCATTTTTTATGTATTCGAATTTCGGTTTTTGTGTCCATGATTCTACAGCACCTACAGGTTTAACACCTAAAGATACAGCGACGTCAGTGGCACCTTGATATAGCGTAACAACACGCTTTGGTTTCCCTTTAATTTCAGTTGTACCCATTGCATGTTTAATTGAAGTTGTTTCCTTATCTTTGCTATCAGATGATTGCTTATTTGAATTCCCACTACATCCTGCTAAAACAAGTAGGAAAGCAAGCGTAACAACAAGCATTTTAATTACTTTATTCATTGACGAAATAGCCTCCTTCGTGATGTATGACAATGAGAATCATTATCACGATTTAGTATGAATTAAAATTTTTCCTAAGTCAATAAAATTTTTAATTACTTTATTCATTGACGACATAACCTCCTTCGTGATGTATGACAATGGGAATCAGTAACACGAGTTAGTATGAATTAAATTTTGTCGTCAGTCAATAGAATATCTAGGATTATC
>NZ_MJAA01000194.1:0-513 GCF_001743375.1 Enterobacter sp. IF2SW-B1 | reverse complement strand
CCGGAGCAACAATTTCAATTATTAAATACTGGGTAATGGACAAACAGCCCATTTCAGTTGATGAATTAGCTAAACATGTGCATAATATTGTTTTTAATGGTCCATTAAGAATAATGGCAGAAAACCGTTTGCATAAATCAAACCTTGATTCACTAACTTAAGTAATACTCGCTTTTCCTAAATCCTTTAGAAAGGAACTATATATCATGATTACTTCATTCAGACATTCTGAAGATATAGATAAACATATTATAAAAACACCATTAGATCATACAGCGTCATGGATTAATGTAGTAGAACCAGACCGAGAAGAAATTGAAAATCTTATGGAACAATATAATATACCTGAAGACTTTATACGTGACCCTTTGGACTCAGAAGAAAGTTCCCGTATTGACTATGACGAAGATACTGGTTACTCATTTATCATTATTGATTTACCTATCGTCAATTCAACTAATCGTAGCGTTCTATCTTTTGTAACGATTCCATTAGGCATTATTATTGGCAACG
>NZ_MJAA01000193.1:0-514 GCF_001743375.1 Enterobacter sp. IF2SW-B1 | reverse complement strand
CGTGCTTCTGTTTATGAAAAAACAGCGAAAAGCGGTGCGAAATATGCGGATCGTACATTCTATGTAACAAAAGAACGTGCACATGGTAATGAAACATACGTATTATTAAATAATACAAGTCATAATATTCCATTAGGTTGGTTCAATGTAAAAGACTTAAATGTTCAAAACTTAGGCAAAGAAGTTAAAACAACTCAAAAATATACTGTTAATAAATCAAATAACGGCTTATCARTGGTTCCTTGGGGTACTAAAAACCAAGTCATTTKAACAGGCAATAACATTGCTCAAGGTACATTTAATGCAGCGAAACAAGTATCTGTAGGCAAAGATGTTTATTTATACGGTACTATTAATAACCGCACTGGTTGGGTAAATGCAAAAGATTTAACTGCACCAACTGCTGTTAAACCAACTACATCAGCTGCCAAAGATTATAACTACACTTATGTAATTAAAAATGGTAATGGTTATTACTATGTAACACCAAATTCTGATACAGCTAAATACTCAT
>NZ_MJAA01000192.1:0-514 GCF_001743375.1 Enterobacter sp. IF2SW-B1 | reverse complement strand
GCACGCGGAAAAACTGCATAAACCCTGAGGAGCTCCGCCATCTTCATCGAGGCTGGCCGAGGTGCAGCAGGTGCGAGTGCAGGCGCTCCACCTCCAGCAGACTGGCGCGGATCATCTGCGCGCGCTCCGGCACCACGCTCCCCATGCCGTTCTCCACCGAGGTGGTGTAGGCGGGGCTGTGGGCGCGGCACCACGCTCCCCATGCCGTTCTCCACCGAGGTGGTGTAGGCGGGGCTGTGGGCGAAGCCGCAGATGCCGCACACGCGGTCAGAGCGGAGTAGAACAGGCGGTAGTCGGCGTCGATGATATTTTCGCCGTCGACGAACAGGCGGAAGTGGCCCGGTTCGGCGGAGGTGACGTGCAGCGGGCCGATCGGCACCACGTTGTTCTTCTTGCTGCCCAACTCGTTGATGAACGTGCAGCGGGCCGATCGGCACCACGTTGTTCTTCTTGCTGCCCAACTCGTTGATGAACTCGTAGGTTTCGCTGTCGGTGGTCGGGGCCGGACGCTGGC
>NZ_MJAA01000191.1:0-515 GCF_001743375.1 Enterobacter sp. IF2SW-B1 | reverse complement strand
ATCTGGCAAGTTAAACCAATTTTACAAGGGTGGGATCATGTCGATTTTATCGGTGTGGACTTCCTGGATTTCAAACGTAAAGGTTCAGAACTCGCCAACTTCTATATAGGTATTATAAATGACTTGTTGAGTGTTGAAGCAACTGAAGGTAAAGGTACACAATTGAAAGCAAGTTAAATTCATCTTCGGAATTTAATATGCTATGTAAATCGTGCTGTTATCATGGTGCAGCAGACGTAAGTAGCATCACAGTGTTGAATTTTAAAATAGTAAAGTGAAATAAAGCGCCTGTCTCATTAGCGAAAACTAAAGGGACAGGCGTATCTGTTTATGAGCTTAATAAATTGTATGAATAATATGGTTGATTGAATAACTGTTTATCATGATGATAAATTGGGTTTTTAAAAATAATGGTATATTACGCCGTTGTTATAGCGTTTAAGAAATCAACAACTTTACGATAAATAGTGATTGCTTCGTCATTAGGTCTACGATCAAAATCATGCTCGCTTTTA
>NZ_MJAA01000190.1:0-515 GCF_001743375.1 Enterobacter sp. IF2SW-B1 | reverse complement strand
TAATCGCGACGTCACTAGAAAARTTTGCCGTTGAAATYCGTARCCTTCAAAAAACCGAAACAAGAGAAGTTGAAGAAGCMTTTGCAAAAGGTCAAAAAGGATCATCTGCAATGCCTCAWAAACGAAAYCCAATTGGTTCTGMAAATATCACAGGTATTTCAAGAGTAAYTCGTGGTTATATTACTACAGCTTATGAGAATGTGCCATTATGGCATGAAAGAGATATTTCTCATTCTTCAGCTGAGCGTATTATGTTACCAGATGTTACAATAGCACTAGATTATGCATTGAATCGTTTCACGAATATTGTGGACCGTTTAACTGTATTTGAAGATAATATGCGTAATAATATAGATAAAACATTTGGTCTGATTTTCTCACAACGTGTCTTATTAGCATTAATTAATAAAGGTATGGTTCGTGAAGAAGCATACGACAAAGTACAACCAAAAGCGATGACATGTTGGGAAACGAAAACACCTTTCCGTGAATTAATCGAACAAGATGAGTCTATT
>NZ_MJAA01000019.1:0-22224 GCF_001743375.1 Enterobacter sp. IF2SW-B1 | reverse complement strand
GGGTACATGCTGCGCTTCTTCCGTGACAATAATATTGTGCTGGATATTACAGAGGAGGACCGCGAGCAGCTGAAGAACAACACCGTGGACTTCATCTCGTTCAGCTATTACAACAGCGGCTGTGCGACAACCGACGAGGACACCATCGAGAAGTCACGGGGTAACGTGCTGAGCATGATACAAAACCCGCTGCTGCCGGTGTCGGAGTGGGGCTGGACAATTGACCCGACGGGAATGCGCATTCTGTTAAACATGCTGTGGGATCGTTATCAGAAGCCGCTGTTCATTGTCGAAAACGGACTGGGTGCCAGAGATATTCTTCAAGACGACTTTACGGTTGACGACAACTACCGTATCGCTTATCTGAATAACCACCTGTACCAGGTCCGGGAAGCTATCGAAGATGGCGTGGATGTGATGGGATACACATCATGGGGCCCCATCGATCTGGTCAGTAACTCCACCGCGGAATTAGGTAAGCGTTACGGCTTTATCTACGTCAATCGCGATGATACGGGACGGGGCGATCTTAAGCGCTACAGAAAAGCGAGCTTCTACTGGTATGCCGATGTTATAAAAAGTAACGGTGAAACGCTGGTGCCAAATATCTGAATATCCGGATTTTGTCATACAGAAACGATGAAGTGAATACGACTTTTATCGCTGAATGACTGTCTGGCCGCCGGATGGCGGCCAGACTTCGTTAATTCACCCAGTCTTCCAGCATCAGGCCCGGCACCCGCTCAAACTCCCGCACATTGTTCGTCACCAGGACGGCGCCGGCCGCGATGGCGTGCCCGGCAATGGCCGTGTCGTTCGGGCCGATCGGCGTCCCGGCGAGGCGCAGCGCCACCCGGATGTCCGTCGTGGCGTCCACCGCGGCGCGGTCCCAGGGCAGGATGGCATCGAGGCGCGCGCAGAACGCATCGACCAGCTGAATATGGCGCGGCGAGGCCTTCGGGCCGGTGGCGCCGAAGCGCATCTCGGCGTACGTCACGGCCGAGACCACGATGCGATCACCGCGCAGCACCGCCTGCTCCAGGCGCTTCAGCACCGCTGCCGGCTGCTCGCGCATGATGAACGAGCAGATGTTCGTGTCGAGCATCCAGGTTTTCTTCATGGCGCAAAGCGTCCTTCATCGCTGACCACATCCTCACGCTCCGCCATAAAGTCCGGATCGGCCCTGTCCAGTTGCGCGAACGAGCCCCATGTCGGCCGGACGGGACGCAGGATGATGCTGTCCCCTTCCCGGACGATCTCGAGCTCGCTCACCCCCTCAAAATCCAGATCGCGGGGCAGGCGGATGGCGCGGTTGTTGCCGTTTTTAAAAATAGATACGGTTCTCATGTTCTTTCTCTCCCGGGTAAGTATGGATATGTGACGCATATCCGGATTGAGGTTCACTGCACCGGGTGTGTGCATATGTTCAGTATAGGCAGATGTTCGGCATATGTATAGATATGGCATATGCAGATGGTGAGTATATGCGTATGCTATACCTATGCAGATGTCATGCATATGGATATCCTTCACATATGCTTTCTTCTCTCTTTTCCCGGTCAGATCCGAAAAATACCAAAGCCGGATCCTTACTGAAAAGCTGATTTAGATTGAGTTGTATTGCTACTGAATGAGGCTTGCCTGGTGGGGTTCCGGTAAATGGTCAAGGTCCGCTATGAGCGAAAAGCGGACGTAATACTTATGTCTGATTTGATAGCAGTAAGTGACGCTTTTTTTGCGGCTGCACACACAGCCGCAACAGATTTATTTAAAACCGAATCCGCGATCTTCAAGCGTAGCGCGAAGGTTCTGGCGTCCGTCCATATAGTCCATGCTTGTTGCTGAGCTTTGTACGGCCTGTTTCCAGGTTTTGTCTTTCATTCCCAGTCCTTCACGAAACGCATGGAACGCTTCTTCATAGCTTTTAACATGTGCGTCAAAGTCAGATGCGTTGTAGCGGTTATGGTGAGCGACCACGCTCTGAGGCAGGCGTGGGCGAATACTTGCGTTGCTTTTCGGATCGGGCCATCCGACAACCAGTCCGCATACAACGTAGCTGTGCGGGGGCAGTTGAATAAGTTCGGCCAGTTCTTTTGCCTTGTTTCGTGTAGCCCCGATATAAACGGTTCCCAGTCCGATTGATTCGGCCGCCACAGTAGCGTTCTGCGAGGCAAGCGAGGCATCCACAGTCGCCATAACAAATGAGTCGAGATATTCATGCACACCCGGATTCAGACCATCCGCCACGGTCATATCATGATTACGCGACAGGTCAGCCACCCATAAAAGTATCGCAGGCGCTTCCTCAATGTAGCCATTAGCCAGACCGCTATCCCCAGCGGACAGCTTTCTTACCTGTGCCTTAAGCTCAGGATCGGTAACCGCTACTACGCTCCATTGCTGTAGATTTGAGGATGTTGAGGCAGACTGTGCGGCTGCCACCAGAGTTTCAAACCAGTATTCAGGCAGAGGTTGCGGCGAAAAGCTTCTGACTGAACGGTGGCAGAGTAACCCTTCTATCTGTTTGTTCCAGATAATATTTTCAGGCCTGTCTTTCTCGCCATAGCGTGCCGCTATCAGCAGTTCTTTCTGAAAATCGTCAGTCATAAATTTTCTCATCGTAAATTGTAATGATCGTTCAAAAATAGGTTAAATAAAAAGGCCTTCTGGCCTTTTACTGAATACTGCCGATAAGCGCTTCAATCGCATGCTGTTGATATTCAGGTTCATGCACGATCCTGCCAAACACCCGGAAGCCAAAGTAGGCACACATGAATGCTTTCGCCATCGACTGAGCCTGACGGCCCCTTTCAAACTCTCCGGTCGTAATACCGGCAGAAAAAAGCGCAACAAACATCCCTTCAAGTTCTTTGATATAGCTGCGACTCAGGCCTTCAACGGTTTTATCTTTAGCCGCTCTTTCGAGAGGAGAAAATATCGCCATACAGCCATTACGCTCAATGTCGCTGAAATCAAGCTCAATGCCTTTTTCAAGCAGAATTCGGAGTCGATCTTTCACGCTTCCGGGCTGGCGGAAAACTTCCTCGTGAAACTCAATGCTGGAGCGGTGATAGCGTCGCAGGGCTTCATGATAAAGATTTTCTTTACTGCCGAAAGCAGCATACAGGCTGCCACGGCCCAGACCTGTGCTGTCAACGAGTTCCTGCGCCGAAGTCGCTTCAAAACCGTTACGCCAGAATGCATCCATGGCTGCCTGTATTACCAGCTGGTCATCAAATTCTCTTGGTCTGCCTGCCATCGCTTACTCCTGCCTCAGAAGTGTTATCACCCTAACAATTATGGAACGGTCAGTCAATAATTAGTAGTATCGTTAAAAGCAGGCAGACGATAACGTCAGCACATTAATTTTTTAACGCGAATTATTCAGGATTTCTGCCTGGCTGGCCTCAATTATTGAAACAAGTTCCTGCAGTTTCACTGCCACAACGCGTCCCAGAGGCGTCAGTGAGTATTCGACATGCGGGGGTATGGTGTCATATGAGTACCGTTTAATCATCCCATCACTCTCAAGAGACTGTAGAGTCTGGGCCAGCATTCTTTCACTTACCCCTTCAATACGCCGTCTTAAGCTGCTGAAACGATGGGTCTCAGATAGCAGGGCGACCATTATCAAAACGCCCCAGCGGCTGCTCAGGTGTTGAAGTACCTGCCTTGACGGGCATCCTGCAGCCATCACATTGCAGGTGATAGCAGGCATCTCTGACGCTGAAGCATTGTCACGAACCTGATCTTTAATTAATGTCATTTAACACTAACCTTTTTGTAAGTACTTACTAAAATAATCTATATCGGTATAGTACCTTTTCAGTTTAAACGTGAGCAACTTTTACCTGATACGGAGAATAAAATGACGATTGCAATCACTGGTGCAACAGGCCATCTTGGCCAGTTAGTTATTGAAAAACTTAAACAAAAAGTTGACGCTTCTGAAATTGTCGCTCTGGTAAGAACCCCTGCGAAAGCAGCTGGCCTGGGTGTAGCTACACGCGAAGCTGATTACACTCGCCAGGATACGCTGGATGTAGCATTGAAAGGAGTTGATACCCTGCTGCTTATCTCCGGCAATGAAATCGGGCAACGTGCGGTGCAGCACGAAAATGTAATCCGTGCTGCTGTAAAAAATGGTGTAAAGCGCATCGTGTATACGAGCTTGCTGCATGCTGACAAGTCACCACTCAACCTGGCACCAGAACACGTCCAGACAGAACAGGCTCTCAAAAACTCGGGGCTGGACTATACAATCCTGCGTAACGGCTGGTATTCAGAAAACTACACGGGTTCTATTGCACCTGCGCTGGGCCTTGGCGCTTTTTATGGCAGTGCTGGCGAAGGCAAAATTTCCTCCGCGCCTCGTGAGGATTACGCAGAAGCCGCTGTAGTGGCGCTGACCGGGCAAGGCCACGAAGGCAAAACCTATGAGCTGGCCGGAGATGAATTCTATACGCTGACTGATTTAGCTGCGGAAATTACGGCTCAGAGCGGCAAAGATATTCCTTACCGTAATATCCCGGAAGCAGATTACGCGGCGGCACTAAAAAATGCAGGCCTGCCTGATGGATTTGCTGAGGCGATTGCGTCATGGGATACGGGTGCCTCTCAGAACGCGTTGTTTGATGACAGCCATGTTCTGTCAAAACTGATTGGCAGAAAAACTACGCCTATCGCAGTAAGCGTTCAGAAAGCGCTTGCCTGACAATGTTGCCCCGTCACTTCGGGGCACCTTTCATCGACAGTCAAAGTCAATTAACTAAGTCTTTTCTTCCAGAATTTTTGAATCTGGATGCCGGTAAAAAATGAGGTTAAAAATGAACCTGAAGCATGACAAAGCTGAGAATGTCATCAGTGATTATATCGAGTCAATTATCCGATGCGATTACGAATTAGCGCGCTCTATATGGAAGGCTGGCGATGACGTCAGTTTCATTCATCCCCGCGGACATGAAAAAGGCTGGGATGAGATTGAGCAAAACTTTTATCGCATGACAATGGATGAAATGTTTTCCAGCCGTTTACTGAAAACCGTAGGTGCGCCTGACATCCGTTACTATGGTGAAAATACGGCCGTAGTAGAGTTTTACTGGGACTTTGTTGCAACCTTTCGTGATAGCGGCGATGAGCTTCATACTACTGGGCGCGAAAGCCAGGTG
The DNA here is from genome assembly GCF_001743375.1 of Enterobacter sp. IF2SW-B1. Classification (NCBI taxonomy): domain Bacteria; kingdom Pseudomonadati; phylum Pseudomonadota; class Gammaproteobacteria; order Enterobacterales; family Enterobacteriaceae; genus Enterobacter; species Enterobacter sp. IF2SW-B1. Next base: position 17,056 of record NZ_MJAA01000019.1, on the reverse strand, counting down.
CTGTTAAAAGGCCCTGACGGAAACTGGAAAATTGCACAGGTTCATTATTCTGGCCCGGCGGTAACAGGCGAAGGTGAAGGATTCTGATGCTGATACAGGGGGGGAAGCTTATCAGGCGTGAACATCATTCCAAGACATTCCCCCCCTGAACTGCGCAATATTTTAAAGGGCATGCGTTTTTGCTGTTCAAAACGTTGCCGGCTACATCCAGGGCTCCAGCCCACAGATGAAGATAATCATTCACCTTTAAAGCGGCCGGGACGTCATAGGCATGATTACCCAGCCTCCATACCGCCCGTGCCCCTGACCTGGCCCCTACCGGTTGATACCCAGCAGCCATAGCAACGCCAGCTTTTGGCACAGAGCAGACGTTAATTACCGAAATGTACACCTGCCTGAAAGAGAGCTTCCCCCATCCTGCTGCGGCGCTATTTTTTTAGCCGCTGAATATCTGTGGTGCGCAGGAGAAACCAGGACGGATGATGGATAACCTCCTGATGATGACGGTGGGCACTCAGCGCGGCCTGCAGAAGACTGGCCGCTCCGGCGGCCAGATTGAGCAATGAAGGCGCCCCCATGTAACCCAGCACAGCCGGCACGGCGAGCAGGGCTGTGTCCTGTATACTCCGCCGCTTCCATGTGGCAAGTTTCTGCTGCAGATCATCCAGCCCTTCATCAGCAATTCGCTCCCGGAAACGCTGCTGCAGCAGGCTGATCTCCGCCGGTCCAGATGCCCGCTCCATTTCAACCGCACAGTCACGCAGCGTGCGTCTGAAGGCTGTTACGCTCGGCTCATAATCGGTGCGGATGCGGAAAATGTCGTGAAGCGACAAGTTCTGCAGAAACGGGAGTTCAACCTCAAGCATTCTGCGTGACAGTCTCCCGGATGCGTCGAGTTTCTGCAGGATTTTGCCCTGCAGCGGACAGCGGGTGACAAGTGAGGCGCCGGCCCGGGCTGACTGACTGATATCAGTCAGCAGCCCGTGATAATGAAAGTAGATACTCCGGTTCATGGCCCCGCGCACCCATCGGTCATACCCTTTACGGCTTTCGTGTTTACCGCGGGTGATCCTTGCCCTGAATCTGCCGTCTTCTTCCACTTCGACTGGCTGCAGCTCCTGGTACATATAGGCATTGGTAAAAGGGCTCTGACAGTCCCGCAGCTCCAGCATGATTTCGTCCGGCAGTGTTTTTTCTGACACGAAGCGGATATGCCCTTCATTGCTGACCCGTCTGACCCCCCGCACCTTCACGCTCCTCTCGTACAGCCGGACCACCTCTGCGGGCATCACGGCGTTAAGGAAATGCCGGTCGGGATTATCCTGCAGGAGCTGCATCTTACGCTCCTGCTCCTGCCGGACTGATTCACAGGGTGTGAAGGCAATAAAGCCGGCCTGGATCAGCAGAAAATTGTCCTTCACAAAACGCACGAACTGCGCCACGCCGGTCCTGATATCTGCCAGCCGATCGGTTGCATTTTAATGTATCAGCCGATCCATCGCTTCCGATGACTCAATGGTAACAAGGCGTAGCACCGCTTCCTCCAGTGTATCGGTCAGGATGATGCGTTCAGCCGACAGCAGGCCGGGGCGATAAAGAGCCAGTTGATCGTGACGGGCAATCCACAGGCTGAGCGGAGAGTCATGCAGGGGATGCCACTCCCCGCGCAGAACACTGACAGCCTGAAGGTAGCTCCTTAACGCACTTCCCAGTGCTTCTGCATCCAGTTCCGTATAGTCTGTAGCCAGAAGGTTGTCATCCCAAAGGATACTCTCACTCAGGGCCGGAAGGTTATTGTACATAAGCCTCTCCTCACAAATCTCCATACAGGCAGCGCAGGCCGTTAAGGGCGTCTGCCAGCTGACCGGTAACCGTGTCACTTGTCATCTGGCTGACCAGCAACTCAAAGGCCTCTGCCGGCATAAAAACCCGCAGCCCGTCGATGCCGAAGAATCCCTCCGGCGTGACGTTTCCCGGCGGGGAGAACATCACGCGCTCACCCTGGTGGCCGTGCGCCAGGGCTTCAGGATGACGGGCGTACAGCGTGAACAGCCCCAGCAGTTCGGAGAAGGCTTCCCACCCGTACGGCACCACGAAGTCCTGGCCGGTGATGAGCAGGTGCAGTCGGGGTGTATTGTACCAGGCGCCCGGGCGCTCGCCGGGATGCTGGCCGTCAATGCGGATATCGAGGCGCAGGGTGCCGGCTTCGATGGTTTGCGTCACGGCCGGGATCACCGGGCGCAGATCCTGCGCCAGCGCTGTCGCTTTCTGTGTGCTCCAGTCCAGCCCGCGCAGGACCAGGGGGAAAATGGCTTTCAGCCGTGGCAGGGTGAAGATTTCCCCCAGCACGGCGTCCGGCACGTCCGCCAGGACAAAACAGTCGCTTTCCAGCGGGCGCAGCAGGTGTTCGGCATACATCTGATCCACCACGGGGCTCAGCGCCGCCAGGAAGGCGTCAAATTCTTCCGTCCAGCTCTCCCCGGCCAGGCGGAAGATCCCTTTAAGGTAATGTCCGTCCACCGGACGGTCGTTCTCAGCCTGCCAGGTCAGCAGGTCCCGGGTGATGTCGAGAAGGGTGCGCAGGGCCGGGAGCGTGGCCACCCTGTTCCGGCCGCACAGAAAGGCTTCCCGGGCATAGGCCAGGATGAAGCGCAGCTCGTCCCGGGAAACGGGCGCGGTGCCGAAGGTCTGGCCGAGAATGATATGCCGGTACAGCTGCCGGACCGTGGCCTCCGGATCGGCAACCAGCTGAAAATACCCGTCGCCGGGCGCGACTGTTTTCAGGCCGTCATCGAGGAAGCGTTCGGCCAGGGCGTTGACCGAAGTATTTTCGCGACCGGCGCGCACTTTCAGCGCCTCGATCAGCTTTTTGTGAAAACGCAGGTTAAGCTGGCTGAGCATCAACGTTCCTTTCATGTTTGTTTTGTTCGCCATGCTAACCTAGCATCAATGAAATGTGTTATTAAATTTATCCTTTGACGCATATGTTTGTGATGAATCTATAACTACGGAAAGTGATGCCGGGATTGCTACGCCTTCTGTTCTCTCTTCTTATTTCTCCTGAGATCCGAAAAAAGGTAGTTCCGGATCTTCAGATATGCCCCCCGAAAATTTCCGTGAAACGAAACGGTTTTATGACCTATATTGAGGAATGACGGGGACTTAACGGCAGTCTTCCACTGGGTATCCGGCCAGGTCCACCCCGGGGTTACTACCGCCGCGCTTATTTCTCCACCGTGGTACACATCCGGAAATCCGTTAATATGCAGAAAGTCGGATCTCAGCGATACGGTCGTCCGGTAATTTAACTGAGTTTCTATATGCCTGCTTATTATCATCATGATAAAAGTTACGGCATAGGAAAATCATACAAGTGACAGACGTGGGGTAGTACACAGCTGACTATGCCGCGCGTCATAATTACCCTAGGTTACTATTACAAAGGAAGATAAATTGCATAAATCATTAGAAGATGTATGGGATTACTTGACTAACCAGCATGGGCATCAGGATTTATGGTTAAGAGAAGATCCGATTCCTCCCAGACACAAAATTTCAGCTGTGTTAATCCGCTATAGCCATATGCCAGTCATTGTCACGGGCACTAAAAGGATGCTCGCGTATAAAGATCTAACTGCAGGTGTCTGGGTATACATTGGTAATCCTCTTTCCCCGCTCGACCAAGAGATTAACTGGCAAACAGAGCCCACAAAAATACCACTAAGTAAGGAGGCCGCCTGGCAGTATTCCCTAACGGGATATTGAGTAAGGTGGGCGGGATTTCTCAGCTACCCTGGTGCAGTCCGGTACAAAGGGTTTAAGGAATTGAGAATGGTACGAATAATGAAAAAGCTTTCCGAAAAAGGGGTCACCCTGGTATTACTAGGCTGTACTTCCTGTGTCGCTGACGCGGCTACGCATGAAGGAATGCAGGGACTTGAGCCAGCAACAACAATGATCAAGAGTACCCAGCCAGTAGCTGATAATCTGCAAAACTGGGTGCCAGTGTTTTCCGCCTTCATTGGTGGTTTGATGGCAATCGCCGGCGGTATCGTAACCCAGTGGTTTATCGCCCGGAAGGAAAAAAATGAAAAGGTACAAAAACTTGCTTCCGACAGAGCATTCATCGGTGCCGGCCTTATCCTCTATCTGAAAGAGTGCCGCTATCAATTTAATCTTGTGGCTTCGGACTCCGGTGAATACAGAAACCAGGCGAATGAAGAAATGGTCCGCATTCCTACACGCCATGCTCAACTCCCTGATATAAGCGATATTGAGGGAGACTGGGCTGTGCTCCCGGGAGAATTGCTTCTCCGCATCCGACAGCTTTCTCTGCGACAACAGTCGACTGAACGCTATCTGGAAGTTGAACGTGATGTCCACGATGACTATCCGGAGAATGCCTCCTACTTCCGTGAAAGGCGTGCAAGGTACAGGCATCTTTCTGAGGAATGTGCTGAGCTGGAAAAAGAAATTAGGGCTCTTTGTGATTTACCGGGAAAGAAGAATGAAAGCAGTGAATGACAGTTCTGAAGCAATCGCTATCTCCGATAATATTGTCGAGCTTCTGGAACTGTGCCAGCAGCTGCAGTCAGAAAAGGATGGCCGGGAACGGCCGGCGCCGGGAGCATATTCCCGCGATGAGGATGAATTTGCCGATCGCATCCGTTCCGCATGCGGGCACGCCCTGCAGCTGCGCCGGCTGCTTCCGGTAGCGACGACCCTCAGCGCCATCGGCGCCGAGATGGAACGCCGGGGAGAAATCAGTGTGCTCCCGGGCGAGGATTACGCGCAGAAAGCACTGGCACGACTTACAGAGCAATACCTGTCCGACAGGGACAACAAGCAATGATGCCGGCAATACCAGGCCAGGGCGTTTCCTTTTCGGCCACGCAGCTGCCGGTGGCCATCGACTATCCTGCCGCACTGGCCCTGCGCCAGATGGCGCTCGTTCAGGACGAACTGCCGAAATACCTGCTGGCGCCGGAAGTGAGCGCCCTGCTCCACTACGTGCCCGATCTTCACCGCAAGATGCTGCTGGCCACCCTGTGGAACACCGGCGCCCGTATTAACGAAGCACTGGCCCTGACAAGGGGAGATTTTTCGCTGGCACCGCCCTACCCGTTCGTGCAGCTGGCCACGCTCAAACAGCGCACCGAGAAGGCAGCCAGAACGGCCGGCCGTGCTCCGGCCGGTAGCCAGCCTCATCGTATCGTTCCGCTTTCTGATGCTAACTATGCCGGTCAGCTGGAGATGATGGTGGCCACGCTTAAAATACCCCTTGAACGACGTAACAAGCGAAGCGGAAGAACCGAGAAAGCGCGTATCTGGGAGATCACCGACCGGACGGTCCGCACCTGGATCGGCGAAGCGGTGGAAGCCGCGGCGGCAGACGGGGTGACATTCTCCGTGCCGGTTACACCGCATACATTCCGCCACAGCTATGCCATGCACATGCGGTATGCCGGCATACCGCTGAAGGTGCTCCAGAGTTTAATGGGACATAAGAGCATCAGCTCGACGGAGGTGTATACGAAGGTGTTTGCGCTCGATGTCGCAGCAAGACACAGGGTACAGTTTTCAATGGCAGAGGCTGATGCTGTTGCAATGCTGAAAACCAGATAACTAAATTTGCAAACGTTTACAGACAGTTGTAACGAAACCCACTTATTCGATAATAAATTAATCTTGCGTTACGTGAAAACTGACAGGGTACAAGGCCGGAATTCACGTAGCACACTTTACTTCTTCTTTATTATTTACCTTCTCGTTCCGATCCTGTCCATCCTGGCATTACCCCATTTCACCAGAACGCATTTCACTGTTGCCGATAGCCCATGGGGTCGACTTTCCGACCGCGGTCTCACTCAGAAGGATGGCCATCTTAACCGGCGCTCCCTGGCGTTCCTCCTCGCCTCCGAAGTGAAAGCCCTGCTCATCTATATGCCGGATCTTCGCCATTACATACTGTTCTCCACTTTCTGGAACACCGGTGTGCGGATCGGTGAATCCCGGACGCTGACCCCGGAATCCTTTGATCTTGACGGGTTAAGACCCTTTGTGAAAGTACCGGACTCAGGGCATCCAGCCTAACGCACAATATTGACTGAGTGATGAAGGGACACATATTGCAGTGAAGATGTTCAGTAGACTGCCCGCTATTACACACACCGCAGTCAATATCAATACCCCGGGAGGCGTATCCGCATATTGCAGTTAAGGCAGGCAAAACCTAAACGGGATGATGAATCCGTATAAATTGACTGTGGTATGCAGAGCGCATACCACAGTCAACACATCCTAAAATGGCATACCTCAGTCATTTTCCGATTTCACGCTGCTGAGCGCTTTTGCCAGTTTCTGAGGATCAATACCTGCAGCCTTCAGGGCTTTAATCACTTCGTCATAGTTCTGCTCAGGTACTTCCTCTTCCGGCTCACGGGGAACAACGACCTTGCTACTAATGAGTTTCGGATTACGGTAATGCACGCTGAAGTAGGTGGCCCGGCCGCGTTTGAATTCGGTGTAATCCAGATAGCCGATATCCTTCAACTGCGCCATAGCTTTGCGCACCGTGTGGTTCTGCGTGTAGATGTTAGACGTCAGATTGAGTCTGTCACGCATACGTTTCATGGATATGGGAGCCGGATTCTGTGGCAGGCTTTCGATGTAGGTATAGAGTGCCTGCGCAGACTCCTTGCGCTGCAGGGCATCGATGGCCTTCAGACGCAACAGAACCCGCCTGTCCATCTGATAAAGCTCAAAGAGCTTGGGCTCTGCCCTGATCTCCACGACATCGGCAGTGATGTCATAATAGGCAGACTGAACCAGGTGTGTGGTCCACCCTTTCGTTTCACTCTGAAACTTGAGGGTCACGGACGCAAGCTTGAACAGAGAGTTGCTGATCCTGTCGCGCATTTTTTTGTTAGAGCGTCGGGAGTCAAAACCACACATTTTAACGAACTCAACAAAAGACAGCTTAAGCGTGTCATCCTTGACGCCAAAATCATACATTGAACGGATGATCCCGAGCCAGACTTTGAAGTCAGTATCCATATCAAGGCGCGATCCGGTGATCCTGACATCGGTGTACCCCTCACTACGGGCAATGGACAGCTGTACGAGCTCCTCAGTCGCATCCGTGACGTTTTTGCGGTTAGTCTTACTCCTGGAGGTCGATTTCAGGGTAGGAACGAAAAGACCAAGTCTCATGAGCGCTACAGGCTGAACAGTACTGGCGCTGTTGACATCCAGCTTAACAACTTCGCCCGTTGTCTTGTTGACCTCCTGAAGATTCAGGGGTAACTCATTATTTTCCATAGCCATTCTATTAACCCGCAGTTATCCACAAAGGAAAGTATATATGCATATCACAGTCAACGGAAATACATACCCCAGTTAATACAATCGCATACCGCAATAGGTGATCCCGCACACAACAGTCAACATACCACACACCGCAGTTAATGAAGACAGCATCCAGGCCCAGGCGCAACGGGGCATTGAACGATCCGGGGATCTCTTTTTGATCTCAAGATGATCTCCTTAAGGATCAATTACTGGATCGAAGTATGGAATAACTGTCAGCGTCCTGTACACATGGCGACTGACATTACAAAAAACGAATTCAGGTACAACAATGAGATAATTCAGTAGCCCGAAAGATAATAATATTGACTGCGATATGCAGGAAAATGCATTCCATTGCACTCCCCTTACCCTAATCAGTTACATACCACAGTCAATAATCTGCATACTTTAGTGAAGTATTCATACTTCAGACCACCGGTGACCCTTGTCAGCTGTGGAGCGTCACCAGATCCTTCAAGTGTGCAGTAATTCCGCTTCCTCGACGCATGCGCCTGTGCGCACGCTTTCTGCGGCGAGCGGATGATATTTACTAAGGTGTGAAGGCTGGCATCTCAGGGTCATGTTGAAATGAATATGGTTGTATTCCGATCAGCTTTGCAATTTTTGATGTGGTTTGCAATTTTAATGTTGCTTTGCAACTTTCATCAAGATTTAATAGCTTAATGCAAAGCTGAAGACAAGGAACATATAATGGGACTGATGGACACGCTTGACCAGTGCATAGCGGCCGGTCATGAAATGACGAAAGCTATCGCGATTGCTCAGTTTAATGATGACAGCCCGGAGGCCAGGAAAATCACCCGGCGCTGGCGTGTGGGTGAAGCCGCCGATCTGATTGGCGTTTCTTCTCAGGCGATCCGCGATGCAGAAAAAGCTGGACGCCTTCCCCATCCTGATATGGAAATGCGTGGACGTGTGGAGCAACGGGTGGGCTACACCATTGAGCAAATTAACCACATGCGGGATGTATTTGGCACCCGTCTGCGCCGTCCTGATGACAGCGTTCCGCCCGTTATCGCAGTAGCAGCACATAAAGGAGGGGTCTATAAGACATCCGTATCTGTCCATCTGGCACAGGATCTGGCGCTGAAAGGGCTGCGGGTCCTTCTTGTTGAAGGGAACGATCCTCAGGGCACTGCCTCCATGTACCACGGCTGGGTTCCTGATTTGCATATCCATGCCGAAGATACACTGCTGCCTTTTTATCTGGGTGAGCGCGATGATGCTGCCTATGCCGTCAAGCCCACCTGCTGGCCGGGTCTCGACATCATTCCGTCATGCCTGGCCCTGCACCGCATTGAGACAGAGCTCATGGGAAGGTTTGACGACGGGAAACTGCCGACAGAACCTCACATGATGCTTCGTCTGGCCATCGAAACGGTGGCTCATGATTATGATGTCATTGTTATCGACAGTGCACCAAACCTCGGTATTGGTACCATCAATGTCGTCTGTGCTGCGGATGTGCTCATCGTGCCAACACCCGCAGAGTTATTCGATTACACCTCTGCCCTTCAGTTTTTTGACATGCTGCGCGATCTTTTAAAAAACGTGGACCTGCAGGGTTTTGAACCTGACGTCAGAATTCTTCTGACCAAGTACAGCAATAACAATGGCTCACAGTCACCCTGGATGGAAGAACAGATCCGCGATGCCTGGGGAAGCATGGTACTGAAAAACGTAGTTCGCGAGACCGACGAAGTCGGTAAAGGTCAGATCCGTATGAGAACGGTGTTTGAGCAGGCTATCGATCAGCGCTCATCTACAGGAGCCTGGCGAAATGCGCTGTCTATCTGGGAGCCTGTCTGTAATGAAATTTTTGATCGTCTGATTAAACCTCGCTGGGAGATCAGATAATGAAACGTGCACCGGTTATTCCAAAACATACCGTAAAAGATATCCGCCCCGAAACTGATCCGTCAGCGGCACCCGCTGCACCGATGGTTGATTCATTAATTGCACGGGTGGGAGCCATGGCCCGCGGGAATACCATTCTGCTTCCGGTTTGTGGCCGGGAAGTGAAATTTATTCTCGAAGCCATCCCGGGCGAGAGCGTTGAAACGGCATCAAGGGTCTGGTCAGGTAATGAACGTGACCAGGAGCTACTGACCGAAGACGCGCTTGATGATCTGATCCCCTCTTTCCTCCTGAGTGGTCAGCAGACGCCTGCGTTCGGACGACGGGTAGAAGGAGGTGTCATCGAGATTGCAGATGGCAGTCGTCGTCGGAAAGCAGCCATACTGACATCATCGGATTATCGCGTTCTTGTGGGCGATCTCGATGACGAACAGATGATGTCGTTATCCAGGCTGGGTAATGATTACCGCCCAGTCAGTGCTTATGAACGGGGCAAGCGCTATGCACTACGGCTGGAAAATGAATTTAGCGGCAATGTCTCCGCCCTGGCAGACGCCGAGAATATTTCCCGTAAAATTATCACGCGCTGCATAAACACGGCTCTGTTACCAAAATCCGTGGTTGCCCTCTTTACTCATCCCGGTGAACTTTCTGCCCGTTCCGGTGAGGCTCTGTATAAGGCATTCTCGGGAAAAGAAGCTTTACTATTGCAACAGACACAGCAGCTTCATGAGCAAAAGAAAGCGGGGGTTATATTTGAACCCGAGGAAGTTATCGGTTTACTAACAGATATACTTAAAGAGCCATCCGGTAAAAAAGTTAATCTCAGTACCCGTCACCAGTTTGTACCTGGAGCTACAGCTCTTTACAAAGGCGATAGGGTCATTTTTAATCTCGACAAATCACGCTTGCCTGCCGAGTGTATCGAGAAGATAGAAAGCATACTTCGCGACTTACAAAAAGTTTAGCCTGTTTAATGATACAAGCGAGCGTTATCATTAATTTCCAATATCCTTAATGCGTTACATGCTGCTTCGGAATATATACATCCGGAGCAGCTATTCTCTGCACTCTAGCCCAGTGTTGTTAAAAAGGTCTGTTTTCTTCTCTCAACCTGATTGTTACCATAATCTAAAATCTAGTTCCTGCTACTTTTTCTTAACTAGTTCCACGGTTCCCCCTCAACCTGCATATCAGAACACAGACGGTAGCCCATCCCGGAATACTGATTCCACACACCAGATTAACTGGGACCATGGTCACACCTCCTACTTGCGTTTCAGAACTCATCCGTCAACCCCGCCCGGAATGTTGATTCCACACACCGGATTAAACTGGGACCACGGTCCCACCTCCTACTTGCGTGGCAGAACTCACCCGTCAAACCCCACTGGGAATATCGATTCCACACACCGGATTAAACTGGGACCACGGTCCCACCTCCTACTTGCGTGGCAGAACTCACCCGTCAAACCCCACTGGGAATATCGATTCCACACGCCGGATTTAACTGGGACCATGGTCCCACTCTGTTCAGTTGTTTCTATCACAATACCGATTTTGAGATTGTTACAGTTATTCCTGTTTTCGGTGCGTAAGAAGATTATGTTCGTTTTGTTCCCCTGGTGCTTCCTCGCTCACTCGCGGGCTTCGCCCTGTCGTTCGGCTGCGGCGAGCACTACTGGCTCTCTCTGAAAAGCAGAATTTATCTGATCCTCGCAACGGGAATATCTTTCCAGCGGGTGGTGTACGCAGGGGAGAGCATATCGCGTTTCATTTGCCATGCAGGCGCAATCCCTCGTCCGGCAAACCAGACCTGTCCCAGACCGGAATGATTAATGCCATCGAGAACCTTCATCAGCTCAGCGCTGTGAGGACGTGGCGGACGTTCGTCGAACAGCTGCAGCTGCGAGACGCCGGAGCCGGTGAAGTCATTCAGCATCACACCGGCTTTGGCATACCGGTGCCCGTCCTTCCAGATTCGCCCCAAAGCCGTTGTGGCGGCCGCAATGATGTCCCGGGTGTCCTGAGTGGGGGTAAGCAGTTTCTCCGTGGCCACGTTCCCGTAGTAAGGCTCTTTAACGGCGAACGGAGACGTTTTGATGAATACGGAAATATGCCGGCAGTACTGGCGCTCTTTACGCAGCTTTTCTGAGGCCCACTCTGCGTACTGACAGACCGCCTGGCGGAGCGAATCGTATTCAGTGACCTTCTCACCAAAGCTGCGGCTGCAGACAATCTGCTGCTTTGTTGGCGGTGCTTCCTCAAGCGACATGCAGCTTTCCCCGTTCAGTTCGCGCACTGTTCGCTCGAGAACGACGGAGAAATTTTTGCGGATGAAGGCCGGGTTCGTCAGGGCCAGATCGAGTGCGGTCTTAATGCCCAGTACATTGAGCTTGCGTGCAATACGGTTTCCCACGCCCCAGATCTCTTCCACCGGCTGCAGTGAAAGCAGTTTCCGCGTTCGCTGAGGATTCCCCCGGGTCAGAGCGAGCACGCCACGAAACTGTTTCCACTCCTTTGAGGCCCACTGGGCTGATTTTGCCAGGGTTTTCGTCGGTCCGGCGCCCACGTCAATGGTCAGACGGGTACAGTCATACACGTGCTGTCGCAGCTGCCGGCCGAAGTCCTCCAGGTCAATGCAGTGCTCCACACCGTTCAGATCGAGGAACATCTCGTCAATCGAATACTGTTCCACCCTCGGAGCCAGCTCCTCCAGGCAGCTCATCACGCGCGCCGACATCGAGGCATAAAGTTCATAGTTGCTTGAGAACGCGTATATTTTTTCCGGATACCTTTCGTTTTTCATCTGAAACCACGGCGTGCCCATTCTGATCCAGGGCTTTGCCTCGGCACTTCTTGCGATTACGCAGCCATCGTTGTTACTGAGCACTACTACCGGCTTTCCTTTCAAATCCGGGCGGAAAACACGTTCGCAGCTGGCATAAAAGCTGTTCACATCGGCTAGGGCAAACATCAGTACATCTCCCTCGGGCGGTGGATTATGTGCGTGACGACACCAAAGATATCCAGATCGTCCGGGTCGGGATAAATCGGCGACCAGGCGGCGTTCATGGGCTGCAGGGTCAGTCGTGGCGTCAGCAGCAGCCGTTTGACCGTAAACTCCCCCTGCACGCTGGCCACAACAATATCGCCATGCCGGGGCTTCTCGGCACAGTCCACAACCAGCAGATCGCCATTGTACAGGCTGCCGTCGGCCATGCTGTCTCCGCTGGCGCGAAGGTAGTAAGTCGCGCTCGGATGCCGAATGCAGTAATCATGGAGATCCAGATCGGATTCGACATAGTCAGCTGCAGGGCTGGGAAAACCGCAGCTGGCCAGGTCTGCAAACAACGGATGGACCTGTGGCGGGAGTACTTTCCCGGTGCTGAAAAGCTGCAGTTTCATCTTTCCTCCTGACGTCTAAATATACTGGTTATACATACAGTATATTTAACAGCGTGAGGATAATCCAGATCGCCTGCGCCATGAACAGAGTGAGTAACCTAAGCTACTCAAAATGTTCAATAATATCATTTTGATTATTTTATGTTACTCATAATGAGAAATAAGGCTTTTATTTTTCCATTTTGCTCTTATAATATGTATCAAATTGAGTGTAATTGACGGAGCATAATGGTGAATATTTACTGCGATGATGGTTCAACTAATGTTAAGCTGGCATGGTTTGAAGGAAACGAGCTGCAGACCCGGGTTTCTGCTAACTCCTTCCGGCATGGCTGGAAAGTGGCGGAATTCAGTGCTGCAACGTTCAACTATCAGGTGGGCACGCTGAAATACACCTGGGACAGCGTCAGCCGGGATGCCATCCCGACAACAAACGTGGAATATCAGTACGGTGATCTCAACCTGCTGGCCGTGCATCATGCGCTGCTGAACAGCGGACTTGAGCCGCAGCCGGTGAGCCTGACCGTGACGCTGCCCCTGAGCGAGTATTATGACGGGGACTGCCAGCGGAACGAGGAGAATATCCGACGCAAACGGGAAAACCTGATGCGTGAGCTGGTTCTGAATAAGGGCAGGGCATTTACCGTAACGGACGTGAAGGTGATGCCGGAATCACTGCCGGCGGCGTTCTCCCGTCTCGCGGAGCTGAAGCCCGGACCCGCTGAGACCACCCTGATTATCGATCTCGGCGGAACCACGCTCGATGCCGGCGTGATTGTCGGACAGTTTGATGATATCAGTGCGGTACACGGCAATCCGTCTGTCGGCGTGTCACAGGTCACCCGCGCAGCTGCAGGCGCGCTGCGGGCTGCAGACAGCGAAACCAGCGCGCTTATTGCTGACACGGTCATCCGCAACCGCAATGATCGTCAGTATCTGCAGCGAGTGATCAACGATGCCGGAAAAATTGACGATGTTCTGAACAAAATTACAGAGGCAATCACTTCCCTGGGGGCGCGTGTCACCAGTGAGCTGACGGCCTTCAGAAACGTTAACCGGGTATTCCTGGTCGGGGGAGGGGCATCCCTCATTGAAGAGGCTATCCGTCAGGCCTGGCCTCTGGCTCCTGACCGTATCGAGGTTATCGGCGATCCGCAGCTGGCGCTGGCCAGAGAGATTGCCCTTTACAATAAAGAGGACTAAACGTGCCGGACGGCCAGTATTCTTTCTATCTGCACAGCGACGATCGCACCGACATCGCGGCGATGGCGACCATCAGCACCATCTCACAGCCCCTGCGTGGTGACTTCATCCGGACCGCCGCCACCGCCGGGGCGGTGATGTACCAGACGGATGCACGTTTACCGGCGCTGATCCCGGTGTTCTTTGACGGGCATCTGAGCGCCATCCGGCTTTGTGCCGTGATGGCGCTGGTATCCGGCACCTGGTCTTCACTCTCGGGACTTCCTGATGAGCCTGATGGTGGCGTGGCGGCTCTGGCCATGTCACCGGAGACGGAATACCAGCGCCGGCGTTACACCCTGACGCTTAAGGATGACCGGAGCAGTGAACGGGTTGAGCGTGTGCTGACGGGCGTGTCATCCCGCCTGCGCGGAGAGCTGCTGAGAAACCTGATTATCACCGGTCTGGCCCTGCATACGACCGCACCGGAGCTGCCGCGTCTGCTGGCCAGTATGCCGGTACCGCCCGGCACGGTCAGCGAGCTGCAGGTTCTGGTTCAGCAGATGGCTGGTACGGCTGACGTGAGTATGGCTGCAGTGCCGGAGAAACCAGCAGAGCCTGCCGCACCGGTATCCGCTGAAGCGACCAGGATAAAGAAAAATATGCGCCGGGCATTCGGAGACTAGAACATGTCAGTGATTAAACAAAAAGCAGAGCAGTGCATTCATAACTTTCTGCGCGCCCGGAACGTGCCTGAATCTCAGTGGCCGGAACGGGTAAAAAAGATCGGCAGGGGAATGATACTGGCAGGTGTTGCCGTCGTGGTTCCCGGTGTTCTGGTTGATAATATCTCCCTGCCGGTGACAATTGCGATGCAGGTCTGCTACGCCTCGCTGATCGGCCTCGGTGTTCTCCTGGCGTTTGACGATAAAAAGCCGAAGAACCGATCCTGAGCAGGAACATCATTCAGAATGGTAACCAGACAGCCCGGGCGGGACTGATGCAAAAGGTTAAGAGAACGGGGCTGACGCTGGCGGAGGCCAGCGAGCTGTTGAACTGTCAGGAAATAAAGGAGATGAACAACAATGAGGAGGACAAATGAAGTGTAATACTGCAATTTTGTTTGTGGCGCTCACACTGGCAATACCCGGTGCGGTGAATGCCGCAGCCACAGTGGCGGTTCTTGACCAGATGGCCACGAAAAAGCAAAAGGAACGTGAAGACCAGCTCGAAGCCGTGGAACGTGATGCTTTAGCACAGCCAGATGCATGGAAAGCATATCTACAGGTGTCTGACGCAGTGCCTGCTGATGCCCCCATCATGCTGCAAAACCGCTACCGCAGCCTCGCCATTTCACTGGCACTGAAGGCTGCAATGGCCTGTTCGTCAGACGCTCTCAAGCTTCTCGAGCGTAACGACGTAATTGAGTTTCGCGTACTCCGATCATCGTTAGTCTCAGCCTGCAAAACAGCTAAATAAGTTTCGTGCCAGCTGCCCACTTCCAGATTCCAATGTTCGGCTGGCATTCTCTCAATCCTGTAACCCTCTGTCCTGCATTGTCCTCTTCAGGACAAAAAAAAACGGCAGGGTGACATCTCATCCCTGCCGTCAAAACTAATCGCTTAATTTTTCTGCGATTATAATGTATTGTTTTGTGATGTAAATCACATTTTAATTTAATGTGAACTTTTCCCTCCGCTTTATATCTCCCGTAAGAAATTACCCGCCGTGCCTTCACGCTAACCCGGCCGCTGCGGTCGCAAGGGTTCACGTTGTCTCCGTCCTTGTATGATCAGTATGACAATGAGAAACGTATACACTCATTGTGATTTACCTGATGTTGCAGCACGTTCTTCGTCCAGGGATATGAGCCCGAGGGTGAGCACCATTGCGCAACATCAGTCTCAGTATTAGCCCGAACAATTGCCTGGGCGTATAACGAGCCCGTATCTGCAAGGCAGGGAGAACTGAATATGAGTGATAAAACCATTGTTGGTATAGATGTAGCCAAGAACACTCTGGAAGTGTTTATCGACACTACCGGGCAGTTGCTACATCTGGAAAATTCAGCTTCGGGAGTTCATGAATTACAGAAAGCACTAAGCGGGCTTACTGTAGCTGGAGTCGTCATGGAAGCTACAAGTCGGTATCATTGTACTGCTGAATTAATGCTAAGTGCATCGGGTTTGCCAGTCGCTGTAATTAATCCTCGTCAGATAAAAAACTTTGCCAGAGCCATGGGTAGGGTGGCAAAGAGTGACCCAATCGACGCGAGAATTATCTGCGAATATGGTCGGCGCATGACCCCGCAATTCAGGCCGATAAAAAGCGAGCAGCAACAGGATTTGGCCATACTGTTGATGCGTCGGCGTCAGCTGGTTCAGAACCGTGTAATGGAAACCAACCGTCTCAAGGAACTATGTGGTGTTTATATTGAGCAGGGAATCATGCGGCATATCAAATGGCTTGACGCTGAGATTGATATTCTGGATGCCGAGATTAAGCTACGGCTACGCCAGGATGATACTTTGGCTATGAAACGTAAGCTGCTTGATAAGGTAAAAGGTATAGGGCCAATAACACAGGCCACTCTTTTGATACAACTTCCGGAACTCGGCTCGCTTACGCGTCGACAGGTTTCAGCGCTGGTTGGGGTTTGTCCTTATGACAGGGACAGCGGACAACTCAGGGGAAAGAGGGCGATCTGGGGAGGGAGGTCAGGTCTGCGCGCGACTCTCTTTATGGCTATGCTTTCAGCAGTGCGTTTCAACCCCCAAATCAGGGCTTTTTACACTCGATTACTTGCAAGGGGAAAGCCCAAAAAGGTGGCTCTTACTGCTTGTATAAGAAAATTTATCACTATACTCAATGCAATGTTTCGGGATCAAAAAGACTGGATTTATGAGGGCGCTAACGGTCTAAACACTTAGTTATAAAATTTCTTACACTCGCCTGAGTCAGAACGATTTTATCAGGGGGATCCCTGAAAGTCCGCTTTGTGCCAGACTCGGAACTTGCTTATATCGTGCTATGTTAGTTTGTCGAGAGCATGTTATCCATTCCTCGCTCAAAGCGAACCATCCAGGATCCTTAGGGTGTTTTATTTTTTACATTAGACCCCAGCCGACGGTTCCGAAATGCCGCTTCTGGTGAGTCGGCTAAGCTTATTGGCCTGCCGGTTACTGCAGTCGTGCTGAAACACTGGCAACGGCGGGGGGGGGGGGGGGGGGGGGCGTAA
>NZ_MJAA01000189.1:0-517 GCF_001743375.1 Enterobacter sp. IF2SW-B1 | reverse complement strand
TATATTACCTAGACCTACAATACATTTCATGCGTGTTTACCTCCAACATAATTGTTTCATTTATTATTATAATGACAACATCTATTTTCCGCCATTGCCATCAATTATCATTATTCTTTAGCTTAGTAAGTATGTATTTTAAAATCAAGTACATTAAAATTTTTATGATGTATCGTTGTTGAGTTTAATGTCTTTTACTCACTAAAATTAATTTAACTTTAGTACAAAGCAATAAAGTTTAATTAAGCTTTATAATAACACAAAAAGCACCATGCTTATATTAAAATAAGCACAGTGCTTGTTAAACAAAGTATAAAAACTTTAATGTAACAGATTAAAATTACTCTTCAGTTTTTTCTTCGTCTTCTTTGCTTTCGCCAACAACTTCTGGTTCTTCAGTTTGTTGTTCGCCTTCCATAGCTTCGATTTCTTCTTCAGTTGGTTCTTCAGTTGGAGCAACTACTGTTACTACTGATTCAGCTGAATCGTTTTCGATTTTGAAGTCGCCAGTTACTTT
>NZ_MJAA01000188.1:0-517 GCF_001743375.1 Enterobacter sp. IF2SW-B1 | reverse complement strand
AAGTTTCGTGAATAATTTGGAAAGTTATGAACACACAGAATATGTTAATGGTATTGAAGTGGTTTCAGAGATCAGTCGTGAAAAGCACTTAGAATTGATAATGAAATGGTGCGCACARGAATTAAAGAATAAGTTTCAATTAGAGAAAGGAGAATAAAAATGAATTGGGAAATTAAAGAATCAATGTGTGACATTGRAGTGATAAAACAAAAAATTRATRATGTAGCTACCAAACATGCTTGGTTTGTTGAARATAGATTTGTAAAAAATGAATTAGAAACAAAACGGGAACATATTAATTTTTCTGCTAGCTATTTAGAACATCGTATACAAAATGGACATACAGTTGAGTTATTACAGGTTTATTTAAAAGAGTTCGATGAACTTATACAAAAATTTCATGAAATAGAAAAAGCATCATCTGATGTAAGTTTCGCGACAGAATCAGATGACGCAAAGAAATTAAAAATTACAGAGTAATTAATAAAAAATAACTATTTTTATTATAACATCTTTG
>NZ_MJAA01000187.1:0-517 GCF_001743375.1 Enterobacter sp. IF2SW-B1 | reverse complement strand
ATTGTTGCTTTATGTTGTATTTTTGAAAACACATAAGACACTCCCATATTTTTAACTATAGCTATTATTTTAACCTCTTTAATGGAATTTAACAATTTATAGATTGTATGCTTCTATTTCATTTAATTGAATAATAACTTTCATGTTTTATAAGTAATTAACATACTCATTTGAATCGCTTTTGTGTGCTTTCATTTTCAACATGATTATTTAATCCCACTACATAGCAATCAAGCTTGATTTTGATTTACAATTCATTTCCACTCTCATGTACTCTAGATGTTTTTGAATATGATAACTGTGATTTAGTGGCTTCATTCTTTGAAAATATACATTATTACTTGCGCTTAAAATGCTTTAAATTTAAGAAATGATATAAGTTAGGTGCCCAGGTACTAAAGTTTAGTAGGAATCCATCATGACCAACGTTATCAGGTACAAAGAAATGACGATGATATTTAAAACGTTCACCTAATGCACGAACTTGATCATCCGGATATAGCAAATCATCTATAAA
>NZ_MJAA01000186.1:0-518 GCF_001743375.1 Enterobacter sp. IF2SW-B1 | reverse complement strand
TATTAGCTATCACAGTTTGTGCTTTGTCATTATTTTCGTCATTTTCAACAGTAGCACTAATTAAATCATGTATTTTTTTATTAATTGTTTTAGGTGTAATACCGTGTTTTTCATTGTGTTTCATTTGAATTTCTCGACGACGTTGCGTTTCGTCAATAGCATACTTCATTGAATCAGTCATTTTATCAGCATACATAATCACTTCGCCTCGATCATTACGTGCGGCTCTACCTATTGTTTGTATTAATGAACGATTTGAACGTAAAAATCCTTCTTTATCTGCATCTAATATCACAACTAAAGACACTTCTGGAATATCAATACCCTCTCTTAATAAATTAATCCCTACAATGACATCATACGTACCCATACGTAAATCTCTTATAATTTCAATTCGTTCTAATGTCTTGATTTCTGAATGCAGATAATTAACTTTAATGCCTGCTTCTTTCATTCAATTCGTTCTAATGTCTTGATTTCTGAATGCAGATAATTAACTTTAATGCCTGCTTCTTTCA
>NZ_MJAA01000185.1:0-519 GCF_001743375.1 Enterobacter sp. IF2SW-B1 | reverse complement strand
ATTTCCAGTTGAAATATGCATAGTGTCTGGTCTTTTAGCTTTGGCTAAGTAGCTCTCAAATATAACAGTATTGATTGCAGAACCAGTAACACCAATGATTAATCCTAAGATAAATGCAWGGTGTGTAAAAAGGTATAATCCTCCCAATATTATTAATAAATACAAATAATATTGAATGAACTGTTTAAAAATGTTGTAGAAACGACTCATTTTATATGCCTCCGTGTGACTGATATCAATCATGAAAACCGTTCCACTCATACAAACTAAATGATAATATAGGCGATTTGTGGTGTCAATTCTATTCAAATTGTTGTAAAAAAATAAGCATGTTYAGACACAATTTAGACACAWTTAGACAAAAAGTCTATTTTCCTCAGAAATCGCTTGGTTTTTCAGTGATTAAATTCAAATAATACTTAATATGATTAACTATTCTTTCTGAAGCGAATCCATCACCATATGGATTAAGCGCTTCGGACATTTGATGATATAACCTCTCATCATCAATTAATTCTT
>NZ_MJAA01000184.1:0-520 GCF_001743375.1 Enterobacter sp. IF2SW-B1 | reverse complement strand
ACCAAGCATCGTTACACCAATGATTATTACAAATCTTGAAAATAAAGAACTTGTCATTGAAGATGTCCAAGATGCTGATCCAGGTAAGCTAATTATGACAGTCAAATAATGATTGAAAATGAAATAGCATATCAAATGAATGAACTTTTAGTCATTCATAGTGCGTATGCGAAGTAGCGAGTTGAAAGAGAATACGTTACAAAAGGCAGTAGCTTAAAATGAAGCTACTGTCTTTTTAGTGCGCAATGATGTATAGCAGGTGTGTTGATGAGATGAAGGTAAATATTAGTGTTAGATATAGAAAACATTGCTTATGTTTTTGTCACATTTTAGAAAAATGCATCTTCGCGACTAGCCAAATTAATAGCGTCATTGAAAAGTTTGATTTCCCGTAATAAAGTTCAATTGCTTGTATTTTTATCATGAAAGTAATAAAAATAAATTAACATGATTTTAAATCTATTTGTATTTTTATCATGAAAGTAATAAAAATAAATTAACATGATTTTAAATCTATTTG
>NZ_MJAA01000183.1:0-522 GCF_001743375.1 Enterobacter sp. IF2SW-B1 | reverse complement strand
ATC
Source organism: Enterobacter sp. IF2SW-B1 (assembly GCF_001743375.1). Taxonomy (NCBI): domain Bacteria; kingdom Pseudomonadati; phylum Pseudomonadota; class Gammaproteobacteria; order Enterobacterales; family Enterobacteriaceae; genus Enterobacter; species Enterobacter sp. IF2SW-B1. The sequence goes on along the minus strand of NZ_MJAA01000183.1, from coordinate 519 downwards.
GTGTAATTAACGCCATTATTAAAGAACATATTTACCCCGAGCAAACATTTATTTCACAAAAAGAATCTTTAATTGAAATTCAGTATCATATGCATGTGTTGACTATTGAAGTTGYTAGAAAAAGTGCATTAGAACGCTATGAGTTTACAGGTGATATTACTTATTTAAATAAAGGTGAAACCTCGCTAATCATGACATTAGAAGGGCTACTAGATGTATTGAACGATGACTTTGATATGCCTATTTCAGAGCGACTACGCGAAGAATTAATACATAGTCGGGATAGTTTAGTTGAAACWTATAAGCAAATGTCWCAYAGACAAACWTTRATAAGTCARAGTTTTAAATTTTCAAGATTRCCACAAGATATTAAYTTTTTTKCATGGYTACAACATGTRAAAGATAGTGATAAGACAGATGATTTAACTTATTCTGAGAGTTTGGTACCAGARGGGCATCCAACACACCCTTTAACCAAAACGAAATTGCCCTTAACTATGGAAGAAGTACGAGCATATG
>NZ_MJAA01000182.1:0-523 GCF_001743375.1 Enterobacter sp. IF2SW-B1 | reverse complement strand
TCCTTATTAAACGCAAGGGTGTGGATTATAACATGCCTACACAGTATTCAATGGAACGTGAGTTATTCGAAATTAAAGAAACATCAATCACACATTCGGACGGTCACACATCAATTAGTAAGACGCCAAAAGTAACAGGCAAAGGACAACAATACTTTGTTAATAAGTTTTTAGGAGAAAAACAAACATCTTAATAGGAGGAACGAACAATGCAAGCTCAAAACAAAAAAGTCATCTATTACTACTATGACGAAGAAGGTAATAGACGACCCGTTAATATTCAATACAACGATGGCTACGACTTAATGATAGACCAGCGTTTTATTGAAATGACGCTTGAAAGACATCCGCATTTAAAAAATAACTTTTATGGATTAATAGATGGAAAAGAATTTAAGTTAGATTAAATTTTTGTGTTAGATAATTAAAAGCTAATTTGCTTAGCAATGTTACGGACATACTAGTGGTTTTGTTTGCGACTTTTTTAACTTCTTTCCATGTGTGATTGTCTCGGATATTATCT
>NZ_MJAA01000181.1:0-523 GCF_001743375.1 Enterobacter sp. IF2SW-B1 | reverse complement strand
GATCTGGTTTGAATATAAGAAGCTACGCTGGTCTTACTCTTATTCAATTTATGTACCGTATTTTTAAGGTCGCTGACAAATTGCTTAAGCCCAACTTCATCTTTGATATAGTTAATGTATACTTTCGCTTCTTCAGAATCTACTTTATTATCTTTAGTACTTAATAATGTTGCTACTTTTTGTTTATCATTATTCTCAATCGCATTCACTAATATTTTAGTTTGCGCTTCAGGTGAATTGAAGTTTCTTAGTAAAAAGAACAATATAATAATTAAGATTAAAATGAAAAAACCAATTGCCCAAGGCACCATTTTTCTCATCTTGATGTTATTAGTTTGTATATCTTCATCGGTTGACTTTCTATATAATGCTTGACGGCTATCAAATTTATGTCCACATTGTGTACATATCTGTACATCATCTTGTGCTTGTTGTCCGCACTTCGGGCAAGATTTCATACTTTCACCTCAATTCTGTTCCTCTTCAATTGTTATATGTATATCACAAAAATTATTTTATTATT
>NZ_MJAA01000180.1:0-523 GCF_001743375.1 Enterobacter sp. IF2SW-B1 | reverse complement strand
TAATTTTGTTTATGTTAGATATATAATGTATAAATACTGATTCTTTATAAGTTTGAAAGTATACTTTCTGTAGATCTATTTCTGTAACATCTTGTTTAAGATTAGTATATGAACTAACATATATTCCTCTAGGTATATCTAAACTAAATGCAGAAAAATTAACATTATTAGTATTTTGTGAAATTGTATTTAAAAACATTACTATTTCAGGTTGATGTTTGTGTTCAAAAGCTTTATGAATTCTAAAGTTATTAAAGCGTTCTGCATGAGATTCTTTTGTGGTTTTTCCACCTCCACTGGAGCCTGTTTTAACATCTAAAATAATATTATTGTTTTCTATTAAGTTATGTTTGATAAGAGGATAAAGAGAATAAATTGAAGATACTGCCATACAACCTCCTAAATTAATGATTTTTTTATCTCTATCAATTTTAGTAAATTCAGGTTTATAATACTGTACCGTTGATTTTAGGGTTTCCCATTCCGTTGCTGGATAGTAACGATTTGAGAGAGTTTTATCATT
>NZ_MJAA01000018.1:0-26508 GCF_001743375.1 Enterobacter sp. IF2SW-B1 | reverse complement strand
CTGTGCTACCGTTCGACTTGCATGTGTTAGGCCTGCCGCCAGCGTTCAATCTGAGCCATGATCAAACTCTTCAATTTAAGTTTGATGCTCGTGAATTAAACTTCGTAATGAATTACGTATGTTCACTCAGAGACTTGGTATTCATTTTTTGTCTTGCGACGTTAAGAATCCATGTCACTTTGAGTGCCCACACAGATTGTCTGATAAATTGTTAAAGAGCAGTGCAACGCGGCTTTCGCTCACCGTTGCGAGGTGGCGTATATTACGCTTTCCTCTTTCAGAGTCAACCCGTTATTTCAGGATTTTTTCTCTTCAACCGACCGGGTTAACTGTGAAGTGATTCACATCCGCCGTGTCGATGGAGGCGCATTATAGGGATCCCAATTTTTAGCACAAGTGTTTTTTAGATCTTTTTTTTCGACTGCTGATTTTCCGCGCTTTTCGCTGAAATCCCGCCCGATCTGCTTAAATATTGACGCATTTTGCCTTGCCTCGATCCAATAATATGATCAAGTCTTCCGTATAGCGCTCATCCTTAGAGGTAGTTATGTCTGCAGTGTTACGCCCTTATAAAGATCTGTTCCCCCAAAAAGGCGATCGCGTGATGATCGATGCCACCAGCGTGGTCATTGGTGATGTCCGAATGGCCGATGACGTCAGTATCTGGCCGCTCGTCGCCATCAGGGGAGATGTAAATTATGTGTCGATCGGTGCCCGTACCAATATTCAGGACGGTAGCGTTCTGCATGTTACGCACAAATCCTCTTATAACCCGGAGGGCAATCCCCTCATCATTGGAGAAGATGTTACCGTCGGACATAAAGTGATGCTTCACGGCTGCACTATCGGTAATCGGGTGCTTGTTGGCATGGGATCGATTTTGCTGGATGGCGTGATAGTAGAAGAAGACGTAATGATTGGGGCCGGTAGCCTGGTTCCGCAGAACAAACGTCTGGAAAGTGGTTATCTCTATCTGGGAAGCCCGGTAAAACAGATCCGCCCCCTGAAGGAGGCAGAGATCGAAGGATTAAAATACTCGGCGAACAACTACGTAAAATGGAAGAATGACTATTTGGATCAGGATAACCAAACCCAACCCTGATCGTCTTCCTGCTGCTCGCGGATTAAATCGCTGGCTTCCTCTTCCAGATCCCAGCGATTTTCGCAAAAAACGGCTATCGGGTCTGTGCCGCCAAAACGATGTAACAGCGCTTCTCCATGGATGGCACAGGTAAGCTGCATCCCCTGCACCAGCACCGGAAAACAGACCGCCTGCTTATGCTCATCCCAGCTCTCTCTGTCCGGGAAATGAATAGCCTGATTCACGCCGAAAGCTCCTGCTTTAGCTTTTCAATGACCGGCTCGACTGCAGGCAACACCCCGTGCCAGAGCAGTACCGCATGCGCAGCCTGCCCCACCAGCATTCCCAGCCCATCGGCTAACTGTTTCGCACCGTGTTGTTCGCACCAGTTCAGGAAGGGCGTATTCCCTTTCTGATAGAACATGTCATAGAAGTACATGTGCGCGCTGACCAGCGAAGCGGGGATCGCCGGGATCTCGCCACTGATGCCGCTGGATGTGGCATTAATGACAAGATCGAACTCACGTTCGGCAAGATCGTCAAGCGCTACCGCACTTACGCTGCCGGTATGCGCAAACAACGCCGCCAGCGCTTCTGCCCGGGAAAAAGTTCGGTTGGTAATGGTCACCGCACAGTCCAGAGAAAGCAGAGGTAACAGTACTCCCCGCGATGCGCCACCCGCACCAATCAGCAGGACCCGGAACCCAGGTTTAATAAACGACAGTCGTTCCAGATCGCTCAGCAAACCTATTCCGTCGGTGTTGTCGCCCAGAAGACGTCCGTCCTCAAGCTGTTTTAGGGTATTTACTGCACCAGCAAGAGAAGCGCGCTCGGTCAGTTCATCAGCACGTTCGAAAGCTTCCTCTTTAAAAGGAACCGTCACATTCGCACCTTTGCCACCTGCGGCGAAAAAAGCCTCGAGCGTTGGAATAAATGCATCTACCGGTGCCAGTACGCGGCCATAGGGATGATTTATCTGCAGCTGCTCCGCAAATTGCTGATGGATCAGCGGTGACTTGCTGTGTGCGATCGGATTACCAAAAACAGCATAGATTTCCATGAGATTACCCCTGGCGAAAACGTTCGCCGGTCAAAGCGTCGCGAATTTCAGACGGATTCAGGCGCCCTCCCGTCTCTCCAACAGCAACCGGGAAGTCATTTCCGAACTGTGCCAGCACTTCTTCGGTTGTACGACAAGGTGGCAATCCGGTCAGGTTGGCGCTGGTTGAGACCAGCGGTTTACCAAATGCCAGGCAAAGCTCAACCACCAGAGGATGATCGGTGACGCGAACGGCGAGGGAGTCAAAGCGTCCGGTCAGCCAGCGCGGTGTTGTCGGCTGCGCCGGGAAAACAAAGGTCACCGGTCCGGGCCATGCGGAGAAAATAGTCTCGCGCTGCGCCGGTGTCAGCATAGAGTCATCAATGTAGGGCTTAAGCTGCTCGTAATTCGCAGCTATCAAAATCAACCCTTTCTCTACGGGTCTTTGTTTTAAGGCAAGCAGGCGGCTCACAGCCGTCTCGCTGTCAGGATCGCAACCGACCCCAAAAACAGCTTCAGTTGGATAGGCGATGACTTTTTCATTTTTCAGCACGTCCACAGCATGCGCAATGGAGCCTGATGGCAGGTTATTATTCACTATTTTGATCCGCCGTTACCGGCTTTCCACATTGTTTGCTGGCGCAGAAGCGTTTCATACCTTGCGCCGTTTTCTTCTCGATAAGTAGCGGATAGTTGCAATGAGTGCAGACGCCCGCTACCGGTTTGAAATTGATAACGAACTGGCATTCAGGGTAGCGATCGCAGGAATGGAAGGTCTTACCATAGCGGGAACGGCGCTGTACCAACTGACCGCGCTGACACTGAGGACACGCAATAGCCGTTTCATCAGGCTTATCAATTTGTTCCGTATGCTCACATTCCGGATAACGGCTACAGCCAATAAACATACCGAAACGGCCCTGACGTAGCGCTAGTTCACCACCACAAAGAGGACATAGCTGTCCTTCCAGAATTTTGACGATATGTCCATCCGCCTGGCTTTTCAGAGGACGGACATAATCACATTCCGGATAGTGTGAACAACCGAGAAACGGGCCGTGTTTCCCGGACCGAATAACAAGTTCAGCCCCGCACTGCGGGCAGGGCTCGTTTTTATGCACCGTGAATAGTGCTGATTTGGCCATAACAACTCTTGGTGCTACACATAGAATTAATGCAGCATACCTTCATTCACTTCAAAGAGTAATTCTTCCATTTGCTGATAGGCATTTTCACAGCCCGGGATATTAAACAGAACCATCAGAATCACCCATTTCAGATCTTCCAGTTCAAATTCTGCCGTATCCAGCGCCATGACACGCTCTATCACCATTTCTCTCGTTTCGAGGTTCAGCACCTGAATCTGCTCAAGGAATAAGATGAATCCCCGGCAGCTGGCGTCCAGCCTTTCACACTCTTCTGCGGTATAAATGCGTACTGACAACGGGTCAGAAGCAAGCTGCATCGGTTCGGCGAGGCCTTCCTGATAATCAGCCAGTTTTTCCAGCCACATCAACGCATTATAGATATCTTCCCGCTCAAACCCCGCATCGGTAAGATCCTGTGTCAATTTGTCCTGATCCACTCGCATTTCTGCTTCGTTATGGATGTAAGTCTCAAACAAATACATCAGTACGTCGAACATGGCATGCCCTCCTTAATCGGACATAGCCGCCGGGTACAGCTGCGATCCACCCTGCTAACTCCAGTTCGAGTAGCTGTGCTACCGTTACTGGCACAGGTTGGCCGGCACGTTCAGCGACAACGTCAACAGGTGTTACCTCATCTCCTACGTTAGCCAGGAGCTTGGGAAATGGCAATGCCACCTTTCCCTGATCTGATGAATAATGTCGCTTTTCGGGATCTTCCTGCAGACATTGCAAGCCATATTGCAAATTTTCAAGAATGTCCCGCGCTTCTGTTACCGGCGTCGCACCCTGCTTTATCAGCCAGTGTGGTCCTTCACACCCCGGGTTACCAATCGGGCCGGGTAAGGCGAAAACCTCCCTCCCCTGATCGAGCGCGCATCGTGCAGTGACCAGCGAGCCGCTTCGCACTGCAGCTTCAACGACCAATACACCCTGGCTAAGCCCGCTGATGATTCGATTACGACGCGGAAAGTTTGCCGGCCGGGGCTGCGCCGAAAGAGGGAACTCAGACACTATCGCCCCGTCAGCTTCGATAAGCCGCATAGCCAGCGCCTGATGCCGACGGGGATAAATGCTAAACAGGCCGTTCCCCAGTACGGCCACGCTACGCCCGTTCACAGACAGCGCGGCGTTGTGAGCAACACCGTCTATACCGCAGGCCAGTCCGCTGGTGATTGTGAAACCACTTTGCGAAAGTTGTTCGCACAGAATTTTCCCCCATCGTTCTCCATACCATGACGGCGCACGGCTACCCACGACCGCCAGCTGGGCAGCATTAAGCGTTTCAGGGTTACCTTTTACGAATAATGCACCGGGATAATCAGGAATTGCTCGAAGTAAAGGAGGATAAAGCGGATGGGTTGCCGTCAATAAATGATTTCCCGGCTGCTCAAGCCACACCAGACTTCGCTCCAGCTCACCCTCATCTGGGGCAAAGAACCGTTCAGCCTGTTTTGCTGACAGCCCGGCGTCTCTGACAGCGGAAGCATCGATATTTTTTTGCTTGTGCAGCCGTGCAGCCGCTTCCAGCATTCCATCGCCACATAATGAACCTGTGTGTATTAGCCGTAGCCATATCTCGATAGACGTCATCCTTTCCCCCTGCCATAAGCGGCCTGCGCAATCATTGCGATTGGTCACTGATGCTGTCAATCGACCCGGGATTTGTCTAGAATAGAAGTAATATTCTTATCAACTCCTGAACACGACTCTGGAAATTTATGGCAGTTTTGCAAGTGTTACATATTCCGGACGAGCGCCTTCGCATCGTCGCTGAACCGGTTAAAGAAGTGAATGCAGAAATCCAGCGTATCGTTGATGATATGTTCGATACCATGTACGCCGAAGAAGGCATTGGCCTGGCGGCGACGCAGGTAGACATTCACAAACGTATTATCGTGATCGACGTTTCTGAAAATCGCGATGAGCGTCTGGTGCTGATCAACCCTGAATTGCTTGAGAAGAGCGGTGAAACGGGCATTGAGGAAGGTTGTCTTTCTATTCCGGAACAGCGCGCTTTGGTGCCACGTGCCGAAAAAGTGAAAATTCGCGCTTTGGATCGTGACGGTAATCCGTTCGAACTGGAAGCAGATGACCTGCTGGCAATTTGCATTCAGCATGAGATGGATCACCTGGTCGGTAAGCTGTTTATCGATTACCTCTCGCCGTTGAAACAGCAGCGTATTCGTCAAAAAGTAGAGAAACTGGATCGTTTGCGCTCTCGCGCATAACGTCCCCCCGGATACAAGGATCATCGTGTCTAAAACACTACGTATTATCTTCGCGGGAACCCCTGATTTTGCAGCGCGTCATCTTGACGCGCTGTTATCTTCTGGTCACCAGGTTGTCGGCGTCTTTACCCAGCCGGACCGTCCGGCTGGTCGCGGTAAAAAACTGATGCCGAGCCCGGTAAAGGTGCTGGCAGAAGAGCATGGGCTTCCTGTTTTCCAGCCCGCATCCTTACGCCCTCAGGAAAATCAGCAGCTGGTTGCTGACCTGAACGCCGACGTAATGGTCGTGGTGGCTTACGGTTTAATTTTGCCAAAAGCGGTGCTTGATATGCCTCGTCTGGGTTGTATCAACGTGCACGGCTCCTTGCTCCCGCGCTGGCGTGGTGCGGCACCTATCCAGCGCTCCCTGTGGGCGGGGGATGCTGAAACCGGCGTCACAATCATGAAGATGGACGTAGGTTTAGACACTGGCGACATGCTGCATAAACTGGCGTGCCCTATTACTGCAGACGATACCAGCGCTACGCTGTATGACAAACTTGCAGGCCTTGGTCCGCAAGGGCTTATCGAGACGCTGCAGCAACTTGCTGATAATACGGCGAAGCCGGAAGTTCAAGATGAGACGCTGGTGACGTATGCTGAAAAACTGAGTAAAGAAGAAGCCCGGCTCGACTGGTCCTTGTCTGCCGCTCAACTTGAACGCTGCATCCGCGCTTTTAATCCGTGGCCGATGAGCTGGATGGAGATTGATGAGCAGCCAGTGAAAGTCTGGAAAGCGTCAGTCATTAATGGCAATACGGCTGCTGAACCCGGCACGATTATCGACGCCAGCAAGAACGGTATCCAGGTTGCGACAGCAGAAGGGATCCTGAATCTTGAATCGCTGCAACCGGCCGGTAAGAAAGCCATGAGCGCTCAGGATCTATTAAATTCCCGTCGTGAATGGTTTATACCGGGTAATCGTCTTGCCTAATCCAATATATGCTTAAAGCCCGGTGTTTCCGGGCATTTTTATTTTTATAGTTATGAAAAAACAAAATCTACGCAGTATGGCGGCCAAAGCCGTTGAGCAGGTTATCGAGCAGGGCCAGTCATTGAGTAACATCCTGCCTCCCCTGCAACAAAAGGTATCTGATAAAGACAAAGCTCTGCTCCAGGAACTCTGCTTTGGTGTCCTGCGCACCCTTTCTCAGCTTGAGTGGCTCATTAATAAGCTGATGTCGCGCCCAATGACAGGCAAACAGCGCACCGTACATTATTTGATTATGGTGGGGTTTTATCAGCTTCTTCATACCCGCATTCCCCCTCACGCCGCGCTGGCTGAAACGGTGGAAGGTGCCGTTGCGATTAAACGCCCTCAGTTGAAAGGGCTGATCAACGGCGTACTGCGTCAGTTCCAGCGTCAGCAGGATGAGCTACTGGCTGAATTTGCACAAAGCGAAACACGTTTTCTGCACCCGGACTGGCTGCTGAATCGCCTTAAAAAAGCGTATCCGCAGCAATGGCAAAACATTGCCGAAGCGAATAATCAACGCCCACCGATGTGGTTACGCGTCAACCGTAATCACCACACCCGTGACGCATGGCTGGCATTACTGGAAGAAACCGGAATGAGTGGATTCACGCATGCAGCCTATCCGGATGCCGTGCGTTTAGCCTCCCCTGCACCGGTACATGCTTTACCTGGTTTTGATGAAGGCTGGGTGACCGTACAGGATGCCTCGGCTCAGGGTTGCATGACCTGGCTTGAACCAGCAAACGGGGAACAGATCCTCGATCTTTGCGCCGCGCCTGGCGGAAAAACAACGCACATTCTTGAAGTGGCTCCGCAGGCCAGCGTAATAGCCGTGGATGTCGATGAGCAGCGCCTGTCACGCGTCTACGACAACCTCAAGCGTCTGGGCATGAAGGCTCAGGTTAAGCAGGGCGACGGACGCAAGCCCGCAGAATGGTGTGGTGAAACCCAATTTGACCGCATTTTGCTGGATGCGCCCTGCTCTGCAACAGGCGTGATTCGTCGCCATCCGGATATCAAGTGGCTGCGCCGCGATCGCGATATCAAGGAACTTGCCCAACTGCAATCGGACATACTTGACGCAATCTGGCCACATCTTAAACCCGGCGGCACGCTGGTTTATGCAACCTGCTCCGTACTGCCAGAAGAAAACAGCCAGCAAATCGCGGCCTTCCTTAAACGTACCCCGGACGCAACGCTGCGCGATACGGGAACGCCTGAATGCCCGGGTCAGCAAAACCTGCCGGGCGCGGAAGAAGGCGATGGCTTCTTTTACGCTAAGCTAATCAAAGAGTGATGTTGAGAACAGGTCACGAGATATGAAAATTATCATTCTGGGCGCAGGACAAGTGGGCGGAACGCTGGCGGAAAACCTGGTTGGCGAAAACAACGACATCACAATCGTTGATACCAACGGGGATCGTCTGCGCGTTTTACAGGACAAATTTGACCTTCGCGTTGTGCAGGGCCATGGCTCACACCCGCGCGTGCTACGCGAGGCCGGCGCCGACGATGCAGACATGCTCGTTGCGGTGACCAGTTCTGACGAAACCAATATGGTGGCCTGTCAGGTAGCCTACTCGCTTTTCAACACCCCTAACCGAATCGCGCGCATCCGTTCTCCGGACTATGTCCGCGATGCTGAGAAGCTCTTTAATTCAGAAGCGGTTCCTATTGACCATCTCATCGCGCCAGAACAGCTGGTTATCGACAATATCTATCGTCTGATCGAATATCCAGGCGCACTGCAGGTGGTGAACTTTGCCGAAGGTAAGGTCAGTCTTGCCGTCGTTAAGGCCTATTACGGCGGCCCGTTGATCGGCAATGCGCTTTCCACAATGCGTGAGCACATGCCGCATATCGATACGCGCGTCGCCGCCATTTTCCGCCACGACAGACCTATTCGCCCTCAAGGCTCCACGATTGTCGAAGCGGGGGATGAGGTCTTCTTCATTGCGGCCTCTCAGCATATTCGTGCGGTGATGAGTGAGTTGCAGCGTCTCGAAAAGCCTTATAAACGCATTATGCTGGTCGGCGGTGGCAATATCGGCGCGGGCCTGGCGCGAAGGCTGGAAAAAGACTACAGCGTGAAATTGATCGAGCGCGATCAACAGCGTGCTTCTGAGCTGGCGGAAAAACTGCAAAATACGATCGTATTTTATGGCGACGCGTCTGATCAGGAATTATTGGCTGAAGAGCATATTGATCAAGTTGATCTCTTTATTGCCGTCACCAACGATGACGAGGCGAATATTATGTCCGCCATGCTCGCCAAACGTATGGGAGCAAAGAAGGTCATGGTGCTTATCCAGCGCAAGGCGTATGTCGACCTGGTTCAGGGCAGCGTTATTGATATTGCCATTTCACCGCAGCAGGCGACCATTTCCGCTCTGCTGAGCCATGTACGTAAAGCGGACATTGTCGGCGTTTCATCTCTGCGTCGCGGGGTGGCAGAAGCCATTGAAGCGGTAGCTCATGGAGATGAAACCACGTCACGCGTTGTGGGCCGCGCCATCGACGAAATTAAGCTGCCGCCGGGAACAATTATCGGCGCCGTAGTGCGCGGGAATGATGTCATGATCGCCAATGATAATTTGCGTATTGAGCAAGGCGACCACGTAATTATGTTCCTTACCGATAAAAAATTTATTACCGACGTCGAACGTTTATTCCAGCCTAGTCCATTCTTCCTTTAATACGTCGGGGCTCTCAATAGAGCCCCGCACTTTACCCTCTTTATTCCTGTGCCTTTTATTTTCATAACGTTTAATTATCCCGCATGGCAATTGGCTAATCATTTGTTAAACTTATAGTCGTCAGCTGGCACAAGGAGAACATAATGAGTTTTATTAAAGAATTTCGCGAATTTGCGATGCGCGGGAACGTGGTTGATTTGGCAGTGGGTGTCATTATTGGTGCGGCATTCGGCAAGATTGTTTCATCATTAGTTGCGGACATAATCATGCCACCTTTAGGGCTGCTAATCGGGGGCATTGATTTCAAACAGTTCGCGTTCACGCTGCGTGAAGCCCAGGGTGATATCCCGGCAGTAGTAATGCACTACGGCGTGTTTATCCAGAACGTATTTGATTTCGTGATTGTGGCGTTTGCTATCTTTATGGCTATCAAGCTGATTAACCGGCTCAACCGTAAAAAAGAAGAGCCAGCAGCAGCGCCTGCACCAACGAAAGAAGAAGTGTTACTGAGTGAAATTCGCGATCTGTTAAAAGAGCAGAATAACCGCGTTTAATCAGCAGTTAAAAACAGGAAGGCCAGTGGTAAATAAGCGATTCGCTTGCTTGCCACTGGCCTCCCAGTTACCCCGTTTTGCATGTTTGTCTTTACGCAGATAACTCCCCTTCCCTTTTTTATTCTTTTCAACGCGCTGTCGAAAAAGCGGGTCGTGGAGTAAAGCCTCGATGGCATTATCTTTAATTTGTCCCTTCGTGTGCTGATAGCGGCTCATAATTTCTCCTGAGCATGGTTTATGACGACGGAAGTCTAGACCCGAGTAGATTAAAAATCAACATCCCCGAGTTTCTCCACTGGCTCCCTGTTCAAGGGCTTCCAGAATTGAACAATAAATACTGCTATGAGCCGTTCCGCAGCAGGCATCATTCAACCTTTGCAAAGAGCGCTGCATGGCTTGCAGTTCCAGAATACGGGCTTCAACTTCATCAAGCCGGGTTTGCACGATGCTTTTGGATTCCTGACAAGTGTGATGCTCAGGATCGATGCGGATCGATAATAACTCGCGGATCGAATCAAGCGTGAAGCCAAGCTGTCGGGCGTAGCGTATGAATCTCAGACGTTGCAGATCGTTATCGGTATAAAGCCGAAAGCCGCCTTCCGTGCGTACCTCATGATCGATCATCTGCTGCTTTTCATAATATCGGATAGTGTCCGGCGTTACGTTCGCGAGCTTTGCAAGTTCACCGATACGGTACATCGCTACTCCTCGTTTATCTTCTTCATCAATATTTCACCGTATTCCCCATGCAGGAATTCCGTGCTCATTCCTGCCTGGCGCAGCTTGAGCTCGATCAGAGCGAGCCTACGGCTAAGTTCTTTATGTCGAGGATCGTCCTGACGGATCCCTTTTAGCAAATCGACAAGTTCAACAGCCTCTCTGCGCTGCTCAAGCTCGGGCGGGAGGCAGCCAGCATTTTTTAGCAAACGGTATCCAGCCCGGAGTTCAGGCGCAATATGCGAATCATCTTCAAGTTCAAGAGGTTCGCCGCTCCCGGGAAGATTGTCGAAATCGCCTTTATTTTGGGCATCGCGAATATGGCGTTCTGCCCACTGGTCAAGCAACCACATCATCAGCTCCAGGGGATGAACAAAATTGATACAGGTATTGTAGAGAAGTGGGGATAATGCGGATATAAAAAAACCCGCCGAGGCGGGTTTTTTTACGTTACTGCAGATTACTCTGCAGCAGCTTCTGCTTTCTCTGAACGATCAACCAGCTCGATGTAAGCCATCGGCGCGTTGTCGCCTGCACGGAAACCACACTTCAGAATGCGAGTGTAACCACCGGCACGGCTCGCGAAACGCGGGCCCAGTTCGTTAAACAGTTTTGCCACGATCTCGTTATCACGAGTACGGGCGAATGCCAGACGACGATTAGCAACGCTGTCAGTCTTGGCAAGAGTAATCAGCGGCTCAACTACGCGACGCAGCTCTTTCGCTTTAGGCAGGGTCGTCTTGATGATTTCATGACGAACCAGTGAACCTGCCATGTTGCGGAACATAGCCTGGCGATGGCTGCTGTTGCGGTTCAGTTGACGACCACTCTTACGATGGCGCATGACCTTATCCTTCTCAGTAAAACCTTAACCTGTGATCCGGTTACTCGTCAGCAATGCTTGCCGGTGGCCAGTTTTCCAGGCGCATGCCCAGAGACAGACCACGTGAAGCCAGCACGTCTTTAATCTCGGTAAGAGATTTTTTACCCAGGTTCGGCGTTTTCAGCAACTCAACCTCGGTACGCTGTACCAGATCACCGATATAGTGGATAGCTTCTGCCTTGAGGCAGTTAGCAGAGCGGACAGTCAATTCGAGATCGTCAACAGGGCGCAGCAGGATCGGATCGAATTCTGGTTTCTCTTCTTTAACTTCTGGCTGACGTACATCACGTAAGTCAACGAAAGCTTCCAGTTGTTCTGCCAGGATGGTTGCCGCACGACGAATCGCCTCTTCAGGATCGATTGTGCCGTTGGTTTCCATTTCGATGACCAGCTTGTCCAGGTCGGTACGCTGTTCTACACGCGCTGCTTCAACATTGTAGGCAATACGCTCTACAGGGCTGTAGCATGCGTCGACCAGCAGACGGCCGATTGGGCGCTCATCTTCTTCCGAATGAATTCGGGCAGAAGCCGGCACATAACCACGACCGCGCTGAACTTTGATACGCATGCTAATAGCTGCGTTCTCATCGGTCAGGTGGCAGATCACGTGCTGCGGCTTGACGATTTCAACATCACCGTCGTGGGTGATGTCGGCTGCAGTCACAGGGCCAATGCCAGATTTATTCAGAGTAAGAATAACTTCATCTTTACCCTGAACTCTCACCGCCAGCCCTTTCAGGTTGAGCAGGATTTCAAGGATATCTTCCTGAACGCCTTCTTTGGTGCTGTACTCATGAAGTACACCATCAATCTCAACCTCGGTCACCGCGCAACCCGGCATCGATGAGAGCAGAATACGGCGCAGTGCGTTACCCAGAGTATGGCCAAAGCCACGCTCTAAAGGCTCAAGGGTCACCTTGGCGTGCGTCGAACTCACTTGCTCGATATCTACCAGGCGCGGTTTTAGAAACTCTGTCACAGAACCCTGCATTGTGTCCTCTCTTTGGTACTAAGCTTTACTTGGAGTAAAGCTCGACGATCAGGTGTTCGTTAATGTCCGCAGACAGATCAGAACGCTCAGGCTGACGCTTGAACGTACCTTCCATCTTGCCAGCATCAACTTCCAGCCAGGTTGGCTTTTCACGCTGCTCAGCCAGCTCCAGAGCGGCCTTCACGCGAGATTGCTTTTTCGCTTTCTCACGAATGCTAACAACGTCATTCGCTTTAACCTGATAAGAAGCGATGTTAACAACACGACCGTTTACCATGATTGCTTTGTGGCTAACCAGCTGACGTGATTCAGCACGAGTAGCGCCGAAGCCCATACGGTATACAACGTTGTCCAGACGACCTTCCAGCAGAGCCAGCAGGTTTTCACCTGTGTTGCCTTTCAGACGTGCTGCTTCTTTATAGTAGTTACGGAACTGACGCTCCAGCACACCGTACATACGGCGAACTTTTTGCTTTTCACGCAACTGCACACCATAGTCAGACAGACGCGGTTTACGCGCACCGTGCTGGCCAGGAGCTTGTTCAATTTTACACTTGGTATCGATCGCGCGAACGCCAGACTTAAGGAATAAGTCGGTGCCCTCACGACGGCTCAGCTTGAGCTTAGGACCCAAATATCTTGCCATTTTCTATCTCCAACTAACCTAAAAAACGAGCGTTATACGCGACGTTTTTTCGGCGGACGACAACCGTTATGAGGGATCGGAGTCACATCAGTAATATTCGTGATGCGGAAACCAGCGGCGTTCAGAGCGCGAACAGTAGATTCACGACCCGGACCCGGACCTTTAACCATAACTTCCAGATTCTTGATGCCGTATTCTTTTACGGCTTCAGCGCAACGCTCTGCTGCAACCTGAGCTGCGAACGGAGTGGATTTGCGAGAACCACGGAAACCGGAACCACCGGCTGTTGCCCAACCCAATGCGTTACCCTGACGATCAGTAATAGTAACGATGGTGTTGTTGAAAGAAGCATGGATATGAGCCACGCCGTCAGAGACTTGTTTTCTTACACGTTTACGTGCACGAACTGGTGCCTTTGCCATTATTCAATCACCCCGATTATTTCTTGATCGGTTTGCGCGGACCCTTACGGGTACGTGCGTTGGTCTTAGTACGCTGACCGCGCACTGGCAGACCACGACGATGACGCAAACCGCGATAGCAACCAAGATCCATCAGGCGCTTGATGCTCATGCTGATTTCACGGCGCAGATCACCTTCAACGACAAATTTGGCAACTTCGTCACGCAGCGTGTCGATTTGTCCTTCAGACAGCTCACTGATCTTAACATCTTCAGCGATACCCGCTGCAGCCAGGATGGCTTTAGAACGGGTCTTGCCGATGCCGTAGATCGAAGTTAATGCGATCACAGCATGTTTCTGATCAGGAATGTTAATGCCTGCTATACGGGCCACTATGCACTCCTACTATTTAATATGTACGCACCATGCTGAAAAGCCCGTTTTCAGGATACTCAAATGGAAACGTACAGACATACAAAAGATTGGCTGGCTAATCTAGCCAGCTCAACCCAACTTTGCAAGAAAAATATGCGAAATAATCAGCCTTGGCGCTGTTTATGCTTCGGCTCGGCACTGCAAATCACACGGATGACACCATCACGCTTAACGATTTTGCAGTTACGGCATAATTTCTTGACGGAAGCACGAACTTTCATTTTTACTCTCCGTAACTTCTCAGGCGACCAATTAGCGGCCGTAGCCTTTCAGGTTCGCCTTCTTCAATGCAGACTCATACTGACTGGACATCATCAGAGTTTGCACTTGAGCCATAAAGTCCATAATCACGACAACAACGATAAGCAGTGAGGTCCCACCGAAGTAGAACGGTACTTTCATTGCATCACGCATGAACTCCGGGATCAGGCAGATAAAAGTAATATAAAGCGCACCAACCAAAGTCAGGCGGGTCATTACTTTATCGATATACTTCGCCGTTTGCTCTCCCGGACGAATTCCTGGTACAAATGCACCGGACTTCTTCAGGTTATCTGCTGTTTCACGCGGGTTGAAGACCAACGCCGTGTAGAAGAAACAGAAGAAGATGATCGCAGACGCATAGAGTAACACATAAAGTGGTTGCCCAGGCTGCAAATACAGCGAAATTGTTGTCAGCCAGTTCCAACCAGTACCGCCCCCGAACCATGACGCGATGGTTGCCGGGAACAGAATAATACTGGAAGCGAAGATAGCCGGGATAACCCCCGCCATATTCACTTTCAGCGGTAAATGTGTGCTCTGTGCAGCATAGACACGACGACCCTGCTGACGCTTAGCGTAGTTCACCACAATGCGGCGTTGACCACGTTCAACGAAGACAACAAAGAACGTCACTGCAAATACTAATACTGCAACCAACAGCAACAGGAGGAAGTGCAGGTCGCCTTGACGCGCTTGCTCGATAGTATGGGCGATGGCCGGCGGGAGTCCCGCAACGATACCGGCGAAGATAATGATTGAGATACCGTTACCGATACCACGCTCAGTAATCTGTTCGCCGAGCCACATCAGGAACATCGTCCCTGTGACCAGACTAACAACAGCGGTGAAATAGAATGCAAAGCCTGGGTTTAATACCAGGCCCTGCATACCAGGCATATTCGGCAGACCGGTAGCAATACCGATCGACTGGAATATTGCCAGCACCAGAGTACCGTAACGGGTGTACTGACTAATCTTACGACGTCCAGACTCCCCTTCTTTCTTCAGCTCTGCCAGGGCCGGATGAACGACCGTCAGCAGCTGGATAATAATCGATGCCGAAATGTACGGCATAATACCCAGAGCAAAGATAGAAGCACGGCTGAGAGCACCACCAGAGAACATGTTGAACATTTCAATGATGGTGCCTCGCTGTTGCTCAAGCAGTTTGGCAAGTACAGCGGCATCGATACCAGGGATCGGAATAAAAGAGCCAATACGGAACACAATCAGCGCGCCGATAACAAACAGCAGTCTGCGTTTCAGCTCGCCAAATCCACCTTTGGCACTTTGAAAATCTAATCCCGGTTGCTTAGCCATCTGCTACTTATTCCTCAATTTTACCGCCAGCAGCTTCGATAGCAGCACGAGCACCTTTAGTAACACGCAGGCCACGAACAGTTACCGGAGTAGAAACTTCACCAGACAGGATCACTTTCGCGAACTCGATCTGAATACCGATAATGTTAGCCGCTTTCAGCGTGTTCAGGTCTACAACGCCGCCTTCAACTTTCGCCAGGTCAGACAGACGGATTTCCGCTGTGATCGCTGCTTTGCGAGAGGTGAAGCCGAACTTCGGCAGACGACGGTACAGTGGCATCTGGCCACCCTCGAAACCGCGACGTACGCCACCGCCAGAACGAGAGTTCTGACCTTTGTGACCACGACCACCGGTTTTGCCGAGGCCAGAACCGATACCACGACCCAGGCGTTTACCCGCCTTTTTAGAGCCTTCGGCCGGAGACAGAGTATTTAAACGCATCTCTTACTCCTCAACTTTAACCATGAAGTAAACCGCGTTGACCATACCACGAACAGCAGGAGTATCCTCGCGCTCAACGGTATGACCAATACGACGCAGACCCAGGCCAAGCAGCGTTGCCTTGTGTTTCGGCAGACGACCGATTGCACTGCGGGTTTGAGTGATTTTAATAGTCTTTGCCATGGTCAATTACCCCAGAATTTCTTCAACGGATTTACCACGCTTGGCAGCGACCATTTCTGGAGAATTCATATTTTCCAGGCCATCAATAGTTGCACGAACCACGTTGATCGGGTTGGTGGAACCATATGCTTTAGCCAGAACGTTATGAACCCCAGCAACTTCCAGAACGGCGCGCATTGCACCACCGGCGATGATACCGGTACCTTCTGAAGCTGGCTGCATGAATACACGAGAACCCGTGTGAACACCTTTAACTGGGTGCTGCAGGGTGCCGTTGTTCAGCGCGACGTTAATCATATTGCGACGGGCTTTTTCCATCGCTTTCTGGATCGCTGCTGGAACTTCACGCGCTTTACCGTAACCAAAACCAACGCGACCGTTACCATCGCCTACTACAGTCAGAGCTGTGAAGGAGAAAATACGACCACCTTTAACGGTTTTAGATACGCGGTTTACCGCGATCAGCTTTTCCTGCAGTTCGCCAGCCTGTTTTTCGATGTGAGCCATCTTACACCTCTACCTTAGAACTGAAGGCCAGCTTCACGGGCAGCATCTGCCAGTGCCTGGACACGACCATGATATTGGAACCCGGAACGGTCAAAGGAAACATTGCTGATGCCTTTTTCCAGAGCGCGTTCTGCAACAGCTTTACCTACAGCTGCAGCGGCGTCTTTGTTACCGGTGTACTTCAATTGTTCTGAGATAGCTTTTTCTACAGTAGAAGCAGCTACCAGAACTTCAGAACCGTTCGGTGCAATTACCTGTGCGTAAATATGACGCGGGGTACGATGTACCACCAGGCGAGTTGCACCCAGCTCTTTGAGCTTGCGGCGTGCGCGGGTCGCACGACGGATACGAGCAGATTTCTTATCCATAGTGTTACCTTACTTCTTCTTAGCCTCTTTGGTACGCACGACTTCGTCGGCGTAACGAACACCCTTGCCTTTGTAAGGCTCAGGACGACGGTAGGCGCGCAGATCTGCTGCAACCTGACCGATCAGCTGTTTATCAGCGCCTTTCAGCACGATTTCAGTTTGAGTCGGACATTCTGCAGTGATACCGGCCGGCAGCGGATGCTCAACAGGGTGTGAGAAGCCCAGAGACAGGCCTACTGCATTCCCTTTGATAGCTGCACGATAACCTACACCAACCAGCTGAAGCTTTTTAGTGAAGCCTTCGGTAACACCAACAACCATTGAGTTCAGCAGGGCACGCGCGGTACCAGCCTGAGCCCATCCATCCACGAAACCATCACGTGGACCGAAGGTCAGAGCGTTATCTGCATGTTTAACTTCAACAGCTTTGTTGAGGGTACGAGTCAGCTCGCCGTTTTTACCTTTGATCGTAATAACCTGACCGTCGATTTTTACATCAACGCCGGCAGGAATAACGACCGGTGCTTTAGCAACACGAGACATTCTTTCCTCCGATTAGGCTACGTAGCAGATAATTTCGCCACCAAGACCAGCCTGGCGCGCTGCACGATCAGTCATAACACCTTTAGAGGTAGAAACAACTGCGATACCAAGGCCAGCCATAACTTTTGGCAGCTCATCTTTTTTCTTATAGATGCGCAGACCTGGGCGGCTGACACGCTGAATGCTTTCTACAACAGCTTTACCCTGGAAATACTTGAGAGTAAGTTCCAGTTCCGGCTTGGTGTCGCCTTCAACTTTAAAATCTTCGATAAAACCTTCTTCCTTCAGCACGTTGGCAATTGCCACTTTCAGCTTGGCGGAAGGCATGGTGACCGCAACTTTGTTCGCGGCCTGACCGTTACGGATACGGGTCAGCATATCCGCGATCGGATCTTGCATGCTCATCTGTCTTTACTCCCGTGATTCAATTGGTAATTACCAGCTAGCCTTTTTCAAGCCTGGCACTTCACCGCGCATGGCGGCTTCACGCAGTTTGATACGGCTCAACCCAAACTTGCCCACATAACCATGTGGACGACCTGTTTGACGACAGCGGTTACGCTGACGAGACGGGCTGGAATCACGCGGCAGAGACTGCAGCTTGAGAACCGCATTCCAACGATCTTCGTCGGAAGCGTTCACATCAGAAATGATCGCTTTCAGTTCAGCGCGTTTAGCGAAGAATTTATCAGCTAAAGCTACGCGCTTTACTTCGCGTGCTTTCATTGATTGCTTAGCCATTCAGTAACCCTACCTTACTTGCGGAACGGGAAGTCAAAGGCAGCCAGCAGAGCACGGCCTTCTTCGTCAGATTTCGCAGTAGTGGTAATGGTAATATCCAAACCACGCACGCGGTCGACTTTATCGTAGTCGATTTCTGGGAAGATGATCTGCTCACGGACACCCATGCTGTAGTTACCACGACCGTCGAAAGACTTCGCGGACAGGCCACGGAAGTCACGGATACGTGGAACAGCAATAGTGATCAGGCGCTCAAAGAACTCCCACATGCGTTCGCCACGCAGAGTTACTTTACAGCCGATCGGATAGCCCTGACGGATTTTGAAGCCTGCAACAGATTTGCGTGCTTTGGTGATCAGCGGTTTTTGACCGGAGATTGCTGTCAGGTCAGCTGCTGCGTTATCCAGCAGTTTCTTGTCAGCGATCGCTTCACCAACACCCATGTTCAGGGTGATCTTCTCGACCCGAGGGACTTGCATGACAGAATTGTAGTTAAACTCGGTCATGAGTTTCTTAACTACTTCGTCTTTGTAGTAATCATGCAGTTTCGCCATCGTACTACTCCAAATTACTTGATAGTTTCGCTATTAGACTTGAAGAAACGGACTTTTTTGCCGTCTTCGAATCTAAAGCCTACACGGTCAGCCTTACCGGTAGCCGCATTGAAGATTGCAACGTTAGAAACCTGAATAGCAGCTTCTTTTTCAACGATGCCGCCTGGTTGGTTCAGGGCCGGAACCGGCTTCTGATGTTTCTTAACCAGGTTGATACCTTCAACGACAAGTTTGCCGGAAGACAGAACATTTTTTACTTTACCGCGTTTACCTTTATCTTTACCGGTTAACACGATAACTTCGTCATCACGACGGATTTTCGCTGCCATGATTCGCTCCTTAGAGTACTTCTGGTGCCAGAGAGATAATTTTCATGAACTTCTCAGTACGAAGTTCACGAGTTACCGGCCCAAAGATACGCGTGCCGATAGGCTGCTCGCTGTTATTGTTTAAAATAACGCATGCATTACCATCGAAGCGAATGACAGAACCGTCAGGGCGACGAACACCCTTCTTGGTGCGCACCACTACCGCCTTCAGCACATCACCTTTTTTGACCTTACCACGTGGAATTGCTTCCTTGATGGTGATCTTGATGATGTCGCCTACGCCTGCGTAGCGACGGTGCGAGCCACCCAGAACCTTGATACACATTACGCGACGTGCACCGGAGTTGTCGGCGACGTTCAGCATAGTCTGTTCTTGGATCATTTTAGTGCTCCGCTAATGTCAACTACTACCTGAGACTCTAAAATCAGAGCCGTTAAAAAGCCCCATATCGAGGGCGCGGCATTATAACACCGCTTCTGCAATATGGGTAGAAAAAATAAACGGCTCATCGCTGAGCCGTTTATTCGTATTGAGAAGGCGTACTGTATTACAGAACCGCTTTCTCTACAACGCGAACCAGCGTCCAGGACTTAGTCTTGGACAGTGGACGGCATTCACGGATTTCAACCTTGTCGCCGATACCACATTCGTTGTTCTCGTCATGTACGTGCAGTTTGGTCGTACGCTTGATGAATTTACCGTAGATCGGGTGTTTCACAATACGTTCGATAGCTACAACAATGGATTTCTCCATTTTGTCGCTAACAACACGACCTTGCAGAGTACGGATTTTATCGGTCATTACGCACCCGCCTTCTGAGTCAGTAAAGTCTTAACGCGTGCAACATTGCGACGCACTTGCTTCAGCAGGTGAGTCTGTTGCAGCTGGCCACTTGCAGCCTGCATGCGCAGGTTGAACTGCTCACGCAGCAGGTTCAGCAGCTCAGCGTTCAGCTCTTCAACGCTTTTTTCACGCAGCTCTTTTGCTTTCATTACATCACCGTCTTAGTTACAAAGGTGGTTTTGATAGGCAGTTTCGCTGCTGCCAGGCCGAAGGCTTCACGGGCCAGCTCTTCCGGAACACCGTCCATTTCATAAAGGACTTTGCCCGGTTGGATCAAGGCAACCCAGTACTCCACGTTACCTTTACCTTTACCCATACGAACTTCCAGTGGCTTCTCGGTGATCGGTTTGTCCGGGAATACACGGATCCAGATCTTACCTTGACGCTTAACTGCACGGGTCATTGCACGACGTGCTGCTTCGATCTGACGTGCAGTCAGACGACCACGGCCAACAGCTTTCAGACCGAAAGTGCCGAAGCTAACATCCGTACCCTGCGCCAGACCACGGTTGCGGCCTTTGTGCACTTTACGGAATTTTGTACGCTTTGGTTGTAACATCAGCGACGCTCCTTATTTACGGCCTTTACGCTGCTGCTTTTTAGGTTGAGCAGCCGGTTTTTCCGGTTGTTCAACAGCAGCCATACCACCCAGGATCTCACCTTTGAAGATCCATACCTTAACGCCGATTACACCGTAAGTGGTGTGCGCTTCAGAGGTGTTGTAGTCGATGTCAGCACGCAGAGTGTGCAGCGGTACGCGACCTTCACGGTACCATTCGGTACGTGCGATTTCCGCGCCGCCCAGACGGCCGCTAACTTCAACTTTGATACCTTTAGCGCCCAGACGCATTGCGTTCTGTACAGCACGCTTCATAGCACGACGGAACATAACACGACGTTCCAGCTGAGAAGTGATGCTGTCAGCAACCAATTTAGCGTCCAGTTCAGGCTTACGAACTTCAGCGATATTGATCTGTGCAGGAACGCCAGCGATATCCGCTACGACCTTGCGCAGTTTTTCTACGTCTTCGCCTTTCTTACCGATAACGATGCCAGGACGAGCAGTGTGAATAGTCACACGGATGCTCTTCGCTGGACGCTCGATAACGATACGAGATACAGACGCTTTAGCCAGTTCCTTAGTCAGGTACTGACGTACTTTAAAATCGCTGTCCAGGTTGTCAGCGAATTCTTTGGTGTTCGCAAACCAGGTAGAGTTCCATGGTTTTACAATACCCAGGCGAATACCATTAGGATGTACTTTCTGACCCATTGCTAGTCTCCAGAGTCTCAGCGATCGGACACAACCACAGTAATGTGGCTGGTGCGCTTCAGGATGCGATCTGCACGACCTTTCGCACGCGGCATAATGCGCTTCATGCTTGGGCCTTCATCTACGAAAATTTTCGCGACTTTCAGATCGTCGATGTCAGCGCCATCGTTGTGTTCAGCGTTAGCAATGGCAGATTCCAGTACTTTCTTGACCAATACCGCAGCTTTCTTGTTGGTATAGGTCAGGATGTCCAGGGCCTGCGACACTTTCTTACCGCGAATCAGGTCAGCAACAAGGCGAACCTTCTGTGCAGAAGAACGAGCATGGCGATGTTGAGCTAAAGTTTCCATCTCTTCCTCCTACCTTATTTCTTCTTCGCTTTTTTATCAGCAGCGTGGCCGCGATAAGTACGAGTCGGTGCGAATTCACCCAGTTTGTGACCAACCATTTCGTCGGTAACAAAGACTGGAACGTGCTGACGACCATTATGGACAGCGATGGTCAAACCGATCATGTTAGGAAAGATCGTTGAACGACGGGACCAAGTGCGCAGGGGCTTCTTGTCTCCGCTTTCCACCGCTTTCTCTACCTTCTTCAGCAAGTGCAGGTCAATAAAAGGACCTTTCTTGAGAGAACGTGGCATGGCTTATCCTCTAAAATTATTTGCTACGGCGACGTACGATAAATTTATCAGTACGCTTGTTGCTGCGGGTCTTCTTACCTTTGGTCTGAACGCCCCACGGAGTTACCGGGTGCTTACCAAAGTTACGACCTTCACCACCACCATGTGGGTGGTCGACTGGGTTCATCGCAGTACCGCGAACGGTAGGACGAACACCACGCCAGCGTGCAGCACCAGCTTTACCCAGAACGCGCAGCATATGCTCAGCATTGCCAACTTCGCCCAGAGTAGCGCGGCAGTCTGCTTCGACTTTACGCATTTCACCAGAACGCAGACGCAGGGTGACATAAGCACCGTCACGCGCAACGATCTGAACGTAAGTACCAGCGGAACGTGCCAGCTGACCGCCTTTACCTGGTTTCATTTCTACGTTATGAACGGTAGAACCAACCGGGATATTGCGCATCGGCAGGGTGTTGCCTGCTTTGATTGCAGCATCAACGCCAGACTGAATCTGGTCGCCAGCTTTCAGGCCTTTAGGGGCCAGGATGTAACGGCGTTCGCCGTCTTTGTACAGAACCAGCGCGATGTTCGCGGAACGGTTCGGATCGTACTCAAGACGTTCAACAACTGCTGGGATACCGTCTTTGTTGCGTTTGAAGTCAACAATACGATAAGCCTGCTTGTGGCCACCACCGATGTGACGAGTGGTGATACGGCCATTGTTGTTACGACCACCGGATTTGCTGTTTTTTTCCAGCAACGGAGCAAAAGGTTTGCCCTTGTGCAGCTCAGGGTTAACCACTTTAACTACGTGGCGACGACCCGGAGATGTCGGTTTACATTTAACAACTGCCATTGTATTACTCCTCCGACTTACTCAGCGCCGCCAACGAAGTCCAGGTTCTGGCCTTCTTTCAGGGTGACGTAAGCTTTTTTCCAGTCGCTACGACGACCGATACGCTGTCCGTGACGTTTAACTTTCCCTTTAACTACCAGGGTGTTAACGACTTCGACTTCGACTTCAAACAGTTTCTGCACAGCAGCTTTGATCTCTGCTTTGGTCGCGTCTTTAGCAACTTTGAGAACGATGGTGTTTGTTTTTTCCATCGCAGTAGACGCTTTTTCAGAAACGTGCGGTGCGCGAAGCACCTTCAGCAGACGTTCTTCACGAATCATGCCAGCATCTCCTCAACTTGCTTAACAGCATCAGCAGTCATTACGACTTTGTCGAAGGCGATCAGGCTAACCGGGTCGATACCAGTCGCATCGCGTACGTCAACCTTGTGCAGGTTACGTGCGGCCAGGAACAGGTTCTCGTCCAGCTCACCGGTGATGATCAGCACATCTTCCAGAGCCATGTCTTTCAGTTTCTGTGCCAGCAGCTTAGTTTTAGGCGCTTCAACAGAGAACTTCTCGACAACGATCAGACGATCCTGACGTACCAGTTCGGACAGGATGCTTTTCAGCGCGCCGCGGTACATCTTTTTGTTAACTTTTTGACTGTGGTCCTGTGGACGCGCAGCGAAGGTCACGCCACCTGAACGCCAGATCGGGCTCTTGATAGAACCTGAACGCGCACGGCCGGTACCTTTCTGGCGCCATGGCTTTTTGCCAGAACCAGTTACTTCAGCACGAGTCTTCTGAGCACGAGTACCCTGACGAGCACCAGCTGCATAAGCAACAACAACCTGGTGAACCAGCGCTTCGTTGAAATCACGACCGAAGGTAGTTTCGGAAACAGTCAGCGCGCTCTGCGCGTCTTTCAATACTAATTCCATTGCTATCCCCTTACGCCTTCACAGCTGGTTTAACGATCAGGTCGCTACCGGTTGCACCCGGGACCGCACCTTTAACCAGCAGCAGGTTGCGCTCAGCGTCAACACGTACTACGTCCAGGCTCTGAACGGTTACACGTTCGTTACCCAGCTGACCTGCCATTTTCTTGCCTTTGAACACTTTGCCCGGAGTCTGGTTCTGACCGATAGAACCCGGAACGCGGTGAGACAAGGAGTTACCGTGAGTAGCGTCCTGGGTACGGAAGTTCCAGCGCTTAACGGTACCAGCAAAACCTTTACCTTTAGAGGTACCGGTTACGTCAACTTTTTTAACGTCAGCAAACAGCTCAACGCTAATGTCCTGACCTACGGTGAACTCTTCGCCTTCAGCAAGACGGAATTCCCACAGACCACGGCCAGCTTCTACGCCAGCTTTAGCGAAGTGACCCGCTTCTGGTTTGGTTACACGGTTAGCTTTTTTAGCACCAGTGGTAACCTGAATAGCGCGGTAGCCATCGTTAGCCAGATCTTTAACCTGAGTAACGCGGTTTGCTTCAACTTCGATTACGGTTACTGGGATAGAAACGCCATCTTCAGTGAAGATGCGGGTCATACCCACTTTTTTACCGACTAAACCAATCATTGTTTCAACCTCTCAATCGCTCGATGACCTGATTAACCCAGGCTGATCTGCACGTCTACACCGGCAGCCAGATCCAGACGCATCAGAGCATCAACGGTTTTCTCAGTTGGCTCAACGATGTCAACCAGACGCTTGTGAGTGCGGATTTCGTACTGATCGCGCGCGTCTTTGTTGACGTGCGGGGAGATCAGAACGGTGAAGCGCTCTTTGCGGGTCGGCAGCGGGATCGGACCACGGACTTGCGCACCAGTGCGCTTAGCAGTCTCGACGATTTCCGCGGTTGATTGATCGATCAGACGATGATCAAACGCTTTAAGGCGGATACGGATTCTTTGGTTCTGCATGAGACCAGAGCTCCAATTATTTTATAAACGAAAATGATTACTCCTCAAACCCATTACGATTGATGGGAGAGTGTAACCGTTCTTACGTAGCCCCCCAATTGGGAGCATTGTTGAGTAACAAAATGAGCTACTCTGGTTCTGATTGAACCCGCCGTCAATTACGACAAGCCCGCGCATTATACGTAAATCAGAGAAAGACGCAAGTGCCGTTTAGAAATTAAGCGTCAAAGGCTCTGTATGCGTAGGACTGCGCAACTTTTTACGCCGTATATCCTTTCTGAATTTTTTTCTTTGAAGCCGCTACGCAATTGCTGTTTTTGTGCGTTGCCGGACAGGCAGATTGTAACGAGTATGCGCTCAAAACCTTTTGAGGCCTTTTCCATGCTAACCACCCTCCCCTTCCTGATGATCTATTTTTCTCTGACGGCCTTACTCGTACGCGCTGATATTCGCGACGGTTTACTGCCCGATAAATTTATCTGCCCGCTGCTCTGGACGGGCCTGCTCTACCAGGTCTTTATCCATCCTGATTTTCTGCCGAGTGCCGTAATGGGTGCGGTGGCTGGATATCTTGGTTTTGCCACGATTTACTGGGGCTATCGGCTTATCTGCCGGCGGGAAGGAATGGGATATGGCGATGTGAAGTATCTGGCAGGACTTGGTGCGTGGCATGGCTGGTGCATACTGCCTACGCTGGCGTTACTCGCCGCGCTTATGGCGCTGCTTTGCATTCTTGTTTTTTCATTTCTCACCTCAGATAAAGGAGCATTAAAAAACCCACTGCCTTTTGGACCATTTCTGGCAGCAGCGGGTTTATGCGTTGGATGGGAAAATCTGATTAATTTTCCACTTTGATCTGAGACTGTAGGTAGTTCTGAAGGCCAATTTTGCTAATGAGATCCAGCTCGGTTTCCAGCCAGTCAATGTGGCCTTCTTCATCGGCAAGGATCTGGATCATCATATCGCGGCTCACATAGTCATGGACGCTGTCAGCATAAGCAATGGCTTCGCGCAGATCTTTCGCACCTTCCAGCTCCAGCCGGAGGTCAGAACGCAGCATCTCTTCGACATCCTCACCGATGCCCAGCTTGCCGAGATCCTGCAGGTTTGGGATGCCTTCAAGGAATAAGATACGCTCGATGTATTTATCGGCGTGTTTCATCTCATCTATAGATTCATGGTACTCAACGTCATTCAGACGTGTCAGACCCCAGTTTTTAAACATTCTCGCGTGAAGAAAGTACTGGTTGATTGCGACAAGCTCATTTCCCAATAATTTATTGAGATAACTTATGATTTTAACATCACCTTTCATTATATAGTCCCTCCGCTTCCACTCATTGAAGCGTAGAACGGGCTACGGGGATGTCAAAAAAAAGATAGAGGCTTACGCGATCTCTTTGAATTCCGGGATCTGCATCAGTTCGTCCTGCATGATCTCACGCGCTGCGCGAACGCATTTACCGCATTGATTTCCCACCGGAACAAATTTGCGAAGCTGCTGGAAAGATTGTGGCTGAAACTGGCGAACGGCCTGACGAATTTTCTTGTCGCTTACACCATTACATAAACAAACGTACATAGAGACTCCCGTTCAAAATATGCGCAAAGTGTAAGTGAGAATGGTTATGATTACAATAGCACATACGCCAGGATACGGGCCGGGAGCGGTTAAAAAATGCGAAATTTTGTGACAAGGAAAGGTACAGAAAACAAAAAAGGACGCCGAAGCGTCCTTTTTTATTCAGGGATAATTAATTAGCCCAGAACTTTAGCAACAACGCCCGCGCCAACGGTACGGCCGCCTTCACGGATTGCGAAACGCAGACCGTCGTCCATCGCGATTGGGTGGATCAGAGTCACAACCATCTTGATGTTGTCGCCTGGCATTACCATCTCTACGCCTTCTGGCAG
>NZ_MJAA01000179.1:0-525 GCF_001743375.1 Enterobacter sp. IF2SW-B1 | reverse complement strand
ACTTAAACCAGGTGGTATGGTGGTATGTCTTGAAACGAGCCAACCAACTTTGCCAGTCTTTAAACAAATGTATGCATTATACTTTAAATTTGTTATGCCTATTTTTGGAAAATTATTTGCAAAATCAAAAGAAGAATATGAATGGTTACAGCAATCTACGTTTAATTTTCCTGGAAAAGAAGAGTTGAAGCGCATGTTTGAAGAAGCGGGTTTCATAAATGTAAGAGTACGTAGTTTTACAGGGGGCGTTGCTGCAATGCACCTTGGCTATAAAGAAAAAGATAATACCAAAGGTGATTAACGTGGCAAAGTTAAACATGAACAATGAAATTAAGAAAGTGGAACAACGACTTGAAAAGGCAATAAAAAGTAAAGATTCTGTATTAGAACAGGCATCATTACATTTATTGTCATCTGGTGGTAAAAGAGTACGCCCAGCATTTGTAATTCTGAGTAGCCAATTTGGCAAAGATGACCAAACGTCTGAACAAACGTATCAAGTTGCAGTCGCATTAGAGTTAATTC
>NZ_MJAA01000178.1:0-525 GCF_001743375.1 Enterobacter sp. IF2SW-B1 | reverse complement strand
TAATCCTCCTTTCTCAATTCGTTTTCTAAAATATTTTTTATCTTTTTAGATTGGATATCCGATAATTTTTTATCAGTTATATGTTTATAAAACATTTCGATGATTGACATGTCATCTTTTTCACTTATTTCTATAGCATTATTTTCTTCATTGTAATTAAAAGATTCATTCGTCAGCGCTAAAGTATTAGGATAAATTTGTTTTAAACTCATCATTGGATCAGTAATATGAGACATATTTTTAAGTTTAAAATGTAAATAATTATCTTTATTTTTCACATGAACTTTTTCATTAATAACATCATTATATTCGCCCGAGATAATTTCCAATTGTCTAAGCGGCTTAAGAGGAATAAATACATCGTTAATAATGCCATCGTTAATTGTTACACGTCTATACCCTTTAGCTTGACCCGCTTCCGAAAATGAATACTGCAATAAGGAGCCACTATATTTAATTTTGTCGTCCTCTATACTAAATGGATGATGCAAGTGACCTAGCATGACATAATCAAATATATCAAAA
>NZ_MJAA01000177.1:0-526 GCF_001743375.1 Enterobacter sp. IF2SW-B1 | reverse complement strand
CCTGATTTATTACTTTTAGATGAACCTACTAACCACTTAGATTTAGAAACGACAAAGTGGCTTGAAGATTATCTACGTTATTTTAAAGGTGCAATCGTCATCATCAGCCATGATCGTTACTTTTTAGATAAAATAGTTACTCAAATTTATGATGTGGCTTTAGGTGATGTCAAACGCTATGTTGGTAATTACGAGGAATTTATACAGCAACGGGATTTATATTATCAAAAACGAATGCAAGAATATGAAAGTCAACAAGCAGAAATAAAACGATTAGAAACTTTTGTTGAGAAAAATATTACCCGTGCTTCAACAAGTGGAATGGCAAAAAGTAGACGTAAGATTTTAGAAAAAATGGAACGCATTGATAAACCAATGTTAGATGCCAAAAGTGCAAATATTCAATTTGGCTTTGACCGGAATACAGGTAATGACGTCATGCATGTAAAAAATTTAGAAATCGGTTATCAAACTGCAATTACCAAACCTATCAGTATAGAGGTCTCTAAAGGCGATCATATAGCAA
>NZ_MJAA01000176.1:0-530 GCF_001743375.1 Enterobacter sp. IF2SW-B1 | reverse complement strand
ATGTTGACTTACATGGCAAATTGAAGCAATTAGGTGCAGACATTGAACGTATTAACGATTAATTCTGTAAATTAATATAATGGAGGATTTCAACCATGGAAACAATTTTTGATTATAACCAAATTAAACAAATTATACCTCACAGACAACCATTTTTATTAATTGATAAAGTTGTTGAATATGAAGAAGGTCAAAGATGCGTAGCAATTAAACAAGTATCAGGCAACGAACCATTCTTTCAAGGACATTTTCCAGAGTATGCGGTAATGCCAGGTGTATTAATTACTGAAGCATTGGCTCAACCAGGTGCGGTAGCTATTTTAAATAGTGAAGAAAATAAAGGTAAAATCGCTTTATTTGCTGGTATTGATAAATGTCGTTTTAAACGTCAAGTAGTACCTGGTGATACTTTAACGTTGGAAGTAGAAATCACTAAAATTAAAGGGCCAATCGGTAAAGGTAATGCTAAAGCTACTGTCGATGGTCAACTTGCTTGTAGTTGTGAACTTACATTTGCAATTCAAGATGTA
>NZ_MJAA01000175.1:0-532 GCF_001743375.1 Enterobacter sp. IF2SW-B1 | reverse complement strand
AAAAAATAGGCGATATTAGCCAACACCTAAAAACCCCCTCACTATTGCGAGTAGTGAGGGGGTAGGTGCATATAATGCACGAAGCTCTTGTTATCTAAATTATAACACTGGTTAGTAGAGGAATGCAAAAACTACTGTTTGCGACAGAAAACTATGGAGGGTTACTGTGGTTGTTGAGCTTTAACACATTAATAATTCATTATACAATTCTCGTCTTTCTTGATTGGATTTATTTCCAAAGTTAGTATTATTAKACCAATTTATAACGTTTTGTATAGAAGTGTTAGAAGCATTCTTATTATAGGTGAAATACCCAGATAAATAGGAAATATAATCAATTCTTGATGGTTCTCGTAGACTATTGATATCAATAAAGTTCAAGGCATCTTCTAAGCCGTTTAATGTCATTTTAAAACACTTTCTTAATTGATCGGGCTCTAACTCATTTAAAAAAGATCCTTTGGCATCTGACGGGATGGGACTGTAATTTGAAGTGTGATTTTTTTTACCACTAACTATTTCTTAATTATTT
>NZ_MJAA01000174.1:0-536 GCF_001743375.1 Enterobacter sp. IF2SW-B1 | reverse complement strand
ACAGTATCTCCGTCTAAGGCACGATTAATTTTTGTTGGGGGAATAAATATATCTTCCATATCTCTGTCTTCAGGTCTTAGGAAAGCAAAACCTTTTTTGTTTTGACTTAATGTTCCTTTAATTAATTTCGATTGACCTTTGGAACTATGCTTTTTTTGGTATCTATCTGTTTTCGAACGTTCGATTAATCCTGATTGTTCTAACTCCACAAGCACCTTAATTAAATCTCTAAACGAGTCGGCACTGCTTAAACCTAATGCATCTTGAAAATCTGAAACTGACATAGGTTCATATTCAGGTTGATTAATAATCTCTTCTATTGATTGCTTTAAATTCATTATGCCCCTCCTTTCTAATGTTAAAATCTCTTTTTATTCTGACCAGTCTAATGACTCTAAAAATTGATAAATATCATCGAAAACTTGTTCTTTTTCTTTATCAATTGTAATAACATGTCCTGACTGCCTATACCATTTGATATCTGTTTCGTCAGAGTCTACATGTTCATATATATAATTTGCGGATTGGGGATCAAT
>NZ_MJAA01000173.1:0-539 GCF_001743375.1 Enterobacter sp. IF2SW-B1 | reverse complement strand
GAAAACTTGTATGGACCATCGCCTAAAGTTAAAGAAGCGATATCAGCACACTTAGATGAGTTATATTATTATCCTGAAACAGGATCACCGACATTAAAAGCGGCGATTAGTAAACATTTAAATGTAGATCAATCACGCATTTTATTTGGTGCGGGATTAGATGAAGTTATATTAATGATTTCTAGAGCAGTATTAACGCCAGGGGATACTATTGTTACAAGTGAAGCGACATTCGGTCAATATTATCACAATGCGATTGTTGAATCAGCTAATGTGATACAGGTACCTTTAAAAGATGGTGGCTTCGACTTAGAAGGTATTTTAAAAGAAGTTAATGATGATACGTCATTGGTATGGTTATGTAATCCAAATAATCCTACAGGTACGTATTTTAATCATGAGAGCTTAGATTCGTTTTTATCTCAAGTACCATCACATGTTCCGGTACTCATAGATGAAGCTTATTTTGAATTTGTGACAGCAGAGGACTACCCGGATACACTTGCTTTGCAACAAAAATATGACAATGCATTCTTATT
>NZ_MJAA01000172.1:0-540 GCF_001743375.1 Enterobacter sp. IF2SW-B1 | reverse complement strand
GTTTGTTTTTAGCTTTTGTATTAAATTATGTTCCAGAAAAGTGGATATTAGGTTTATTGGGTTTAATACCAATTTATCTTGGAATTAAAGTGGCTATTTATGATGATTGTGAAGGAGAAAAGAGAGCTAAAAAAGAATTGAATGAAAAAGGATTGTCTAAATTAGTTGGTACGGTTGCAATTGTTACGATAGCAAGTTGTGGCGCCGATAATATTGGTTTATTTGTTCCGTATTTTGTGACATTAAGTGTTACTAATTTATTACTTACTCTGTTTGTCTTTTTAATTTTAATTTTCTTCTTGGTGTTTACTGCACAAAAATTAGCTAATATCCCAGGAATTGGAGAAATTGTTGAGAAATTTAGTCGTTGGATTATGGCTATTATTTATATAGCTTTAGGTTTATTTATTATTATTGAAAATGACACTATTCAAACAATTTTAGGATTTATATTTTAATTTAGGGTGTGATTTTATATGAGTTATGAAAATACTTGTGATGTGATCTGTGTACATGAGGATAAAGTTAACAATGCTTTAA
>NZ_MJAA01000171.1:0-540 GCF_001743375.1 Enterobacter sp. IF2SW-B1 | reverse complement strand
ACTTCAAAAGCGATAAAGAGAGCTATTTTGTAAGAACAAGTACCTTATAGTAAGTTGAATAAAAAAGTACATATTAACAAAGATGATATAGTTGCTTATTCTCCTATTTTAGAAAAATATGTAGGAAAAGATATCACTTTAAAAGAACTTATTGAGGCTTCAATGACATATAGTGATAATACAGCAAACAATAAAATTATAAAAGAAATCGGTGGGATCAAAAAAGTTAAACAACGTCTAAAAGAACTAGGAGATAAAGTAACAAATCCAGTTAGATATGAGATAGAATTAAATTACTATTCACCAAAGAGCAAAAAAGATACTTCAACCCCTGCTGCTTTCGGTAAGACTTTAAATAAACTTATCGCAAATGGAAAATTAAGCAAAGAAAACAAAAAATTCTTACTTGATTTAATGTTAAATAATAAAAGCGGAGATACTTTAATTAAAGATGGTGTTTCAAAAGACTGTAAGGAGGCTGATAAAAGTGGTCAAGCAATAACATATGAGGCTGATAAAAGTGGTCAAGCAATAACATAT
>NZ_MJAA01000170.1:0-541 GCF_001743375.1 Enterobacter sp. IF2SW-B1 | reverse complement strand
ATAGCGAAGTTACCGTTTATGAACAAGCATAATGCAAAATATTGGCTTATGGATTCTGAATTCACTTCAACTTTCAAGGAATATGTATTACCTGATGCAGTTACACGTTTTAGACAAGGACTTGGAAGATTAATTAGAAATGAAAATGATCGCGGYATAATAGTTTCATTTGATGATCGACTCATAAACAGTAATTATAAAAACTTTTTTGAACAAACACTTGAAAATTATCGTCAGAAAAAAGGYGAYATTCAACAGTTTGGAAAATTATTAAGACAAATTCAAAARAAGAAAAAGTRAAATACAAAGTAAAATTCTTGTGACATGACATGTGCTATGTTCTGTTACAAGAATTTTTGTTTGGTCGTCAAAATTTGAGTTTTATAATTAAACTTGAATGTTRGCACAAAAAACGACCTTCATACTAATAATATTGAGGCTTTATTATATATTTTGWCTGAAACTGATGATTGTAYTGTCTTAATATAAATTAATGTTCAAATCTGTGCTTAAATCATTACCATTTACACGTTATCTTTTA
>NZ_MJAA01000017.1:0-29308 GCF_001743375.1 Enterobacter sp. IF2SW-B1 | reverse complement strand
CTGCCAGAAGGCGTAGAGATGGTAATGCCAGGCGACAACATCAAGATGGTTGTGACTCTGATCCACCCAATCGCGATGGACGACGGTCTGCGTTTCGCAATCCGTGAAGGCGGCCGTACCGTTGGCGCGGGCGTTGTTGCTAAAGTTCTCGGCTAATCGCTGATAACATTTGACGCAATGCGCAATAAAAGGGCATCATTTGATGCCCTTTTTGCACGCTTTCACATCAGAACCTGGCTCATCAGTGATTAATTTTGTCATAATCATTGCTGAGACAGGCTCTGCGGAGAGCGTATAATACGAAAAGCGAATAGCATTTCGATTGGTTTGCCTCGCACTCGCGGGGTGAAAATGTTTGTAGAATACTTCTGACAGGTTGGTTTATGAGTGCGAATACCGAAGCTCAAGGGAGCGGGCGCGGCCTGGAAGCGATGAAATGGGTAGTTGTAGCCGTGCTGCTGATTGTGGCGATTGTCGGCAACTATCTTTATCGTGACATGATGCTGCCGCTACGCGCGCTTGCAGTGGTAATTCTGATTGCTGCGGCGGGTGGTGTCGCGCTGTTGACGACAAAAGGCAAAGCGACCGTTGCGTTTGCCCGCGAAGCGCGTACCGAAGTCCGCAAGGTCATTTGGCCGACTCGCCAGGAAACATTGCACACCACGCTGATCGTAGCGGCGGTAACCGCTGTAATGTCACTGATCCTGTGGGGACTGGATGGTATTCTGGTTCGCCTGGTATCCTTTATCACTGGCCTGAGGTTCTGAGATGTCTGAAGCCCCTAAAAAGCGCTGGTACGTCGTTCAGGCGTTTTCCGGTTTTGAAGGCCGCGTAGCAACGTCGCTGCGTGAGCATATCAAATTACACAACATGGAAGAGTTGTTTGGCGAAGTTATGGTTCCGACCGAAGAAGTGGTTGAGATCCGTGGCGGCCAGCGTCGCAAAAGCGAGCGCAAATTCTTCCCGGGTTACGTGCTGGTTCAGATGGTTATGAACGACGCGAGCTGGCACCTGGTGCGCAGCGTGCCGCGTGTGATGGGCTTTATCGGCGGCACGTCTGACCGTCCGGCGCCAATCAGCGACAAAGAAGTTGATGCGATTATGAACCGCCTGCAGCAGGTGGGTGATAAGCCGCGTCCGAAAACGCTGTTTGAACCGGGTGAAATGGTTCGTGTTAATGACGGTCCGTTTGCTGACTTTAATGGCGTGGTTGAAGAAGTGGACTATGAGAAGTCCCGCCTGAAAGTTTCTGTTTCTATCTTCGGTCGTGCGACCCCGGTAGAGCTGGACTTTGCCCAGGTAGAAAAAGCCTAAGCAGCGATCAAAAAAGCGACGATTTAATCGTTGCACAAGGCGCGGGATTGGAATACAATTTCGCGCCTTTTGTTTTTATGGGTCCCGGCCCGTAAAACGAATTTTATTCACGGGGAGCCTCCCTGAGGCGCTATTACCCAATCAGAGGATTTTAGAATGGCTAAGAAAGTACAAGCCTACGTCAAGCTGCAGGTTGCAGCTGGTATGGCGAACCCAAGTCCACCAGTTGGTCCAGCTCTGGGTCAGCAGGGTGTGAACATCATGGAATTCTGTAAAGCGTTCAACGCAAAAACGGAATCCCTGGAAAAAGGTCTGCCAATCCCAGTCGTAATCACTGTTTACGCTGACCGTTCTTTCACTTTCGTTACCAAAACCCCTCCAGCAGCAGTTCTGCTGAAGAAAGCGGCTGGTATCAAGTCTGGTTCCGGTAAACCGAACAAAGACAAAGTGGGTAAAATTTCCCGCGCTCAGCTGCAGGAAATCGCGCAGACCAAAGCTGCCGACATGACTGGTGCCGACATTGAAGCGATGACTCGCTCCATCGAAGGTACTGCACGTTCCATGGGCCTGGTAGTGGAGGACTAAGAAATGGCTAAACTGACCAAGCGCATGTCCGTGATCCGTGACAAAGTTGATGCGACCAAACAGTACGACATCAACGAAGCTATTGCTCTGCTGAAAGAACTGGCGACTGCTAAGTTCGTTGAAAGCGTTGACGTTGCCGTTAACCTGGGCATCGATGCTCGTAAATCCGATCAGAACGTTCGTGGCGCAACTGTACTGCCACACGGTACTGGCCGTTCCGTTCGCGTAGCTGTATTTGCTCAGGGTGCAAACGCTGAAGCTGCTAAAGCTGCCGGCGCTGAACTGGTAGGTATGGAAGATCTGGCTGATCAGATCAAGAAAGGCGAAATGAACTTTGACGTTGTTATTGCTTCTCCAGATGCAATGCGCGTTGTTGGCCAGCTGGGCCAGGTTCTGGGTCCACGCGGCCTGATGCCAAACCCGAAAGTGGGTACTGTAACCCCTAACGTTGCTGAAGCGGTTAAGAACGCTAAAGCAGGTCAGGTTCGTTACCGTAACGACAAAAACGGCATCATCCACACCACCATCGGTAAAGTGGACTTTGACGCTGACAAACTGAAAGAAAACCTGGAAGCTCTGCTGGTTGCGCTGAAAAAAGCTAAACCAACTCAGGCGAAAGGCGTGTACATCAAGAAAGTTAGCATCTCCACCACCATGGGTGCAGGTGTTGCAGTTGACCAGGCTGGCCTGAGCGCTGCTGCAAACTAATGCCTTTACGTGGGCGGTGATTTTGTCTACAATCTTACCCCCACGTTTGCTAACGAAAGTTAGCGGCTAAAAGATTTGTTCGTTGGAGCCTGGCCTATCCAGGCCTCCGTCGAAGACCGCAGGTGTTTCGCAAGAAACTTAATCCCCTGCGTAGACGGTGACAGAACGCTAAGATTATTTTTAATACTCTGGCTTGTTTCTGCTCACCGTATTAAGACGCTCTTCCCGTTGGGTTGAGTGAAGTGAGTTCCGGAACATGAGTTCCGGCAAACATCCAGGAGCAAAGCTAATGGCTTTAAATCTTCAAGACAAACAAGCGATTGTTGCTGAAGTCAGCGAAGTAGCCAAAGGCGCGCTGTCTGCAGTAGTTGCGGATTCCCGTGGCGTTACTGTAGACAAAATGACTGAACTGCGTAAAGCAGGTCGTGAAGCTGGCGTATACATGCGTGTTGTTCGTAACACCCTGCTGCGTCGCGTAGTTGAAGGTACTC
Organism: Enterobacter sp. IF2SW-B1; assembly: GCF_001743375.1. Lineage (NCBI taxonomy): Bacteria > Pseudomonadati > Pseudomonadota > Gammaproteobacteria > Enterobacterales > Enterobacteriaceae > Enterobacter > Enterobacter sp. IF2SW-B1. The sequence goes on along the minus strand of NZ_MJAA01000017.1, from coordinate 26,210 downwards.
AGTTCGAGTGCCTGAAAGACACGTTTGTTGGTCCGACCCTGATTGCATACTCTATGGAACACCCGGGCGCTGCTGCTCGTCTGTTCAAAGAGTTCGCGAAAGCGAATGCAAAATTTGAGGTCAAAGCTGCAGCCTTTGAAGGTGAGTTGATCCCGGCATCGCAAATCGATCGCCTGGCAACCCTGCCGACCTACGAAGAAGCAATTGCACGCCTGATGGCAACCATGAAAGAAGCTGCGGCTGGCAAACTGGTTCGCACTCTGGCTGCTGTACGCGATGCGAAAGAAGCTGCTTAATCGCAGTTATCTTTATAAAGCATTTGCTTACGTATAAACTTATTCTGATTTTCAGGAACAATTTAAATGTCTATCACTAAAGATCAAATCATTGAAGCAGTTGCAGCTATGTCCGTAATGGACGTTGTAGAGCTGGTATCTGCAATGGAAGAAAAATTCGGTGTTTCTGCTGCTGCTGCTGTAGCTGTAGCTGCTGGCCCGGCTGAAGCTGCTGAAGAAAAAACTGAATTCGACGTAATTCTGAAAGCTGCTGGCGCGAACAAAGTTGCTGTTATCAAAGCAGTACGTGGCGCAACTGGCCTGGGTCTGAAAGAAGCTAAAGACCTGGTAGAATCTGCTCCAGCTGCGCTGAAAGAAGGCGTGAGCAAAGACGACGCAGAAGCACTGAAAAAATCTCTGGAAGAAGCTGGCGCTGAAGTTGAAGTTAAATAAGCCAACTTTTCTGGTTGCAGCCTAAGCAATTAGGCTGATGGCTGGTGACTTTTTAGTCACCAGCCTTTTTGCGCTGTAAGGCATCAGTAGCATTTCACACTGTTTGACTGCTGATTGTCCTGACAATGCTTGTTTCTATCGACGACTTAATATACTGCGACAGGGTGCTCGCTCTGTGTAAATCGCAATGAAATGGTTTAAGCGTGATAGCAACAGGTATTGCGGAAAGTATTCAATTTTCCGGTCCACAAAATGGTGTTGCACAAACTGTCCCTTCGTCGGGCAGATGGGTCGACTTGTCAGCGAGCTGAGGAACCCTATGGTTTACTCCTATACCGAGAAAAAACGTATTCGTAAGGATTTTGGTAAACGTCCACAAGTTCTGGACATTCCATATCTCCTTTCTATCCAGCTTGACTCGTTCCAGAAGTTTATCGAGCAAGATCCTGAAGGGCAGTACGGTCTGGAAGCAGCCTTCCGTTCCGTGTTCCCGATTCAGAGCTACAGCGGTAACTCCGAGCTGCAGTACGTCAGCTACCGCCTTGGCGAACCGGTGTTTGACGTTCAGGAATGTCAGATCCGTGGCGTGACCTATTCCGCACCGCTGCGCGTAAAACTGCGTCTGGTGATCTACGAGCGCGAAGCGCCGGAAGGCACCGTAAAAGACATTAAAGAACAAGAAGTCTACATGGGTGAGATTCCACTCATGACAGACAACGGTACTTTCGTTATCAACGGTACTGAGCGTGTTATCGTTTCCCAGCTGCATCGTAGCCCGGGCGTCTTCTTCGACAGCGATAAAGGTAAAACACACTCTTCCGGTAAAGTACTGTATAACGCACGCATCATTCCTTACCGTGGTTCATGGCTGGACTTCGAGTTCGATCCAAAAGACAACCTGTTTGTCCGTATCGACCGTCGTCGTAAACTGCCTGCAACCATCATTCTGCGTGCACTGAACTATACCACTGAGCAGATCCTGGACCTGTTCTTTGAGAAAGTGATCTTTGAAATCCGCGACAACAAGCTGCAGATGGAGCTGGTGCCGGAACGTCTGCGTGGTGAGACCGCGTCGTTCGACATCGAAGCCGACGGCAAAGTGTATGTGGAAAAAGGTCGCCGTATCACCGCGCGCCACATCCGCCAGCTGGAAAAAGATGATATCAAACACATCGAAGTTCCGGTTGAATACATTGCAGGAAAAGTAGCCGCGAAAGATTACGTTGATGAATCAACTGGCGAGCTGATCTGCCCGGCGAACATGGAGCTGAGCCTGGATCTGCTGGCTAAGCTGAGCCAGTCTGGCCACAAACGTATCGAAACGCTGTTCACCAACGATCTGGACCACGGTCCGTACATCTCTGAGACTGTACGCGTCGACCCAACCAACGATCGTCTGAGCGCGCTGGTAGAAATCTACCGCATGATGCGTCCTGGTGAGCCACCAACTCGCGAAGCGGCTGAAAGCCTGTTCGAGAACCTGTTCTTCTCCGAAGACCGCTACGATCTGTCCGCGGTAGGTCGTATGAAGTTCAACCGTTCTCTGCTGCGCGACGAAATCGAAGGTTCCGGTATCCTGAGCAAAGACGACATCATCGAAGTGATGAAGAAGCTCATTGATATCCGTAACGGCAAAGGCGAAGTGGACGATATCGACCACCTCGGCAACCGTCGTATCCGTTCCGTAGGCGAAATGGCGGAAAACCAGTTCCGCGTTGGCCTGGTACGTGTAGAGCGTGCGGTGAAAGAGCGTCTGTCTCTGGGCGATCTGGATACCCTTATGCCTCAGGATATGATCAACGCCAAGCCGATTTCTGCAGCAGTGAAAGAGTTCTTTGGTTCCAGCCAGCTGTCTCAGTTCATGGACCAGAACAACCCGCTGTCTGAGATCACGCACAAACGTCGTATCTCTGCACTCGGCCCAGGCGGTCTGACCCGTGAACGTGCAGGCTTTGAAGTTCGAGACGTACACCCGACTCACTACGGTCGCGTATGTCCAATCGAAACGCCTGAAGGTCCAAACATCGGTCTGATCAACTCCCTGTCCGTGTACGCACAGACAAACGAATACGGTTTCCTTGAGACCCCGTATCGTAAAGTGACCGACGGTGTGGTTACCGACGAAATTCATTACCTGTCTGCTATCGAAGAAGGCAACTACGTTATCGCTCAGGCGAACTCCAACCTGGATGACGAAGGCCACTTTGTAGAAGATCTGGTTACCTGCCGTAGCAAAGGCGAATCCAGCTTGTTCAGCCGCGACCAGGTTGACTACATGGACGTATCCACCCAGCAGGTGGTATCCGTCGGTGCGTCCCTGATCCCGTTCCTGGAACACGATGACGCCAACCGTGCATTGATGGGTGCGAACATGCAACGTCAGGCCGTTCCAACTCTGCGTGCTGATAAGCCGCTGGTTGGTACCGGTATGGAACGTGCTGTGGCCGTTGACTCCGGTGTTACTGCAGTTGCTAAGCGTGGCGGTACCGTTCAGTACGTTGACGCATCCCGTATCGTTATCAAAGTTAACGAAGACGAGATGTATCCGGGCGAAGCGGGTATCGACATCTACAACCTGACCAAATACACCCGTTCTAACCAGAACACCTGTATCAACCAGATGCCTTGCGTATCTCTGGGTGAGCCAGTTGAGCGCGGCGACGTGCTGGCAGACGGTCCGTCCACCGACCTCGGTGAACTGGCGCTCGGTCAGAACATGCGCGTAGCGTTCATGCCGTGGAACGGTTACAACTTCGAAGACTCCATCCTCGTCTCCGAGCGTGTGGTTCAGGAAGATCGTTTCACCACCATCCACATTCAGGAACTGGCCTGTGTGTCCCGTGACACCAAGCTGGGGCCAGAAGAGATCACTGCCGACATCCCTAACGTGGGTGAAGCTGCGCTCTCCAAGCTGGATGAATCCGGTATTGTTTACATCGGTGCGGAAGTGACCGGCGGCGATATTCTGGTAGGTAAGGTGACGCCGAAAGGTGAAACCCAGCTGACCCCAGAAGAGAAACTGCTGCGTGCTATCTTCGGTGAGAAAGCGTCTGACGTTAAAGACTCTTCTCTGCGCGTACCAAACGGTGTTTCCGGTACGGTTATCGACGTTCAGGTCTTCACTCGTGATGGCGTTGAGAAAGATAAGCGTGCGCTGGAAATCGAAGAGATGCAGCTCAAACAGGCTAAGAAAGACCTGTCTGAAGAACTGCAGATCCTCGAAGCAGGTCTGTTCAGCCGTATCTATGCGGTGCTGGTTGCCGGTGGCGTTGAAGCTGAGAAGCTCGACAAACTGCCACGCGATCGCTGGCTGGAACTCGGCCTGACCGACGAAGAGAAACAAAATCAGCTGGAACAGCTGGCTGAGCAGTATGACGAACTGAAACACGAGTTCGAGAAAAAACTCGAAGCGAAACGCCGCAAAATCACTCAGGGCGACGATCTGGCACCAGGCGTGCTGAAGATTGTTAAGGTGTATCTGGCTGTTAAACGTCAGATCCAGCCTGGTGATAAGATGGCAGGTCGTCACGGTAACAAGGGTGTTATCTCTAAGATCAACCCGATCGAAGATATGCCGCACGATGCTAACGGTACGCCGGTAGATATCGTACTGAACCCACTGGGCGTACCGTCTCGTATGAACATTGGTCAGATTCTGGAAACTCACCTGGGTATGGCTGCGAAAGGTATTGGCGACAAGATTAACGCCATGCTGAAACAGCAGCAGGAAGTCGCGAAACTGCGCGAATTCATCCAGCGTGCCTACGATCTGGGTACCGACGTGCGTCAGAAAGTCGACCTGAACACCTTCAGCGATGAAGAAGTGCTGCGTCTGGCAGAGAACCTGCGCAAAGGTATGCCAATTGCAACGCCGGTATTCGACGGTGCAAAAGAAGCTGAAATTAAAGAGCTGCTGCAACTGGGTGGTCTGCCAACGTCTGGTCAGATTACGCTGTTTGACGGCCGTACCGGTGAACAGTTTGAGCGTCCAGTAACCGTAGGTTACATGTACATGCTGAAACTGAACCACCTGGTCGACGACAAGATGCACGCTCGTTCTACCGGTTCTTACAGCCTGGTTACTCAGCAGCCGCTGGGTGGTAAGGCACAGTTCGGTGGTCAGCGCTTCGGGGAGATGGAAGTGTGGGCGCTGGAAGCATACGGCGCGGCATACACCCTGCAGGAAATGCTTACCGTTAAGTCTGATGACGTGAACGGTCGTACCAAGATGTATAAAAACATCGTGGACGGCAACCATCAGATGGAACCAGGCATGCCAGAATCCTTCAACGTACTGTTGAAAGAGATTCGTTCGCTGGGTATCAACATCGAACTGGAAGACGAGTAATTCTCGCTCAAACAGGTCACTGGTGCCGGGTTAACCCCCGGCACCGGATTGTGCTAACTCCGACGGGAGCAAATCCGTGAAAGATTTATTAAAGTTTCTGAAAGCGCAGACTAAAACCGAAGAGTTTGATGCGATCAAAATTGCTCTGGCTTCGCCAGACATGATCCGTTCATGGTCTTTCGGTGAAGTTAAAAAGCCGGAAACCATCAACTACCGTACGTTCAAACCTGAGCGTGATGGCCTTTTCTGTGCGCGTATTTTCGGGCCAGTAAAAGATTACGAGTGCCTGTGCGGTAAGTACAAGCGCCTGAAACACCGCGGTGTGATCTGTGAGAAGTGCGGCGTTGAAGTGACCCAGACCAAAGTACGCCGTGAGCGTATGGGCCACATCGAGCTGGCGTCTCCGACTGCTCACATCTGGTTCCTGAAATCTCTGCCGTCCCGTATCGGTCTGCTGCTGGATATGCCGCTGCGCGATATCGAACGTGTTCTGTACTTCGAATCTTATGTAGTTATCGAAGGCGGAATGACGAACCTGGAACGTCACCAGATCCTGACTGAAGAGCAGTATCTGGACGCGCTGGAAGAGTTCGGTGACGAATTCGACGCGAAGATGGGTGCGGAAGCTATTCAGGCCCTGCTGAAGAGCATGGATCTGGAGCAGGAGTGCGAGCAGCTGCGTGAAGAGCTGAACGAAACCAACTCCGAAACCAAGCGTAAAAAGCTGACCAAGCGTATCAAACTGCTGGAAGCGTTCGTTCAGTCTGGTAACAAACCAGAGTGGATGATCCTGACCGTTCTGCCGGTTCTGCCGCCAGATCTGCGTCCGCTGGTTCCGCTGGATGGTGGTCGTTTCGCAACGTCCGATCTGAACGATCTGTATCGTCGCGTTATAAACCGTAACAACCGTCTGAAACGTCTGCTGGATCTGGCTGCGCCGGACATCATCGTACGCAACGAAAAACGTATGCTGCAGGAAGCGGTAGATGCCCTGCTGGATAACGGTCGTCGCGGTCGTGCGATCACCGGTTCTAACAAGCGTCCTCTGAAATCTTTGGCCGACATGATCAAAGGTAAGCAGGGTCGTTTCCGTCAGAACCTGCTCGGTAAGCGTGTTGACTACTCCGGTCGTTCTGTAATCACCGTAGGTCCATACCTGCGTCTGCATCAGTGCGGTCTGCCGAAGAAAATGGCACTGGAGCTGTTCAAACCGTTCATCTACGGCAAGCTGGAGCTGCGTGGCCTGGCCACCACCATCAAAGCCGCTAAGAAAATGGTTGAGCGTGAAGAAGCTGTCGTTTGGGATATCCTGGACGAAGTTATCCGCGAACACCCGGTACTGCTGAACCGTGCACCAACCCTGCACCGTCTGGGTATCCAGGCATTTGAGCCAGTCCTGATCGAAGGTAAAGCTATCCAGCTGCACCCGCTGGTTTGTGCGGCCTATAACGCCGACTTCGATGGTGACCAGATGGCTGTTCACGTACCGCTGACGCTGGAAGCCCAGCTTGAAGCGCGTGCGCTGATGATGTCTACCAACAACATCCTGTCTCCAGCGAACGGTGAACCAATTATCGTTCCTTCTCAGGACGTTGTATTGGGTCTGTACTACATGACCCGTGACTGTGTTAACGCCAAAGGCGAAGGCATGGTGCTGACTGGCCCGAAAGAAGCTGAGCGTATTTATCGCGCTGGCCTGGCCTCTCTGCATGCGCGCGTTAAAGTGCGTATCACCGAATACGAAAAAGATGCAAACGGCGAATTCGTTGCGAAGACCAGCCTGAAAGACACGACCATTGGCCGTGCCATTCTGTGGATGATCGTACCGAAAGGTCTGCCTTTCTCCATCGTCAACCAGGCGCTGGGCAAGAAAGCGATCTCCAAAATGCTGAACACCTGTTACCGCATTCTGGGTCTGAAGCCGACCGTTATCTTCGCTGACCAGACAATGTATACCGGCTTTGCTTATGCAGCGCGTTCAGGTGCATCTGTTGGTATCGATGACATGGTCATCCCAGAGAAGAAACACGAGATCATCTCTGAAGCGGAAGCTGAAGTTGCTGAGATCCAGGAGCAGTTCCAGTCTGGTCTGGTAACCGCGGGCGAACGCTACAACAAAGTTATCGATATCTGGGCAGCGGCGAACGATCGTGTATCCAAAGCGATGATGGATAACCTGCAAACCGAAACCGTGATTAACCGTGACGGCGTCGAAGAGCAGCAGGTTTCCTTCAACAGCATCTACATGATGGCCGACTCCGGTGCGCGTGGTTCTGCAGCACAGATTCGTCAGCTGGCAGGTATGCGTGGTCTGATGGCGAAGCCAGATGGCTCCATCATCGAAACGCCAATCACCGCGAACTTCCGTGAAGGTCTGAACGTACTCCAGTACTTCATCTCCACGCACGGTGCGCGTAAAGGTCTGGCGGATACCGCACTGAAGACAGCGAACTCCGGTTATCTGACGCGTCGTCTGGTTGACGTTGCGCAGGATCTGGTTGTGACTGAAGACGATTGTGGCACCCTCGAAGGTATCACCATGACCCCGGTTATCGAGGGTGGTGATGTTAAAGAGCCGCTGCGCGATCGCGTACTGGGTCGTGTGACCGCGGAAGACATTCTGAAGCCGGGCACCGCAGACATTCTGGTTCCACGCAATACGCTGCTGCACGAACAGTGGTGTGACCTGCTGGAAGCGAACTCTGTTGACTCTGTGAAAGTGCGTTCCGTTGTATCCTGTGACACCGACTTTGGTGTGTGTGCACACTGCTACGGTCGTGACCTGGCGCGTGGCCACATCATCAACAAAGGTGAAGCCATCGGCGTTATCGCGGCACAGTCCATCGGTGAGCCGGGTACACAGCTGACGATGCGTACGTTCCACATCGGTGGTGCGGCATCTCGTGCGGCTGCTGAATCCAGCATTCAGGTGAAAAACAAAGGTAGCATCAAGCTCAGCAACGCGAAGTCTGTTGTTAACTCCGCAGGCAAGCTGGTTGTGACCTCTCGTAACACCGAGCTGAAGCTGATCGACGAATTCGGTCGTACCAAAGAGAGCTATAAAGTGCCTTACGGTGCGGTTATGGCGAAAGGTGATGGCGAGCAGGTTGCCGGCGGTGAAACCGTTGCAAACTGGGATCCACACACCATGCCGGTAATCACCGAAGTAAGTGGTTTCATCCGCTTTACTGACATGATCGACGGCCAGACCATTACTCGTCAGACCGACGAGCTGACCGGTCTGTCTTCTCTGGTGGTTCTGGATTCTGCTGAACGTACTACCGGCGGTAAAGATCTGCGTCCTGCACTGAAAATCGTTGATGCTCAGGGTAACGACGTTCTGATCCCGGGTACCGATATGCCTGCGCAGTACTTCCTGCCGGGTAAAGCGATTGTACAGCTGGAAGATGGCGTACAGATCAGCTCTGGTGACACCCTGGCGCGTATTCCTCAGGAATCCGGCGGTACCAAGGACATCACCGGTGGTCTGCCACGCGTTGCGGACCTGTTCGAAGCACGTCGTCCGAAAGAGCCTGCAATCCTGGCTGAAATCAGCGGGATCATCTCCTTCGGTAAAGAGACCAAAGGTAAGCGCCGTCTGGTTATCACCCCAGTAGATGGCAGCGAGCCGTACGAAGAGATGATTCCTAAGTGGCGTCAGCTCAACGTGTTCGAAGGCGAACGTGTAGAACGTGGTGACGTGGTTTCCGACGGTCCAGAAGCGCCGCACGACATCCTGCGTCTGCGTGGTGTGCATGCTGTTACTCGTTACATTGTTAACGAAGTACAGGACGTATACCGCCTGCAGGGCGTTAAGATTAACGATAAGCACATCGAAGTTATCGTTCGTCAGATGCTGCGTAAAGCAACCATCGAAAACGCGGGCAGCTCCGACTTCCTGGAAGGCGAGCAGGTTGAATACTCACGCGTTAAGATCGCTAACCGCGATCTGGAAGCGAACGGCAAAATCGGTGCGACCTTCGCACGCGATCTGCTGGGTATCACCAAAGCGTCTCTGGCAACCGAGTCCTTCATCTCCGCAGCATCGTTCCAGGAAACGACTCGTGTCCTGACCGAAGCCGCTGTTGCAGGTAAACGTGATGAACTGCGCGGTCTGAAAGAGAACGTCATCGTGGGTCGTCTGATCCCTGCCGGTACCGGTTATGCGTACCATCAGGATCGTATGCGTCGTCGCGCAGCGGGCGAACTGCCAGCTGCACCGCAGGTTACTGCTGAAGATGCATCCGCGAGCCTGGCAGAACTGCTGAACGCAGGTCTGGGCGGTTCCGACAACGAGTAATCGTTGATGCCGTAAATAAAAAACCCGCCTCGGCGGGTTTTTTTATATCTGCATTTCTTCAATTCACTAGCGGGATGCGTCGATAAAGCTCAATCATATCGCCCGCCAGATCCTGAATAACCATCGCGTTCATCAGGTGGTCTTGAGAATGAACGGTGATCAGGTTAACAGGCAGTTTCCCGGTCCCTTCGTCAAGTCCAATAAGCTGCGTCTGGATCGTATGCGCGTGCTTCACATATTCGCGGGATTCTTCCATCGCTTTTTCAGCTTCGTCAAACTCACCTTTACGCGCCATCTGCAGAGCCGTCAGGGCCGCACTGCGGGCCGCACCGGCGTTGACCAGCAGTTCCATGATTGTGGTTTCTAAGTCTTCCATTATGACTCCAGCAGTTTAAGCGCTTTTTCCAGTACGGCATCGCCTTTCATCATGCCGTAATCCATCATGTCGATCACCGCGACCTTTTTGCCCAGCGGGTCGGCCTGTGCCTGCAGTTTAGCCTGCTCGTATTTGACCTGTGGCCCCAGTAATACGATGTCGGCCGTCGCGATATTGTCTTTAAACTCCGCAACCGGAACGGCTTTAATGGTGACTTCAACCCCTTTTTTCTGCGCGGCATCTTTCATACGTTGAACCAGCATGCTGGTTGACATTCCCGCTGCACAGCATAAAACGATGTTCTTCATAATCAGCCTCGATCTACATGTGTTTATTGATAATTATCCTGCGCAGAGAGCTTCAACAACCGCTTTACCGCGATTGTGTGTCAGGCATCACAAAGAAAGCGGCATTTTTCTGAAACCGGTTACAATTCTTCGAGTAAGAGAGAAAGTCAGCCGACGGCAGTGCGAACAATACGGTTTTTTCCCTGCTTTTTAGCACTGTAGAGCGCGTTATCAACGCTACCTACAAATTGTTCCAGCGGTTCGAAGTGCCATTCACCCAGACCCGCGCTGAACGTGACGTGCAGATTTTCTTCCCGCCATACGCGTCTTGCAACGACGGTGCGCCATGCGTCAAGCAATGAAAATGCGGCAGCGATCTGCTCGGCCTGGAAAATTACCGCGAACTCTTCACCACCGTAGCGATAGACCGAGACGTGGTGGGGCTGCATTATCTGGATCCCCTCGCGCGCCACGTTACGCAGGACAATGTCGCCGCTCAGGTGTCCCCACGTGTCGTTAATTGACTTGAAGTTATCAATATCAACCAGCGCCATCGCGAAAGGCTGGTGGGCATTTAATAATTCCTCCACATCGTTATCGAACGCACGGCGGTTTTTGCAGCCGGTCAGCGCATCGTGAGTGGCCTGACGAACATACGCCATCTCACGCTCTTTATTGGACTGAATGGTGCGGCTCAGCATCGCTTCCAGACGCGGCGCCTGGCTCACATCGCCCGTTTTGATCGCATTGATAATGGTCATCAACACGGTACGCGAGGCATGACGCAGATAGAGGCCAAAGAGAATGATAATGATGGCCGCCAGCGCGAAACCCCAGCCTACGATTGTTGTTTCGTGTCGGGTGATATCGGTAAGCGTTGCGCCAGAGACCCTGTAGATGACAAACCAGTCCGGATTGGTAAATGAGTAGTAGTAATACCAGGCGTCGGTTTTCTTATCGTAAAGGTGGCCTTCGCCGCTGGTCATTTTATCCATCAGCGCTTCGCTGACGTACTGTTTGAAAAGCACGCCCGTATCTGGGTGCAGCACGACGGCGCCATCGCGTTCGACGACGAAGAATTCCCCCTGAACAGGGGCGACCATCTGACGCAGGGTGTAGCCCATTGACGTTAAGTCGAGATGAAACGCAATCGTACCTTTAAGTCGACCTTCTGGTGAAATCAACGGTTTATAGAGTGTGACCGTCGGATGACCGTTGAAGTAGTCCATATAGGGACGGGTGTAGTGGCTGAATATACTGGCTTCAGCATGGGCGACAAACCACGGACGCGTCCGGGGATCGAAGGTTTTACTCTTTTCCGTCTGGAGCACTTCCGGCGCGCGCAGATAATGTCCCTGCGTGTCTGCCAGCGAGATGGATGACACGGTCGGCATCAGGTTTTGCAAATGCATCATCATCTGCAGCCCTTGCGTCGGGTTGACGTTGAGGGTCTCGTTTAGCCTGTCATCGCGTGCAAAATACATCGCGGAGCGGCCCAGGATATAGTCGTTTTCACGCAGGATTGACTCGGTGTAGTTCACCGCAAGGTTATGGGTGAAATTGCCATTAATCTTATGATAGTCCTCAAGGAAATCCTTTCGTTGTGAAAGAGTTACCACGACCGCGATCAGCGCAAAACTGCACAGAATCCCCGCGAAGCTGAGCATAATGGGTCGGGTGAAAGAGAGCTTTTTGCTGTGAAGTGCCATGAGTTGTACATCGATCCTGATGGTGAATATTTTTCGTCTGCCGATATCCTCTCAGCATAGTCGCTGTCCTGCGGTTAGCGGTGAATTATACGGAACACGATTTCAGGCGAGATGATTTATCTTAAGAATCACTAAGAAATTCCTTATCCATATTTTTGCGCCCCTCTTATGCACGGAATCGGAGGCAGGGCGAAACGAGGAAGAAGCTTTTCGCCCTGGTCAGCGTCCGTTGCTGACCTGATGACAATAAAAAACCGGACGATCGCTGACAATCATCCGGTTTTACCTTTCCGTAACGCCTCGATAATTTTCTACCGTGTTGCAGTGCGTTACATCGTCATTGCGAGGCTCTTCCCAGCCAGCTGTCCCAGTCTTTCCAGACAGGCTGTAAACCCTGTGCCGTCAGGGCGGCGGCAACGGCTTCCGGACGCCGTCCGTCATGCGGTGCAAACTGCTCAAGCTCCGGATGATCGTCTGCATACCCGCCCGGCTGCGTTTTGGAAAACGCGCTGACGTTGTTAATCGCCAGCGGGATGACGCGATCGCGAAACGCCGGAGATTCACGCGTTGAGAGCGATAACTCCACTTCCGGGGCGAGCAGGCGAAACGCGCAGATGGTCTGCACCAGCTGGCGTTCATCCATCAGCGAAGCCGGTTCAATGCCGCCTGCGCAGGGGCGCAGGCGTGGGAAGGAGATGGAGTATCGGGTCTGCCAGTAGTGCTGTTGCAGCCACAGCAGATGTTCTGCCACCATGTAGCAATCTACCCGCCAGCTATCGGAAAGCCCAATTAGCGCACCCAGCCCGATTTTGTCGATCCCGGCGCGGCCCAGCCTGTCCGGCGTTTCCAGCCGGAAGAAAAAATCCTGCTTCTTTCCTTTCAGGTGATGCCGCGCGTACGTCGCCTCGTGGTAGGTTTCCTGATAGACCATAACGCCGTCCAGCCCGAGTGTTTTTAACTCCGCATACTCGTCCTGCGACAGGGGCTGAACCTCCATCTGCAACGACGCAAACTCCCGACGTATCGCAGGCAGATGCTGGCGGAAATAGTCCATTCCCACTTTCCCCTGATGCTCGCCCGTGACCAGCAGAAGATGTTCGAACCCCATTTCACGAATAGCAGCACACTCGCGTGCGATCTCCTCTTCATCGAGCGTTTTCCGCTTGATGCGGTTGCTCATGGAAAAACCACAGTAGGTACAGTCGTTGGCGCACAGGTTCGAAAGATAGAGCGGGACGTAGAAGCTCACCGTATTGCCAAACCGCTGCCGGGTGAGGCGCTGGGCGCGCTGCGCCATTGGTTCAAGGTAGGCGCTGGCCGCCGGCGAGAGCAGGGCCATTAAATCCTCCCGGTTCAGATGACGGGCATTCAGCGCGCGCTCGACGTCAGCAGTCGTTTTGCTGTTGATGCGCAGGGCAATATCGTCCCAGTTAAGCTCGCGCCAGCGCTCGGTAAACGTGCTCATGAGATCGCCTCCAGAAAACCGGTCAGCGGGCTGGTGGCCTGTGCCTGAAAACTGCGCGAGCCGGGGCCGGACTCTCTGGCTAGCACGCCAGCCTCCACGGCGAGACGAAACGCACGCGCCATCCTGACCGGGTCGTCGGCCACCGCAATGGCGGTATTCACCAGCACCGCATCGGCACCCATTTCCAGCGCCTGCGCGGCATGGCTGGGCACGCCGATCCCTGCATCCACCACCACCGGCACGGTCGCCTGCTCGATGATGATCTCCAGCATCGCGCGGGTTTCCAGCCCCTGATTGGAGCCAATGGGCGCCCCCAGCGGCATGACGGCGGCGCAGCCGACCTCTTCCAGACGCTTACACAGCACGGGATCCGCGCCGCAGTAAGGCAGAACGGTAAACCCCTGCTGCACCAGCTTTTCTGCGGCTTTCAGGGTCTCGATCGGGTCGGGCAGCAGCCAGCGGGCATCCGGGTGAATTTCCAGCTTCAGCCAGCGGGTGCCGAGCGCTTCCCGCGCCAGCTGTGCGGCGAAAATCGCCTCCTCGGCCGTTTTCGCGCCGGAGGTGTTGGGCAGCAGCGTCACGCCTGCCTCCAGGAGCGGCGCAAGTATGGCATCGTTGTGCTGGCGCAGATCCACGCGCTTCATCGCCAGCGTTACCAGTTGGCTGCCGCTTTCACGAATAGCATCCACCATCAGCTGCGGCGAGGCGAATTTGCCGGTTCCGGTAAACAGATGTGAATCAAAGACTTTATCAGCAATACGTAACATCTCAGCCCCCTGCGATAACCTGAAACAGCAGGATCTGGTCGCCTTCATTGACCTGCTGAAGTTCCCACTGCTCGCGCGGCAGGATCTGTTGATTGAGCGCCAGCGCCGTTCCCGGCTTGAGCTGGCGCAATTTGTCGAGCAGGGCGGCAACGGTGAGACCGTCGTCGCACGTCATCGGCTCATCGTTAAACAGAATGCGCATCGTGGCCTCCGCATACCGGGCAGTGGCTGGCGCGGTGTAGTGCCAGATGGCGCCAGCCGCTGGAGCGGGCGTCGAACAGCCGGAGCGTGTTGCGTTCCGTCTCCATGCCGCTGAGCAGCTTGATGGCCTCCAGCGCCTGGAGGGTTCCCATCACGCCCACCACCGGGCCAAGAATGCCTGCCGTGCGGCAGTTACGCTCCGGTTCAGCCTCGTCCGGCCACAGGCAGCGGTAACAGCCCTGCGCCCACGGCGGGGTCAGGACCATTATCTGCCCACCGAACCCCACCGCGCTGGCGGTGATAAGCGGCGTATTAGTGGCCACGCAGGCGGCGTTAATCGCCTGGCGCGTCGCCATGTTGTCCGTGCAGTCCAGCACCGCGTCGGCAAGGGCGACCTCATGGCGCAGGCTTTCACCGCTGAGCCGCTCCTGCAGAGCAATCAGTTCGATATCCGGATTAAGCTGGTTAAGCCGCTGCCGGGTGATCTGCGCTTTAGGCTGGTTAACATCTTCAGTCGTGAAGAGGATTTGCCGTTGCAGGTTGCTGAGGTGCACCTCGTCGTCATCGGCCAGCACCAGCGTGCCCACGCCCGCACCGGCCAGATACAGCGCGGCGGGCGCGCCTAATCCGCCCAGGCCGACAATCAGTACCCGGCTGGCGAGCAGCTTTTGCTGCCCGTCAATGGCAATATCCTCCAGCAGGATCTGGCGGCTGTAGCGCATAAAATCGCGGTCATTCATCGCCCGCTCCTGCCAGCTGTAAAAGCTGCGCGGTGGCGGACCGCCAGTCTGCCGCCTGGGTGATAGCGCTGACGACGGCGATACTGCCGACGCCGGTCTCCAGCACCGCCGGGGCGCGTTCAAGGCTGATTCCACCGATGGCGACGGTCGGGTAATCGGCAAGGCGCTTAACGTGCGCCGTCAGCTGCGTCAGACCCTGCGGGGCAGAAGGCATCTGCTTGGTTTGCGTCGGAAAAACGTGACCGAGGGCGATGTAGGAGGGGCGGGCCGCCAGCGCCACGTCGATTTCCATATCATCGTGTGTTGAAACGCCAAGGCGCAGGCCAGCCTGGCGAATGGCGTTCAGATCGGTGGTTTCCAGATCCTCCTGGCCCAAATGCACGCCGTACGCCCGGTGCTTAACGGCCAGCCGCCAGTAGTCGTTGATAAACAGGCGGGCATTGTAGCGATGCCCCAGCGCGATGGCGGCGACGACGTCGGCCTCCACCTCTTCATCACGCTTATCTTTGATGCGCAGCTGGAGGGTGCGAACGCCGGCCTCCAGCAGGCGGGCGATCCACTCCACGCTGTCCACCACCGGGTAAAGCCCTAAGCGAAAGGGCACGGAGGGGAAATCGGGCTTGTACATTACGCCTCCTCTTTTTTGAGGTAAATTTCGCCGCCTCTGGCGCGGAAGGTTTCCGACATGTCCGCCATACCGACTTCAATGGTCTGCGCGGCGGCGTAATCCCGCACCTCCTGGCTGATTTTCATCGAGCAGAATTTTGGCCCACACATGGAGCAGAAGTGCGCCACCTTGCCCGACTCCTGGGGCAGGGTTTCGTCGTGGTAGGCGCGGGCGGTAAACGGATCCAGCGCCAGGTTAAACTGGTCTTCCCAGCGGAATTCAAAGCGCGCTTTGGACATGGCGTTGTCGCGGATTTGCGCGCCCGGGTGGCCTTTCGCCAGATCCGCCGCGTGGGCGGCAATTTTATAGGTAATCAGTCCCTGCTTTACGTCCTCTTTGTTGGGCAGGCCGAGGTGCTCTTTCGGCGTCACGTAGCAGAGCATGGCGCAGCCGAACCAGCCGATCATCGCCGCGCCAATCCCGGAGGTGAAGTGGTCGTAGCCCGGTGCGATATCTGTGGTCAACGGCCCCAGAGTGTAGAACGGCGCTTCGTGGCAGTGCTCCAGCTCCTCGGTCATGTTGCGGCGGATCATCTGCATCGGCACGTGGCCCGGGCCTTCAATCATCACCTGCACGTCATACTCCCAGGCGATTTTAGTCAGCTCGCCCAGGGTGTGCAGCTCGGCAAACTGCGCCTCGTCGTTGGCGTCGCGGATGGAGCCAGGACGCAGGCCGTCGCCCAGCGACAGGGAGACGTCGTACGCGGCGCAGATCTCGCAGATCTCGCGGAAGTGCTCGTAAAGGAAGTTTTCCTGATGATGGGACAGGCACCATTTCGCCATGATGGAGCCACCCCGCGAGACGATGCCGGTCAGACGTTTCGCCGTCATCGGCACGTAGCGCAGCAGCACGCCCGCGTGGATGGTGAAGTAGTCCACGCCCTGTTCCGCCTGCTCCAGCAGCGTGTCGCGGAACGCTTCCCAGGTGAGGTTTTCGGCGATGCCGTTGACCTTCTCCAGCGCCTGATAAATCGGGACGGTGCCAATCGGCACCGGGCTGTTACGCAGGATCCACTCGCGGGTTTCGTGGATGTAGCGGCCAGTGGAGAGGTCCATCACCGTGTCCGCACCCCAGCGCGTGGACCAGACCAGCTTTTCCACCTCTTCTTCGATGGACGAGGTGACGGCAGAGTTGCCGATGTTGGCGTTGACCTTCACCAGGAAGTTGCGGCCGATAATCATCGGCTCCGATTCCGGGTGGTTGATGTTGGCGGGGATAATCGCGCGTCCGGCGGCCACTTCGTCACGCACAAACTCCGGCGTGATGTTCTCCGGCAGGCGAGCGCCAAAGCCTTCACCCGGATGCTGGTGGCGCAATATTTCGCTGCGGATGCGCTCGCGGCCCATGTTTTCGCGGATGGCGATGAACTCCATCTCCGGCGTGACGATACCCTGGCGCGCGTAGTGCAGCTGGGTTACGCATTTGCCCGCTCTGGCGCGTTTTGGCGTCAGCAGGCCGGTAAAGCGCAGCTCGTCCAGGCCGTCGTCGGCCAGGCGTTCTTTGGTGTACGCAGAGCTGCGCACGCTCAGTTCTTCGCAGTCGTTACGCGCCTCAATCCACGGCTGGCGCAGCTTTGCCAGACCTTGCTGCACGTTGATAGCAACATCAGGATCGCCGTACGGGCCGGAGGTGTCGTATACCGGCACGGCTTCGTTGTCTTCATATTGGGGGTTCTCTTTGCTGCCGCCGATAAGCGTCGGGCTGAGCTGGATTTCGCGCATCGGCACGCGGATATCGGCCTGTGAACCGGTGATGTAGATGCGTTTCGAGTTCGGGAAAGCGGTGCCTTCCAGGGTGTCGATGAAGTGTTGGGCCTGTGCACGCTGTTCGCGGCGGGTCAGTTTTGTTGTAGACATAGCTCATTCCAGAAGTGAAGGACATGGCTTGTCAGACGACGGATGAAGCAAGAGGAGATCGCCCCAGGGGCGATACAACAGCAGCGTGACTCTTGTTCCCTTCGCAGGTATTAACCTGATCAGGTTCCGCGGATCCCGAATTAACGGTCTCAGCCCGTGCTTACACACTGGGCACTCCGACAAGAAAAATCCCCCTCCGCAGAGGGGCGACTGGTTGTAAATTACTCGTTAACGGTTAAGAACTCAAGCAGGGCGCGCAACGTTATCGCTGCTGCTGATATTCAGGTTGTTATCCAGTACGAGGGCGATGAGCTTATCTTCCAGCGTGAATCGCTCTTCCAGCGCTTCGCCCAGGTCGGACAGCGCCTGCTGGAACTCAAGATAGTTATCGTGATCGATGGCGTTCTCGAGCGTGGAATCGTAATAGTCCATGATCTGCTGGGTATTGGCTTCCAGCTGCGGACAGAGTTTGCTGGCCGCTAAATACGGCGTTGTCCCTTCCATTTCGCGGATAATGCGTTCATAAATGTTGAAATGGCCGTCGGACAGGTAGTCGACAAGGCTCTGACAAAAATCATCCAGCGCTTTTTCGTTCAGCCGCATAAAGGATTCTTTGCCAGGCTTAAGACCGACCAGATTGTAATACGCCACAAGGAGATGCTTGCGCACATGTAGCCAGCGATCCACCAGGGTGTTACTTCCTCCAACGCGCTCAGTCAGGCTTTCCAGCTGGTTTAACATGGTCGACTCCATAAGGTTTAGAATGGGATCTGCTTATCCAAAATGTAACCACAATGCTAACAACATGTCAGTGAAGCGAAGGTAGTGCAATAGATATGGATCGTATTATTGAAAAATCAGATCTGGGTTGGTGGATCGTCAGCCACGAACAAAAATTATGGCTGCCCTCAGGAGAGTTGCCCTACGGTGCCGCGGAAACGTTCGATCTGGTGGGCCAGTCCGCGCTGAAGATCGGCGAGTGGCAGGGCGATCCCGTGTGGTTGATCCAACAGGCGCGCCGTCAGGATATGGGATCCGTACGTCAGGTGTTAGATCTGGACGTCGGCCTGTTCCAGCTGGCGGGGCGCGGCGTACAGCTGGCGGAGTTTTACCGTTCGCACAAATATTGCGGTTACTGCGGCCACACCATGCACCCAAGCAAAACCGAATGGGCGCTGCTCTGCGGCCACTGCCGTGAACGCTACTACCCCCAAATCGCGCCGTGCATCATCGTCGCCATCCGCCGTGATGATTCCATCCTGCTGGCGCAGCATACCCGTCATCGCAACGGCATTCATACCGTCCTCGCCGGGTTCGTCGAAGTCGGCGAAACGCTGGAGCAGGCGGTGGCGCGCGAGGTGATGGAGGAGAGCAGCATCAAGGTGAAGAACCTGCGCTACGTGACCTCCCAGCCGTGGCCGTTCCCGATGTCTCTGATGACCGCGTTTATGGCGGAATATGACAGCGGCGAGATTGTTATCGACCAGAAAGAGCTGCTGGAGGCGAACTGGTACCGCTACGACAATTTACCGCTGTTACCCCCGCCGGGAACGGTGGCGCGTCGCCTGATAGAAGATACCGTGGCAATCTGTCGGGCCGAGTATGAGTAGTGTTACACTGACGGACTGACGCAATAAGGAACTGCAAAATGACCGAACTGAAGAACGATCGTTATCTGCGTGCGCTGCTGCGCCAGCCCGTTGATGTCACCCCGGTGTGGATGATGCGCCAGGCGGGACGCTATCTGCCAGAGTACAAAGCCACGCGCGCGCAGGCGGGCGATTTTATGTCGCTGTGCAAAAACGCCGAGTTGGCCTGTGAAGTGACGCTCCAGCCGCTGCGCCGCTTCCCGCTGGATGCCGCCATTCTCTTTTCGGACATTCTTACCATTCCGGACGCGATGGGCCTGGGGCTCTATTTCGAAACCGGCGAAGGCCCGCGCTTTACCTCGCCGATCAAAAGCAAAGCCGACGTCGATAAGCTGCCGATCCCCGATCCGGAAGGCGAACTGGGCTACGTGATGAACGCCGTGCGCACCATTCGCCGCGAGCTGAAGGGCGAAGTGCCGCTGATTGGCTTCTCCGGCAGCCCGTGGACGCTGGCCACCTACATGGTTGAAGGCGGCAGCAGCAAAGCCTTCACCCTGATTAAAAAGATGATGTACGCCGAACCGCTGGCGCTGCATGCACTGCTCGACAAGCTGGCGAAGAGCGTTACGCTCTACCTCAACGCGCAGATTAAAGCGGGCGCGCAGTCGGTGATGATTTTCGACACCTGGGGCGGCGTGCTGACCGGACGTGATTATCAGCAGTTTTCCCTGTACTACATGCACAAAATCGTTGACGGCCTGCTGCGTGAAAACGACGGTCGCCGCGTGCCGGTAACGCTGTTCACTAAAGGCGGTGGCCAATGGCTGGAAGCGATGGCGGCCACCGGCTGCGACGCGCTGGGCCTCGACTGGACCACCGATATTGCCGATGCGCGCCGTCGCGTGGGCGACAAAGTGGCGCTACAGGGCAACATGGATCCGTCCATGCTCTATGCTCAGCCTGCCCGCATCGAAGAGGAAGTGTCGACTATACTGTCTGGTTTCGGCCAGGGTGAAGGCCACGTCTTTAACCTCGGCCACGGCATTCATCAGGATGTGCCGCCTGAACACGCAGGCGTATTTGTGGAGGCGGTGCATCGGCTTTCTGCCCAGTATCACAAGTAAGGAGTGGTTATGGATCTCGCGTCGCTACGCGCTCAGCAAATCGAACTGGCTTCATCGGTGATCCGCGAGGATCGTCTGGATAAGGATCCCCCGCAGTACATTGGCGGGGCGGACGTCGGGTTCGAGCAGGGCGGTGAAGTGACGCGGGCGGCGATGGTGGTGCTGAAATACCCGTCGCTGGAGCTGGTGGAGTACAAGGTGGCGCGTATCGCCACCACCATGCCCTATATTCCCGGCTTTCTCTCCTTCCGCGAATACCCCGCGCTGCTGGCCGCGTGGGAGCAACTCTCGCAAAAACCTGACCTCCTGTTTGTTGACGGGCACGGTATCTCCCATCCGCGTCGCTTAGGCGTCGCCAGCCACTTTGGTCTGCTGGTGGACGTGCCGACCATCGGCGTGGCGAAAAAACGCCTGTGCGGCGCGTTTGAGCCGCTTTCTGCCGAACCGGGCGCGCTGGCGCCGCTTATCCATAAAGGCGAGCAGCTGGCGTGGGTCTGGCGCAGTAAAGCGCGCTGTAATCCGCTGTTTATCGCCACCGGGCATCGGGTGAGCATGGACAGCGCGCTGGCGTGGGTGCAGCGCTGCATGAAGGGCTACCGGTTACCGGAGCCAACCCGCTGGGCTGACGCCGTTGCCTCTTCACGTCCGGCATTCATTCGTTGGCAGGAAATTCAGCCGTGATTCAGGTAAACTGCGGCTAATTTTCGATTCGAGACATCATCATGTTACAAAACCCGATTCATCTGCGCCTTGAGAAGCTGGAAAGCTGGCAGCACGTGACGTTTATGGCTTGCCTGTGCGAGCGCATGTATCCCAACTATGCCGCGTTCTGTAAGCAAACGGAGTTTGGCGAAGGCCAGATTTATCGACGTATCCTGGATTTGATCTGGGAGACGCTGACGGTGAAAGACGCAAAGGTGAACTTCGATTCACAGCTCGAAAAGCTGGAAGAGGCGATCCCGGCGGCGGACGATTACGACCTGTACGGCGTTTATCCGGCTATCGACGCCTGCGTGGCGTTGAGCGAGCTGATCCACTCTCGTCTGAGCGGTGAAACGCTGGAGCACGCCATTGAAGTCAGTAAGGCATCCATTACGACCGTCGCGATGCTGGAAATGACGCAGGAAGGCCGCGAAATGACCGACGAAGAGCTGCGTGCTAACCCGGCGGTTGAACAGGAATGGGACATTCAGTGGGAGATTTTCCGCCTGCTGGCAGAGTGTGAAGAGCGTGATATTGAGCTGATCAAAGGGCTGCGCGCGGACCTGCGTGAGGCCGGTGAGAGCAATATTGGTATAATTTTTAACCAATGAGACAACAAAACGTGATTTAACGCCTGTTTTGTCGCACCTCGACTCTTCCCTTCTGCCCCCCGTCTGGTCTACATTTGGGGGGCGAAAAAAAGTGGCTATCGGTGCGTGTATGCAGGAGAGTGCTTTTTTGGCATTTTCGTCGCACTCGATGCTTAGCAAGCGATAAACACATTGAAAGGATAACTTATGAACAAGACTCAACTGATTGATGTAATTGCGGACAAGGCTGATCTGTCTAAAGTGCAGGCTAAAGCTGCTCTGGAATCTACCCTGGCTGCTATTACTGAGTCTCTGAAAGAAGGCGATGCTGTACAACTGGTTGGTTTCGGTACCTTCAAAGTGAACCACCGCGCTGAGCGTACTGGCCGCAACCCGCAGACCGGTAAAGAAATCAAAATCGCCGCAGCTAACGTGCCGGCATTTGTTTCTGGTAAAGCACTGAAAGACGCAGTTAAGTAAGACGCGTGGCAGTGAACAGTTTTAACGAAGGGGCGGCAACGCCCCTTTTGTCATTCTGGCGTGGCACGCTCGCGCTGGCAGGCGTACTGTTGCTGTCTGCCTGTAGCCATGACTCCTCACTCCCCCCGTTTACCGCCAGTGGCTATGCTGACAACCAGGGCGCGGTCAGGATCTGGCGTAAAGATTCCAGCGATGAAGTCCATATGCTTACCGCGTTCAGCCCGTGGCATAACGGCAACACCTCGACCGCAGAGTACCGCTGGCAGGGCGATGCGCTGTCGCTGATTGAACTGAACATCTACAGCAAGACCCCCGAACACGTGAAGGTGCGTTTCGACGACCACGGCGAGCTGAGCTTTATGCAGCATGAAGTCAGCGGGTTGAAACAGCAGCTTTCCAGCGATCAGGTCGCCCTTTACCGCTACCGCGCCGAACAGCTCCGTCAGACCAGCGACGCGCTGCGCCAGGGCCGCGTGGTGCTGCGCCAGGGGCGCTGGCATGCCGATGGCACGGTGACCACCTGCGAAGGGCAGACCGTAAAGCCTGAGCTTGAATCCTGGGCAACCGAACACATTCAGCGCCGTCAGCGGCATTCGTCTATGGAAGTGAGCGTGGCGTGGCTTGAGGCGCCGGAAGGCTCTCAGCTGCTGCTGGTGGCGAACGAAGACTTCTGCACCTGGCAGCCGACAGAGAAAAGTTTTTGATTTAAGTTCCCTCTCCCTTGAGGGAGAGGGTTAGGGTGAGGGGAAATTACTCCCCCTGCTCCCGCGCAATAGCACGATAACCGATATCCTGACGGCTGAAGCTGCCGTTCCAGTGAATATCCGCCATCAGCGCATAGGCGCGTTTCTGCGCTTCTGCTACGGTCTGACCCAGCGCGGTCGCACACAGCACGCGGCCGCCGTTGGTCAGCACGCGGTCATCGTCAGCCAGCTTCGTACCGGCGTGGAACACCTTCGCGCCGTCAATCTCTTCCAGCGGCAGGCCGTGGATCTCATCTCCGGTGCTGTAGTTCCCCGGATAGCCACCCGCAGCAATCACCACGCCCAGAGACGCACGCTCGTCCCACTCTGAGGTTTTCTCGTCCAGCTTGCCTTCGCAGGCCGCCAGACACAGATCCACCAGGTCGGATTTCATGCGCAGCATGATGGGCTGGGTTTCCGGATCGCCGAAGCGGCAGTTGAATTCAATCACCTTCGGGTTACCCTGCTTGTCAATCATCAGGCCCGCGTAGAGGAAACCGGTGTAGGTATTGCCTTCCGCCGCCATGCCCTTCACGGTAGGCCAGATGATGCGGTCCATGGTGCGCTGATGCACCTCATCGGTAACAACGGGAGCAGGGGAGTAAGCGCCCATCCCGCCGGTGTTGGGGCCGGTATCGCCATTGCCAACGCGCTTGTGATCCTGGCTGGTGGCCATCGGCAGAACGTGCTCGCCGTCGACCATTACGATAAAGCTCGCCTCTTCGCCGTCGAGGAACTCTTCGATCACGATGCGGTGGCCCGCATCGCCAAAGGCGTTGCCTGCCAGCATATCCTGAACGGCCGCTTCGGCTTCTTCGAGCGTCATCGCCACGATCACGCCTTTCCCGGCGGCCAGACCGTCGGCTTTGATGACAATCGGCGCGCCTTTTTCACGCAGGTAAGCCAGCGCGGGCTCGACGTCGGTGAAGTTCTGATACTCCGCCGTCGGAATGTTATGACGCGCGAGGAAATCTTTGGTGAAGGCTTTGGAGCCTTCCAGCTGTGCGGCACCTTCCGTTGGGCCGAAGATTTTCAGGCCCGCAGCGCGGAAGGCGTCAACCACGCCAATTACCAGCGGCGCTTCCGGGCCGACGATGGTCAGATCGATGTTCTCGGTCTGGGCAAAGCTCAGCAGCGCCGGGATATCGGTCACGCCGATAGCCACGTTCTGCAGCGCGGGTTCCAGTGCGGTACCGGCGTTACCCGGTGCCACGAAGACGGTTTTAACCTGCGGAGACTGCGCCGCTTTCCACGCCAGAGCGTGCTCGCGCCCGCCGTTACCAATCACTAATACTTTCATTTTCTGCTCCGGGAATTAATGGCGGAAGTGGCGCATGTCGGTGAAGATCATTGCGATGCCGTGTTCGTCGGCAGCGGCAATCACCTCGTCGTCGCGGATAGAGCCGCCAGGCTGGATCACACAGGTGATGCCCACCGCAGCCGCAGCATCAATACCGTCACGGAACGGGAAGAAGGCGTCAGAGGCCATGGCGGAGCCTTTCACTTCCAGGCCTTCGTCGCCTGCTTTGATACCGGCAATTTTCGCAGAGTAAACGCGGCTCATCTGGCCTGCGCCTATCCCGATGGTCATGTTCTCTTTTGCGTAGACAATGGCGTTAGACTTCACGAACTTCGCCACTTTCCAGCAGAACAGCGCGTCGCGCAGCTCCTGTTCGGTCGGCTGTCGTTTGGTCACCACGCGCAGGTCGGCTTCTGTCACCATACCCAAATCGCGATCCTGAACCAGCAGACCGCCGTTCACGCGCTTGAAGTCCAGGCCCGGCACGCGTTCCGCCCACTGACCGCAAACCAGCACGCGCACGTTCTGTTTTGCCGCAGTGATTTTCAGCGCTTCTTCTGATGCGGACGGTGCGATGATCACTTCGACAAACTGGCGGGAGATGATGGCCTGCGCGGTTTCGGCATCCAGCTCGCGGTTGAAGGCGATAATGCCGCCGAACGCGGAGGTCGGGTCGGTTTTGTAGGCGCGATCGTAGGCATCCAGAATAGAGGTGCTTACCGCAACGCCGCACGGGTTGGCATGCTTGACGATAACGCAGGCCGGCTCGCTGAACTCTTTCACGCATTCCAGTGCGGCGTCGGTGTCGGCAATGTTGTTATAGGAAAGGGCTTTGCCCTGAACCTGCTGGGCGGTCGCAACGGAGGCTTCCTTTACCTCTTCTTCTATATAGAAGGCAGCCTGCTGGTGGCTGTTCTCACCGTAACGCATATCCTGCTTCTTAATGAAGTTCAGGTTCAGGGTGCGCGGGAAGCGGCCAGAAGGATCTTTGCTTTCACAATGGTAGGCAGGAACCAGGCTACCGAAGTAGTTGGCAATCATGCTGTCGTACGCGGCGGTGTGTTCGAACGCCTTAATCGCAAGGTCGAAGCGGGTTTCGAGAGTGAGGGAGCCGTCGTTAGCATCCATCTCATTAATAATGGCGCTGTAGTCGCTGCTCTTCACCACGATGGCCACATCTTTATGGTTCTTCGCCGCGGAGCGCACCATGGTTGGGCCGCCGATATCAATATTCTCAACCGCATCTTCCAGAGAGCAGCCTTCGCGGGCGACGGTCTGGGCGAACGGGTAGAGGTTAACAACGACCATATCGATAGGCGCGATATCATGCTGTTCCATAATACCGTCGTCCTGACCGCGACGGCCCAGAATGCCGCCGTGCACTTTCGGATGCAGGGTTTTGACGCGTCCATCCATCATTTCCGGGAAACCGGTGTAGTCGGACACTTCGGTTACCGGCAGACCTTTATCTGCTAACAGGCGAGCGGTACCGCCTGTAGAAAGCAGCTCCACACCGCGTGCGGAAAGTGCCTGAGCGAATTCAACGATACCGGCTTTATCAGAAACACTGAGCAGAGCGCGGCGGACTGGACGACGTTGTTGCATGGTAAATCCCCTGGATTTCACGATTACAGAGAGCGTTAGATGAATTTTCCAGCGAAAAACTCATCTAACACACCTGACGAGGCCTCCTTGTTAAGCGCGAGCATTTTAACGAAAACGTTTGCGCAACGCTCGCATATTTTCACTTTTTCGAAGCGCTGTGGATAACTCTGTGTGTAAAAGGGTATAAGGCGGGGTTTTGCTGGGGAATGCAGCAGTCAGTCATTTTTCTGTCATTTAGCGGTTGCGGCCCGCGGAGAACTCCCTATAATGCGCCTCCATCGACACGGCGGATGTGAATCACTTCACAGTTAACCCGGTCGGTTGAAGAGAAAAAATCCTGAAATAACGGGTTGACTCTGAAAGAGGAAGGCGTAATATACGCCACCTCGCAACGGTGAGCGAAAGCCGCGTTGCACTGCTCTTTAACAATTTATCAGACAATCTGTGTGGGCACTCAAAGTGACATGGATTCTTAACGTCGCAAGACGAAAAATGAATACCAAGTCTCTGAGTGAACATACGTAATTCATTACGAAGTTTAATTCACGAGCATCAAACTTAAATTGAAGAGTTTGATCATGGCTCAGATTGAACGCTGGCGGCAGGCCTAACACATGCAAGTCGAACGGTAGC
>NZ_MJAA01000169.1:0-541 GCF_001743375.1 Enterobacter sp. IF2SW-B1 | reverse complement strand
TTCGTTTATTATTTATATCACTTAACTAATTAATTTATAATTTTTTATTGTTTTTAAGTTATCACTTAAAAATCGTTTGGCAAATTCGTTGTGACGCGTGTCCATCTTCCAATGAACAGAATTTTTGATAAAATACCGTTCGTGCTTCAATATATTCATTTGCAGTCTCATCGATTTGTTTTAATACATCAATGAGTGCTGTTTGATTTTCAACAATTGGACCTGGCAACTCTTTTTTATAATCCATGTAAAAACCTCTAAGCTCATCGCCATATTTATCTAAGTCATACGCATAGAAAATTTGCGGACGCTTTAATACACCGAAGTCGAACATGACAGATGAGTAGTCGGTAACTAACGCATCGCTGATTAAGTATAAATCCGAAATGTCTTCATAATCTGAAACGTCTTTCACAAAATCATCATGTTCATCAATACGTGTCACAACTAAATAATGCATGCGTAATAAAATRACATAATCATCATCCAGCGCTTGACGCAAATCTTCTATATCAAAGTTAAMATTAAATTGATATGAACC
>NZ_MJAA01000168.1:0-543 GCF_001743375.1 Enterobacter sp. IF2SW-B1 | reverse complement strand
AATACAACTATATCGTCGACATTAAACCAGAGATGAACTTGATTATTTCAAACGACAATCTTCCAGATGACATTCGTCAAATTGTAGTTGAACAGTTTGGTGTAAAGGATACAACTTTATCAATACTTGGCGCATTAACGACATATCGCCAAGAAACTAAATATAAAGGTGATTTACTTGTTTTAGATAAAAGTGAGTATTTCGATACTACGGATTATGAGTTAGAGTTCGAAGTTAAAGACTATAATCAAGGTTCACAAAAGTTCCAATCTTTATTAAACGAACTAAACCTCGAACATCATCAACCTTTAAATAAAGTTCAACGTTTTTTTAAGAAAAAAGAAACACTTTCAAACAATATAAATTAAATTGGCAAATATGCATATTTCTTTCAAATGTTTAAAATCATGTTATATTAGTTATATATTAACTTAAGTYCGTAACAGTAAATTTTTGAAAATGGGTGATTAAATGACAACAACACCATATGACACCCTCGGTAATGAAGAGTTATCCGATATGATTGATTATTTTTACACCCCT
>NZ_MJAA01000167.1:0-543 GCF_001743375.1 Enterobacter sp. IF2SW-B1 | reverse complement strand
GAAGTGCACCTCCAGGTTGGAATAATTTTTTGAAGAATGGTGCACTCCATACTAATACAAAGGCAGTTAAAATGACGAATGGACTCCAAGCAAAGACAATTTCTTTAGGCGTTCGTTTTTGAATTTTATGTTCAGACGCTTCCAATCTGAAAATGTTTTTCGGTTTAAATTTACGACAAACAAATGCTAACACCACCATTGTTGCTAGTGATGGAATAATGTCTGCTAGTTCTGGACCATGGAATATTGTTAATAATAATTGTAATCCAGTATATGTACCACTCACTGTTAAAATGACAGGTAAAATTTCTTTAATACCTTTCATACCATCTACAATGAATACTAAAACAAATGGAATAATAAAGTTTAAAATTGGAAGTGTTAATGCTGAGTATCTCGCAACATCTAATGTTGTAACGCCTCCACTTAAGTTAAACGTATCAATAATACTAACTGGTAAACCAATTGCACCAAAGGCACCCGCCGCACCATTAGCAATTAAACATAACATCGCTGCTTTTAATGGTTCAAATCCAAGTTGAA
>NZ_MJAA01000166.1:0-546 GCF_001743375.1 Enterobacter sp. IF2SW-B1 | reverse complement strand
CCATTTTTTTGTATCGTGACGTATCTGAACCACATATGCCAGTCGCTCGCACTTTAACAATAACGTCATTCGCACTTTCAATGATTGGCTTTTCATTATCCTCATACCGTAAATCTTCCACGCCATATAATTTCAATGCTTTCACTTGTAAATCACCTCAACTTTGATTTAATTCACAACTTTTTTCTTTTTAAAAATACCTGTCGCAAAATAACCTACAATGACGATGGAATTACTTACGAGTAAATGTTCCATATAAAAATCAGTGATTTGTCTCAATGGCCCAAGCATAAAAGTTAGCAATGATTCTACCATATTAATTCTCTCCTTCATTTTCATCTAAATCGAGCGGCTTAAGTAATGCTTTAATACCTTCGCCAGATTTTAAATGTTGATACGCCTCGTCCCATTTCGAAATATCATATATTTTTGTCACCAAAGCTTCAGCATTTACTAAACCATCCGCCATAAGTTGCAATGAAGGTTCCCAATCTGCTGGCTTTTGACTTCTACTACCAACAACTGTTATTTCTTTTTGAATCACTT
>NZ_MJAA01000165.1:0-547 GCF_001743375.1 Enterobacter sp. IF2SW-B1 | reverse complement strand
TTTATCTAATTAATCGAATCGATACAGAAGCAAACATAGCAAAAGCCTCCTACCAATAAAGATAGAAGGCTCATGCATTTATATCATTGTGTATTACTTATATAAAGTTCTACCACAATTCTTTTAATARGTTTGTTTGTTCTCTATCTGGACCAACTGRGAAGATAGAAATTTGTACATTACATAATTCAGAAATACGCTCTAAATATTTACGTGCATTTTCAGGTAATTCTTCTAAAGTGCGCACATTTGTTACGTCTTCTGTCCAACCTGGTAACTCTTCAAAGATTGGTTTACAACGTTTTAATTGATCTAAGTTTGCTGGATACTCAGTAATTTCTTTACCGTCTAATTCATAAGCTGKACAGATTTTCACTGTGTCTARRCCAGTTAACACATCGATAGAGTTAATAGATAAATATGTAATACCACTTACACGACGAGAGTGACGTAATACAACTGAGTCAAACCAACCTACACGACGTGGACGTCCTGTTGTTGTACCGTATTCACGACCAACYTCTCTAATATGATGTCCATCTTCATC
>NZ_MJAA01000164.1:0-549 GCF_001743375.1 Enterobacter sp. IF2SW-B1 | reverse complement strand
TTCACCAGGATCCCTGCTCGGTTGTACCCGGACATGTTGGGCTTTCGTAATTCGTTGTAAAAAAGTGAGCCAGGCCAGCATTTTGTGTATAAATTACCGCCATTTGGTCTGACCTGAATCACTTCAGCCAGAAGGGATTGATATACTATTTGCAGTATTCGGTGGTCGATAAGTTTCTTCCGGCAACAGATTTCATTTTTGCATTCCTAAGTTCAGAGGTAGTCATGATTAAGAAAATCGGGGTGTTGACAAGCGGCGGTGAGGCGCCGGGCATGAACGCGGCAATTCGTGGGGTTGGCCGTGCAGCGCTGACGGAAGGTCTGGAAGTTTTTGGTAGCTATGATGGTTACCTGGGGCTGTATGAAGACCGTATGGTTCAGCTCGACCGCTACAGCGTGTCTGACATGATCAACCGTGGCGGTACCTTCCTTGGGGCTGCGCGCTTCCCGGAATTCCGTGACGAACACATCCGTGAAGTGGCTATCGAGAACATGAAAAAACGTGGCCTGGACGCGCTGGTCGTTATCGGCGGTGACGGCTCGTACATGG
>NZ_MJAA01000163.1:0-550 GCF_001743375.1 Enterobacter sp. IF2SW-B1 | reverse complement strand
AATAAATTGTTCAGTTAATGCATTGAACGTGTCTTCAGTAATTTTGATATCTCTTTTAGCAAGTGGTGTATCATCTAATTCTTTAATTTGAGATTCATATGATGGTGTTTCTTTATCTTGATAAACAATACCAGTTACTAAAGATTCATGTTCAATAACAGTTTTAGTCGCTAATTGTTTATCTGTAGAATCATARTTTTCAATGTCATCAACAATAACAGTTTTAGTCGCTAATTGATCGTATGTGTTAATTTTATTATAAGTCACACATGGTGAAAAGACATTAACAAATGAAAACCCATCATGATTAATTGCATCTTCAATTAGTTTTGTTAATCCTTTAATATCACTTGAAAAACCTTGGGCTACAAATGTGGCACCAGATGATAATGCTAATTCTAAAGGCGCAACATTTTTTTCTATATTACCTTTTGGCGTTGTTTTAGTAACAAATCCTACTGCTGATGACGGAGATGTTTGTCCCTTTGTCTTTAGCGTTGTTTTACTAACAAATCCAACTGCTGAAGACGGAGATCTTTGTCCCTTAGTC
>NZ_MJAA01000162.1:0-550 GCF_001743375.1 Enterobacter sp. IF2SW-B1 | reverse complement strand
TTTCAAATGACTTTTAACATTATCTCTAGAGTCATCTTTTAAAGATGTTTGACTAACGTCATATGTGATATCTGCAAATGCTGTTGTTTTATCTTTACTAATTTGCTTATTTTCATAAGGATCTGATATTTTATCAATGTGCTTGTCATCTTTTTTAATATCATCTAACGTTTTCTTAATATCTTTATTAATACTCGGTTGTAGAATTCCATCATCTTTAGTCGTCTTAAAGACAACACGTATTTGTGCCTTTTCACTATCTTGATTAAAATGTTTTTCAATCTTTTTATTCGTATCTAACGACTCTAATCCTGTGATTTTAATATCATTGTCAAATTTCGGTGCATTTGTAGCAAGTGGTATCAATATTGCAGCTACAATCACTATCCATGCAATGACCGCGGACCATTTATGTTTTGCGATGAATGTCACCATCTTATATAAAAATTTTGCCAAAGTATATTGCCTCCTTTTCCGCGGACCATTTATGTTTTGCGATGAATGTCACCATCTTATATAAAAATTTTGCCAAAGTATATTGCCTCCTTTT
>NZ_MJAA01000161.1:0-553 GCF_001743375.1 Enterobacter sp. IF2SW-B1 | reverse complement strand
TATATCTATATTCGATTAAAACTAGGTAAACAAGTAAACCGAAAGCGAATTTATCGTTTGATGAAAGAACTTAATTTAAAAGCGGTAATACGTCAAAAGCGAAAACCTTATCGCCGTTCAACGCCACAAATCACATCAGAAAATAAGCTTAATCGACAATTTGACATTGATACGCCAAATAAAGTTTGGTTAACAGATGTAACAGAATTTAAAATCAAAGAAGGTAGTAAGATATATTTGAGTGCCATTTATGACTTAGGTGTTAAACGTATTGTTAGTTATAAGCTAGGCCCTTCTAACAATAATCAATTAGTATTTAAAACATTCAATCAAGCGATAGAAAAAGTAGAAAATACCAAAGGTATTTTATTTCATAGTGACCGAGGTTTTCAATATACATCGAAAACATTTAAACATATGTTGGATGAATGTGGCATGATTCAAAGTATGTCACGTGTTAGCAAATGTATCGATAACGGTCCAATGGAAGGTGTATGGGGTACAATAAAAAGTGAAATTTTTAGAGGAAATAAGCACTTTAAATTTAATAGTG
>NZ_MJAA01000160.1:0-556 GCF_001743375.1 Enterobacter sp. IF2SW-B1 | reverse complement strand
TGACCAATTAAATTTGTTCTCTTTAGTATTCTTGGAATAATTCGATTCTGAATTTCAGTTGGTTTTTCAAAATTAAGGTCTTTCACAGCGTCAATTAAACTAGATTCTAGATTAAATTGTTCGAATGGATGTTTTGCCATGATTTGGCCTCCTTATATGTTCATCTTTACTATTATAAAGTATAAATGTGCTATTTTAAATAAAAATATTAAAACCTCGAAATTTCAAAATTTAGAAATCCCGAGATTTTAGTTTAAATATATTGAAATGGATCTGTATTAATTGTAGATGCTTCAACATCTATATTTATTTTTTCTGTATTGAACCAATTCATTAGTAATGTTTTTAAACCTTCTTTCATCACATATTCGCTGTAATGATTAATATCAATTAAGTTCACACCCTGAATTTTAGCATCTAAGGCATCATGATGTTTAATATCACCTGTAACAAAGACATCTGCGCCTTGTTGAACAGCTTGATATTCATATCCAATACCTGAACCACCAATAATTGCAATACGTTTAATTTTCTGATTAGACTCACCAACAAAACG
>NZ_MJAA01000016.1:32572-33072 GCF_001743375.1 Enterobacter sp. IF2SW-B1 | reverse complement strand
TCCAGCGCGCTGACTTTTGCCGTGCTGCTGTCAGCCGTGAACGTCACCAGAACAGAATTAGCSTGWAACCAGTTATCGCCAATGGTCGCSTWWACCMGAAACTCCCCGGCCTTCAGGCTGGTCTGACTGACGGTGACGGTACCATCCTTCCCGGTCTCTGCCGTTGCCGGAATGATGACGCCGGTTCCGGCATCAAAACTCACCACCTGCCCGRCAACCGGGTTCTCATGGGCGTCYTTCACCGTCACCCTGACGCGCGTGGTGTCCGTCCCGTCTGCTGCGGCGTTATTGTCGATCACCTCCAGCGCGCTGACTTTTGCCGTGCTGTTGTCAGCCGTGAACGTCACCWGGCCAGACTTCGCCTGCGTCCAGTTATCGCCGGTGGTGGCCTCCACCCGGAACTCCCCGGCCTTCAGGCTGGTCTGGCTGACGGTGACGGTGCCGTCCTTCTCCGTCGTTGCCGTTGCCGGAAGGATAACCCCCTCGCCGGCCCTGAAATT
>NZ_MJAA01000016.1:0-32493 GCF_001743375.1 Enterobacter sp. IF2SW-B1 | reverse complement strand
TCCAGTTATCGCCGGTGGTGGCCTCCACCCGGAACTCCCCGGCCTTCAGGCTGGTCTGGCTGACGGTGACGGTGCCGTCCTTCTCCGTCGTTGCCGTTGCCGGAAGGATAACCCCCTCGCCGGCCCTGAAATTCACCACCTGCCCGGCAACCGGGTTCTCATGGGCGTCCTTCACCGTCACCCTGACGCGCGTGGTGTCCGTCCCGTCTGCTGCGGCGTTATTGTCGATYACCTCCAGCGCGCTGACTTTTGCCGTTGCAACATCGGCCACCAGGGGAATTTTTACCGTCACAGGGTTGCCGCCTTCTACGGTAGCGGTTACCTCCCAGTCTGTCCCTACCAGCGTTGGAGCTGTCAGCGTAATACTTGCTTCGCCCCGATCATTGGTATGGCTCAGCTGGTCTGTCGGATGACCGTTGCTTTGCCAGGCGATATCAACACTCGTTTTAAAGTCTTCGCCATCCTGATCGGTGAGTTTCACCGTAAATGGCTGGGCTGCGCCCACCATTACGTGCTCAGGAGGCTGAATAAAGGTCAGTCTGTTGGCTTTGGCAAAATTGACGTTCAGTTTCATATAGCTGTGTCTGCCATTATCTTCAGTAACGTTGCCGCTATAGCCTGCTACCAGCGGGGAGAGCGAGGCCGTGATCTGATCCTGACCGCTGCTCATAATCTCTTCCACACTCACCGACGTTTGGCCTTTAGGGTCGGTGTGCGTTACGTGTTGTGACAAATGACCCAACGCATTCTGGCTTGTCCAGTAAACCGTCAGCCCTTCCACCGCCTCCTCTTTAGCGTTTTTTACTTCGGTGAGTAGTTGCAGAGCGCCATTGCTCTGAACATAAAACTTCACACTGCCGTCCGGGCGGACTTCGCCCGGCGTCATCAAGCCAATATGCAGTGCGCCTAGCTTCGCGCTACCCTTAACCGTTGCCGAGACACTGTTACCCGCGATCCCTTTTTTGTTAACCGGGGTGACTTCGAAGATCACGGAGCGGGCCATATCACGCGTTTGCACCTCATACGTAGCACTCCCTTCCTTGAGCAGTTCGCCTGAATCTGCGTCATACCACCGCAGCCGGGTTTTCTCAGGATCTTCATCCTCCCCTTCATTGCTTTTATAGAGATAACTCCCCTCCAGTATCTGGCCCGGGGACATGTCCCCCTTAATGGCAACGCCCTCGACGGAAGGGGCAAAATCGCCCGGCGTCACGGTCAGGTGATAGCTGGCGGAACTTAATATGTGCTCCGGATCGACAGGTGACGTTTCCGTCGCTGTGATGGTGACATCGCCCCGATGCGTTGGGTTCACCAGACCGCTGCCCGGCTCCACGGTCGCGATCGCCGTGCTGGAGGAGGTGTAGCGAATGACGCCCCCCTGCCCACCTTTCACCGCGTGCAGCAAAGGCACGCCAGCCTGCGTGGTTTTTTCCGTCGGGCTGAAATAGAGACGTCTGTCTTTTTCTTCCTGCTTATAGGCGAGAACGATGTTGTTATTACGGGTAACGAACTCCGTGCGGGACTGCATGAGCGATGGCAAAGCCGCCGCATTTTCACTTGCCAGCATTTCGGAAAGTTTTCGGCCAAACTCCCAGTGGAAATTCAGCCCCACAGAGAAGTTATCCCGCTGCCCGCTAATCATGCTCTGCTCCGCGCTAACCCCTACCAGCGGCACAGGTTGCCACTTAAGCCCGAGGTTAAGCCCGTGAGGATTGTGGCTGGCTTCGCTGCGGCTGCCGTTAACGTCCACTTTGTCGCCATACCACTGGAACCAGCCCAATTTAAGCGCGACGTGCTGTGAAAGGGCCGTCTCCAGATTGAGATCCCAGCCGCGGGCGGCACGTTCATACAGTTCATAGCGGTCGGGATCGTCATTAAACATGCTGTCGTCAGAATGACGCCAGCCGCTCAGGGGCAGGTAGTAGTTCGCGGACGCACGAATCCCATCGCTCCACAGCTCGGCACCCGCCCCCATTCGGTTATGGTGCCGCGTGACATCCTGATCGAAAAAGAGGTTTCCACCCGCCATCAGATGCGGGTTAAAGGTATGTCGCCAGCCCAGGCCAACGTTAAGGATATCGCGCTCGTTCCAGCGGTGTGCGCTCATCTGAGTGAACAGAATGTCGTGTTGCCAGATTTTAACCGGCCACAGATAGTCCAGCCCGAAATCGCGGCTATCGCTCCCGCCTATACCGACGTCTGCCGTAACGCGGGCTTTCCCGCCGATATTGTTTAACCACGCTTCCACTTCCTGGGTTAACGCGGCATTCACCTCGCTATTTGCCGCACCGCGCAGGGCATCACCCGCGCCGTTTTGTTGGGCGCTTCCCCACATGCCGGCCATTTTATCCCGCAGGGGCTGATTGCTTTCGCTTTCAATGGTTGCGTGAGTTTCAGTTTGCGCCCGCGCGACGGGGGGAACCGTGAGCAAAAAGATTGAAAATAAATAATGTAAAAGGATTATCCACACGGATAATTTTTGACGTAAAGAACAGTACGAAACACTGGGCATTGTGACGCATCCCTAATTAATTAAACTCCCTGGTTAGCGATATTAAGATCCAGATAATTCCTAAACTCCATACAGTAATCAGGAGATGATCATGAGATTTTGCGTCCCTCATTAAATTCAATACTTAGGCATTGATGTTTAACAACTCTTTCAGCATGCTTCATAAATTTCTCAGCCCAACTTCAGCCGTATATTTTCCGGAGCAGGTAATTCTTAACTTGGAACAGACACCTCGCAATTTTATTGCTGACCGTCTTCTTATGCAGGTTTTCCCCTAATGGCAGGATGATCCCAGCAATACTCTGGATGTCATTTAATAAGGAAGATCGTTGACATGAATAAAACTGGACTGGCCCTGCTTATTTGTGCACTATTGAGTGCCCCCGCTTTTGCGCAAAATTCCGTCACGCTCGAGCAAGCCTGGGAAGGCACTTCGTATCTCTCCGTTATCGTGAAATTAAAACCCGGTACAACGCTTAATAAGTCTTCACCCTTTTCATTACGCGACAGTACCCTCGCCGTGAGTCCGTTATTTACGGCAAATCATTTGCGCAGCAGTGAATTAAGCGAGATGGATGCGCTTAATGAACGCTACGGCTTTAACCGTTATTTACGTATAGCCCTGCCAGCCGATAAGCAACACGACGCGGCATATATCAATGACGTAATTAATGAACTGGCGGCGCGACAAGATATTGAGCTGGCTTACCCGGAATCCATGCCGGTGTCGCTGGAAAAGGGGGTCACTGTTCCCGACCTGCCGCCCTATTCCGGGCTGAGCTATGCCCTGAACAGTACCAGCCAGGCCACCGTCCCGGATTTTCGTGGATTGCAGGATTACACCAAATCGCCAGATGAAAAACGGCCCGGCTACTATATGGGTGGCGTTAATCGCGACAGCGTAAGTCAGTATTCAGGGCACGATGGTAGCGGCATTTCGCTGGTCTCAATGGAAAACAACGCATGGAATACCAGCCATGTGAATTTGCCGCCGATCGATTTCCATGAAGGTGATAAGCGCTATACGCCAGGCGAAGATCACGACACCAGCTCCGTCGGGATTATGGCGGCGAAAGATATCAATGCGGGCATCAAAGGCCTGACGTGGAACGCCCGTATGGGATACGTCAAATGGCAGGCCAATAATCTCTACAATATGATCCCCAGACTCCAGGCAGGAGATGTGGTGCAAATTGGTATGCAGACCGGCGGAGGAGATGTGACAGGTTGCACCTCCTCTTGCTATGTTCCCCAGGAAAACGCTCCAGCCTATTATGACGTGATAAAAGCGCTGACGGATAAGGGCGTGCACGTGATTCAGGCGGCAGGCAATGGCAATATCAACCTCGATCACGCCGGATTTAATGGAAAATTTGACGTTAAAAAGCGGGATTCCGGCGCGATCATTGCGGGCGCGTTTTGTGCAAACAATGGCAAAAAAGCCTCTTTCAGCACCTATGGCTCACGTGTGACCAGCGCCAGCTGGGGCTGCTGGGATGTGGTTACTACGGGTTACGGCGGTTTGCATAGCATAAAAAATGCGGAATACACCTCAAGTTTCTCCGGCACGTCCTCCGCGAACCCGATTATCGCAGGCGTGGTCGCCAGCCTGTCGGCCATTGCAAAAGCGCACAATATCACCGTCACGCCTCAACAGATGCGCTCCATTCTCCAGGAAACCGGTACACCTTTAGCTGCGGGGGATTCAGCGAAAGTAGGTACTCACCCCAATATGGCAAAAGCGGTAGCCAGGATTCTGGAACTCAAAGAGGAAGAGCAGGAGGAGGTAAAGGCAGTGCCGGGAGAAAGCTTTACCGTTACCGGCACGACCGATTCTTCCCGTGCGTATCAGTTAGACGGGAGCGCCAGCAAGAATGCCGTCTCCTGGAAATGGACTATCGACAAAAACAGTACTGGCACA
The DNA here is from genome assembly GCF_001743375.1 of Enterobacter sp. IF2SW-B1. Taxonomy (NCBI): domain Bacteria; kingdom Pseudomonadati; phylum Pseudomonadota; class Gammaproteobacteria; order Enterobacterales; family Enterobacteriaceae; genus Enterobacter; species Enterobacter sp. IF2SW-B1. The sequence continues at coordinate 28,060 of NZ_MJAA01000016.1, read as the reverse complement.
TTCTGGCTACAGGAGAAACATGCCGGAGGCTGGGTACGTGAAGTTTCAGGGCCTACCGCCCGGGCACTCATTCCTGCCAATACAGACGGAGAAGCAACCTACTGGTTAACCGTCACGGGCAAAGACGGAAGCGTGAGCGCTGAGAAGATCACCGTAACGGTGAAAAAACCACAGTTACCTGATATTCCTGATGACAGCTCAGAAGCGTATAACCCGCGGATCGCCTACCCGGTGAAATGTACCCGCGTATCGCATAACGGCAAAATCTGGCTGAATCAGTGGTATGTCAACGCAGGACAAGAAGAGCCAGGAAGCGGCGGTGAGTGGGGGGCATGGCGAGCGTCGGATGCAGCTAATAATAGCTGCCCTTAAAAACCCTTTTGGTTAACATAATAGTAAAGCCTGGATATAAGCCAGGCTTTATTTTATTAATTCAACACTCAGGACAACCGTAAAAACGTCATTTCGTAAACTCCGTACTCGCTCAGATTTTATTAATACGCGTCAAGGACTGAAATGGGCAGTACTATTTCATACTCTGTCGCGCTCCGCCCTCTTTACAGCACGAACGGTCGCTCTTCTCTGCCGAAACTCCCCGACTCTTAATTGCTCAGAGAAGTCTCTTATTCAAGCCGGTTGTCTCCTCCCGTTACTATTTGTCCCTGTTATCACACGGTAATAACGCCTTTTTACCTGCGCCGCAGGTGAGATTAACTTTTCGTTATTGTTCAGTAATAAATAAGGGAACTTATGAAATTAACAGGATCTGCTTTTGTCCTTGCCGCTTTACTGGCAGGGGCGGGCGTCAGCGTTTCAGCTAACGCCGCCACGACCTCGCCATCGGCAAACTGCGAACAGGGTCACCAGAACTGCATGAAAGAACTAGGCACGCTGGAACGCGCCGTCAACGGTGAGAAAGTGAAGGTCGTTGAAGGGCAAACGATTCGTGCGCGCTTCTTTAACGACGGAACCGAACTGCCAAATCTGGAAACGCGCGTCACCATTCTTGCTGGCGAAGAGGCCCACTGGTCCTACGCCCTCGCCCAGGCTATCAACCAGCAGCACCCCGAACTGCGTGCCGGTTTCAGGCACAGCAACGGCGAGATTACACCTGATGAGTCAGAGCCAAATAAGGTGTATGCCAAACAGAACAACCCTCTCAGTCACGTAGAAGTGTCCTTCAATTAATTCAGGGAAGATTATTTTGAAACTACTCAAGATGAATAATATTACGTCGGCGTTAGCCGTGGCATTGATTGGTATGTATTCCACGGGCGCACTGGCGCATGGCTATGTTTTTGAACCAAAATCCCGTTCGGTGATTCATTTCCCGCCGATGAACGATAAAGGTGAGCATAGTAACGTCTGGCCTGCTGACGCCGTGGAAGCGCCGAAGCTCCCGGCTGGCAACGATATGAGCCCAACCCCGATCGCCAACGAACAGCTGTTCCAGTTCCCGCCGGATGGAAAACTGGCAAGCGGTGGTTCAACGGCAACTCCCGCCTTCAGCAAGCTTGATGACGAAAAGCAGAATACCTACAACAACCCGATGTCTGCGGGTCCGCACCAGTTTAAATGGCATTTACCGGCTAAGCACCGCACCACCTATTTTACCTACTACATCACTAAGCCGGACTGGCAGTCTGTTCCGGGTGCGGATTCGCGCCTGACCAGGGCGATGTTTGAAGATAAGCCATTCTGCCATAAGGTTTATACCTATGCGCCAGGCAACCCGTCGGCCGATATTTCGCTCCCGACAGGCTTCGAAACCCACACCTGCGACGTACCGGAGCGTGAAGGTAAGCAGAAAATTTATGCCGTCTGGCGCGTGCGCGATACCGATAACGCATTTTATCAGATGATTGACGTCGATTTTGGCGGTGAAGTCATTACCAAACCGGTGGCCAACGTCACGCCATCCAGTCATAACCTGTCAACCAGCACGCTGTCGCTGGACGGTAGCGCCTCAACGGGGAAAGAGCTGAAGTACAGCTGGGCCGTCACCAGCAATGCCGATAAGGTCATTCTGGAAAACAGTACCAGTGCTAAAGCCAGCATTCGCCTGAAGTCTAAACCTGAGAGCGATTTTACCGTCAACGTGAAGCTGACCGTCACCAATGATAAAAACGTGAGTGATTCAAAAACCGTCACCCTGAATGCCAAAGCTGAAGCGGATAGCACGGCACCGGAGGCGAAGGCAGGCAGTGACTTCACCGTTCACAGCAACAGTGAATCACGTGGTTATGACCTTAACGGTTCCGCAAGCGTCAATGCTGAAAAATACCAATGGACTATCGTTTCAGGACAGGACATTGGTGCGTTGCAGGTTGCTAACGGTGGCGAATGGGTTTCAACCGTCCACGCGGCAAAAGCCCGCGCGCTGATTAAGCCCGGCAAAATCGGTAAAGTGACCTATCGCCTGACGGTGACGGCCAAAAATGGCAAAACCAGCACCGACGATATCACCGTGACCGTGAAGGAAGCGCAGCAGGCTTCTGATGTGCAGATCAATACGGGCAACAACCAGGACACCATCGTTGGCAGTGACGTTATTGCTGCCGCCGTCGTGTCCAAAAACAATGACTCGTTAAAAGGGGCAAAAATTGAATGGTCCGCACTGAATCACGCCGATAAGATTCAGATCTCGTCACCAAATAACTTCAGCACCAACCTCAAGGGTAAACATCCGTATACCGACAATGTGGACGTGACGCTGCAGGTGAAAGTGACGGCGCCTGACACCGGTAAAGTCTCTACGGCAACGAAGGTGATCAAGCTGCGCCCGGCGCAAACCGATGTAAAAGCCTGGGATCACAGCAAGACTTACAAGACACCTTGTGAAAAAGTGAGCTATGAGGGCAACATCTGGCTGAACAGCTGGGAAACCAGAGGCGTTAAGCCTGGTTCCGATGGCGAGTGGGGCGTCTGGAAGAAAGAAGGTGCTGCCAACATGCCTAAAGAGTGCAAATAATACTGTAAGTTAACTCTGGCCGGGTCTTCACTGACCCGCGCCTCACATTATCATTCCCTGCCTACACTTTCGTTATCATTTTTGCGCCGGAAATCGCCCCTTCGTTCCGGCGCTTTTTTATCGGTATAAGATCACCCACCCTATCGCGGCGATAATCGGATACGGTCCGAAGGGAAACGGTTGACCGGGCTTGATCCGCAACAGAATCAACGCCGTGATCAGCGCCAGCAGGGTCGAGGCAACAAAAACATCCAGCAGCGCCAGCGGGCCAAGCCACGCCCCGATCGCCGCCAGCAGTTTCATATCCCCCATCCCCATCCCTTCATGGCCGCGCAATAAACGGAACAGCAAAGAGAGCGTCCAGGGCACGCCAAATCCCAGCAGAGCGGCGATTAATGCCTGCGTTGGCTCCACCCGGCTATAGCCGCTGACGGCAAACGCCAGCGACATCGCCAGCAGCGGGAGCGTCAGACGGTCGGGCAGGAGCATGGTGCGCAGATCAATAAACAGCAGCGGCAGCAAAAACGTCACCGCCAGCAGGTCGAACAGGCTCTGCGGCGTGACGCCCTGCTGCCAGATAATCACCCCGTACAGCAGCGCCATAAGCCCTTCAACCAGCGGATAGCGCCACGATATCGCCTGACCACAGCTGGCGCAGCGCCCGCGCAGCAGCAGCCAGCCCATCAGAGGAACATTGTGGCGAAATTTAATGGGGTGTTTACAGCGTGGGCAGTGGGAAGCAGGCCACGATAAAGAGAGTGCTTCACCGTGGAGAATCAAGGGGAGCCGATAAATGATGACATTGCAAAAACTGCCGATAATGGCGCCCAGAAAAACGCTAAAAACGAGTATTACACTCTCAACCATGGTTCCACACTCTGAGGGACATGCAATCTCCGATAATAGCAGAGACTACTCGTTATATTTAGGCAGCCTGTTTGCACGTAAAGTACAAAAGTCTCCGCGCAAGTTCGCCCATTCAATATTCAGATGCGCTTTTGCATATTGTGCCGCTTCTTTCCACAATAATGCCGCGATATGCCACTCCTTTCCCTGTTCATGTTCTGCCGCTCGTGAAGAAAGTGAAAACCACAGGGTAGCAGGATCGCGTTTGTCGCTTTGCCAGTCCATCGTTAAGCCCTTTAGAAAAAATCCCAGCGTATCAATAGCGACGATAAAATAATTGAGCTTAAAATGATAAATACCTGAATAACGCTGAATGCCTCAGTGGGAGAACAACGCTGATTACCAATATTATCCGCTGGCTGGCCTTTTCGGGTCTCTATATCCTGCTGGCATTGCTGAGCTTTCATACGCGGGATAGCTGGAGCCTCTCCACCACGCTCTGGCTCCCGGCGCCGTTGCTTTTCGCCGCGTTATGGCTGACGGCCCCGCGAGAGTGGCCGCTGTGGCTGGCTACCGCGGGCTTGCTGCATGTGTTTGCTGGCGTCTGGATAGGCCGCCCGCTCACGCTGGCGTGCCTGTTCGCCCTCTTCGACGTCGCGATATTTCCGCTGTGCGTCGCCGTCTTTCGTCTGAATGCGCAACTGCCTGCGCTGCGTTTTGCGCGCAGGCCGATTATTGGTGAACTGATCTACCCCCTGCAGTTAATCTTCAGCATTTTTTGCGGCAGCCTGCTGCTTAATCTGGCGCTGTTACTCTCAGGGTATCCGATTGCGCCTCTGCATTTTTTTTCCTGGGTGCTGGCGGCATTAACCGGCATTCTCGCCATTCTGCCGCTGCTGCGTGAGAGCAAAATGCCGTCGCACCCGCGGTTTAACGGGCGGGAAGCTCTGCTCCTTGCCGCGAATACCCTGGTGCTGATAACGGGGTACTTTTTCCTGCCACCGCTCTGGCAGGGGCTAAACCTGCTGCTGGTGCAAACGACGGTGGTTTTACTGAGCGTGTTTGCGCTCTCCGGACGCGGCGTTGGCGCTCTGCTGCTTATTCAATACCTGATTGTGGTGCTGGCGACCCAGCAGCGGGAAGGGATTTTTTACACGCTAACGCCCGATCTCATCCCCGCAATCTGGCAGGCGCAGTGGTACCTGGTATTTTCGGCGATTTTTGCCAACTGTTTATATCAGTACCGCCGCTGGATCCAACAGCAACAGGCGCTCGCGGCCAGCACCAGTGCCATCATTATTCGCCTGTCGCAGACGGGTTCTTGCGTCGTGTTTCGCCTCTCGATGCCAGAGGAGGAGATCCTCTGGCAAGGCAGTACGGAAGCGCTGTTCCCTGATGAGGAAAAGACGCTGAGCACCCTGACGCTACTGGACGCACACTGCGATACGCCGTTCCTGCCCGGTTTTCGCGCCTGGTACTCACAGCAACGTGAAAGCAGCTTTGCCCGGGAAGTTGTTCTGCAAACGCTGCACGGAAGGCAGATGCGCGGGATGGTGATGTTTCACAGGATCGGCAACACCGCGCATCTGATGGGGGGAGTGAGCCTCTTTCTCACAGCATCCGCTGCAGAATCTCCCGCTGCCCGCTAAAGGTGTACTTCAACACCGCCGCGACATGCCCAAGCAGAATCACACCCAGCAGAATGCAGCTATAGCGATGCACCTGGAAGAAAAACGCATTCACTTCGGCGATGGCAATCGGGCGGGAAACCGGCACCAGACCAAACAGGTTGTAGTCTTTTTGCAGCATCAGAAAACCGCTAACCAGCACCACCATAATGGTCAGATAAAACAGCTCATGAATAAATACCACCAGCTGTTTTTTACGTCCGGCTACCGTTGCCGGATAGGGCACCGAAGGGCGGAAGAAACGCCAGACGAAACGCACCATCATGATGGGCGTGGCGATGGTACCCAGCGACATATTCAGCACGGAGAAGAAGGTAAACCAGCGGGTTCCTTCCAGCGCGTGCAGAATATAGCCCATGCACATCGCGTAGATAATTACGGCTGCGACCACCCAGTGCAGAAGGCGAGAAAACCGATCGTAACGTTTGGCAATAACCAGAGAAGTTTGCATAGTCGTTGTCCTGTAAAACAAACAGCACGGCTCCCTGCGAAGCCATGCTGTTCTAAAGAAATAGGTTATTCAGCTACCCACAAGTTGCGGGCCCGATCCGGCGACCAATGACTGGCACCTGTATGGCCAATCTGACAGCGATAAACGTTGCCCTCATAGAGCACTTTATCCCCTACGGCATAGAGTTTGCCCGGCGTGAATGGGGTAACGTCGCCGCCCTGGCCGCCCTCTTCGCCTCCGCCATCGTCATTATCGGGCACGGTAACGTTGACCGGCTGGCTCGGCGTAGCGAAGTTGTTGGCTGCATCATAGGCGATGACCGTATAGCGATAGCTCATGCCTGGCTGGGTTTGGGTGTCGGTAAAGTTGAGTTCATGGGTATCACCGATCTTTTCCAGACCGCGCCAGATGGCATACCCCGCCACGCCCGTATTATCATTAGCTGGCAGCCAGCTGAGCGAAACATCCAGCCCCTTCAGCGTGGCCTGCACGCCCTGCACCTGTGTTGGCGCCTGAGTATCCGTTTCGTCGCCCCCATCCGGCAGACTGCCGTCAAGGATGCTCTGGTAGCGGTTCAGAAATTCATAGCCGTAATGTTGACCATTTTTAGTGTTGCCATTGTCCCAGTTCACTGACCAGGTCATGAGCCCTTTTACCGCTTCATTTTTCGCTTCCAGTCGCGAAAGTGCGTTAAAGACACTCTGCGCGTCTCGCACATAGCCGGTTCCTGCCGCATCCGGGTTGGCCGGAAGACCAATCACCAGCTTGTTCGCCGGGATCTTCACATAACCACGCGTCCCGTTTGCCAGGCTGTCGGTGAGATAGTAAAGGAAAAGCTCTTTTTGACGGTCGCTATAGCCCTTCCCCCATTCCTGCGGCAGCCACCATTCACCGACTTCGTCCTTCTCCTCCTGCGTCATCATATTCACGCCGTCGCCCGCCTGGTTGTAATACTGTGGAGCGATAAAGTCATACACGCCCTCAAGATTTTGCAGGTAGGCTTTGTAGTTCACCCCGCGATCGGACTGAAGATAAGGGAACTCTGGCGCCATGCTGATGATGAAGTGTTTGCCCTGCTGCTGATAATGGTCGCGCACCATTTTCAGCGCTGCCGGGATCACCGTACTGTTGTCAGCAGCGGTAATGGCCGTCTGCTCCAGATCGATATCAAGACCATCAAAACCATAGCGATCGGTCAGGCGAATAATCTCCGCCGCAAACGCCTCAGTCTGGTCTTTGTTCAGTGCAATGTGCGCGTCAGCGCCGCCCAGTGAAATCAACACCGCGCGCCCCTGCTCGTTCAGCTCTGCAACCTGAGCGCGGAACTCCTCATCGCTCGCGTTGTAGGGTTTGAAGGTGGGAATATTCCCGCTCTGGCCGTCCATAACTTTCATGAAGGAGACGTTGACGACGTTGTAGCCTCTCGGCACTTCACGCAGCGACATATCAGAAGGTAAACCTCCCTGATAGCCGCGCGCTTTGTCTATCTCTTCCGGGTTAATTCCCCAGTTGTGCCAATAACCTACGAGAATTTTTTTCTGACTGATATCCGGCATCTGTGAGGCGGCGTCGGTTGCGGCCGCATGGCTAAACGTGCTGACCAGCATTCCGCTTAACGCCAGGCCTGCGGCGATAGCGCTCAGAGATATTTTATTTTTCTTTAACATGGGAGATATCCTGCTCCAGGTTTAATAATGAAATCCTGTCCCGCAAGATAGGATATTCATCTCCCTGAAAACAGGAGAACAGCTCACTGCAGCAGCAGATTTAAAACTCGCCAGCCTGGATATGTCTTATAATAAAATTATCGTGAGATTATTTATACTCACACATTGCTACCCAGTTATCATTAATTTTCATCAGCCAGCTATCTTTATTAATCGGCTTGAATAACAGGTTAATATACTGACCATCTTCACTTATCAGAAAGGTCTTCTCCGGCAACTGATCGCCAACGGCAATTTTTAATTCTGCCACCCGGCCATTGATGACGTTTCCCTTCTGTGTCACCGATTTTAACTGCAGGGTTCGGTTGAATACCCGGTTACCGGCCTCATCGGTTTTTACACCAAATAGCGTTAGCCTGTGGAGTTTAGGCCACCAGGTGATCACACCATTAAACTGGTAATGCTGCAGGCTTTCATCAATAAATTTGCCATTACGTATGACGCTGCTGCAGGGCTCGGCGGGCACTTTTCTGCTCTCCAGGTAGTTGCTGGTCAGGTAAGCCAGCGCGCCACCCAGCGAAACGCTGATGCAAACCATCAATATGACGAATAGTATTCGTAACCGCATTTTCCCTCCTGAGATAGTTCGCCTTCACATTGCGCAACGAACACTTTTGGACCGTTCGACGCGATGTACACGTTATTGATGCCCGCCGGCAGGGCATGCCGCTTTCTCGCCAGCGCCTGCCGATCGACACTGCGCAGCGAAGAGAGATGAAACATGACGCCATCTACGTAGAGATTTTCCTGAAACGCCTGCGGCGTGTCGGCCGTGCAGACCACCACCAGCGTTGGAAGGATAATCAACAAGCTGCACAGCGCCGCCAGCAGAGTCCCGTATTGACGTGAGGGAGTTTTCATTGACTCCGCCGTGATAGCAGGCAACGACGGGCAATCGACGGGAGTGGGACAAGACGCGTTATCAGGCTCTTCCGGCGGCGGGCAAGCGACCTCACTGTCCTGCGTTTCGCAGGGTGCCAGTACTACACCATAACGGGGAATGGTTTTAATGATCGAGCCCGGCAGGCCGGCATTTTGCAGCTTGCGGCGGAGCATTTTTATAAGCTGGTGATAGCTGGATTCGCTAACAATCATGCCCTGGTTAAGCCAGATCTCTTCAAATATGGTCTCTTTTTTACATTTGCCGCTGAGGATCAACTCCAGCAAACGACGCTCGTTGGGCGTCAGATGTATATCACCATGATCCACGGTTGCCAGAGATGATTTTTCCGGTACGAACGTTACTGACGCTGAAAGAGAGATTTCTTCGTTATTCACGGGTAGGTCCTGGATAATAAAATTACAGCGTTTACATTGTTATGACGAAAAAGCGCAGGTATTAACAGTTACATGTCTGTTATCTAATTCAGGCACAAATTAACAACATATCCTTATAAATGATAGTACCTTCGCCACTTGCGCTATTTTCCGTCCTGATTTTTCCACAACCAATTCATGATTTCAGAAAGTTTATTCTGAGTAACGCCTGAGTAATACCTGATATCCAACCTGAACAATAAGGAATTCCTTTCCGTACCTGAGAAATATCGCCCTCCATGCCGCTATTTCGCGATAAATAACAAACCATTCAGCTGCTCCGGAAAAAATCTCTATCATAGAATGTGAAAACGTCGTTACTTTACCTTTCGGTTTTCCATCAGGATCGTCTGATGCCTCCCAGCAACTATACAGCCCACCACTTTTTAGCTACTCTTTTTCACCTCACTCTGCTCTACACTGTAAGAGTGATGCTAAAGCGCCATTCGCTAAGATGTGCGGTGAACACCTGTCTTTTCCTTGCCGGATCGGATGTCATGCTAAAAACAGTTCTGATTGCCGACGACCACCCTGTCTATTTATTAGGCTTGCGCACATTGCTGCAGACGCGCCCGGACCTTTATCGGGTCGTTCACGAAGCGCTCAGTGCTGATGAACTCATGAATAAACTGGCGAGCGAGCCTGTCGATATCATCATCACCGACCTGAGTATGCCCGGCACGCGCAGCCCGGACGGACTAACCATGATCCGCTCGCTGATTCGCCATTATCCGCAGAGCATGATTGTGGTGGTCACCATGATCACCAATCCTGAGCTTCTGGACTCGCTGCGGCGCAGCGGGGTGCATGCCGTTCTCAACAAAGCCAGTTTGTCCAACAATCTGCTGCAGACGCTGCGCAGCACCCTGCGGGGGCAAATCGAACCGGTGAAACCTCAGGCACAGTTGACCGAACGGGAAACAGAAGTGCTGCGCCTGCTGGTGCGCGGTTTCACCGTGAACGAGATCAGCGCCCAGCTTAACCGGACGAAGCAGACCATCAGTACGCAAAAAAAGAGTGCCATGAGCAAACTCAACGCCAGGAATGATTTCGAGCTGCTCCAGTGCGCGCAAAGTCTGGGGCTGGTTAGCTGAGCATGCGCAGAGGCTGGCTGGCGACATTATTTATCCTCATGCTGATAAGCGGGCACGCGGCGGCTGGCACGCTGCGCGTGGGCCTGCTGAGCGCCGCGCCGCCTTTTCTCGCTATCGATCGGCCGCCGGGCATTCTGGATGATGAACTCAGCATATTGTTTAGCAATACGACGCTGCCGGACGTCCAGCGTTTTAGCGACCCGGCAACGGCGCTGGATGCGTTGAAGCGAAAGCACATCGATGTGTTAATCGCCGCCCGGCGTCCTGCAGCCGATCTGGTCGCCAGCGAGCCAATGTTCGCTTTCCCGCTGGCGTCCCTGAGCATAAAAGAGGGACGCGGCGGTACACTGTGCTTTCCGGAATTACCGTCAGAGGTCGCGACCCGCTGCTCTGTGACGGGTTCAGCCTCACCGGGAGAAAACGTCAGGCAGCTGGCAGCAGGGAAAGCGCGGGAATTCATCGCCCCGGAGTTTGTTTTACGTAACTGGCTGACCCACTCCCCCGCCACCACGCTGACCCTGACGCCGCTGGACGATACTCCCCCGCTACATTTTCGTGCCTGGGCTCTGCCTGAGCAGGCAAACACGCTGGAAATCTTCAACGAGCGTATTCACACCCTTAACCCGGAAGACGCTGAATGGCTGGAACAAAAGTGGCTTTTGCCGGACGGCAGCGTCTTTGACGCCCGCCATTCCCCCGTGAAGGAAAATGCGCCCAAAATCACGCTGCACGTTTTGCTTCCCGCTATTTCGCCGCCAATGGTCACGCTCACGCCTGACGGGCATATTCAGGGGGTATGGCGCGATCTGCTGCTCAATCTGTTTCCGTCCAACCTGTATAGCCTGACCTTCAACCTTGATGCGCCCCCGCTTCAGTATGCGGAGAACACGTTGCGCATAGTCGCCAGCGCGACGCCACCGTCAAAGAGTGCCATCACGTTTGACTCACTGAGCTGGGCCCTGCTCAGTGAGGACAGCAACCCGCTTTCCGGCTCCTTGTCCGCATTACAGCATAAGCGGATTGCCGTCATACGCATCTCTCCGCTTGTCACGTTACTGCGTCAGGCGTTACCTGCGGATAACCTGGTGCTGGTTAACTCGCTCGATCAGGGTTTTGAATTGCTCAAAGCCGGAGGCGCGGACGGGCTTGCGGGCGATGCGTTTATACTCCATCACCTGCTGCGCCAGCATAACGCCAGCAATCTGTCGCTGACGCCGCTGGCGCTGCCGGAAGTGCCGCTATGGTTTGTACCAAATATTTCTGACCCGGCGGATGCCAAAAGGGTGAATGCGGTCATGGCGTCCGTAACGCAGGCTGATATCTACGCGAGCCTTAACCTGTCGCAGGCCGTACAGACGACACCCACCGCCCCGGTGCAATCGCTATGGCTGGTCATGCTCGCCGTGGTGGCGATTTGCGCAGCATTCGTCGCCCTGCTGACCTTTAGCGCCGCGCAGAGCCAGCGACGCCAGCGCGAGCGGGACACGGCAGAGCTGCACAACGCGCTCTCACTCTGGCAAACTCTGATGAACAATGTCCCGGTGCCGCTGTTTGTCTGCGATCCTACCGGGCGGCTGACGCGCTATAACGACTCCTTTATTCACTCACCGTTACTCACGGCACTGCCCGAAGAGGGCGCCCCCTTTTCCAGCCTGCCTTTGGGCGAGCTTGCCCAACAGTTTACGTTGCCGCATCGCCTCTCGCTGCTCCATGCCGCGTCGCCGTTAACGGGTGAAACCACTCAGAACAATTCCACCCTTTACTGGTGGCTTTGCCGCTATACCGATACGCGGGGGCGGCCTCAGGGCGTGGTCGGAGGCTGGATCGATATCACTGAAAAAGCCGCGCTGACCGCTGCGCTCAATCAGGCGCTGGCGCAGGCGGAGCAGGCCAGCACTGAAAAATCGAACTTCCTCGCCCGCATGAGCCATGACATTCGTACCCCGCTCAACGCCATGCTGGGCCTGCTTGAGATGGAGCGCGACAAAAGCGAGTCCCTCAACATCGCCTGGCAGGCAGCCGGGTCATTGCGCGACGTGATTGGCGGCGTACTGGATTTGTCGCGCATTGAAGCAGGCGAGTTAAGGCTGGAGCCACAGGCCTGGCCCCTGTGGCAGACGCTTAACGCCAGCGCGGAGATTTTTGCCAGCAGCGCCAACGCTAAAGGTCTCCACTGGCGCAGCGAGTTGAACGTGCCGCACGATGGCTGGTTCCTGTTCGATAAAGCACGGCTGAATCAGGTCATCGCCAATCTGTTGGGCAACGCCATTAAATATACGCCGCAGGGAGAAATTGTTTTTCACGCCGAGCTCAACGGTGAACATTTGCAGCTGTTGATTCGCGACACTGGCATCGGTATCCCGGCCGATGCCCTTCCACACCTCGGCCAGCCTTGGTTTCAGACTGACAGCAGCACGCCGCAAAGCAGCGGGCTGGGGCTGGCGATCTGTTACCAGTTAGTCGAGCTGATGGGAGGCGTGCTGACGATAGCCAGCGAAGCGGGGAGCGGTACGCAGGTGACGGTGAGCATACCGCTTCATGTCGCCAGCGCGGCGGCAACAGCCGATGAGACACCTGTAATAACCCCGCTGCCACCGCATCGCATCATGATCGTTGACGATTTTCCGGCAAACCTGACGGTGTTAGCGCTCCAGCTGCAGGAGCTGGGTCAGGAGGTTATTCCTTGCGCCAGCGCTGGCGAAGCGCTTGCGCGCCTGGAAAACGAGCCGGTGGATATCCTGATAACCGACTGCCAGATGGCCCTCATGGACGGCTATCAACTTACATCGTTAATACTCCTGCGCGATATTGCCGGCAGTATCACCGCGCCGGCCGCGATTCTCGGTTACACCGCCAGCGCGCTGCAGAGTGAGGACGATCGGGCAAAACATGCCGGAATGGACGCGTTATTGCGAAAACCGCTCTCCCTCAATGCCCTGCATCAGGCGCTGACACAGCAATACAGCCTGCGCAATCAGGGGCCTGACCTCAGCGAACTCCGGCGTCTGGCCAACGGTCAACCGGAGATCATGACCCTGATGCGCCAGCAAATGCGCGAAGCCATTACCCTTGATATTCGACAGCTACGGGAAAACACCCCGTCACCGCAAACGCTAAGCCAGCTCGCGCATCGTCTGAAGGCCTCCTGGAGCCTCTTTGCCATGCGCAACGCCACCCGCACCTGCCAGGCGATTGAAGTGTTGCCGGAGATGCTGGCGGCAGGGGTCATAACGGCTGAAGCCCTGCCTGCGCTGACATCGCGTTTCTGCGCGCGCATGGAAGCCAATCTGCAGCAACTTGATACCGCACTGAAGGAATTATCTGACAAGTACTAAAGAATGCTCTGCATAGGATCTGTATCTTTCTGGTCATCCGGCGGCGTTATCCCTACCGTCGCCCACATTTTCGAAGGAGAAACCATGAAAGTCCGTATCGCTATTGCCGATGAGCACACCATTATCCGTCGTGGCGTCTTATCCATGATCACCAATATGCCCTCTCTTTTCAGCGACGGCTCACCCCGCCCGGAGTTTTGCATTCAGGGCGATACCGCAACGCCATCTGAGCTGCTTTCACTGCTATCCCAACAGCCTGTCGACATTCTGTTCCTTGGCTTTTCTCTTGCCACCAGCCAAACCGTTAACCCGCTCAACGGAATGGACGGCGTATTGCTGATTAAATGGCTCAGCCGTAAATATCCGCAGCTTAAAATCATTGTGCTTTCACCCTACAAGAACACGCAGCTTATCCGCATGTCGCTGGAGGCAGGCGCCAAAGCCTATATTAGTCGGGACACCTGTGAGAAAACCCTGAGTAGAACGCTGACGTCAGTGATCAATGGGGAAGTTTATATTGAGCGCGAGCTGATGCATTCCCTGTTCCAGACCGGCGCACAAACGGAGCAAGAGCTCTCGCCCCGTGAAATTGATGTGTTGCGTATGCTCTGCAAAGGGATGAGTTTGACAGAGATCGCCAGACAGCTGCATTTGAGTAATAAAACCGTCAGCGCCCATAAACTGCGCGCGATGGAAAAACTGGGGGTAAACAGCGACTGTCAGCTCTATTGCCTGCTGGCGAAAACGCAAATGTTCGATATTGCTATCTGAAATAAAAAAACCGCCTGTAAACAGGCGGTAGAGGCAAACGTACGCCTCAACGGTCGCTCTCAGCAATGACGCTCAGGATCAGAAATGGTATGTCATCGCCAGCCACCAGACGCGCCCCGGTTCAGGGATTTGCTGATTTGCGGCGTATCCGAACTGGCTGGCGCCCGCCAGGTTGAGGTGCTCGCTGTAGTATTTATTGAACAGATTCTCAATACCCACGCGGGACTCAAAATGGTCGTTAAATGTGTAGCCCGCGCTCCACGAAAGCACACCAAACCCCGCGCTCGGGCCGAGATCCTGGCCGGTGACGTTACCTTTGTTTTGCGCCACGCGATGCTGCGGCGCAACCACACGCCACAGTAATCCGGTGCGCCACTGTTGCCCGGTATAGTCCAGCGCCAGCCGCCCTTCGAGCGGCGGCATCTGCGGCAGCGGCTGTTTATCACTACGATTCTCGCCCCAGGCGTAGCTCAAGCTTCCCGTTAGTGCCCAGTTGGGCGTCAGGCTCCAGCTTGCGCCCGTCTCCGCGCCCATTACGGCGGCATTGATGTTGCTGGCCTGCGACGGCGTGCGGCTATAATCAAACAAAATGTAATCGGTAGTTCGCCCGACATAGGCCGATGCCCAGGCGCTAACCTTGTCGCCGTGTAATTGCACGCCGCTATCCCATTGCAGGGTCTTTTCTGTTTTCAGCTGACGAAAGCTTTGTTCTCCAGCCTTGCCGGAAAATAGCTCCCAGTAATCAGGAAAACGTTCGGTATAACCGATGCCGCTATAAAGCATGACGGGTGCGTCAGGTACGCGATACTCATAGCGCGTGAATGCGCCGGGCAGGAGGTCGTGCCGGGAGCTATTTTGCGCGCTGCGCCGATCGTCCGCGCGAATGCTATCCAGCCTCGCACCCACGATGACCGTATCGTCCGCCGTAATGGACTGGCGCCATTCGCTAAACAGACCCGCCTGGGTAAAACGGGCATCGTCACGCCACGATCCAGCGCTTTTTTTACGGTGACTTTTACGCATTACGTCCGCGCCGGCGGTAAGCGTGGTGGTTTCATCTTCCCACACGCCGGCAAGGCGGCTGCCCATCACCACGCCGCCAACTTCAGACTTACGCTTCGGTCCAACGGGCTGACGCAGGCTGTAGTTATCCATGATGTGGTCAGTATCATTGGCATAGAGCTGCCAGCTAAGTTTGCTGACGTGCTCGCTCAGGTGATATTTCTCCAGTTTTAGCGCCGCGCTTTTACGGGCAAAACGGCTACCATCCATCATCCGACCCGCATAGCGGGCTTTACCGTCGCTGGCTCCCACGCTTAGCTCCGCCAGCGTGTCCTCATCAGGCGTGAGCCCAACCGTGACGCCGCTGTTCCATCTGCGCCACAGACCCGGCACGCGATTGCCATGACCATCCCGGTAGTCATCCGCCTCCGAATGATTACCATCCAGGCGGACGTAGCCACGCGGGTCGCCAAACGCGAGATTAAGGTTTTGATCCGCGCGTCCGTTAGCGCCCCGCAGCAGCTCAGCGCTGCCTTTTAGCTCAGGTACGCTGAAATAGTCCGGCTGGCGTTCAAAAAGCAATGTTCCGGCGGACCCCATCGGCCCCCAGAGCACGCTTTGTGGGCCTTTGATGACGGTTATCGTGTCGTAACTTTGCGGAGTGATATAGGCCGTTGGGGTATCCATGCGCGAGCCGCAGCCCCCCTGAGTGCTGACGCCGTCTGCAAGCAGCGTCAGCCGGGAGCCGAACATCCCGCGCAACACCGGATCGCCGTTACTCCCGCCGCTGCGCAGTACGGAAAAACCCGGGATGTTTTTTAGCGCGCCCGCACCGTCGCTGGCAGGCAATTGTTGTGCTGGAGTATGAGCCGGAGCGATAAATGACGCGGGATCGCGATAATACCCCTCAACGATCATCGACTCTTCAGCGTATGCCGGCCAAGCGGTGGCACAGCAGAGAACCAACAAGAGTGGACGGGAGGCGAGCAGGGAACGAATATCGCTCGCGGTGATACCAGACATAGCACAATTCCGTTTCGGTAAAGAAAATAAGCAAGGCGCTTATTGTCTTCATCCCCAGCAGCGGAATACACGACCTGCGGGCAAGAAGGCCCTCAGGGAAATCAGGAAATATCTGGCGGATAACGGAAATCTCAGGGACGCAGTTCAGCGCGCTTCGCCCAGGCGTGCCGTTTGCTGTCGTAAAAAATCCATCAACCGCAAACAGGCCGGCGAAAGCGGCTGCCCGACGTTTTTGACGATGCCCACATCCATATAGGTAATGCAGTCGTCAATGGTGCGCCGGATCACGCGCTGACCGCCGAGCGCCCACGGGCGATAGACCAGATCGGATAAAATCGTCACCCCCTTTCCCTGCGCGACCAGACTTCGAATCGCCTCAAAGGAGTTGGTGCGAAAATGTATGTCAGGATGACAGCCCCTGCTTTGCCAGTAGTCGGATATCACATCGGGATAGTCGTCCGTCACCAGCAACAGAAATGGCGCCTTTTCCACATCCTTTAACCGTAGCTCCGGCACGCTGAGAAGAGGATGGCCGATGGCGGTCCATAACCGGCGCGGCGAACGGATCCACGTTTCGACCTCAAGCGTACTATCGTGGCTGATATTGGAGGTTAGCAAAAGACAAAAATCGAGATCTCCCTGACGCAAGGCCTGAAGCAGCTGCGATGCGGGCGCCTCATGAAATGCCGTCTCCAGCAGCGGAAAACGCTGCGCGATATCGCCCCAGAGATTGGGCAGCAGATAAGCGGAAAGGGTTTCGGCAATGCCGATGCGCACGACGCCGTTAATCGCCTCAGGCTGCTGATGGAGATCCTCCACCGCCGCGCGGCTATCGTGGAGGATCTTGCGGGCATGATTGAGAAATCGCTCGCCGACGGGAGTTAACTGGATCCCTTTTGCATGACGGATAAAGAGAGGGGCATTCACCGCCTCCTCCAGGTTGCGCATAGAGACCGTCATGGAAGATTGCGATATATGACAACGGCTGGCCGCTTTGGAAATTTGTAATGTTTCCGCTAACGCAATGTAGAACTCAAGTTGCCTGAGAGTAAACTTCATAGTTTCAGCCAATACCGTGAGATGAAAATATTATATTAGCATTTAATTCTGCACCGGCAGTACTCTAAAGGCAGACAAAATGTTTATTATCAGGAGCCTCTATGCCCTATTTTTTACTCAGTCTCGCGGCCTGTTTTTGGGGGGGTAATTATGTCGTCGGTCATTTACTGGTGGCGCATGCAGACCCGATTATATTATCCGCCGCACGCTGGATAATTACGGCTCTTCTTTTATCGATGCTTTATATCAGACAGATTCGCGCCCAGTGGCCGATGATGAAAAAGGCGAAAGGTACGATCATATTTCTTGCGCTGTGCGGACAGGTTATGTTCCCACTCACGCTGTATATCGGTCTGCAATATACTTCATCTCTTAATGCAGCTATTTATTTATCTACAACGCCCGCCCTGGTTTTATTGATAAATAAGCTGGTCTTTAAAGAGAAAATATCAGTACAGAATATTGCTGGCGTTGTTCTCAGTTCATTGGGCGTCGTCTGGCTGGTCATGCAGGGCGATCTGCTGCATCTGGATACGCTTAAAAATCTGAATCGCGGCGATATCTGGACCATGGGCTCTGCCGCCAGCTGGGCCGTTTATTGTGCTTTCTTGCGGATGAAGCCGAAAAGCGTCGGTGGGAATGCCTTTGTGGCCGTGAGCGCGGTCCTCGGTGCCCTGGTGTTGTTACCGGTACTGGCGATATCGTTGATAAAGACCGGCTTACCTGACTGGACGGCCTATACCGCACCGGGCTTTTTAAGCGGGCTGATGTACCTGGTGGTCTTTCCTTCCTGGCTCTCTTACCTGCTGTGGAATAAAGGCATTGCGGCTATCGGTGCAACCCGCGGGGAGATTTATTCCCACCTTATTCCGCTGAGCGGCGGTCTGTTCAGCGTGATGTTCCTGCACGTTACGTTGCATTCGTATCATCTGGTCAGCACGGTACTGATTCTGTTTGGCATTGCCCTCTGCTCTCGCGCCTCGCAAAGGAAAGTCGCAAAGATCGAACGCGCAGACGAAAAAGTACAGATATGAAAAAGGCCCACGTTATAAATAACGTGGGCCTGAATAGTGGCGGAACGGACGGGACTCGAACCCGCGACCCCCTGCGTGACAGGCAGGTATTCTAACCGACTGAACTACCGCTCCACTGTTCCCGCTTGGGGAACGAGGCGCATATTACGGTGTGCCTCCGATCTCGTCAACGCTTTTTCTCACGTTTTGAATCGTTTGCTGCAAAATTCACCCAACCGATGATTTTACAGGCATTGTGGCGTTTTTTCAGGCGCGCCACATACAGCTTCCGCCCTTCTTCTGCACCAGGTCGAGACGGGATTCATGGTTAAGTAGCTCTTCATCACTGGCTAACACCACCCGCAAACGGCTTGCCTGACGGACAACGCGCTGAATGCCCGCTTCGCCCTGCGTCTGCTGTGACTCATTTTCCATGCTGAACTTCATTGACGTCTGCCCACCGGTCATCGTCAGATAGACATCGGCGAGGATCTGGGCATCGAGCAACGCCCCGTGGAGCGTTCGCTTGGTATTGTCTATCTCGTAGCGCGAACAAAGCGCATCCAGGCTGTTACGCTTGCCCGGGAACATCTTCCTTGCCAGCGCCAGACTGTCTGTTACCTTACAGAAGGTGTTCGTCTTCGGGATATCACGATTAAGCTTGCTGAATTCATAATCCATAAAGCCGATATCGAACGAGGCGTTATGGATGACAAGCTCAGCGCCCTTGATGTATTCCAGAAACTCGTCAGCCACATCCGCAAACGTCGGTTTATCCAGCAAGAACTCATCGGCAATACCGTGAACGCCGAACGCCTCTGGATCCACCAGCCGATCGGGTTTGAGATACACGTGGAAGTTGTTCCCCGTGAGACGACGGTTCACCACTTCAACGGCACCGATCTCAATGATCTTATGCCCTTCGTAGTGCGCGCCGATCTGGTTCATACCGGTGGTTTCGGTATCGAGGACAATCTGGCGAGTAATTGCAGTGCTCATAGCGGTCATTTATGTCAGACTTATCGTTTAACTGAACGTTTCAAATACAGGAAGTCTACCAGAGATGCGTAAACAGGTAGAAATTTTCACCGATGGATCTTGTCTCGGCAACCCAGGGCCCGGCGGCTACGGCGCGATTATGCGCTATCGCCAGCATGAAAAAACTTTTAGCGAAGGCTATTTCCTGACCACCAACAACCGTATGGAGTTGATGGCGGCCATTGTGGCGCTGGAAGCCTTAAAAGAACACTGCGACGTGGTGCTCAGTACCGACAGCCAGTACGTGCGCCAGGGTATCACCCAGTGGATCCACAACTGGAAAAAACGCGGCTGGAAAACTGCGGATAAAAAGCCGGTTAAAAATGTCGATCTCTGGAAGCGGCTGGATGCGGCATTAGGTCAGCACCAAATAAAATGGGAATGGGTAAAAGGGCATGCTGGTCACCCTGAGAACGAACGCTGCGACGAACTGGCGCGCGCGGCGGCTTTAAACCCGGCCCATGAAGATGCAGGCTACCAGCCTGAATCCTGATCAGGGCTTTCTGTACTGCCGCGTTGCGCCAACGGTCTGCCGGATAGGCGTTTTCGATTTGCTCTGCTTCATCGGGTTAAGCGTAAGGGGGATGGTTCGCTTACGCGCGACGATAAACTGCATGCAGCCTAAGGCGGGCAAATGCGTGCTTAACAACACTCCCCCCTTCCGCGCCCACGGCAGTACCTGAAAACCGCCGTAGCAGAGCACTTCAAAGTTCAGCAGTGAAAGCCAGTCGAGCTGGCGCATCATGCTGAACATTCGGCTGTTATAGGGTGGCGTTCGGCGCAGCACGGGTACCAGCTTGCGCAGCCCCATCAGGCTCAGCGGATTGAATCCGCTGAGGATCAGCCAGCCGTCATCAATCAGAACGCGATCGGCTTCACGCAGCATACGGTGAGGATCGCTGCACCAGGGCAACGCGTGTGCAAGAAGGCATGCATCAACGGATTTCTCTGCAAATGGCAGATGCAACGGGTCTGCCTTCACCTGAACCGGCGATCCGCCGAGAGAGACGTTAACCTGATGTGAGATAGCGCAGCTTTCGGTATTGATTTCCGCGCTGAGATTGCCAATCTTAAGCAGGTGAAAGCCATACATTTTCGCGAGCCAGGGCTTCAGCTGCTGCTCCAGTGCCTCGCGATAGTATTCACCCCAGGGCAATTCCGCCCAACGTTCCGGTGCTGCGACAGTCTGAGGTATCCTTGCCGGTTTCATCAAAACACCCGCCACGCTATAAGAGGTAATGTATGAATCTTATCAGTATTCCCGCTTTTGAGGACAATTACATCTGGGTTTTGGTCGATGACGAGCGTCGATGCGTCATTGTCGATCCCGGCGAATCCGCCCCTGTACTGCGCGCCATAAATGATAACGGCTGGCAGCCTGACGCCATTCTGTTGACGCATCATCATAACGATCATACTGGCGGCGTGCAGGAACTGCGCGCCCAATTTCCGCATCTTGTGGTGTACGGACCGGCTGAGACACAAAATAAGGGAACGACGCAAGTAGTCGAAGAAGGCGAAAATATCCTCATCCACGAGTGGGAGTTTTCCGTATTTGCTACACCGGGTCACACTTTGGGACATCTGTGTTTCTACAGCAAACCTTATCTTTTTTGTGGCGACACCTTGTTCTCGGGCGGCTGCGGAAGACTGTTTGAAGGTACACCGGAACAGATGTATCAGTCTTTACAAAAGATTAGTGCGTTACCGGATGATACCCTTATTTGTTGCGCCCATGAGTATACATTAGGAAATATGAAGTTTGCTGCAAGCCTCTTACCTGAGGTTCGGGCGATTCAGGATTATTATCACAAAGTGAAGGAGTTACGTGCAAAAAACCAAAATACACTGCCCGTAATTCTGAAAAATGAGCGCCAGATTAATTTATTTTTACGAACAGATGATATTGATTTAATTAATAAAATTAACCAAGAAACAAATTTGCAACAACCAGAACAGCGATTTGCATGGTTAAGGTCAAAGAAAGATAACTTCAGATAAATGCGGGTTGCCTTTTCAAAATTTCGCCGTTATCATCGCTCGTCTTTTAAGCAACTATTGACACACACATGAAGGCAAAAGCGATATTACTCGCCTCTGTCCTGCTTGTAGGTTGCCAGTCGCAGAACGGCAGCAACGTACAACAGCACGCACAGAGCCTTTCTGCAGCTGGTCAAGGGGAAGCAGGGAAGTTTACAAGTTCGGCGCGCTGGATGGACGATGGGACATCTTTCGCGCAGGAGCAAGACTTGTGGACCTCTATTGGCGACGAGCTAAAGATGGGAATTCCGGAAAACAGCCGGATTCGCGAACAGAAACAGAAGTATTTAAGAAATAAGAGCTATCTCCACGATGTAACGTTACGGGCAGAGCCGTATATGTACTGGATAGCCGGGCAAGTTAAAAAACGTAACATGCCTATGGAGCTGGTACTCCTACCCATAGTGGAGAGCGCTTTTGACCCACACGCGACGTCTGGCGCCAATGCCGCAGGCATTTGGCAGATCATTCCGAGCACCGGGCGAAACTATGGTCTGAAACAGACCCGCAACTATGATGCGCGTCGCGATGTTGTCGCTTCAACGACAGCCGCTCTCGACATGATGCAACGTCTGAACAAGATGTTTGACGGCGACTGGCTGTTAACGGTCGCAGCGTATAACAGTGGCGAAGGTCGTGTACTGAAGGCAATGAAAGCGAATAAAGCACGGGGTAAATCCACCGATTTTTGGTCGCTCTCACTGCCACAGGAAACGAAGATTTACGTACCGAAGATGCTGGCCTTGAGCGATATTCTCAAGAACAGCAAGCGTTACGGTGTACAACTGCCAACACCAGACGAAAGTCGTGCACTGGCGCGCGTGCGCCTCAGCAATCCGGTTGATATTCAACAAGTTGCTGATATGACGGGTATGTCGGTAAGTAAATTGAAAACCTTTAATGCAGGCGTCAAAGGCTCGACGCTGGGGGCAAGCGGCCCGCAGTATGTGATGGTTCCGCAGAAACATGCGGCGCAGTTACGTGAGTCTTTAGCATCGGGTGAAATTGCCGCCGTTCAGTCAACGCTGATCGCCGATGCTTCATCCGTTAGCAGCCGCAGCTATAAGGTGCGTTCAGGGGATACCCTTTCAGGCATTGCCTCACGTCTTGGCGTGACGGCGAAAGATCTGCAGCAGTGGAATAATCTGCGCAGCTCTGGGCTGAAGGTGGGTCAGACTTTGACCGTGGGTGCAGGTAGCAGCGCACAGCGTCTCGCCAGCAACAGCGATAGCATCACCTATCGCGTGCGCAAAGGCGATTCACTGTCCAGTATTGCAAAACGTCACGGCGTGAACATCAAAGATGTGATGCGCTGGAATAATGATACTGACAATCTGAAACCGGGCGACCAGCTGACGCTGTTTGTGAAGAACAGCGCCACGCCAGACTCCTGATAACACGATCGAAAGATAAAAAGGCACCGATTCCCCTCGGTGCCTTTTTTGTTTATCCCGCTTTTTGCGCTTCAGCCATGATGGTATCGCTCGTAAATGAGCCATCCGCCTGCAGTTCAAAGTACGCCTTCACCTCTGCGGACGCACTCTCCTGGTAAAGCCTAATTGCCTGGCTTAATGCTTCCGGGGTGCGCATACGCGCGATCCACGAGCTGTATTCCAGCGGCAAACGATCGGTTATCAATGAGCGTGAAATCAAGCCAGCTTCGGTGATCATCGTAAGCCACTCGCCACTGGAGTAATTTTGCACGTGCGAGGTGTCGCGCAGCGCTTCGACCGTCTGCAGCCAGATATTACGCACCGGATGTCCGGGAGACATCACGTCCATAATGATGAAGGTGCCCCCCAGCTTCAGAACACGTCTGACTTCGCGCAATGCCTGGCCGACATCATGCCAGTGGTGTGCGGAATACCGGCTGATCGCGACATCAAACGACGCGTCATCAAACGGTAAAGACTCCGCATAGCCCTGCCGCGTATCTATATTTTTCAGCCCCTTCGCTTTCGCCGCCTCAGCAACGACGTCCAGCATCTGGCTCGATAAATCATATGCGGTAACGTGGGCTACCTGCTGCGCAGCCGTAAAGCTGGCGTGCCCTGCCCCACATCCCAGGTCCAGCACGTGCGCCTGCGGGAATGCCGCCAGACGTTCACCGAGACGCACCAGATCGCGACCTGAAGCATGCACGGCGCTGCTCAGATAAGCACTTGCCTGAGAACCAAACTGTTTTTCTACGTTGTCATGATGGGAGTGTGTTGTTGTCATCGTACTGTCCTTTGTTGGTTAAAAATAAAAGGGCAGCACCCGCGCGGCCTGCCCCACGGCAGACCTGACACACCATTATTTATCAGGTTTGCCGGGACTGAATTCAACGAGTAGAGGGTTGTGATCCGAAGCGCGCGTCACCAGTACAGAGGCGTCGTGCACGCTCAAACCGCGATAGAAGACAAAGTCGAGAGGACGACCAAAAGCTTTTTTACGCTGGTCATCACTGAAGCGAACTTCACGCAGCGACATTTCGCGCGCAAAGCGATACAGCGCATTCATGCGTGGACGGCTCCAGGCATTAAAATCGCCGGCCATGATGATGGGCCCGCTGTGATGCGCAATCTGATCGCCAATAGGAAGTAACTGCTTACTATACACATCCACGCCGAGGCTAAAGTTTACCGCGTGGATATTGACGACCATCAGCATACGGGTATCCGGCAGCGGATAGACCGTCACCAGCGCTGATTTCGCCAGACGCAGGATAGGTTCGCGCTCGCGGAGCGGGCAACAGTAGACCGGATGGGCAGCAGAAAGCGTCATTACGCCAGAGGGATGCTGCGGCAGAACAAATGCCGGCACCTGGTCGGCGGCAAGGTAATTCGTGGTGGCAAACCGTACCAGTTCAGGGGTAGTTTGCGCCTCCTGGAGCAGAACCAGGTGGGCATCTTTTCCAAAATTTTTGAGTACCGATAACCACTCCGCGCGCTGCTGCTTGAAGATATTCCAGACCAGAACCCGGATTTTATCATCGCTGCTTAACGGTGTGCCGGCGGGTAATGCCTGGCTTATGCTCGCAAACGACCCCGGAGGTAAGATCCTCTCCGCGGGCATTCCGGCAACATAACGCATGGCATAGGTATTTTTTCGCACTTTTGGAAACAGCCCCTGTAACATGAACCAGCCCTGAAAACGGACTGGTTCTAATGTTATAGGGACTTTAGGTCACACTTTCAACGCAATTTCTGAGAAACCGCTTTCCAGTTTTGTAAGCAAGCACTTACTGATGTTATCCCAGCGCTACTCGGGCTGGCTTATCGAGGCGTCCACTCAGGCCAATCAGCAGGAAGGCGACCAGGACAATCACCGCGCCAATCCATGGGGTCTGGGTTAATCCGAAGTGTTCGACGGTTTGTCCGCCAATAATGGAGCCCAGCGCGATACCAATATTAAAAGCGGCAATATTCAGACCGGATGCCACATCCACCGCATTCGGCGTATAGAGCTCGGCTTTCTGGACAACGTAAACCTGAAGCCCTGGCACATTACCGAAGGCGAAGATCCCCATCACAAGTACCGTGACCAGCGCGGCGTATTGCATTGAAGCCGTGAACTGGAAAATCATCAGCAGAACCACCAGGGCGGCGAAGATAAATTTCAGCGCCGGTACCGCACCATGCTTATCCGCAAGCTTACCGCCCCAGATATTGCCAATGGCCACAGAAATACCGTATCCCAGCAAAATCCAGCTCACGGCATTCGGGGAGAAGCCCGCCAGGTCCTGCATCATCGGTGCCAGGAAGGTGAAGGCAGTGAATACGCCGCCATAGCCCAGAGCCGTAACCGCATAGATGATAAGCAAACGCGGATGGGTAAGCACTTTCAGCTGATCGCGCAGGCTGGCGCTCGCCCGGCCCGGGATATTCGACGGTACCAGCAGCAGGCTAGTCACCAGAGCGATAACGCCCAGTAAGGAGACGGCCAGAAACGTTTCACGCCAGCCGAAATGCTGTCCGATAAACGTTCCCAACGGTACGCCTGTGACCAGTGCGACGGTCAACCCACCGAACATGATCGCGATCGCTGAAGCCGCTTTCTCTTTGGGGACCAGGCTGGTTGCAATGGTGGAACCAATCGAGAAGAACACGCCGTGTGCCAGACCGGTCAACAGGCGGGCAATCACCAGCGTGGTGTAGTCCAGTGCCTGCCAGGCCAGAATGTTCCCGGCGGTAAACAGCACCATCAGCGCGACTAACAGCTGTTTACGCGGAAAGCGTCCGGTCAGAGCCGTCAGCACCGGCGCGCCGACGGCAACGCCCAGGGCGTAGATGGACACCAGCAACCCGGCTGAGGGCAGCGAGATGGCAAGCTGGTTAGCGATGGTGGGAACCAGTCCCACGATAACAAATTCGGTCGTGCCAATTGCAAAGGCACTGATCGTCAGGGCAAGTAGCGCCAGTGGCATAAAATACTCCGTATCATCAGGATTAAGATGACAGGCAGTATGCGCCAGTGCTTAAATAACAAAAATGGTCAAAATATCAATAGAATTTTGCAGGTGGTGCAACAATGAAAGCAACGTCTGAAGAGCTGACAATCTTTGTCGCCGTCGTCGAAAGCGGCAGCTTTAGCCGCGCAGCCGAGCAGCTGGGACAGGCTAACTCGGCCATTAGCCGTTCGGTGAAAAAGCTGGAGATGAAGCTTGGGGTGAGTCTGCTCAACCGAACGACGCGGCAGCTCAGTCTGACGGAAGAAGGGGAACGTTATTTCCGCCGCGTGCAGTCGGTGCTGCAGGAGATGGCCGCAGCGGAGACGGAGATTATGGAAACCCGCAGCACGCCGCGCGGGTTGCTGCGCATTGATGCTGCCACGCCGGTTGTGCTTCATTTTCTGATGCCGTTAATCAAACCTTTCCGTGAATGCTATCCGGAGATGACGCTCTCTCTGGTCTCGTCCGAGACGTTTATTAACCTCATCGAGCGGAAAGTGGATGTGGCTATTCGGGCGGGAACCCTGACGGATTCCAGCCTGCGGGCCCGCCCGCTGTTTGCCAGCTACCGTAAAATTATCGCGTCGCCACAGTATATTGCTGAACATGGTAAACCGGAGACGGTTGAAGAACTGAAGCAGCATCTGTGCCTGGGCTTTACGGAGCCGGTGTCGCTGAACACCTGGCCTGTTGCCTGTCATGATGGCCAGCTTCATGAAATAACCTGCGGATTATCGTCTAACAGCGGAGAAACGCTGAAGCAGCTTTGCCTGGAAGGGAATGGGATCGCCTGCTTGTCAGACTATATGATTGATAAAGAGATAGCGCGGGGTGAACTGGTAGAGCTAATGGCCGATAAACGTTTGCCGGTAGAGATGCCTTTCAGCGCGGTTTATTACAGCGACAGAGCGGTAAGCACGCGCATACGCGCCTTTATCGACTTCCTGAGCGAGCATATAAAAACAGCTCCCGGAGGAGCTGTGTGAGGGTTCGGGTTACAGAGGGAGGGTCTTATTAATCCCAGTCAGGGGCTAAACCTTCCGGGCTCACCAGGCGGTCGTTGCACTCCAGTGCTGCGATCGCTTTTTTATCATCGTCATCCAGATGAAGATCCAGCGCTAGCAGGTTGCTGGCCAGGTTTTCGCGCTTGGTTGATGATGGGATCACGGCATAGCCTTCACCCATTGCCCATGCCAGAATAACCTGCGCAGCAGTCGCGTTATGTTTCTCTGCGATACGGATAATTACCTCGTCTTTCAGAGCCTTACCGTAGGCCAGCGTCATGTAAGAGGTGATGTGGATCCCGTGCTGTTTTGCCCAGTCCACGACTTTGCGGTTTTGCAGGTATGGAGACAGCTCGATCTGGTTTGTCGCAATATTCTCTGCGCCAACTGCGGCAATGGCTTTTTCCATCAGCGGGATGGTGAAGTTGGAAATACCAATTTCACGGGTCAGGCCCTGCTTTTTCGCTTCCAACAGCGCCTGCATGAACTCTTCCACAGAAACGGCATCGTTAGGTGACGGCCAGTGGATCAGCGTCAGATCGACATAGTCGGTACGCAGTTTCTTCAGGCTCTCTTTCAGGCTTGGAATGAGCTTGTCTTTGCTGAGGTTTTCGATCCAGATTTTGGTGGTGATGAACAGTTCATTACGCGGTACACCGCTCTCTTCAAGAGCCTGTCCAACGGCAGCTTCGTTTTCATAGATCTGTGCCGTATCAATTGCGCGATAGCCAAGTTCAAGAGCGGTTTTAACTGATGCGATAACTACGTCGTCTTTCAGGCGGAAAGTGCCCAGACCAAATGCAGGGAGAGTCATAATATTCCTCAATCGTTATGTTCGTTAACTGAGGACGATTATCGCTGGCGGTGTTATAGAGAAAAAGATCGTAAAACGCAGAGGATTTTTGCTAATTTCGCAATAATTAATCGTCAGATATGAAAAAAGCCCTGAGCGTTAACTCAGGGCTTTTAATAAGTGGCGGAACGGACGGGACTCGAACCCGCGACCCCCTGCGTGACAGGCAGGTATTCTAACCGACTGAACTACCGCTCCACCGAAG
Source organism: Enterobacter sp. IF2SW-B1 (assembly GCF_001743375.1). NCBI lineage: Bacteria > Pseudomonadati > Pseudomonadota > Gammaproteobacteria > Enterobacterales > Enterobacteriaceae > Enterobacter > Enterobacter sp. IF2SW-B1. Next base: position 191 of record NZ_MJAA01000016.1, on the reverse strand, counting down.
ACTGCTTGTAACCACCGGATTAATGCACCGGCTTACTACTTAATTTGATGCCTGGCAGTTCCCTACTCTCACATGGGGAGACCCCACACTACCATCGGCGCTACGGCGTTTCACTTCTGAGTTCGGCATGGGGTCAGGTGGGACCACCGCGCTAAAGCCGCCAGGCAAATTCTGTTAATCTGTATCAGGCT
>NZ_MJAA01000159.1:0-557 GCF_001743375.1 Enterobacter sp. IF2SW-B1 | reverse complement strand
TGCCTCTTTGACAATTGCTTCGTATTTATTAGATTCATCCTCATTTAAACCTGCAGCTATAAAGTCTTGTTTAGACATGTTATAGATAAATGTTGTATCTGTATCAGGTTCTTTGACAATATCATCATGAAGTTGTTTCTCTAAGTTTTCATCATAATCTGTTAAATTAATGTGTTCTGCTAACGGTGCATCTTGTAAGTCTTTGTTATTTGCAAGTTCATCTTGTAGTGATTCTGTTAATTGCTTACGGTAGTCTTCAATCATACCTTTTGAAAATGGTGACTCTTGTGATTGAATGATTTCTCTTAATTTATCTAAGTTTTCTTTAACAGTTTGTTTATCATCATGAAGTTGTTTCTCTAAGTTTTCAGCGAATTGAGCATTGTTCATTTTAATGCTATTTAGCGCATCTTGTAAGTCTTTGTTATTTGCAAGTTCATCTTGTAGTGATTCTGTTAATTGCTTACGGTAGTCTTCAATCATACCTTTTGAAAATGGTGACTCTTGTGATTGAATGATTTCTCTTAATTTATCTAAGTTTTCTTTAACAGTTTGTT
>NZ_MJAA01000158.1:0-558 GCF_001743375.1 Enterobacter sp. IF2SW-B1 | reverse complement strand
AAATTACAAGGTTTCTTAGTAACTAAATTCGGTTGGGTGCAATCTTATGGTTCACGTGCCGTAAAACCACCAATCATTTATGGTGATGTAAAATGGACAGCGCCTTTAACTGTTGATGAAACAGTTTATGCACAAAGCTTAACAGATAAACCAGTTAAAGGTATGTTAACTGGTCCTGTAACAATTCTAAACTGGTCATTTGAACGTGTTGATTTACCACGTAAAGTTGTTCAAGATCAAATTGCCTTAGCAATCAACGAAGAAGTATTAGCACTTGAAGCTGCAGGAATCAAAGTTATCCAAGTTGACGAACCTGCATTACGTGAAGGCTTACCATTACGCTCTGAATATCACGAACAATATCTTAAAGATGCTGTTTTATCATTTAAACTTGCAACGTCTTCAGTTCRTGATGAAACTCAAATCCATACACATATGTGKTATTCTCAATTCGGTCAAATCATTCATGCTATTCATGACTTAGATGCTGATGTTATTTCAATTGAAACATCTCGTAGCCATGGTGATTTAATTAAAGACTTTGAAGATATTAATTAT
>NZ_MJAA01000157.1:0-558 GCF_001743375.1 Enterobacter sp. IF2SW-B1 | reverse complement strand
AACATTACGACGCGTGATGAATGAAATTGATAAAAAGCCAGAGTTAAGAGAGCGATTTATTACATCAGATGATGCTTGGGATATGATGACATCTAAGACAACCGTAGTGATTGTTGATACGCATAAACCGGAACTGGTTTTAGATGAAAATGTCTTAAATAAAGCAAACCGTAAAGTTGTCAGAGTTAAGAGAGCGATTTATTACATCAGATGATGCTTGGGATATGATGACATCTAAGACAACCGTAGTGATTGTTGATACGCATTGGTAACAGAGTTACTGGAATATCAACCAACAGAACAACGTTTAACACGTCTTGAATCAACAGTGATGTATGCAGGTATTATTGTAGATACAAGAAACTTTACATTACGAACAGGATCAAGAACATTCGATGCAGCGAGTTATTTACGTGGAGTTACTGGAATATCAACCAACAGAACAACGTTTAACACGTCTTGAATCAACAGTGATGTATGCAGGTATTATTGTAGATACAAGAAACTTTACATTACGAACAGGATCAAGAACATTCGATGCAGCGAGTTATTTACGTG
>NZ_MJAA01000156.1:0-559 GCF_001743375.1 Enterobacter sp. IF2SW-B1 | reverse complement strand
AATTCTTTTAAATCTTCAAAATCAGTTACCATACTGTTTTCTTCTTCATGATAATTTAATTTTGGATCTTTGTCTTTAGACATAATCAATACCTCACAGATTTTTAATTAAGCAAAGCGTGACGTAAAGTAAGCTTTAACATCTTCAGGTAAACCTGCAGCCGCTTCTTTATCAAGAATAACATTTACCAATCTATGTGCTTTTAAATCGGCTGGTTCGAAGCTTGTTTTACCATTTTCTTGATATAATTTTTCAACTACATCTCGTTTATTAGCACCAGTCACTACTAAGAAAATTTCTCTTGCTTCCATTAGTCCTTGACGAATACTAACATTTAACTTACCTTGCTCATCGATAGAAACAACTTGTAATGTTAATTTCCCTTTATTTTCTTTAGTTTTAATCTTATCAGCGATTAATTCGATTGCATCTTTTTCATAAGCAATTGGATAAACTTGACCTGCTGGTACACCTAACGCGTCGAAATATGATTTTTTATCGTCATAACCTAAAATATTTATTTGGCTAAAATCAACAGCATGCTAAAATCAACAGCATG
>NZ_MJAA01000155.1:0-561 GCF_001743375.1 Enterobacter sp. IF2SW-B1 | reverse complement strand
AGTAAGTTGATTTCTACTCGAAACCAGCTTACTGCTTTTTTATTCTAATACAAACCTATCATCAATCGTTAATTTCCAATATCTTCTTTTAATATTTGATAACAAAATGATTGGTAAACATAACCTTGCTTTGCATACATATCTTTTGCTGTATCTTCACCATCTGCAACTAATATGATTGGTTTGTGATTTTTTGATATGGCGTATTCACCTATCAACGATTGAATTGTAGATCCAATTCCTTGGTGCCGAAATTGTTCTAATACACCAAATCCATCTAATTCAATGTAATTTTCACTTTCAATGACATCTACAACGCCCATAGGTTCATTATTTAAATAAGCTACTAAGCGTTTAATCACATCTTTTTGATAATATTCCCTTACCATTTTTTCATGTGCATCTGCATAGTCTTTTCCAAATGGCAAACTAAATTGATATGCAACTTTTAAATAGGCATCTATATGCGACTCGTCAACGATGGCAATTTCAACGTCAGAGTTACGTGGCAAATTAGCAAGCGCATCACTTTCTATGGCATACAATTCCATAATACCTATT
>NZ_MJAA01000154.1:0-561 GCF_001743375.1 Enterobacter sp. IF2SW-B1 | reverse complement strand
CAACATTGGGCTATGCCATCCAATGTCGTATTACAACAGAAGATCCGTTAAATGATTTCATGCCGGATACTGGAACAATCATTGCTTATCGTTCAAGCGGTGGCTTTGGTGTACGTCTTGATGCTGGAGATGGTTTCCAAGGTGCTGAGATATCACCTTATTAYGATTCATTACTCGTAAAATTATCTACACATGCGATATCATTTAAACAAGCAGAAGAAAAAATGGTACGTTCATTACGAGAAATGCGTATTCGTGGTGTTAAAACTAATATTCCATTCTTAATTAATGTAATGAAAAATAAAAAGTTCACAAGTGGTGATCACACAACTAAATTTATTGAAGAAACACCAGAACTTTTCGACATTCAGCCGTCTCTAGATAGAGGTACTAAAACATTAGAATATATAGGTAATGTAACAATTAATGGTTTCCCAAATGTTGAGAAACGTCCGAAACCAGACTATGAATTAGCATCAATTCCAACTGTATCTTCAAGTAAAATTGCTTCATTTAGTGGTACAAAACAATTGCTTGATGAAGTAGGTCCAAAAGGTGTAG
>NZ_MJAA01000153.1:0-563 GCF_001743375.1 Enterobacter sp. IF2SW-B1 | reverse complement strand
GGATGAGAATGTAGTGTTTTGGAGTGGATGGAACAAAATTACAATGTTTGCGCTGATTGAATTAGTTAAAAGTGAACAACTTGATTTAGTGTATAGAGGTAGTTTTGTAATGCGTTATTTGTTGGATGGTAGAGTTCCTAACTTACCATTAGCTATTTGTTATCCAGAAGATGGACAACAAACTGACGTGCTCTCATGGGTGCCTATGGTATTAAGAATAAATAAAGAGGAGAAAATCAAATGAACWTAGAAACTATCGTAAAYSAATTTGARACACGAGCAGGCACGYTAYTAAGGTACTACACRGGATTATTAGAACATAGTAAAGTACAACCATGTTGCTTTAAGTTATATAATGATCCATTTGATATGGTTTATGTGGTGATGAACAACAAGTTATTCGGTCATGTATATATTAAAGATTGTAAGGTGAGGAAGTCATTTGAATTAGCGTCACCTAAGCACACTGAGGGGCTTATAAGAAGCATAGAGGGGCATTATGTAGGTTATGAATTACATGATGGTAAACAGCTGTCTTTTATATTTATGAATGACATTCAATT
>NZ_MJAA01000152.1:0-563 GCF_001743375.1 Enterobacter sp. IF2SW-B1 | reverse complement strand
ATTTAAGAGAAATGAGTGGTTTTGTGTTATAACGAAAGCACCTATTTTTATAATTTGTCTTTAAAAGAGTGGAAGTGGMATACTTTTTGGAGTTAAAAAAGTGTTTCACGTTAAACAAATAGTGACAATTAGGTTTATATAAAATGAACATGATTCACTGAAAGTATGTAATAATCATTTTATTGAAATTCATCAAACAGAAAGTAATACAATCATATAAGCAAATTAAACCACGCCATCATCATCTAGAATGACTTCGGCGTGGTTTTTATAGTTGAAGCGGGGCTGAGACATAAATTAATGTCCCACATTCCCTTATCGTTCAATCGTTGTTCGATAATCGATTAAATAGATACCTTCAGGTGTTACTTTATAATTTTTAACTTTAGAGTTAGCAGCGACTATTTGATCGTTGTAAGCAATATAACTGTTTGGTACATCTCGACTTGATAATTTAATAATATCATTAGAAATATTGTGACGTTCCTTAACATCTACAGTGTGATTCAATTGATTAATTAAAGCATCAACGTTGCTATTATTGTAGTCTCCTTTATTAATAG
>NZ_MJAA01000151.1:0-565 GCF_001743375.1 Enterobacter sp. IF2SW-B1 | reverse complement strand
GTAGACGATTCCATGAATCTCATTCAGAATATACACGTGAAATGATGAGTAAAGATATGACCGAACTACCTTGTGAAACTTGGCATGGAAAACGATTGAGTCGTGAAGCGTTATCTGTTTATGTAGGTGGTTTAAATATTGGGGAAGTAGTAAGCGTTTCAATCAGTCAAGCGCTGAACTATTATAAAAACATTAATTTGTCAGAACAAGATCAAGCGATTGCAAATCAAATATTGAAAGAAATTATTTCCCGACTCACTTTTTTAAATAATGTGGGACTTGAATATTTAACGCTAAACAGAGCTTCAGGTACACTTTCAGGTGGTGAAGCACAACGTATTCGATTGGCAACGCAAATTGGGTCACGTTTGACTGGTGTCTTATATGTATTAGATGAGCCATCAATTGGACTGCATCAAAGAGATAATGATTGTATTAGATGAGCCATCAATTGGACTGCATCAAAGAGATAATGATCGATTAATTAATACAGTTAAAGAAATGAGAGATTTAGGAAATACTTTAATTGGAGTTGAAATCGATTCTTATACAATTCTATCTTCTG
>NZ_MJAA01000150.1:0-566 GCF_001743375.1 Enterobacter sp. IF2SW-B1 | reverse complement strand
ACAATATATCATTATAAACAATTGCGTGGCTAATTTCTAAAATTGGGATTAAAAAAACTAGATTCCATATGAAACTGAAATCTAGTATAAACAAATATTTATTTTTGTTTAAAAACATCTCTACCTTTATAAAAGTATTCAATACCAGATAAGATAGTAAAAATAACACCAATGTATAATAAAATTTGTCCTATTGACAAACCAATCAATGTTGCCAATGGATCGCCTAATAACAACCAAGTAATTGCTACCATAGTAACTGCTGTTTTAATTTTACCTAATTGACCAGCTGCACTTACGAATCCTTGTTCAATTTGTAATAAACGTAAACCAGTTACGGCAAATTCTCTGGCAATAATAATGATTGCTACTACAGAATTTGTTAGTCCTAGTTGTACAAGTACAATTAAAGCACTTGCAACTAATAATTTATCCGCTAATGGATCCAAAAATTTCCCCATATTTGTAACTAAATTCCATTTTCTAGCTAAATAACCATCAACAAAATCGCTAAGGGAAGCCAATATAAAAATAAAACCACTGATTAATAACTCAATTCTTATTTC